>JAQYVY010000009.1 GCA_030145195.1 Desulfuromonadales bacterium | reverse complement strand
CGAAGACATGTTAACCGATCTTGGTTATGTGGTGACAACGGCCGACAATGGCCAAGCCGCTTGTCGAAAGATTGAAGTCGTCAGATTTGACCTGATTATCACTGACCTCACCATGCCGGTCATGGATGGGATTGCCTTTGCCCAAGCGGCCAAGCAGATGCCAAATTGCAAGTTTGTGCCAATTGTCATGCTCTCTTCGGAAGAGGATGAAGGGAAAATTGCTGAGGCTAAAAGCGTCGGTGTCTCCACTTTTTTGCGCAAGCCGGTCAAGGAACATCAGTTGAAAACAATCCTGCAACTGGTACTCGGTTCCTGAGTCCAAAAGCTAAGCGCGAGAACGATACCAGACAACCTGCTTCCTTTGGTGGGACACCCGCCCTCCGCCCGGTCTGAGCCATGGCCAAGTTTACACTGAAGACTGATTATGTGCCGTGCGGCGACCAGCCGCAGGCGATTGCCGAATTGACCGCTGGTATCCGACGTGGCGACCGCCATCAGGTCCTGCTCGGTGTCACCGGCTCCGGCAAGACCTTCACCATGGCAAACGTGGTGGCTGAAGTACAGCGCCCAACTTTGGTTCTGGCACCGAACAAGACCTTGGCTGCCCAGCTTTACGGCGAATTCAAAGAACTTTTCCCGGACAATGCGGTTGAGTATTTCGTTTCCTATTACGATTATTACCAGCCCGAAGCCTACGTCCCAACCACTGACACCTACATCGAAAAAGATTCCTCAATTAACGAGGAAATCGACAAGTTGCGCCACAGCGCGACCCGGAGTCTGCTGACCCGGCGCGATGTGCTGATCGTGGCTTCGGTCTCGTGCATCTACGGTCTTGGTTCTCCGGAAGCGTATCATGGTCTGCTAATCCACTTGGAAGAGGGCATGGAGTTAGAGCGCAACCACCTGCTGCGGCGACTCGTTGACATTCAATACAGTCGTAATGACATTGATTTTCATCGTGGCAGCTTTCGGGTGCGCGGCGACACCGTGGAAATTTTCCCGGCCTATGAAGAGAGTCGGGCTTTGCGAATTGAATTCTTCGGTGACGAGGTGGAAGCGATCAGTGAGATCGATCCTCTGCGTGGCCGGGTGATTGATCGCCTGGCCACCACCGCGATCTTTCCGGCCAGCCACTATGTTGCGACTCGACCGACCCTCGATCGGGCCATCAAGTCGATTCAGGATGAGCTCTGCCAGCAAATTCAACGGTTGCGTGAACAGAACCGTTTGGTCGAGGCGCAACGGATCGAGCAACGAACCCTGTTCGATATCGAAATGATGGAAGAGATGGGGTTCTGCCAGGGGATTGAAAACTATTCCCGCTACATCGATGGCCGCCAGCCCGGTTCGCCGCCAGCCACCCTGTTCGACTATTTCCCCGAGGATGCACTGGTTTTTATCGATGAAAGCCATGTCACCGTGTCGCAACTGGGTGGCATGTACCGGGGAGACCGGAGCCGCAAAGGAACCCTGGTAGAGTATGGTTTCCGCCTGCCTTCAGCGCTGGATAATCGTCCTCTGACCTTTGATGAATTCACCTCCAAGCAACTCCAGACGGTCTATGCTTCGGCGACTCCAGGAAATTATGAACTGACTGAGGTCGCTGGTGTCGTAGTGGAGCAAATTGTCCGTCCAACCGGGTTAGTTGACCCGCCCATCATGGTGCGTCCGGCAATTAATCAGGTTGACGATCTGATCGATGAAATTCGCGAGGTGTTAGCGCAGCATTACCGGATTCTGGTGACAACCTTGACCAAACGTATGGCCGAGGATCTGACCGGCTACCTTGAGGAAATCGGCATACGGGCGCGCTATTTGCACTCCGATATTGATACGATGGAGCGGATACGCATCATTCATGACCTGCGCAAAGGCGAGTTTGATGTTCTAGTCGGAATCAATCTATTGCGGGAGGGTCTGGATATCCCCGAGGTCGCGCTGGTTGCGATCCTTGATGCCGACAAAGAGGGTTTCCTGCGCAGCACCCGTTCCCTGATCCAGTCTTGCGGGCGAGCCGCCCGAAATGTCGATGGTCGAGTCATCATGTATGCAGATCGAATCACCGCTTCGATGCAGGCCTGTCTTGACGAAACCGAGCGGCGACGGACGACTCAACTGGCGTACAACCAAAAACACGGGATTACCCCGGAAACAATCCGCAAATCATTTCGCACCATTCTTGATGATCTCTCCAGCGGCGAGGATGCGACGCATGCTCTCGCTGCGGAAGCTCTCGAGAGCTATACCTCTGCTGCGGAATTAACGGCAGAAATCTCACGACGCCGAGACCAGATGCTGGCGGCAGCGGCCGAACTTGACTTTGAGAGAGCGGCTGAATTACGTGACCAGGTTCTGGTGTTGGAAAAACAGGAGTTGCTCTTGCGCAGCTAAATCGAGAAACCCCGTGCGACCAGATGCAGTTCAGCAAATCCCTGTTATTATTGAAATCCGAAACAAGACAAGGGTTGTGACTACAACCGCAAGCCTCTTGCACAGAGGAAGAGGTCTCAAAACAAATGAGTTTTAAACCCGATCTGGTTATCCTTGGTTCAGGAACCACCGCTTTCGCAGCGGCGCTACGTGCTTCCGAACTTGGGGCAAAAACGCTGATGGTTGAGCAGGGCACGCTTGGTGGAACTTGCGTGAACTGGGGTTGCGTGCCGAGCAAAACCCTGATCCACAAAGCCTCACTCTATTACGCAGCACGACGAGGGTCCGCTTATGGTCTCAACCTGACCGCAAAGACGGTTGATGGTCCCAATCTGATGAATTCCAAACGCCAGGCGGTGGACCAGGTCCGCCGCGAACACTACCAGACTGTTCTGGAAACCAACCCGAAGATTCAGGTGATATACGGTCACGGTCAGTTTCTGAGTTCGAAGACGCTGCAAGTGGGACCAGAGGTGGTGCACTGCGAACGTTTTCTCATCGCCTGCGGCGGTGTACCAAGAACGCTCGATCTCCCCGGTTTAAGTCAAACCGGTTTTCTCAACAGTTATTCAGCACTGAATCTGCCTGATGTGCCGTCTTCCCTGGTTATTCTTGGTGGTGGTGTCATCGCACTCGAAATGGGCCAAATGTTTGAGCGTTTCGGTTGCCGAACCACGATTCTGGAGCGCGGTGAACGACCGCTGGCTGAGTTTGACCAACGGTTGACCGCTCAACTCTGTGGTTTGATGGCGAACGAGGGATTGCAGCAGCTCTTTGGTGTTGATGCCCAGCGAGTCGAAGCGGCGGCGAATGGAGCTGCGATCGTGATTGCCACGGTGAATGGCCGCGAAGCCAGGTTCCAGGCCGAGCGAGTCATGCTTGCCGTCGGCACTTCCCCGGCAACCCATGGTATCGGCCTAGGGACTGCTGGTGTGAAAGTGGACACACAGGGATTTGTCGTTGTCGATGCGGGAATGCAGACCACTGCCGAAGGGATCTGGGCCGCTGGCGACGTCACCGGAGCACCGCTGATCGCTCCAGCGGGCGAACTGGAAGCTGAAGTTGCAGTCGAAAATATGCTGAATGGTGGGCAGCGGCAGGTGGATCATCGTGGCACGCCGATGGCGGTTTTTGTCGATCCAGAGATCGCCATGGTTGGTCAAAACGGTGAGCAGGCGACGGCTGCAGGCCATGACGTGGTTGAAACCTATCTTGATCTTACAGCCGTTGCCAAGGCTTACGTGATTGGACAGTCAACCGGGGCTTTTTTGCTCTGGTCTGACCGCAAAGATGGCCGCGTGCTAGGCGCGCAGATCCTGGCGCCGCGGGCTGCAGACCTGATTCACGAGATGGCGCTAGCGGTGCGTTATGGTTTGACGGTGAATGACGTGGCCAATCTGGTGCATGTCTATCCGACCATCAGCGATGGTTGGAGACTGCTGGCCAGGAAGTGTCTGGGGCAGATGAAAACCCCTTGAAGAGAAGGCGAAAAACCCCCAGAGAATCCGTCAACCGGGCATGGCCCGGTTTTCGCTGAGGTAGATCCAACCCTTGACGATCCGATAGATCAACCAGAGCATGGCGGCAGTCAAAATAGCCCAACCGACCAGAAAAATCGCCGTTATGCCACCGATGACGGTCCACAGCAATGAATACCAGAAAGTGCGAATCTGCCAGTTGAAGTGACTCTCCAGCCAGGTCCCCTGGACATCTTCTTTCCGAACATAATTGATGATGATTGCCGCAAAAAGGGTTATGCCGCTGGTCAAAAAGCTGGCGGCCTGTAAAGCATAGACGATGAGCGCCAAACGCTGAAGACTCTTTTCCGTCGGGAGCGGTGCTTTTTCCTGCCAAAGATCACTCATTTCTTATCCTGCAAATGTCTAAGAGTTTATCCGCCCGGCTGGCGTAAACGACCTGCATGATTATAGTCACTAAGCTGTTTCAGGTCCAGAAGCTATCAATCTCTCAATCATATTCAGCCAAGAAAGCTTTGGCTTTTTGATTCATCTGGAGTATAAATTGTAGGCTTGAGTCTTCGGTGGCTCTCACGAATATGGTCGCCTGAAAACCCTGAAAATGCAAAAAACTCACCCTTGGTTCAAACGAATGTAATTATGGCTTTGCGTAACCTGCAGCAGACAGTACAAGAGTTAGAACGCACCGGTCAACTGGTGCGAGTGGCGGTGGAAGTTGATCCCCGTCTGGAGATTGGTTCCATTCAGCGACGGGTTTATGCTCGCCAGGGTCCGGCTTTACTCTTCACCCAGGTCAAGGGTTGCTCGTTCCCGATGCTGGGCAATCTCTTCGGTACCCTTGACCGCGCCCGCTACCTGTTCCGTGACACCTTACCCGCAATCGAACGACTCGTAGCTTTAAAAGTGGATCCTGCCCTCGCCTTTAAAGACCTGACTGGGTCCATGGGCTTGAGTCGGCACCTCTGGCACCTGCTGCCGAAACAGAGGACACGCGGGCCGGTACTGGAACGAACAACCAGCCTTTCGCAATTGCCACAACTGGTTTCCTGGCCCAAGGATGGTGGGGCCTTTATTACCCTGCCTCAGGTTTACAGTGAAGCGCCGCAACAGGGCGGCTGGCGCAACTCGAACCTAGGGATGTATCGCGTGCAGATTTCGGGCAACGACTACACTCCAGACCAGGAAGTTGGACTGCACTATCAGATTCATCGCGGCATTGGTGTCCATCATGCCGCCGCCTTGGAGCAGGGCAAGCCTTTGCCGGTCAACGTTTTTGTCGGTGGGCCGCCGAGTCTGAATCTGGCGGCAGTAATGCCGCTGCCGGAAGGGATGCCAGAGTTGGCCTTTGCCGGCCTGTTGGGTGGACACCGCCTACCGGTAGTTAAAACCCCGAACGGTTTGCTGGCCCCGGCCGAAGCAGACTTTTGCCTGAGCGGCCACATTCTTCCCGGGGTGACCCGACCAGAAGGCCCTTTCGGCGACCACCTCGGCTACTACAGTCTGGCGCATGATTTTCCTGTGATGAAGGTCGATGCGGTCTATCATCGGCCCGATGCGATCTGGCCTTTTACCACGGTCGGCCGCCCACCTCAGGAGGACACCACGTTTGGGGCCTTAATCCATGCCATGACTGACCAGGCGATTCCTGATCTGGTCCCCGGTGTTCAAGCAATCCATGCGGTTGATCAGGCCGGGGTGCATCCCCTGCTGCTAGCCGTTGGCAGCGAACGTTACACACCCTTCTCTGAAGAACAGCGCCCACAGGAGTTGCTCACCCAGGCAAACGCCTTGCTCGGCCAAGGACAATTGTCGCTGGCCAAGTACCTGTTGATTGCCGATGGTGCCGCTGGACCGAATCTGGACATTCACGATATTGCTGGCTTCCTGACCTTCATGTTGCAACGGGTCGATTGGCGGCGGGATCTGCATTTTCAGACCGCCACCACCATCGACACGCTCGATTATTCTGGATCCGGGTTAAATGCCGGCTCCAAACTGGTTGTGGCTGCGACCGGACCGCCCCACCGCGAGCTCCCGACATCTTTGCCCGCTGACCTGCGTTTGCCCACCGGCTTCTCGGTGCCACAAATCGCTCTGCCCGGAGTCTTGGTCGTTCAGGGTGAAGCCTGGAATGGGGAACGCGGGGAACCCTCTTTGGATCTGGCGGCTTTCTGTGGTTCTTATACAGAAGACGATGCAATCAACACCTTTCCGTTAATTGTTGTCGTCGATGATGCCGAATTCTCCGCTCGGACCTTGAATAATTTTCTTTGGGTCACCTTTACCCGCTCGGCTCCGGCCAGCGATATCGATGGGATAGCTGCCTTTACTCGGGCCAAACACTGGGGATGCCTCGGCAGCCTGGTCATAGATGCCCGCTCTAAAAAACATCATGCGCCTTTCCTGGAAGAAGACCCGGCAGTGGAACGCCGGGTCGATGAACTCGGAGCGCCTGGAGGACCTTTGCATGGCCTTATCTGAAGCTAAATTGATGACCGACACCCAGTCAATGCCTTTGCCGGAGAGGGACTACAGCCTGCCGGCGGCAATCGGCAACACCCCTCTGGTCGAACTGAAGTACCTCAACCCCAACTCAAATGTTCGGCTGCTGGCCAAACTCGAAGGCAACAACCCCGGAGGCTCGGTCAAAGACCGCACGGCGTGGTGGATGCTGCGCCATGCTGAAGAAGAAGGTTTGTTGACTCCGGAGAAAACCATTCTGGAACCGACCTCGGGTAATACCGGGATTGCGCTGGCCATGCTCGCCGCGGCGCGCGGGTATCGAATCAAGCTTATTATGCCTGCTTGTGTCAGCATGGAACGGCGTGCAATCCTCGAAGCCTACGGAGCCGAACTGGTCCTTACCGAAGCCTGCCAGGCGACTGATGGGGCGATTCGGATGGCTCACCAAATTCTCGCGGAAGACCCTGAACGTTATTTCATGCCGAATCAATATGATAACGCGGCAAATCCACAGGTTCATTATGAAACCACCGCGCCAGAGATTTTCCGGCAGACCGCAGGCACTGTGGATATGTTTGTTGCCGGGATGGGAACATCTGGCACCCTGATGGGGATCGGACGTTATTTACGTGAGCAAAAGCCCAGCGTGCAAATCGTTGGGGTCGAGCCGCGGCTCGGCCATAAGGTCCAGGGTCTTAAAAATATGCAGGAGGCAATTGTTCCTGGGATCTATGTCGAAAGCGAGTTGGATCAAAAGCTCACCATCGATGATGAAGAAGCCTTTGAGACCTCTCGGTTGTTAGCGGCCAAAGAGGGTATTTTTGCCGGGATGTCAAGTGGCGCGGCGGTCGCGGGAGCCTGTCAGGTTGCCAAAACGATGTCAGGAGGGGTGATTGTCGTACTCTTGCCGGATCGCGGTGATCGTTATCTCAGCACCACTTTGTTTCGTTCGGTTTGCGCTAGCTGTCGGCCATAAAAGAAACGCCTAGCAGCCCACAATAGTGCACAATCTAAAAGCCACCCCAGTTTCCCGGGGTGGCTTTTTATGATCTGCGCCTAAACCTTTAGGGCCTTACTAACTTATCCTCTATTCCTCTCCGCGCAAAGTCGACAGGATCGGCTTCACAGGCTCTTCAAGTGCTAGCAGGTCGTGGCAGGTGTTACAATCGGCTGATATGGTCCTGCCATCAGTGGTCTCATGCATATCATCATGACAGCGGAAACAGCCGATATCGAAGTCGGGCCCGTGGGTGATATGGTTCACGTAGGTTCCCCATTTGATTTTCATCTCTGGAAAAACATTTTCTGCATATGCCGCAATCACGCCTTGAATGGCTTGCTCCATAAGCTTCGGCTGGTCAGCCACCAGTTGCGGATAGTTCTTCTGGTACCAATCCTTCAGTTCGCTTGTGATCTGTTGCCGAGCGTCTTCAGAGGATTCGTAATCAACGGAAACCAACTCCAAAGCCTGCCGTTTGATAAAGGGTAACGCTTTCGGGATTTGCCCTTCAGCCAGTTTCAAATTCAAAGCTTCATCGGCCAGCAGGTAGATATGCGAAGGTCGGTTATGGCAATCAATACAGTCCATCGTGCGGGTTTCACTTTGCTGCGCGGACTCTTGTAGCAATTTGTCCGCGTCGGGCGTACGGAAAACTGTCTTCGTGCCGTCCGCTTGAATCAGCGTTACCTCAGGAATGATCGTGCGGCTGTGGTCCGTTGAGGTGTAGCTGATTTGGTTTTCCGGTGCAATATGCCAGTGGATACCGTGCGAGCTCTGCACCCGATCACCAGCGCTGCCAATTTTCATCAGCAGAACGTCCTGAACAGCGCTGTTTTGCTGGTCTTCGAGAAACCGTTTGTTCACCGTCAGCTTGTCGCCGTGAAAAAGTTCCGGGCGGTGACACTGCTCACAGGTTTCCCGGGCCGGGCGCAGGCCGTGGACCGGAGTCATGATCGGTGTTGGGTAGGTTCCTGCTGCCACCGCCAGCAATTGGCGTGCACCTGAGATCTTTGATTTGACGAACCAATCGGCTCCTGAGCCAATATGACATTCAACGCAGGTGACTCGTGAATGCGGCGAGTTCTGATAGGCGGTATGTTCAGGATTCATGACGGTATGACAGAACTGGCCACAAAACTGGGTCGACTCCATGTAATGATAAGCCCGGTAGAGGAACATACTGAAGACGGCAAAGTTGACTGAAGTCAGCAGCACGATCAAAAACACGTTTCTACGCAGACGACCAAACAACGCCGGTTCTGTAAAATACCTGCGCAAGTACTCAAGGGTAAAGAGATGGACATCTCTTTTGCCACGAAAAAAGAAAGCTCCGGCAAAGATCATTGCTAGCCCGCCAAGAAAAACTGGACCCAGCGCAAGGTAGATCGCTGCTCCGAAATACGGATTTTTTATGTGCCAGATGGTATCAGCGAGCATGTACCCGAACAGGAAAGGTGTTGTAACCGTAACAATCATTCCCCCCCAAAGAGAAATCCGGCTACGGCTGATGCCAAGGAAGAAGTCCTTGACCATGTCAAATTGTCCCATGAAAAACTCCTATTCTGATCTGTCTACCAACAAAATGTGAAGGCTTGAGCATAACGGTAAAATGATAACAAGAAAAACGTGGGCTTCATAGACTGCATTAATTTTAAGAGGTTTAACAAATTGGCCTAAAAAGAACAAGATAAAAGGGGGCGTTAGACGGGCCTTCGATAGAGATGAAATTTTTTAATGTTAAAGTTTAGGCGCAAGCTGACTTCGGGAAAAAACAAAGCGACAAAAGGTCATTATGAAAACTCAAACGAACTTCATGGATACCGTAAAAAGCCGTTATCTCGTTGTGATTATTACCTACGACCAGAACAGATAAAGGCCGCATCCCTGAAGAGAGGGAGTGGCCCTTGTCTGTCTGTTATCAATGATCAGCGCTTAGTGAGCTTCGTCGTCGGACATGAAAGCCGGGAAGATCATATTAAGGAAATAAAAAATAATAAAAGGCGTGACGATGACCGACAGGGCGCCACCTAGCCCCTCTTTAAAGGTTTCAATGTCATGCGGGATGATGGGCAAATGATATTCCATGAAACCGGCAAAAGTCAGGGAGAAGGCCTGCCCGCCAATGACGACATTCCAGCGCATCATGAAGACACCAAAGAGGACCAAAATACTGGCGATGACAGCGCGTCTGGTCGTCAGGCCAGGCAACAGCAACATTAAAAACGGCAGGAAGTTGCCGAGCCCGTACTGGTAGACGAATATTTTCATAAAATCGTGCTCGTAGATGACCATACGCAGGGCATCCCACGACTTGACCGCGGTGTAGCCGCGGAAAATCATATCAAGAACTTCAAGCGTAATGGCCAGCGTCATGAAGATCAGCAGATATTTCGACGTCATTTTGACTTCATGGTCCTGAATACTGCGCAGTTGCTCGACGGGTATCGCCGTACCGCCTTGAGCCAGGGCATCTGGAAGCAACCAGTTCTTACCGCGTTTTGCCGCCCATTTGCGCATCTCCATGAAGATATAGTAGCTGAGGATACAGAGTGCAATCCCTGAGACAATCGCCGAGCAGATAAAGATAACTGGCATCAATGGGGTCATCCACAAGGCGTTGGCTTTGACCGAGCCGAAGATGAATCCGGCGTAGCCATGAAGGAAACATGCGACCGGGATACCCAGTCCGGCTAAAAACTTGACGGCCTTGTGGTCAGATTCAAGCGCTTCAGAGGAAAGATCCATGGCGCCAAGAGAGATGACTTTGTAAATTGGCAGCAGGATCTTTTCCAAGCCGCTACGATTTGATTTCTGCTCAAGACGATGAATCGACTCGACAATAAACTTGCGATAGACGAACCAGATTTCAGCGGCGACAATACAAGCGTAAGCCATAAAGACGATACCGAAGGCTGAAATCGCTGAAGTGAAGTGCGGCGTCATCAGGACATGAATGCCCCGTAACGGCTGCATAAGATGTAGCATCAGCGGCATCATTGCCACCGGAAGCAAGGCAAAGGAAAAGACCAGAGCGTAGCGGGCAATCGCTTTCAGCTTCTCGACATTAAAAACGTGGTAGAGAGAGGACAGAACGAAGGCACCAGCCACCAGACCCGTCATGTAGGGATACATGACTATTTGGATTGACCAGTAAACATATTCATTGGGGAGGACAAAGAGGTCCTTGATTGTCCAGGCTTCACCATGAACGATCATTTGGGCAACTTGTTCAACCATGACTAGCGTACCTCCTTGTTCAGACCGATGTAATAAACATTCGGCTTGGTGCCGTATTCATCGCGCAACACCCCAACACGCTGATTCATGAGCGCCTGAGCTACCGGGTCGTTGGGATCTTTCAGGTTGCCGATCTGACGCGCACCAAAGGGGCAGGCCTGAGCACAGGCGGTGTTACCGCCCTTGCTGATGCGGTGATAACAGAAGGTACATTTATCGGCAACATGTTCCACCGGGTGAAAGAAGCGAACGCCGTAGGGACAACCCATAATGCAGTAACCGCAGCCGATACACCAGGTACGGTCGACCAAGACAGTGCCATCAGCTGTCTGGTAGGTCGCACCAACCGGGCAAACCTGAACACAGGCAGGAGTTGAACAGTGATTGCAGAGTTTCGGCACGAAAAAGGCCTGGGCAATTTCATTCTCAGGGATCAGCCTGTTCCCTGAAGCACCCTGGTCAAGCAGCTTGGTCGTGAAGCCGTCACGGGCACCTTTCGGGCAATCCATAACAACCTCTCCATCTGTTTTGATGACGTAGCGTTCAACCCAGGTGCGAGTCACATTGGCTTCAAAGGGGATATCGTTTTCAGTTTTGCATGCCTTGACACAGAAGCCGCAGCCAACGCACTTGTGGGTGTCGACCAGGAACCCCCAGCGTAGTTGTGGGTTGGCGGCTAGAAGCTCTTTGGGGTCGACAAACTCTAGAGCCGAAAGCGACACCGAGGCACCGGCAACAATAACCGCAGTGCTTTTTAAAAAATCACGTCTCTTCATGGTTACATATCCTCCAGGCTCGGACTGTGCGGATTATGACATTCACTGCACATCTCGCCGACATTGTGTTTGGTCGGATCAATGCCGGGAATATCGTTCCGACCACTGGACGGCATGGTGAGCTTGGTGTGACAACGAATGCAGAGCCCGCGGCTTCGATCTATCACGAGCTTTTCTGGGTCATCCGGATGATCAAAAGCGGCACCATGGCAGTTCTCGCAGGGAATCATTTCATGCTGAGAGCTACTGACTTCCTCTACCTTGTCATCGTGGCACTCCCTGCAATAATCACTTCCCTTGTACTTTCCCGGATAGTCTTTCCATTCCTGTTCGTTGCTCAGACGATGATAGCCGAAGGTGTAGCCACGGTCCTGCGCACCAAAATCCGAGGGGACATAGACTGCTCTGAACAACAAAATGGCGATGACCACGCCAATGACCACAAATAGCGGTCGCCAAACATGGTTTTTCACAAGCGTCTCCTTACGTCTTAAATAATTTTACTCCAAGTAAAACATGGTTTTGTTTTTATCATATTGTGTCATTTAATGTCAAATACATACAACTCATTGGTTTGGAAACAAGGCAAGGGGGAATTGTTCAGGACATCCCCGCAAACACCCTATTCAGTGGATTAATATTTACTATTAATTAAACTCTCATATATCTCCTGGACTGCCAGTCTTGACAAATTAATGCAGATAAAATACTGTTTTAATATAAACCATACTTAAATGGTTTTGTACTGTTTTTTTAATACCAGCAGCTAAGGTGGCAAAGGCGAGTTTGTCCAAGTTCTGAATGACTGCGACCCTGAGCCGAAAAAATCAAAGAAGTGGGAGCAAACAAACCGACGGCAACAGTGCGTCTGGACCTTATCAGGCTGAGTAAGTTTAATCGGAATTGGTATGATTTCAACTGCTAGTCAAGACGCAAGTTCATGAGGCCTTGAAAAAAGCGAGGTGAGCGATGGCAAGATTGTCTGCAGATCTGGAAAAACGAGTTACTGATCTGGAAATACAGTTGACTGAATTAACCGAGACAGTCAAGGAGCTACAGGCGAGTCGAGAGGTAGCGATTACCACCGCCCCCGCACTCAAGAACAAAACATCCCGCAAAGAGCCTGTAGAGGGTGGAACCTCAGAGGAAATCCTCTCCTGGGTCGACAAGTCCTACATCTTGTCACGTGTTGCGACGACCAGCTTCATCGTCGCAGTCGCCCTGGCACTACGAACTGCTGCAGACAGTGGAACCATTGATTTGCAGATCGGTTCTTTTATCGGCATGCTCTATGCCTTTGCACTGATTATTTACGGTTGGTTCGCTTACAGGGAGAAGAGCATCCAAGCTCCGGTTTTTATTCTCTGGGGCTCCATCGTCATGTGCGCTGTGGTCGTCGAAGCCCACCGGGTTTTTGCCACGGTACCAACCGAAATGGCCTATCTGGCTTTGATAATAACCGGTCTAGTTGCCACCATCATCAGTCGTCTTCATCATGTCGCTCTACCTGTTTTCGTCGGCACTCTTGGCATGAGCTTCGGTAGCTTTGCGCTTGACTATCCCAGCCCGGTCTTCCCCTACCTGGTCATCGTCATGGGACTGGCGAATATTTTTGCCACCTATGCGACACGCCTGCTCCGCGCTTCCTGGCTGCGCTGGCTCTTGCTCATTTTGACACTTTTCATGATCCAGATATGGGCTCTGAAGCTATCCATATACCTGCCCAAATTAAAACCGGAGGATCTCGAGTTCTCCATTCAGGGGCTATTACCGTCGATCAGTTTTCTCGGTGTGGTTTTCACCGGGATTGCCCTGCTTGGAGTCTTGGGTAAAGTCCAGGACAAGACCTCTAAATTCGACATGGTATTGCCCCTTCTTAATATCTGCTGGATTTATCTAGCCGCCAGCTATGCAGTGAGTCAAGGACTAACGACAGCGTCGAATTTTGGTTGGACAGCAACCTTGGTTGCGATCGCATATTTGGCGATAGCTTGGTGGCTTGCCCACCGAGCCGAGGGAGGAGCCCTGGGAACGACCTCTTTTGCCCTGGCCGGCGGTTTGCTTTTAGCCTTCGCATGTCCGATGGCCATCGGCCATGCGGTGATCGCCGGAGCCCTGGTTGCCCTGCTTGCCGTCGGCCTGGCATGGGTTTCGGTGCGGCGTGGCAATCTGGGCCTACGCCTGACCTCATACCTGTTACAGTTTTACGCTTGCGCATCATTAGTGTTTCTGCTCTGGACAACGGACGGAACCGAACCCTCGGCACTTGGTGCCTTCTCTTCGGGCCTACTGGCTACAATTGCCTTCTTCCATTACTTCTGGGCGCGTCGTCATCCTCCTGCGAGCGGAACGACCCTCATGGACAGGCTCAACAAAAAGGATCGCGGGGCCGCAGTCCTACTGATTGCGGCACTCTTCAGTGGCTTTTTTACCATGCGGGTTGGACTCTACCAAGCACTTGATATGATGCATTTTTCAAGCTCCGGGGCCTTTGGCGGCGCTCAATCGGTCTTGATCAATGTTATGGCTGCGGTGTTACTCTGGCTAAGCCTGATGCAGCGCAATAGAGAGTTACGCAACGTTGCCGTAATGATCACCGTAGTTGGCGCAGGCAAGGTTTTTCTCATGGACATGGTGCAGCTTAAAGGGATGCCATTGATGATCAGCGTCTTTACTTTCGGCC
Source organism: Desulfuromonadales bacterium (assembly GCA_030145195.1). Classification (GTDB taxonomy): domain Bacteria; phylum Desulfobacterota; class Desulfuromonadia; order Desulfuromonadales; family BM103; genus JAQYVY01. The sequence continues at coordinate 69,697 of JAQYVY010000009.1, read as the reverse complement.
TCGTTGCAGCCTTAGCCTCCTTTGTTCTCGGACGTTGGAATAAAAGAACTACGACTGAACCAGAAGAAGCAAACAATACAGAGTTATAAGCTGAGGCGGCCACGGAGCCACTTGTTCCGGCGTAGTTCGATGGCCTTCTGGCAAAACGGATTTAAAATATGTTTGCCAAACAATATGTTTCGCACTAACATACAACATGTTGTGGTTTTTATAGATATAACCACAACATATCGATCTTCCCCTCGACTAAAAAAACATATATCAGGAGAATGCAGATTCAACAATGCAAGGAATGCGGGAAATCCTATTCAGCCGCCTGCAAACAGTGTCACGCACCCAAGCGCAGCACAAAGAGGGCTGACACCGCATAAACTCCTGAAGCCAGCCAACAACAAATTTAAACAGGAAAGGCCCAGCGTGATCGCTGGGCCTTTCCTGTTTAAATTGAAACCGACGACTCTTTTAAAGTGCTTTCTTCAACAACCCTTCCAACTGGGTTTTCGGTACGGCACCGACCACCTGATCAAAAACCTGGCCGTCCTTGAAAAGAATCAACGTAGGAATTCCACGCACACCGAACTGTCCGGGGGTCGCGGGGTTCTCGTCAACATTCAGCTTGCAGATCTTGACCTGACCATCAAATTCGTCTGCCAATTGATCAACAAGAGGACTAATCGCCTTACAGGGCGCACACCAAGAGGCCCAAAAATCGACAAGAACAGGGACTTTGGACTGGTTCACTTCGCTCTCAAAAGAATCATCCGTTACCTGGATGACTTTATCACTAGACATAATACTCTCTCCTTTTGATTCGGCTCATCAATTATATTCGTATTTCATAATAGTCTACCCACACAAAAAATCAAGCGATTATCAGAGTATCGGGCCGACAAGACGGCAACTCTTGACAGTTCCGAGCTCGGCCCCTAAGATGAGCCCAGCGACACAATGACTTATACAGATAATTGAGAGAAACAAGTAGTAAGGGCCTGGGCCGGATACGCGCTTTTAAATTTAAGGAAAACTCACAAGTTCAGGTGTCCACGAGGAAGATATGACCCAGGACAAAATCAGCGTCGCAGTCAAACAGCAGATAGCCTTGCTAGACCCATTCCTCCTCTCCAAAAAAGAGGCATTGACCGGGCTGGCGAACAATCTGGTTGCAACCTTCCATCAGGGTGGTCGGCTCTTTCTGGTGGGGAGCGGCCCCTTTGGCGCAATTGCCGGGATCATCGGCCAAACCTTCCTGCACCGGCAGACGCTTGAGCGTCCGGCCCTTCCAGCAGTTGCGCTCACAAACGATGCCGGCCTGACAACCTTTCTGGCTGCCGATGACCAGGGGAGCCAACTGTACAGCCGTCAACTGCGTGTCCTGGCAACAGATCAGGACACGGTGCTAGTGCTCGCGGGCACATCTATCTGTGCCGCTGCCCGTGAGGCCCTTGACAGCGCGCAACAACTCGGCTGCCGCACTATCCTCATCGCCAGTGACCGGGCAGAGTTGGTGAATTTTTCGCCAGATATTTCATGGTCTATCCCCAGTGACTCCCTGCCACGATTGCTCGAAAGTTCGCTCTTCATTGGCAACTTGCTTTGCACTCTGGTGGAAGGCGAGCTTTTTGGCATCTGAGCTGACCTGTCACCCCACAACTTAATCATTCACCTATGAACAAGAAAATTGACAGGACTACGCGAACATACTTATACTTGCACGCTTTAAAACAATAACAAAAATTGCCGCCTAAAATCCTTGCATGGCACAGGCGACACGACCGTTATCAATAACCTGATGGCCCCTGTTTTCGACACAGCAACTCCAACGAATTATGGGGCCTTCCCTTGCGAGACGTTTATCCATGACTGCAAATGTTTTGCTGTTTAAAATTACCCTGCTCATTTATTTCATCGCCACTATTTTCTATCTGATCGGCGTCATATCCCGCAATGACAAATTCAGCTGTAACGCCAAGAGGCTCTTGATCGGCGGCTTCGCCATGCACTGTCTTTCTATCGGTGTTCGTTGGCTAGCAACCGATATCACACCGGCCGCCAGCCTACATGAATCCCTGTCCTTTTTTGCCTGGTCGTTAGTCTTTATCTACATCCTGTTTGACCTGCGTTATCATATGGCCATGCTGGGAGCGTTCATCTCGCCGCTGGCCCTGGCCCTTATGATCTTTGGTGCCGCCGTTCCGTCACAAGCGCCCAACGTCAATCCAATGCTAGATAGCTGGTGGTTCCCGGTGCATGTCTCGCTGGCTTTTCTTGGCCATGCCGTCTTTGCCATTGCCGCAGCCGCCGGTGTCATGTACCTGTTGCAGGAGCGGATGCTCAAGAGCAAGAAGTTTTCCGGGCTCTTCTACCGCTTGCCATCACTGAACGCTCTTGACAGCATGAACTATAAGTGCCTGACTTTTGGTTTCCCGCTCATGACCATGGGGATCATCTCTGGAGCCATCTGGGCTAATTCGGCTTGGGGCGGTTACTGGCGCTGGGACCCCAAGGAAACCTGGGCACTGATTACCTGGTTCCTGTATGCCGCGCTACTACATGGCCGACTAACCGTCGGTTGGCGTGGCCGTCGCGCAGCGATTTTTGCCATTATCGGCTTCATCTTTCTGCTGTTCACTTTTTTTGGCGTTAACCTGTTTCTCTCCGGGGAACATACCTTCCGTAACTTTACGGGAGAATAACCGGAAAAGGAGAGGAGTACGCCATGCATATCGTCATCATCGGCCTGAGTCACAAAACGGCACCGGTGGAAATTCGCGAAAAACTCGCCTTTTCACCAACCGCGATGGAAAAGCCATTGCGGCAGATGCTTGATTTGCCTGCCGTGGCCGAAGGCCTGATCATCTCGACCTGCAACCGGGTTGAACTCTGTGCCGCGACCAAGACACCGGATGCCGCAATCGCCGCGTTGCGGCGTTTTTTGGCTGAATATCACGAAATCGCTCCCGAAGAAATCGAACAGAACCTTTACGACTACCAGGGCACTGAAGCGATCAGCCACCTCTTTCGCGTCGCCTCCAGCCTCGACTCCATGGTTCTGGGCGAACCACAGATTCTCGGCCAAATCAAGACCTCTTACGGTTATGCCGCCGAGTTCAAAACCGTCGGACTGATCCTGAATCGCTTCCTGCATAAAGCTTTCTCTGTGGCCAAGCGGGTTCGCACCGAAACCGGCATAGCCAGCAATGCCGTCTCGGTCTCTTTTGCGGCAGTAGAATTGGCGCGCAAGATTTTCGACCGCTTGGACGACAAGGGCGTCATGATCATCGGCGCGGGCGAAATGTGTGAATTGGCGGCCAAACATTTTGTCAGTAACGGCATCTCCAAAGTTCTAGTCACCAACCGGACCTTCGAACGCGCAGAAAAACTTGCCGAAGAATTCCAGGGCAAAGCGGTGCCCTTCGATCAGTTCACCGACCATTTAGCTGAAGTTGATATCATCATGACCTCCACCGGCGCCCCAAATTTTATTCTCGGGCAACGACAGATGGAAGAAGTCATCAAGCGGCGTAAAAATCGCCCGATGTTCCTGATTGACATCGCCGTACCGCGTGACATCGACCCCAAAATCAACAATATTGACAATGTCTACCTCTACGACGTTGATGATCTTCAAGGCGTGGTCCAGTCCAACCTCAAGGAACGCAAGAAAGAAGCAAACAAGGCCGAAGCCATTGTCGAACAAGAGATCGGCCAATTCCATAAATGGTTGGGCAACCTCGAAGTTAAGCCAACGGTGGTCGCCCTCCGCCGCAAACTGGAAGAGATTCGCCAGCAGGAGCTGAATAAAACCTTTGGCAACCTCAAGGATCTCACCGCTAGCCAGCGCAAGAGTATTGAGGCGATGTCGGGTGCCATTATCAACAAGATCCTGCACCAACCGACGGCTCTGCTCAAACGCACTCAGGATGAAACCAACGGCGAAGACTATGTCGATGCGGTCCGCGCACTTTTCGACCTGCCCGCGCCTGCGGAGGGTGATGAAGAAATCAAACCTCTGGACGACATGGAAGAATCAAAGTAAGAAACAAAACCCAACAATCGTTGCTAAAGTACAAACACATTGAGAAAAAAGTCACAACTTTGATTTCACAAAAACTTGAGCGGAATGACTCTCCTGAGTCTATACAAGCTACACATTTTTTGAATCTTGGTACCTTTGTGGCTAATTAATTATCTAAGTTAGTTAAGGAGTATTTTGATGGCTAAACAACAAATGCGTATCGGCACCCGCGCCAGCGCACTGGCTCTCTGGCAGGCCGAATGGGTCAAGTCTGAGCTGGAGAAACGCTATCCTGAGATGGAAGTGACCCTGACCAAGATCAAAACCCAGGGTGACAAAATTCTGGATGTCCCGCTGGCGATGGTCGGCGGCAAGGGCCTTTTTGTCAAAGAAATTGAAGAAGCGATGTTGCGTAACGAGATCGACATTGCTGTGCATTCAATGAAAGACGTGCCCACCATCTTCCCTGAAGGTCTGGCCTTACGCTGCATCACTGAGCGCGAAGACTGCCGCGACATCGTTATTCTGCGGCCTGGGGTGAAAACCTGGAAAGAGCTTCCGCAAGGAGCCCGCATCGGCACCAGTGCCCTGCGACGCAAATCTCAGCTGCTGCACATTCGTCCGGACCTCCAGATGGTCGATATCCGCGGCAACGTCCAGACCCGCATTCAAAAACTTACCGATGACAATCTCGACGCTATCATCCTGGCGGCAGCGGGCATGCATCGTCTCGGCTACACCAACCAGATCGGAGAATATCTATCGGTCGACGTTTCTATCCCGGCGATCGGACAAGGCGCCCTTGGGATTGAAAGCCGGATCGATGCTGACGAAGTCAACGCGCTAATCGACTTCTTCAACCACCCGGAAACCGACTGGGCGGTTCGCGCTGAACGTGCTTTCCTCAAGCGTCTTGAGGGTGGTTGTCAGGTTCCAATCGCCTGCCACGGCACAGTTGACGGCGACACCCTGACACTCACCGGATTCGTTTCTGACTGCGACGGGGTCAAGTGCTTGAAGAAGGTTGTGACCGGCAAAGTTGAGACTGCAGAGCAGCTCGGATCTTCGCTTGGCGATGACCTGCTGATCATGGGTGCGGGTAAGATCCTTAACGAAGTTTATCAGCACGAAACCTTCAATGTCGGCAAAGAAGAGGTCTGATCCAGCAACTTAAGAACAGATCCGGCCCAGAACAAAAAGGTTGTGGCTCGCTTATGGGAACAGGCCCGCTCTCAGGCAAACGCATTCTGATTACCAGAGCTCGCAATCAAGCAGCAGCTCTGACCGAGCCCCTGAATAAACTTGGGGCCGAAACGATCATAGTGCCGACCATCGAAATCGTGCCGCCACTGTCTTTCGCCGAACTCGATCAAGCCATTGACGCGCTAGACTGTAGCGATTTTCTGGTGCTGACTTCAGTCAATGCCGTCAACGCCTTTTTCAACCGACTACGGACAAAGGCCGTTGCAACAACAGCACTGGCCCAGTTGCAATTGATCGCCGTGGGGCCAAAGACCGCCGAGGCAATTGCCGCTTATGGCATAGAAGCGGATCTGATCCCAGCGCAATACCGCGCCGAGGGGATTGTCGCCTTACTCAAAAACCGGGTCGCTGGCAAGCGAGTACTCTACCCGAAAGCGGCCTTGGCCCGCGACTTGATTCCAATGGAATTGAGCGATGCTGGAGCCGAGGTCGTTGCTCCAGTGGCCTACGCTAGCGCACCACCAACTGAGGCCAAAGCTCAATTGTCGCAAGCGCTCAATGACGGCCTTGATCTCTTGACCTTTACCGCCTCGTCCACAGTACGCAATTTTGTCGAACTCCTGACTTCAGATAATCATAGCCAGAGTCAACAGATTCCGGTCGCATCGATCGGCCCTTTGACCACCGCTACGGCCAAAGAGTTTGGCTTTAAGGTGGTTGCGGAGCCCAAGGACTCAACCCTTGATGATATGATTATCGCAATCCAGGATTACTTCGGTACGCTGTAAGCTACAAGGAATTGATTCTAACCAGAGCACTTGAAACTCAACAATAGTTTTCCTCGGAGGTTTTCCATGTTTTTCCCCGAATATCGTGCCCGTCGTCTGCGCCGAAACGACACCATCCGCCGCATGGTCCGTGAGACCTTTCTCCGTACTGATGACCTGATCTATCCCATGTTCTCGGCCTTTGGCACAGACATCAAGAAAGAGATCGTCTCCATGCCCGGTATCTACCAGCAGTCGATCGAACATATCGTCGCAGAAGCTAAAGAGGTGTATGAACTCGGCATCCCGGCGGTGATTCTGTTCGGCATCCCCGAAGCCAAAGATGCCCTAGGCCAAGACGCCTACTCCGATACGGGTATCATTCAGGAGACGATCCGGGCGATCAAGGCGGAGGTGCCGAAACTGATGGTGATCACCGATGTCTGCCTGTGTGAATACACTGATCATGGACACTGTGGCGTGATCAAAGATGGCGACGTCGACAACGACGAAACCCTCAAGCTGCTTGCAGCCGAAGCCCTCGCGCATGCCCGCGCCGGAGCCGACATTGTAGCGCCTTCCGACATGATGGACGGACGCGTTGCCGCAATTCGGGAGATTCTTGATGCCAACGACTTTTCACACATCCCGATCATGAGCTACGCGGTCAAATACTCTAGCGCCTACTATGGTCCCTTCCGTGACGCTGCCGACTCGACCCCACAGTTCGGCGACCGCCGCAGCTACCAGATGGACCCGGCCAATCGGCTAGAAGCTTTTCGTGAAGCAGAACTCGACATTCAGGAATGCACCGATTTTCTGATGGTCAAACCTGCACTGGCCTACCTCGACATCCTGCGTGATCTCAAGGAACGCTACAACCTGCCGCTGGTGGCCTACAATGTCTCCGGCGAATATTCCATGATCAAGGCTGCAGCCGCAAAAGGCTGGATCGATGGCGACCGGGTCATGATGGAAACCTTGATCGGAATGAAACGCGCTGGCGCCGACCTGATTATTACCTACCACGCCAAGGAAGCCGCCAAACTGCTTTGCTGACATGTTCCAGTAATGAGTAAAATATAAAAGGTGAAAAGTCTTTTAAGTATTGGGCTCTTCATCTTTTATATTTTCACCCTTAACGAGTCTCTAACTCTATGACCGAATACCTCTGCGACACTCTCGCTAACGGCCTGCGCGTCATCAGCGTGCCAATGCCGCACCATCACAGTGCCGAAGTGATGATTTATGTCGGTGTTGGTAGCCGTTATGAAACCGCCAGCAAAGCAGGCGTGTCGCATTTTCTCGAACATATGCTCTTCAAAGGAACGGCAGACTTCCCCTCTGGCCTGACCTTGGAACGTGCCTTCGAGGCCGTTGGCGGTTCAGCCAACGCTGCGACTGACAGTGAAACTACCTGCTTCCATTCCCGGGTCCACCCGAACCATATCGCAGAAGGCATTGGTCTGTTCGGTTCAATGCTACAGCGCCCACTTTTCAAAGACATTGAGATGGAGCGCCGGGTCATCCTCGAAGAGGCAATGGGTGATCTCAACGAAACCGGACGCCAGATCAATTCCGACAATATTATCGCCACCCTGCTCTTCCCCAACCATCCGCTGGGACAGCCAACTGTCGGCAATCGGCCAGCAATTGAGCGACTCACCCTGCGTCAACTGCAACAGCATCATGCCACCTACTACACGCCGCACAATACCGTGCTGGCAGTAGCGGGTCCGGTCAATCATCAACAGGTTGTGGCTGCGGCGAAAGCGCATTTTGACCAATGGCAGGGAGCCAAAGTCCCAGCAGCGAAAGCATGGACTGATTTTTCCGGTACAGATCGACCCTTGCGCTGGGTGCGCGATGCCGGATCACAAGTCAGCCTACAACTGGCCTTTCTGCTCCCTGGCCGGGACAGTAAACATACCGCCAATCTGCGCGTGCTCCGCCGACTGCTCGGCTGGGGTGGGATGAGTCGCTTGATGCTAAGACTTCGTGAAGAATTGGGCTTGACTTACGCCGTCGACGCAGCGCTCGCGCTCTATGCCGATGCCGGAACCCTGGCTATTGACTTAGCAGTATCCACCGAAAATCTGGGCAAGGCCACCACCGCAATCCTTGAGATTTTCAGCGAACTGCACTCAACCGAAGTCGACAGCGATGAATTGGACCATATTCTCAACTGCTATCGTTGCGACCTTGACTATTCACGCGACCAGGTCGACGAGATGGCCCTGCGCTATACCTGGGGAGAGATGACAGGTTGCCACCGTACCATCGCCAATGATCTTGCCGCAATCGACACTGTCACCTCCGCTGGCTTGCGACAGACCGCTAGAGAATTCATCACCCCCACCAACCTGCGTGGTGCTATTGTCGGACCCTACCGAACTCGCGAGCGCAAAGAGGTCGAAAAGATTATCGCCGAATGGCAGGGTCCAGAGCCCAGCTAACAGAGATCTCCCGTCAGAAGAAGGAGTTGTGTCATGAAAACAATCATCTGCATGCTTACCCTTTTCATCACATTATCCCCGACCATGATCTTAGCCGCGGAGACTGATCATGCGGAGGCAAAAGCCCGCGCAGTGGAGCGCTATTTCGAACTGGCTCCAATCGACGAACTGATGAAAGAAATGATCGCCCAGGTGACTACGCAATTCCCAGACGATCAGCGGGAATCAATGGCTCAATTGCTCTTGAAACACCTTGATCTCAAGACAATTGAAGGGGCCGCAAAGGAACAGTTGAAAGCACATTTGACGCTTGAAGAATTGAACGCTTTTGTGGCCTTCATGGAGCAACCGGAAGGGCGATCAGCCCTATCAAAGATGAAGCATTATATGAAGGGTCTTCTGCCGGTGATTCAAGGGGAGATCCAACGGTCATATCGATTGGTTCAAACGGAAGAGAAACCGGCTTCAGATTTGACCTTGAAACACTAAAAAGTCAATGCCACTGTGAGGAAATTCAGGCTATTAAGTTTTTTCAATTCTCGAAAAGGCCAATGACATGAGCGACTTCTTCCTACAATTCAATCCCGTTACGCAGGCTTTTATTGCCACGCTCTTTACCTGGAGCGTGACTGCGGCAGGAGCATCACTGGTTTTCTTTACGAAAACATTGAATCAAAAGCTTTTGGATTCAATGCTCGGGTTTGCTGCCGGGGTCATGATTGCAGCGAGTTTCTGGTCGTTGCTCGCACCAGGCATAGAGATGGCAGAGCAACTAGGACATATTCCCTGGCTCACTGCAGCGATTGGCTTTATGGGTGGCGGGATATTTATGCGGCTGACGGATAAGTTCCTCCCGCACCTTCATCCTGGTCTCAGTGTTGACAAAAGCGAGGGCGTAAAAACTTCGTGGCAACGAAGTACCCTTCTGGTCCTCGCCATCACCCTGCACAATATCCCTGAAGGCCTGGCCGTCGGAGTCGCCTTTGGCGCAGTAGCCGCAGGCCTGCCTTCTGCGACAATCGGCGGTGCCATTGCCTTGGCCATTGGTATTGGGATTCAAAATTTTCCCGAAGGAACTGCGGTATCAGTGCCGTTGCGAAGAGAAGGTCTGTCAAAAAGAAAAAGTTTTTTCATGGGGCAAGCTTCCGGCATGGTGGAACCCATTGCCGGAGTCATCGGTGCCCTCTTTGTTTTGCACATGCAAAACATTCTTCCCTATGCGCTCTGCTTTGCTGCTGGAGCCATGATTTTTGTCGTGGTGGAAGAACTCATTCCAGAGTCGCAGCGAAACTATGCAAATATTGACCTGGTCACCATGGCAACGATGGTCGGTTTTTCGGTCATGATGATACTCGACGTCTCTTTAGGGTGACACCTCTTATCTCCCGCCTTATCTCTGTGGGTGTCCCACCAAAAACATTCAGGACCTGGACGATTAGATGTAGTGCCACCCGCTCTAAAAATGATATCCTCCGTTAATGTCTGCGGGGTACACCTTGAGGGTTGGCATTCCGCAATTTTCGGCACAAGAGCTTTCCCTTCAGCAGAATGATTCCTCACAAAAAAGACAAGGAAGACACTCCGTGGAAAACAAACAATCCTTGAAAAAATTCTTCATCCTGATGGCGACCTGGCTTGTCAGCATTATGGTCATATTCGCCGGTTCTGCACTTTACGATAAAAGCCAATCATCAGAATATGACGATAGAGCCGTGCCGTATATCAATCAAATCATCCCGGAAATCTCACAATGGGATCCTGAGAAAACAAGAGCGTTGATAGCCCCTGAAGTTTCTGCCACCATATCGGAGGAAAAACTTACCCAGGTCATGGGCTTGTTTTCCCGGTTGGGAACACTCCAGGAGATGGCGGAACCAGAGTTTGAGAACCTTCATCTGGATCAGCAAACCGATATCGGCAAACAGACCGTTGTCGAATATAATATTGAGGCCAAGTATGAACATGGGGATGCCGTTATCAATCTCAAACTGATCGATCGAGGCGGCTCTTTTGAAGTTTATCAATTTAACGTCGGCTCAGAAACCCTTGCTAACGAATAATTACACGAAGTGCCGCCTTTTACCTTCAACACTCGAAAATGCTTTGACGGGACGTTTTCTTAAATTGCAAAGGATAGACCCATGAATTTTACCATCATGCCTAAATCTGTTGTGATAGGAATCCTGTTTGTCGTGCTGTTTTCGGTGCAGGTCACAGCAACCCAACAAGAAAGTACTGAAGCCCACATAACTGGCAAATTAACGGCCCTGTCTGAATCGATTGACACTCTTGCGAAACAAATAGAAAAACAAACGAACAGTTCAAAACAGGACATCTCACTGCGTAAACTCGACATTGCTATTGCTTATCTTAATTTTCGCTCCCGCAGAATCGAAATGTTCGAGCGTGACTTGCAGTCGTCAAGAACTAAACGTAATCGCCTTGAAGATCTCTTGGAACAATTCCAGCGCGAAGAAGATGGCCTGTCCCCCTCTTTTGACGCCAACCAGCAGGGCTCTATTCAAAAAGCCCGCGAGGAACTGGGCTTTCGCAGGCAAAGTATCAAAGACAGAATAGAGCGGATGGATGAAGAGATCATTCTTTTGGAGAACCGGATGATGGACATGCAGAGCCAGATCGACAGCGTGGAAAGTTATGTGCAGAAGAACCTTGAGTTTTAAAGTAGACCGTACATAGAAACAGAAACTCTTGCTCTAGTCTTCTTATTCTCTATTTTTCCTCCCCCTCCCCTGCACCTCGCAAACTATCAAGTAAAGCCCGCTCCTTGCGAACCGCCTCATTACCGTGTGACCAAAGGTAGAAGTTTTCCAGCCCCATGACACTGATTCCGGCAAAAAAAACGGCCCAGAAGTTATCCTGAAGCGCTCCAGACAAGTGGTAAAACGAATAGAAGGCCGCAAAAAACGCGGCATGCATCAAGCCCATGTAAGGCTTTATCTTTTGACTCATGCGGGCAAGAGTCCGAACGATGCTGGAGAATGCGTAAACAACCAGAGCGAGACTGATCATTTCCGCCGGTGGCGATGGACCGAGAATTTTACGGACATTATCGCTAAGGGTGGGGAAAATTGAGAATCCATCGAAAGCAACAAAACTGACCGAAAGGAACAGAACCATAGACCAGAGGCCGTTTCCGGAAGCTCTTTCAAGGCGTCGGATACGCAGCTCAATCCTCTGCCGTAGATCTTCACCGCCAGGTGACTGCGGCACATCGGATGGTCGCCCTTCCTGGCTCATGGTTATCTCCTTCTACCGACCTGCAGCAGAACGGTTAAAACGGAGTCAGTAACAAAAGGTTCGGCAAAGTCAGGATTGCGAATCCGGTGGGGATGCATCACTTTCTTTACTAAGAAGCTGTTGTTCGAGTTCTTGTACGCGGTTGGCCATTTTTTGAAAATCATTTGCCAACCGAGCAATGTCTCCACTGACCTCAGGAAATTCGTGTCCAAGAGTATCACTCCCAGCACCTTCGGTAAAGTCAGCAAGTTGTTTGATAGGCAGAAACACCTGGCTGTAAAGCAGGGCACAGACGGCACCGACAGTCAAAATCAAAATCATGCCACTGAACACGATCATTCGGTTCTGTAATTGGCCAAGTGTTCGTTTGAGGGGATCCTGAGAGACGCCGATATCAAGGGTACCCAGAAGGCTTTGCTCGGAATCGTGGAAATGACAGGCGGCATTAGAACATTCAGGTTCGTTATAAAACGGCGCAGTAATCGCCAAGACATCTTTACCAAGCTTGTTGGTGTACTGGCGGGCCTTAGCCATGGTGCCAAGGCTACGTTTTGGCTCTGCCCCCGCGTGACATTCAGTACAACCCGCCGCCGTCTTGTCGATAAAGCGGTTGAGTTCGCCTTTGTCGCGGGAGAACATGATCAAACCCTTCTTATTGAAGATCCGAACATGTTCGACCTGATTTTGCTCGCCAATGCTGCTAATAATATTACTTAAAGTTTCCCGATCATCGTGGAGCATAGCGTATCGGGTCGATTTAATCACAGTATCTGACAAATCTGCTGCATGCCGAACCTCACCTTCAATGAGATCCTCTTTAACGAAGGTATACAAAAGCACACAGCAGGCAATAACAAACCCGGTCACAGCACAAGCGACAGGGACGATAGCGCGACTGTTTATACTGCTGAGCATGATGGAGACTCCCCTTGAAAGAATCTTATTACCGCGGGACCGATTTCTCGGCCCCGCGGTAATTGCTCAATCGATCTTGCGATACACCGCTTCGACTGCAGGCGTTGTCATCCGAACCGGCGTAGCCTTAGCTGCATCTGCAGCAAAGGCTGCTTCCGGTTCCGCCTTCCATGTATAAAGGATAGGTAGACGATAGAGGATAAAACGATAGACTACCACATAAATCGCAAAAATTGTCACGGCGATAATCACTTCAAAAATATGCGGTACTTCCTGATATAGTTGCCAGTTAAAAGTAATCAGTGCCGTATTCAAACGATTCAGAACAATCCCGAAGACAGTGATAAAGGCACCAACTCTGGCCATGCCAACGATTTTATGGCGAATTGCATAACCGAACAGGATGATTGGCAATACCACGCCTACGGCCATCTCAAACAAGAACCACGCGCCCCAACCTGTTGCCAGGTAGGCCCACTCGTTGTCATGGGCAATACCGATTATTTTGATAACCAGGTAGGTAATCAGGGCCAAACTGGCACCTTTGGCTAGGCCAAGAGTGCAACGATCAAGGTTGTCAAGGAAGTTGTCATCGCAACGCCAAGCCATCGTCTTCTTGATGATAGTACTAACGGCGATCACCATGCAAAGGCCCGCGGGAATCGACGAACAGAAGAAGTGAATCCACTGGAACGACGCCGAAAACCAGAGCGGGTGAACTTTGCCTGGGGCATAACAGAAGAGTGCCCCCAAAGCTCCCTGATGCAGGGTCGAGAGAATGATACCAGACACGGTCAAACCGATAGCGATTCGTCTGATAAAGCGCTTACCTCCCAGCCAACCAATCCACTCGAAGAAAGCTACTGAAACTTCGGCGACTTGTACTGACAGGTAGGTGGCCACATGCCAGGCAACCAGAAAGAGCACTGCCGCCGGACCGAAAGAAACCACCATCGGGTAAGGCAGGCGCCATGGTTGGCCAAGGTCGACCAGTAGATAGATAACAGCGAAGAGGTACCCGAGCAAACCATTGAGCAGGGCTAGACGTTCTACTGGTTCGAAATCATGACGGCCGAAAATCTCAACCGTAGTTCCGAGCATAAAGCCTGATGCCGACAGTGGCACCATAGCAAAAAGACCAAACCCAAGGAACAGGCCCCAAGGATAATCATTCGAGGCGTGTGTAACCACACTGAGTCCAAAGAGGAAACGGTAGGCGATTAAGGGCAGACCGATAGCAAAAATAACACCCAGGATCCAGTTGAAAGGGTTACGCAGAGCCTGACCGAGATATTGACCAAAGTGCAGGCCAAGCATCATTTTTCGAATGAAAGACCAATCCTCGTCCTTCTTATCGTTGACATGGGAGTCAACCACGTTAACTCCGGACTTAATGAGCGATTTCATTGTTCTCCTCCCTCCTCGCCATGCTGCTCTTCTACTTTTTCATCGTGGTTATCGTGACCGGCCTGCTTTTTTGCCAGGAGGTGGAAACCTGTGAACATTGCTGGCCAAATTGCCAGTACCATCGGTACCGTACCGAGGAAGTCTTTAACGTTATTGATGATCGGCTCGTTGCTCACGTTAGCGTCGAAGCCCACCTCATCGAACGGTGCAGATGACAGGTACATCCAACTGGTTCCGCCCAGTTCTTTTTCACCATAGATATGATCGACGTAACGACCCGGATGGGTCTGGATACGCTGGTTGCCTATTTTGAGAAGATCTTTGCGCATGCCGAAGGTCAACGCCTCCTGCGGGCAGATATCGACGCAGGCTGGTGGCAGGCCATTTTTCAACCTAGTATCGTGACAGAAGATACACTTCTTGACAATCGGATCAAAGGCACTGGAGTAGCTGTAGCCCGGGACATTGAAAGGGCAGGCAATCATGCAATTTCGGCAACCGACGCACACCTTGTTATTGTAGATTACAGCACCTTCTTGGGTCTTGGTGTAAGCGTTGACGAAACAAGAAGTGAGACATGCAGGCTCATTGCAGTGATTGCATTGCACTTTACGATAAATGGGCTCATCGCTGCCTTCTGGCTCATAACGATTAACCACCGTGTAGGCATTTTCATCAGGACGCCGTTTCTGTGTGCCACCATGAAAAGTCTCATCAAAGATAGACATGTCATTAAATGGCCGGTCAGGGGCGGGTAAGGCCTGTTCCTTGTTGCAGGCGGCTTCGCAGCTACGGCAGCCGATGCAACGAGTCAAATCCACCAGCACACCCATACTGTCCGAGTAGCCGGTAAACGCACCGGCCGCTAGGGCCTTCTTGGGTCCGGCCAAGGTTGTGGCGGCACATCCTGCTACACTCGCAGCAAGAAATCTCCGTCGACTGATTCCACTCATAACGCTCTCCTTATACTTAAAATCTTAATCCCTAAAGTCTTATTTCAAGGCCAACTATCCTCAGTGACCAGACGTCGAAGAACCGGTCGCATCGATGTGATAAAATGCGTCGCCCTCTGGCGTTCTGGCATGGCAATCCTGGCAATCTGTCGGTCCATCCATTTCCTCATGACAACCGATACAATTCCAGTGATAGGCGGCTTTCAAACCAGGCTTGTCAATATGAAACTGATAAAGATCCAACTCTTTCTGTTGGATATTTTCCGCAGAAAACGGGTCGGCAACGTGGCAGGAGCTACAACCGACCGGGACATATTCTTCGCTATCGGCATGACAGCGTACGCAGCGCTTATCGGCTGTACCTGTACCGGTTGTGTGGTGATGACAGACTGAACAATCCTCGCCCAGGTCGGTATGCATGGCATGATCGAATTCGACACTATCGAACAGTTTGACCATAGTATCGATCGACACTTGATCTGGCATATCCGCGGCCTGGGCCATACTGCCCGTCGCAACGAATGCCAGTGCCATCATCAAGGTTGTCAAGATTTGCTTCGCGCTCATGATTCTCTCTCCTTTACTGATGAGTGCCAAATGGCATTCTCACTTGTTGATCTCACCGGTTTCCTCGTTCACGTATTTGAAATACATCGGGAAAGCGATGAAGAACGCGACACAGATGAGGTATTCGATTCCTTTGATATACTGATAGAAATCCACCATCGTATAAACGCTTTGCACTTCAACTATATTTCCAAGGATTTGATCTAACATATGCTCCTCCTTTTGTGTACCTCGGGTCATAAACCCGAGTAAATTTAGTTCCTGCTGGCAGAACGACTTGCCTGTTTGTTAGTCCCCTTGACCAGTCCTTTGACAAAACCAATCAGAAGCATGATCGTCGGCATCAATTGAACGACAACAACCAGTGCACAGAAGGCCAAGAAGAGACCGACCAGAAGCCCACTGGAGTAGGTTTTGGTGGTATCCACAGCAAGAGCCGTATCAGCCATGATCATTAACATCGACATTCCCATTAATAAACTTCTGAACTTTTTCATAATTTCCTCCACTTAGTTTTTGGGCCCACAATTTTATTGCGGCCACTCGTCTACATGATTTTGCGTTACCTTTTCGAATGCGCATTTAACAGCTTCTCTCAACTCTTCTTCATCGCCCGGACGGGTAGGCTTGAGAGCATGATAAAAAATGCCCTCTCGCCTTGCATTGCGTATCAGTGCCAACGGTAGTTCACTGGCAACCAGGATGATAGTCAGGTTGCGGTTGCATTTCTTCAAAATCGGAATTAATTCTGTCGCTAGCAATTGATCAAACCGGGTGCTCAACAGGACCACTTGAGCTGTCTTTTTTAAGATTCCATAAAGAACCCCCGCAGCAGAGTTTGTCACTGTCACCTGATAACCAGCATTGATGAACAAATCAGCCATGCGTTTTCTGGTCAACAGATCTTCGTCTGCGATGAGTAGTCCTGGCATATGCATCGTCATTTTTTTCTCCTACCCAAGGCCGGATCGCCTCTGAATCCAATTCAGAAGCAAATCCCATTTAGTCAACTTTCACAGAAGTTTTTTCCGGGCGATAAAACACCCCCTTTATCATCCCAAAAAAAAGGATTAGCGCTGGCACCAACTGGGTCACAATAATCAAGGCGAAAAACCCGACAAAAAAATAGGCCAAAACACCTGTATCCTCACCGTGTGTCCCCGTTGCTGCGAAAGCAGCTGAAGCAGTACCAACTACCATTGTCATCAACATTCTCATTGTCTTCATAACAACCTCCTTACCTATGTTCCTTAAATACTTTGTCCTTTGCTCTTGCTGTAGGTGCGTTGCATCAGCTATACCATTATTAATAATTTTTTACCTATTTACTTAAGTTACTGTTTTTTATAGTTATTTATTAGGGCGAAAAAGATCAGCCATCCACATAGAAGACAGAAACGTATATAAAAAATATACGTTATAAAATAAATTAGCAGGTGAGGATCGTCTGAATTAGACAGTAAATACTTGAAATTTAACGGATTTCTTGCTGAGAAAGGGCTGTATAGAGCAAATATACAGGTGATTATTTAATATATTTTTCTTAATAAGTTTGTTGAATAGCTCCCGAGAGAGCGTCTAAACGGGGACAAGACTGCCCCTCACCTACTCAGTCACTCGTGAGCGAATGCTGATCCCTTGTTTTTTGAGCATGGCCTGGAAATTGGGCCGCTGCATACCAACCTCTTCTGCGGCTCTGGTGATATTCCAATCGTTGCGGTCGAGAGCGCTCAACAAAAAAGCCCGTTCCAATGGCACAACAGCCTCTTCACGGAGCAACCGCTTGCGCTCTTTCAATTCGTTGGCATCAAGAGGGACATTTTCGTCGAGCGATAAGGCTGTGGTGTGATCGCCACCCGGCATTTCCAGATCTTGACATTGAAGAAGATCCGAGAGGGAGAGAACCACCGCTCGCTCGATGATATTTTCCAGTTCACGAACATTGCCGGGGAAATGGTGACGTTCCAATTGCTCAATCACGTCTGGACTGAAGCCTCGAATCTCCTTTCCATTCTCCTCGGCGAACCGTTTAAGAAAAAGGCTCGCCAGCAACATCAAGTCGCCTTTGCGATCTCTCAGAGGGGGCAGTTCAATCGGAATGATGTTAAGGCGAAAGAACAGATCCTCGCGGAAAGTTCCTTCCCTGACCATTTCCATCAGGTTCGCATTGGTGGCACCAACCAGGCGAATATTAATGGGGATCGGTTTGGTGCCACCGATTGGAGTGACAACGCGCTCCTGAAGAACACGTAGCAGTTTGGCCTGAGTCCCCAAACTGATATTGCCGACCTCGTCAAGAAACAACGTGCCGCCCTCAGCAACCTCAAATAGTCCGCGTTTAGTCTGGCTTGCGCCAGTAAAGGAGCCCTTGACATGGCCAAACAGTTCACTTTCCAGCAACGTTTCGGCGAGAGCAGTACAATCAATCACAACAAAAGGTTGCGAGCGTCGCGGGCTGTGGGCATGAATGGCGCGAGCGACCAGCTCTTTCCCGGTGCCACTTTCACCACTGATCAGTACGGTACTGTCAGTTGGAGCCACCTGCATTATGCGCTGGTAAAGTCGCTTCATTTCACGACTGTCACCAAGCAGGCTCTCAAAACCTTGGGTCTCGTTCATCTCTCGGTAGAGGCAAATGTCATCAATCAATACAGCTCTGGATTCCATGGCATTCTTGACTTTGCTGATAATTTCCTCGTTGTCAAACGGTTTGGACAGGTAATCCGTCGCACCATTTTTCATCGCCTCAACCGCATTATCAATTGCCGCATATCCGGTAATCAGCACCACCGGCAATTCTGGCTGGCAGGTACGTAGTGACTTCAAGACTTCAAGACCACTCATTCCAGGCATTTTCAAATCAGTCACCAGCAACTTGAACCTTTTCTGTTCCAGACGCTCTAACGCCGCGCGTCCGTTGCTGACTGTTTCAACTTCATATCCTTCTGCCGAGAGAATGCGTCGCAAACCCTCACGGATGACGGCATCGTCATCAGCAATCAGAATTCGATCAAATTCAATATTCATAATAACCTCTTGTCGCTCGTATAAATCTTGGATGTCCTCACGGAAGGCCAGCTCCGCCCTTCTTTGGACATGGTCACGCCAACATGCTGACGGTTCCTAAACAGCTTTTTGGGTTCAAAAAACCTATGCTGTCGATACATTGTTTTCAGGTGGAGTCTTCTCCTCGGCAGTACGCATTAACGACGATATCGGAAGTTCAATGGTAAAGGTCGTCCCTCGGCCAAGGACACTTTGCACCAAAATTAGCCCACCATGATTTTGTATGATGCCATAGGACACCGACAGACCGAGGCCCGTCCCGACAACCCCATCCAAATCTTGGTTTTTGGTCGTAAAGAACGGGTCAAAAACCCGACTCATGTTTTCTTCAGAAATTCCTGATCCGGTGTCCTCGATCGAGGTGATTAACAGATCACGCCTTAAATCCGCACGCATATCAACAGTCAGGCTCCCACCCAGCGGCATAGCGTGGCAGGCGTTGACCAGTAGATTTATGAAAACTTGCTCAATCTGGGTTGGATCAACTTCAATCTCCGGGAGGGCTGCTCCATAATGGCGCACAATATTGACATCGTTGACAGCCGCATGGTGTGTCACCATGGCCAAAGTACTCTCCATGATCTTTGACAAGGATCTGAGCCGTTTGTCGGGGATTGATGTCCGGGAAAAATCAAGGAGCCGTTTGACAATATCGGCGCAGCGGTTTGTTTCATGAACAATCGTTAAGGCATCTTCGCGCTGACTATCGTCAAGCCTCTGATCTTTGGCAAACATGTTGGCAAACATCAGAATCCCGGTCAGGGGGTTGTTGATCTCATGCGCAATACCGGCAACCAGTTGTCCGAGCGAGGCCAACTTTTCTGATCGCACCAATTGATCGCTAACCTGGGCAATCTCTTCTGTCCGCTCAAGAACTTTTGCTTCCAGCGTTTCGGTTAATTCGCGATATTCGTCGCGCGTCTCCTTTAATCTTACAGTCATGTCATTGAACGCCTCGGAGAGCTCTCCGATTTCATCGTTTGACTTCATCTGCAAATGACTGTCAAGTTCCATATTCGAGACCTTGCGGGCATGCATCAGAAGATCAGAGACCGGATGAATGACCATGCTTTGTGTCATCCAACTCAAACAAATGATAACAATCAACAGCAGAGTAACGCCAAAGGTTGCAATACTGTTGCGATAAGCGCTCGCCTGAACCCCGATTTTAGCCAGAGACCCTTGCACCTCAAGAAAACCGAGAATCTTGGTATCCGGCGAGTGTACATGGCAGGCTGCCGTATGGCAGCTCGGTCTGTTGTAAATAGCCGTGGTAACGCTAAGCATCTCCTCGCCCTGAGCGTTATGAAAAATCCTCCTGCTGTCTTCAAGGGGAAGCTCCTCGGGGAAAAATATTTCATTATCACAGTCCTGACTTTCTGTTTTGACTTCTTCCATCGCTTTGCCAATTTCTTCCGGGTCGGTGGAAAAATGGACCTGCCCTTTAGTACTGAAGAGTCGAATCCGATCTATTTTTTCATGTGAACTGACTGCCTCCATCATCTCGTAGACTCGAAGCCGGTTGTCCTCCAACATCTGAAAGTGCGTTGTATGCAGGATGATTTCACTGACAGTTTCAATGTCATCCTTGGCCTCCTGCAGAAAAAGCTCCTTAAGTGTGCTGATGTTGAAAGTGGCAAACAGAGAGACCGTTACCAACAGAACAAAACCAGTTCGGAAGGTGAACTTACTGACCAGACTTTGACTGAACGACTTGAATAATGTCATAACAACCAATCCACCCATCGCATTAAAAAACCGGGTGTTAGGGAAGGAATCCGGCACCACCGGGCTCACCCCGGCAACCCGGTTGTCTGGCTTCAACCTGAAGGCGTACGTTAGCAACGACAACTAGTGCAAGCCACTGAATCGAAGGAACCTTTCTGGCACTTACACTCTAAAAACCCGCCCTATACTCACAGATCCCAAGGTCAGGATTTATGGCTTGCCGTGGCCTTCCTCGCGAAGGGGAGGGGGCACTTCTGACTACTTAATAAAAGCTAATCACATTTAATTAATACAACTCGAAAGCCTCTGGTGTCAAGTTCAATGCGGTGAATCCGCTAGCTAGGAGGGTTTACATTTTAATGGTTTTATAAAGGAAGTTTTTGAATTTATAGAACCTGCGTTGTTCATCGCTGTCCTGGCTGTGAGGATTGCAGGCCTTAAGGGCAAACGCAATATCAGGCATGTTCCTGGCCCCAGCGCGACGGGCTGTCTCAATTAACGCTCGCACCGTATCGCGAGTCATCTGGTTGTCGGCAAACGGCTTGTGAACCAGGCCCCAGAAATCACCCTCCCCCGCTTGAAGGGCAGACTGAATACGCCTTACAGGATCCGGATCCGGATCCGGCTCCTTAAGAACAACCGGTGGTTGACCAGAGGCAAGAGCCCGACCGAGATCGTCACCTGAAATGACTGGCCCTTGGCGAAACAGTAGCGCCCGCAGTAGGATCGAGCGCAACTCTCGAATGTTGCCCGTATAGTCATGCTGGGCAAGAAGCTTTTGTGCCTCAGAGCTGATCGCGGGGACTTGATCGGCTGGCTCGTCAGCCAAACGATAAATCCGGTAGAGTTGACCCAAAAAATGGATTGCCAAATCGGGGATATCCTCCCGGCGTTCATTGAGCGACGGCACCGTAATAGTCAACTCTGAAAGGCGGTGATAGAGATCGGCGCGGAAACGTCCTTCTGCGATCAAACGCGGCATATTCTGGTTGGTGGCAGCGACCAGCAATACCCGCGCAAAGCGAGTCTGATTCTCACCGAGACGAACAAAACCACCATTGTCGAGGAAACGCAACAGCTGCACTTGAGTCTTCGGGTCGGCATCACCTATCTCGTCGAGAAAGACCACGCCGCCGCTGGCCTCCTCGATAATCCCATGCCGGTCAGCATGGGCACCGGTAAACGCCCCGCGCTTGTGACCAAAAAGTTCCGAGTAAGTCAGCTCACCGCTGTAGGCCGCAATATTGGTCTTGGTGACTGGCAATTCTCCAGTCGTTCCGACTCTGGCCCGATACATTTCATTCAATCGGCTATAGATATTGTTAAAGAGAAATTCCTTGCCACTGCCGGTATCCCCGGTAATCAAGACGGTCGGTAAGCCAAGGACCGTTTCGCGCAGATCCGCTTGCTGCCACAGGAGAATGCGCCGGAACAGAGGCGGAGAGAGCGTCTCAATCGTCGAGATAAGTTCCTGGGCTTTGGTCGAATTGCCGATGATGTTACCCAAACGATATGACGAGATTTTTGGATCCCGATAGGTGACATCTGTCTGTAAGCGCTGCACCTCGGAAGTCAGCCGCTCAATCTGTAGTAACCCCGCCAGGTGCCGGGCGATCATCTGCACAATAATCTGTAAAATGCGCTGGTGTTCATCGGTGAAGTAGCGTGGTGTCTGACTGCTCAGGCAGACCACTGCCAAAACCTTCCCTGAAACCGTTACCGGCACGGCGATTTCACTACGAATCAGCTTGGTGACCTGCCGATAAAACCCCTCAGCGGACATTTCCTGATCCGTATCATCGACTATCACCGGCTTACGCAGGGCTGCGGCATAACCAGTCAGGCTACGCTCTGCACGTGACAATTCACCGCGACCGATCTTCATAGGGGGGATATTCTTCTTCAACCACTCTTTGCTTTTGGCACCAACCAGAGTGCCGTCTTCCTCCTCGATAACAAGCCACGGCTCACCATTTTGCTCCCGTGCCAGGGCGATACTTCCGGTATCAGCTCCAATCAATTCCGTCGCCTTGGCAAGGACGCGATTCAGAAAGGTCTGGATGCCTTCAAACCCCTCCTGAAGGAGATCGTTGATTTCGGAAAGAACCTGGATTTCCATATGTTCGTCACCAATTTCCTGAATGACGCGCTCAGCCATCTCTGCGTGCGCTTCGAGCAGTCCACGCTCGAATGCGCTGAAACGGTAAGGTTCACTGGTAAAATAATTGACCAGACAGGTTACCCGACGGGTTCGACTATCATAACGTGGCACGACGAAAAGCGAGGTCAAGCCGATCTCGTCGGTGAGGTAACGTTTTTGCAACGATTGCGCCTTGAGGCTTGGAAAGTAGAGCGGTTGCAGCATGGCTTCGTCGGTAATTACGCCATCGGCACTGATGTAATGCGACAAAAGTGATTTCCCCGAGCTAAGATCGATCAACTTCTCGTCTTCGTAGAGACGCTGTATTTTTCGGTCCTGGGCACAGGAAGCCAAAACCTGCAAGCCCTGTTCGTTACCACCGGCACCAAGACGGGAAGGGATCAACACAGAAGCCAGAGAAAGTTTGTCAATCAGGCGCACCGCCGAACGAACCATGGTACGGGCAGCCTCGGTCTTCTTCGAGCCATCGATCCGACGCGCCATAACAATTTGTTGATGATACTTTCGTGCCTGGTCAAGAATTGGAACTATGTCTGCCATGAATTCGCGTAGCACTTGACGGCACTCTTCATCAAGCAACAGTCCCGGACGAGCACTATCGATACAGATGACCCCGATAGAGCGGCCATTGTGCACAAGCGGGAGCTGGGTCGAAGACACGACACCAAAATCCTCCGCCAGCAGCTGGGCCTGAGGCGACAGTAGCGTGGCATCCGCAATCTCAGCATCTTCTTGCGTTATATATACTTGTGAGATCAGGTAATCTTGGTCTGTTAACGAAAAAACATGCCGCTGGACAACCTTTTCGGTGTGGCCTGAAGCCAGAACGCAACTCAGAATTCCACCAGTCAAATCTTCGAGATAAAGTCGGCAGCAAGGGTGACGGGTAATCAGCGGGATCACCTGTCCAAGATCGTACAGAATTTCGGCTAGATTCTCCTTGCCGTAGCCGTTAATCTTTGCCCTGTATTTGCCGATACGTGTTGGTAAGTTCATCAATGCTTCTCCTTGGCAAGGCACCGAATTCTTCGGACATGAGACGAAAAACGGCTGCGTGAAACCAGCCCTCCGGCTTTGCCGCCCACCCTTGGACGGCCCGGCACCCTCTTTGAGTATATTTGTTACTCAAAGAGTATAGCTTGTTCCCCGCTGGTCGTCAAAGGCACTCACTTGCCTTCTCTTTGTTTTTCATGAATACTGTTTTAAACTTAGCCTGAAAAGACTATAAGCACAGGCTCGTTACCCACCGTAGGCCACGGGAAAGTCTATGTCGCAGCACATCCTACTGATATCGCCGAGCGAAGAGAACGGAGACTTGCTCTCTGCAGGACTACAAGCCCTCGGCTATGCTGCGACCCGCTTCGAGACCCTGATAAAACCATCCACCCAGACGCATCCCGCTTCGCTCTGCATCATCGACCTACAACTTTATCGTGAACTTGGCCCCGTTCTATGGGAGGACTGGCTACGGGACTGCCGGGTCATGCACACGGCCTGCCTCGCCTTCGATCGTACTGAGCCCCCCGACAGCAGCCGAATCGCCAGCCTTGAACCCCTGAGTGACACCCTCACTCACATTGAAGACCCAAGCCACCTGAGGGATAAAATTACCAGCCTGCTCACCGTTCGCAAGCTGTCCCGTCAACTGGAGGCAACCAGGCATCAACTGGCAAGCTTCCAAGCGGAGCTTCAGGAAGCCCTGCAATCTGCCGCCCACATACAACGCACCCTGATTCCATTATACTGTCCGAACTATAATAATCTGCACTATTCCTGGAGATTTTTGCCGAGCAAGCAGGTCGGCGGTGATCTTTTTAACGTGGTGCAACTCGACGAAGAGACAGTCATGACCTATTTGGTCGATGTTAGCGGCCACGGTCTCTCTTCGGCCATGGTCACCGTTTCCGTTCACCAAAGCCTGTCTCTGTATACCAGCCAAATCGTCAAGCAATCGATTGAGCAGCCCCCATACTACCAGATCACCGAACCGCACAAAGTGCTACAGAGCCTTGAAACCGAATACCCTTTTGAACGCTTTGAAGAGTTCTTCACCATCAGTTACATGCTGATCAATCCACAAAATGGCCAAATCCGCTACTGTAACGCTGGGCACCCCCCACCGTTATTGTTGCGCTGCGATGGTAGCGTTGAGCGCCTCGATAAGGGCGGCACAATAGTCGGCATGGGCAGCGCCCTCGGCTTTGAAGAAGGAAGGATCAGACTACAAAATGGCGATCGACTTTTTCTCTATACGGATGGCATTACTGAACATGTTGATGCAAATGGCCAAATCTTCGCTGAAGCTCGCCTTCAGGAGCAATTACAGAAGCACTCCGCCGAGACTCTGGACGACACCATCCAGAACACCCTGATCGCCATGCGACAGTTCGGCGGCAGCTCACTACCGGTAGACGACATCACTTTGATCGGGATTGAGTTTGCCCAGAGGACGAGCAGTGAAGAGACGGAGAAGGTATAGCTCTCTGCCAAGGGGAGGTCTCTAGACGGTGACTAGTGACTCACTTTTTACAGCGCCATGAACCTGCTGAGGATTACTTCAAACCGAATTTTCCCAGAACGGCATCCGATACTCTGTCGTAATGGCTAAATTCCATAGTAAAGGAACCTCGCCCCTGAGTGGCGCTACGCAGCTCCGTCATGTAACCAAACATTTCAGAAAGCGGCACCTGGCCGCGCACGATATCAACCACCTCACGCGACTCCATCCCTTCGACACGACCGCGTTTTTGCTGCAAACTACCCATGACCTTTCCCGAAAACTCACCCGGCGAGGTGATTTCCAGAGCCATGATCGGCTCCAGCAAAGTCGCTCCAGCCTTGCGCGCGGCCTGGCTGAGGCCACGCTGCGCCGCCGCCCGTACTCCAAGCGCGGTGGTCACACCCGCAGTGATCGGAATATGGTCAATGGTTACCTTGAGATCGACCATCGGATAACCAATCTGCACTCCGGTCCGAACCGCCATCTGCAAGGTTTCTTCAAGGGCAGTTCGAATCTCTTCGGTCAGGCCCCCGGTGCCAACCGCGGGCAGGACAATAACAGTGCCACCCCCTCGCTCGGTGGGCTCAAGAGTCAGATTCACTTCACCGCGCTGCAGCTTGCCATCAATTTCGCGCTCAAACACCTCGCAGTGACTGGCACTCTTCGAAATGCTTTCCCGATAAACCACCTGCGGTTGCCCGGAATTGACTTCAACACCAAAATCGTCAGCCAGCCGTCTGAGCACAACTTCGAGGTGTAACTCGCCCATCCCGGTCAAGACGGTTTGGCCGGTATCCTCATCTTCACGAACCCGGAAGGTCGGATCTTCCCATTGTAGCTTTTCCAGCGACAAGAGCAGCTTGTCACGATCCAGAACCAGCTTGGGTTCCACTGCCAGAGAGACCACCGGTTCGGGGATCTCCAGGCCAGCGAGCAACAAAGGCTGCTCCGGGGAACAAAGCGTATCCCCGGTCAAAGCCTCTTTGAGCCCTGCAACCGCGACAATATCACCAGCAAAGGCCACATCGATACGTTCCCGCTTGTGGGCATGCATCCGGAACAATCGCGCGGCGCGCTCCTGAACATTGCGCGTGCTGTTCAACAGGGTGCTACCCGCCTTGAGTTCACCAGAGTAAATCCGTAAATAGGTCAGCTTGCGCCCTTCATCAGAAAGAACCTTGAAGGCGAGAGCGCAGAACGCTCCTGATGGGTCGCAGGGGAGCATGACCATCGCATCACCGTCCGCCTGATACGCTGAAACCGGCGGCAACTCCAGCGGCGACGGCAGCAGCGTGGCAACCGCATCCAAAACCGGTTGTATCCCTTTATTACGCAAGGCCGAACCAAGGAAGACCGGGAAGAGCTCTCCGGCCAGAACCCCTCGGCGCAGAGCGATCCGAACTCGACTGCCATCAATTTCGTTCCCCTCTAAAAAGTCGGTCAGCAACTCATCATCCCAATCAGCGGCAACCTCGATCAGGGCATCACGGGCCAGGGCAACAGCCTCAACCAGCGCCTCTGGAACTGCAGCTTTTTCTACGGCGGCACCAAGGCCCTCCTCGGCAAAAGAAAGCCACTGCCGTTCAAGCAGATCGATCACACCTTTAAACGCGCCCTCCTCCCCGACCGGCAGTTGCATCAGAACCGGTTTGGCTCCAAGCCGTTTTTCCATTTGTTCGAGAACCACCCGGTAATCAGCGCCGATTCGATCCATTTTATTAATCAGACAGATCCGCGGGACCCCATACCGATTCGCCTGATGCCAGACGGATTCACTTTGCGGCTGAACCCCCTCGACCGCACTGAAGATGGCCACAGCACCATCCAGAACTCTCAAAGAACGTTCTACCTCAATGGTGAAATCGATATGGCCGGGAGTGTCGATCAGATTGATCCAGAGATCCTGCCAGCGGCAGGTGGTACTGGTGGCAGTGATGGTGATACCACGATCCTGCTCCTGAGCCATCCAGTCCATGGTCGCCAGGCCGTCATGAACTTCGCCGAGCTTATGAATCTCGCCACAGTAGTACAGGATGCGCTCGGAAACCGTGGTTTTTCCAGCGTCGATATGAGAGATGATGCCAATATTGCGGATATG
The DNA here is from genome assembly GCA_030145195.1 of Desulfuromonadales bacterium. Classification (GTDB taxonomy): domain Bacteria; phylum Desulfobacterota; class Desulfuromonadia; order Desulfuromonadales; family BM103; genus JAQYVY01. The sequence goes on along the minus strand of JAQYVY010000009.1, from coordinate 42,603 downwards.
TTTAAGGCTGGGTTGGTTCATGGCAGCTTCCGCGATCAGAGGAGAGATAAGGAATTAATCGGCGAAGCCCTTGCGGATCAGGTAAAGATCATCGATAGCGAGATCGTTGAGCTCAAAATATTCTCGCTCCAACTCTTCAACATAAAACCGGTCGAGGCCGCTGTTGTCGAGAAAATCCTCCCGCAAGGCAGCATCGCGTTCGGAAATAATCTTCGGTAACAGGTTGTGCAGGTAAACCGCTTCCTTTTTGATATTCACCACCACATTGTGGAATTGGGCCAGCGGGATATCACCGGTATGCAGGCCCTTATTATAAAGCTCGTCGGCGATTTCAACCAACAACTCCTCCTGCTCAATGCGGGTACTGTACTTGGAGTAAAAGTTACGAATACGCTCCTTGACGTGAGCGAGCAAAACGACATAGAGGCGTTCTTCCTTTTCGAGAATTCGCAGTCGGTCGACCAAAGCTTTGATCGTCAGTCTGCTGTCCTCAATCGCCGACAAACCTTTTTGCAAACAGACAACCTTCTTGCGGCCGAACTGGCCAAGGTACTTGTTGCCAAGAACCTGTTTAAAGAATAAATCCTTCCAGAGACTCTTGTTTAGCTCGTCAAAAGACTTCTTGTTGCCGAGCAGGCTTCGGATTTGCTCTTCACCGAAATGGACATTTTCCATGAACGCCAGCTGGTTGATTACTGCCGAGGTATTATCATAACGATCAAAGTAAGTGATGATATAGGAGAAGTGTTCCAGCAGGATAAGGTCTGCGCCAGCATGGATTTTTTCATCACAGGCCTTGCCGGTTTCCAGCAGGATATGTTCAAAGGTGTGATCTCGATTTTCGCTTGCCTGGCGCTTGGCGTGCAGTAACAGAGACATATCCTCGAAGTTGATGTTAGCGTCAATCTGCGCTTCGGCAAAGAACATCCCTTCCAACACCTGACGCGTTTCGGCCAGATAATCCTGTTCGTCGAGATCGACCAGCTTGTCATGCTTGAGCATCTTATCGAGGGTATAGAAAAGCGCCGCCGGAATCTTGTTGCGGACTGACAAGGTCTTGAGTCGCGTCAGCCGGGCGTTCTCCAGCTGGTTGATGCTGCCCTTGAGGTTGCACTCAATCAGGATATTCTTGTATTCATCGACAATCCGCTGGTTGTCTGGATGTTTGTACATGACATCAATGCGGATCCGTTCCTGCTGGTACTTGTCAATGTCAAGCTCATCCGCCAATTGCTGCAACGCCTCGAACTCGTATTCGGGGATCGTTTTGTAATTGAAGTAGAGCGCCTTGAAGACATCATGATACTGCTTATGCTTTTTGTGTAGCAGCTTCACCAAATAAAAGGAACTGCGATGACCAAGCAAGTTGTAAATCTCATCGATCAGTTCGGCATCGTCACCCAAGCCAACATGGGCGGAGCGCTTGAGGGTTTTGCCGAGGAGGCGGACGATATCCTCCTGCTGCTCCGACACCTTTCCGGTGACCGAGCCGGTCATAAAGAAGAAGTAGTTGACCGTGGCATTGCCCTCGAAAAAAATCTGCTCGTAACTACTTTCCCCATCTGTTTTGGCCGTAAAATCAAGCTGACTGCCATCGCCTTTGTAAAAAGCCCCATAAAGAACCAGGCGATTACGAACATCGGTTTTTGCCAGGTCAGAGAGCGGCTGGTCTACCCCGAACATGTACTCGCAGAAGGTACCACCGTTGCCACGGTGACTGATCTGCTCAGGTTCAAGAATGAATTCATTCCCCGGCGAGAAAAATCGCAGATTATCGCTATCCACTTCGAAGAAGTAGCGACTGTAAGCATCACGGGCTGCCGCCATCGCGAAGTACTCGATGGTGTCGTTGAGATGGCCGTGAACACGTATTTCCTGATGTGTCATCATAATCACAATACTCGTTCTATCGAGCTGATAATGGCAGGCTTATCACCTGACCATCATATGCAAACTCTACCCCCGCAGGTAATCCAGGAGCGTGGCGATAATAATCAATATCGTGGCTGAGATGCGTCAGCAGGGTTCTCGGAACCGCCAGTTGCCGAGCGACTTGCACCGCCTCGGCAACGCTGAAATGAGAATCATGCTCACGAAAACGCAAAGCGTCGATGACCAGCACCGTCACCCCTTCCAGTAGCGCCATTGAGGCCTTGGTAATAGCGCTGCAATCCGTCACATATGCAAGGTTTCCGACCCGATAGCCAAGAGCCTGTCCCGGCCCATGAACCAGAGGAATCGGGATGATAGTCTGACCAAACAGCTCGAAGCAGCCCGTAATTTTATTGATTTCAAGTTGCGGCCGGTAACCCGGCACACTGGCATCATTGAAAATATAACTGAACAAGGTCTGAATCCGAGCCAACGCCTCACCCGCCGCATAAATCGGGATAGCCCCACCGCAAACAAGATTAAACGTGCGCAGGTCGTCAATTCCGTGCAGATGATCGGCATGCTCATGAGTAAACAAGACACCGTCGATCCGATCGATTCCTTCACGCAAGGCCTGCTGGCGAAAATCGGTCGCCGTATCGATCAAGATTTTGTGTCCAGACCATTCGAGCAGGGCACTGCAGCGGGTTCGCTGATTACGCGGTTCGCCCGAACGGCAGACGACGCAGTCGCAACCAAGCACTGGCACGCCGGTGCTTGTTCCTGAGCCGAGGATGGTCAGCTGAAGACCGGACTCGGTCATATTTTATAAGCTCCGATCTCCTCTTCAAGCGCTCGGGTCAGACGTGACAGCGTTTCAACCACATGATCCAATTCTGCCGTGCGGCTGGCATTATTCTCTGCGACCTTGTGTACACTCCCGACCGCGGTAACGACATCTCGACTGCGATTCGTCAGTTCGCGGGTGGACTCGTCGATGCATGAGATCATGGTGCGAATCTGCTCCATGCTCTGATTGATTTGACGGCTGCCGTTGGCCTGCTCGCTGGTACTCTGTTTGCCATGGGCAGCAATGTCACGCATCAACTCGGCCCCTTCCGCCAATTGACGGGTGCCAAAAGTTTGCTGGTTGATCGCTGATGCAATCTGTTCCAGCATTGAGGCCACTTGATTCATCGAATCGGTCACTTGGCGACTGCCGCGCGACTGTTCTCCGGTCGCCCGGACAATGCCGTTGACCTGCTCCATCGCCTTGAGCGTACTGCTGCGAATCTTCTCCAGCGCTTCACTGGAATCCTTGGAGCGTTTGACCTCTTCATAGACCTGTACGCTGCCAGCCTTCATGGCGACGACCGCCTCCTGGGTTCCTTCTTGAAGGTTGCCAATAATGATGCTGATCTCGCGGGTTGAAATCGCTGTCCGTTCAGCTAATTCCCTGATTTCATCGGCGACAACGGCAAACCCTTTGCCGTGTTCACCGGCCTGGGCAGCGATAATAGCAGCATTCAGCGCCAGCAGGCTGGTCTGATCGGCGACTTCGTCGATAACCGTCAATATTTTGCCGATGGCACTCGACTGATCGCCAAGAAGCATGATGGCCTCACTGGCACGATCCACGGTCTGGCGAATAGACTCAATCCCCTTGATGGTTTCATTCACTGTCTGCATGCCGCGTTGAGCGTCTTCAGCCGCTTCACTGGCAAGCTGACTGGTCTGGGTAGCATTCTCCTCGATCTCCTTGATCGAAGCATCCATCTCCAACATGGATGAAACGGTGACCTCGGTTGAAGAGGAGAGGATACCAACATTTTCCGAAACTTCCTGACTCGCCACAGACATTTCGTTGATCGAACTGGAGACCTCTTCAACAGTTGAAAACAATTTTTCCATCTGACCGGCAATCTCTTCTATGGTCGCTCCCAGCTCCAGCGTCGCCGACGAGCTTTCTTCGGCCGAAGAAACCAAATTGCCGGTACTTTCGGCAATGCCCCCAGCCGCTTCGTCAATCCCCTCGATAGCCCGGGATGACTCCTCCAGCGCCTGTGACTGGCGCACCGCGCCTTCCATGACTTCATGCGACGAGCTGCGAACCTTCTCGTTCGCCTTGCCCAGATCTTCGGTCACCACACGAATGCGGCCGACCATCTCCCGCTGCCTCCGCAGAAAAGTATTAAAGCCTTTGGCCAATTCACCGACTTCGTCGCTACTCCTGACCTGTAGTTCTCGGCTCAAATCGCCACCACCAGCAGAGATCTCACACAAGTTATCAACCACTTCCCGCAACGGGCGCACAACATTGGTCGCAACCAGCAGGCCGACAAAAACCGAAAAGACTGCGACAATCGCTGCAATAAGCAACATCACTTTCTGCAACCGGGTCTTCGCCGCGCTGAGGCCGGTAACATCCATGGCCATCAATACGCCACGATCCTTGCGGCTAATTGAATTGTAGAAAAGTTGGTGCTTCTGGCCGTCAAGATCAAGGCTGTAGCTCTCTGCATCAAGCACCGCTTTGAGCTTAACACTTCCGAGTTCTTTTGATGTCGATGCAAAGATCCCGCGTTCGTCGAAAAAGGCAATCTCCATGCGACTCAGGCCTTTCAATCGCTGCGCCAAGCGCTGGTCGAGGAAAGTGACTCCGACCAAATGCCCGATCGGATCGCCATACATACGAATCGGAGCCGCAGAAGTGATTGCCAGACGACCATCGAACAGATCAATTTCGGCATAGGGCTCATTCTCAAGGCTGGCCTCAATTACGGGATGATCAATGCCGGAAATCGCCTCCGTCTCCGCTATGCCCTTACTGAAGGCACGGTAGAGTCGCGCCCCTGTTTTGTCCAACACCTGAAATTGATCAAAAGGCAAATTCTCATGGCTAGCAATGACACTAACCAGTTGCGACGTGTCGCCACTCATTGCAGCGGAATAAACCGCATTGACCATAAACGGATTCGCCGACAGCAACTCGATAAGTTGGAGATTTTCCGTCGAAGTATTAGTTGTGATTTGCGAGATGAAGATCGACGAAAAGCGGGCACGAGCCTCCATTTCCTGCTCTAACTCGCCAGAAACAACACCTCCAACGATCCAGAGAGAAACGATCAACGGCAAGACCCCAACGACAATCAGGGCAACAAGTATTTTGGAGCGCAACTTCATAGCTTAAATATCCTTCCAAATTCTTGCAAAACTTACGCCTCGGCCCAAAGCTCAAAGATTTGCGAACTATTTGATGGCAACAAACCTCTGGTTTAAAATCGCTTTGCCACGAGGGCTCTTGACCAAAAGCAGAAACCGAGCCAGTTCGCCTTCCGGTTCCCCCTTGGTAATCAAAGCTAGCGGCTTGGCCAGCGGGTAATTTCCATTAGAGATGTTAGCAATATTAGCGGCGGTCGGTTCCACGCCGTTCACTTTGACGAGCTTGACCTTGGGAGCATCAATCATGCTACGGCTCAAGGCAGTAATTGCCCCAGGGAACAGACTGACCTGTTGGTCCAATTCGGCAACGATGGCAGAAACAATTTCTCGTGACAAGAATTCTTTCTCCTTAAGAACCATTGACTTCACAGCATTACGCATCCCCGAGCCCCTCCGGGCCGTCACCACAACAATTGTTCTGTCCTCGCCGCCAACGTCCTTCCAGTTGGTTACTGCTCCGGAAAAAATACTCTGCAGCTGGTCGAGCGTCAAATTATTGATGGGGTTCTGCTGATTAACCACAATGGCCAGGACATCCCAACCGAGGAAATGTTCGACCAGCCCCTGTTTTTTCTCTTGCTCGGTAAGGTGCCTGCCAGCACCGGCCATATTAACTTCATTTCTGAGTAGCGCACTGATTCCCGGGCCAGTATTGCCCCCCTCAATGCGAATGCGCACAGCCGTTTCGTCACTAAATAACCGGGCCGCTTCTGGCATAAAGAACCGCTGTAAGGTTGTCGCACCAGCATAGCGGAGAACCTCTTCAGCATGAACCGAGGGTGCCAAAAATAGAGTGATGATGACGAAAAAGCCAATATTACGCAGAAAAAGCATGAGCAACCTCCTTAAAAGGTCAACATGAATCCATGGATCAACGAGTCTGTACAGATGATCATCCATAATAGATGAATCTGGCAAAAAAGGTTCTAAAACATGCAACATTTGACAGAAAAATTAACATCTTACATTACACGAGGAAAAGCTGGCAGGCAACAAATTTGCCTTGGCAACAACCGGTAGGGACTTGTTCCTATGGCTCAGACGTAAACCGCCTCTTTGGGACCGACCGCCCCACAGGAAAGGTATTAAGGTGGGTTTATTGCCGGCAGGATAAACTTCCTGTATTATATCTAGGGAGTTAAAAGCATTCAACTGGGAGGCCCACACGATGTCTGAACCTTTGCAGAAGCTCATACAAAAGGGCGAACGGGCCATGCGTTCTGGAGACATTCTGGTGGCGCTGGTACAGTTTGAAGCGGCATACGCGATAGAGCCTTTGCCTGCAATAAAGTCAAAACTGGCTTACTGCTTGGCCTTGGAGCGACGCCAGTTACAAAAGAGCTTGGCTCTGTGTAAAGAAGCAATCAAAGCAGAACCAGCCAATGCTGACCACTATTATCAACTCGGCCGCGTTTACCTGATCGCCAAGCAAAAGCGACACGCAATTGCGGCCATGCGCAAGGGGCTTAAATACCAGCGGCACCAGCCGATTATCGATGAACTCACTAAAATTGGCGTACGCAAAGATCCGGTTTTCGCGTCTTTACCACGTGAACACTTCTTAAATCGCAGTTGCGGCCGTCTGCTCGACCAACTGGGCACACGCTAGCGGGCACACTCAGGGTTGACATTGGCGTCTGCCCTGGTCGCGAACAGAGAGCAATGAAGGGCTTGCACTCTTTACTTATATAGGTTAAGTTCTCCGCCGCTCAAGAATACGCCCTCAAAACACATCAAGTGATAACCTGGGAACCTGCCGGGCGTAACGAGATCAACCTGCATTTTGCTGGTTTGTCTTAATGCCCGACAAAAATTCAGGTTATACTGATCATATACTCAGCGTAACTCAGCATTCACCTCGCCCGACCAATCTCCCCCTCGCCACTCGGGCTTTTCCAACACAGGCTTGTCATGACTGAAGAAATATCTGTTACCTTTTCCGAACTATTGCTCGCTCCGGCTATTCATAAGGTCATCAACGAGGTCGGCTACGAGACCCCCTCGCCGATCCAGGCTAGAAGCATCCCCCCCCTGCTGGAAGGCCGTGACTTGCTCGGTCAAGCTCAAACCGGCACTGGCAAAACGGCAGCCTTTGCCCTGCCATTGCTCAGTCTTATTGACCTGAAGCTGAAAAGTCCGCAAATTCTGGTTTTGACCCCAACCCGGGAATTGGCACTACAAGTCGCCGAAGCCATGAGTACCTATGCCCGTCACCTGAAGGGGTTTCAGGTCCTGCCAATCTACGGCGGCCAAAGCATGAGCCAGCAACTGCGCCAACTCCATCGCGGCGTTCAGGCGGTAGTCGGCACTCCGGGCCGAATCCAGGATCATTTGCGACGCGGTACTCTGAAACTTGACCAACTCCGCTGCGTTGTTCTAGACGAAGCGGATGAAATGCTCCGAATGGGCTTTGTCGATGAGGTCGAACAGATTCTTAAGCACACCCCACCGGGGCGCCAAATGGCCCTCTTTTCAGCAACCATGCCGCGAGAAGTACTACAGGTGGCGAGACGCCACCTCCAAAATCCGGTTGAGATTCAGATCAAGACGAAAACCTCGACAGTCGACACCATTAGTCAGCGCTACTGGCAGGTCAAGGGAATGCACAAACTGGACGCCTTAACCCGCATTCTCGAAGCCGAAGACATCGAAGGGATGCTCGTCTTTGTCCGAACCAAGACCGCCACAGTGGAACTCTCGGAAAAGCTCGAATCGCGCGGATTCTCTTGCGCCCCACTCAACGGCGACATGACTCAACCGATGCGGGAAAAGACCGTTGATCGCCTTAAGGCCGGCACTCTCGACATTGTCGTTGCCACCGACGTAGCGGCCCGTGGTCTTGATGTCAAGCGGATCAGCCACGTGGTTAACTACGACATCCCCTATGATACCGAATCCTACGTGCATCGTATCGGTCGAACCGGTCGTGCTGGTCGCGAAGGCCAAGCGATTCTTTTTGTCGCTCCGCGCGAACGACGGATGCTGGCGGCCATCGAAAGGGCCACCCGCCAACCGATCAAAGCGATGAGCCTGCCAAGCCGCAAAGACATTTCCAATCGTCGGGTCGACCAGTTCAAGGAACAGATTTCCGAGGCTATGGAGTCTCAGGATCTGGAGTTTTTCGAAGAGTTTATCGACAGCTACCAGCACGAACATGATGTTGGCTTTCGCCGCATTGCCGCGACTCTCTCCTACCTGATGCAGAAGGACAAACCGCTGCAACCGGAAGGTGGCGAGATTGAGGAAGTGGTCGAAGAACGGGAAGAACGTCAACCTCGCCGCAATCAAGACAGAAATGATCAGAACCAGCACTTGTCGAGTTACCGAATTGAGGTTGGTCGTACTCACGGTGTTGAACCAAAACATATCGTCGGCTCCATCACCAACGAGGCAAATCTGCGCAGCCGCGACATCGGCCAAATCAAAATCAACAATGATCACAGCATCGTTGACCTACCGGAAGCCATGCCCCCGGAGGTCTTTCGTCACTTGCAAAAGGTTTGGGTCTGCGGGCAACAACTTCAGATCAGTCCGGCCGGTGAAAGCCGCAATGCACGCCCCGGCAAACCACCGGCATTCGGCAAAGGTGGAGAAAACCGCCGCTTTAAGCCGGGCGGGAAGAAACCTCCCCGTAGCCGTCGGGGTCCACAATAGACCCCAACCTGAATTTGCCGATTAATATTCAAACGGACAGAGATCTGCTGGAATGATTGAATTTGAACTACATGACCACGAATTCATCGAACTGAACAACCTTTTAAAGGTCACAGGACTTTGCGAAAGTGGCGGCATTGCCAAGCTGCTGATTAGCGAGGGACAGGTCAAGGTTGACGGCGCAGTCGAGTTGCGTAAACGATGCAAACTCAGGGCAGGGCAGATGGTCGAGTTTAGTGGCCAGAAGGTGACGGTCACCGGAGATCCGCAGTGACGCTGACTTTTTTCTCTGCTTTCCTGGTTTTCGGTTGCATCAACTTCATTGCTTCCATTCTGGTTTTACGGGGTCTGGCGGCGGCGGGGGTCAAGACCAGCTTTTTCGAACTCCGCTGGCAAGTGCACAAACATTTGAAAAGCTACAAACGAAACTCTTTGGCACAGTCTGGAAGCGTGGCTTGGCCTTATTACGGATATTGGGTTTCACTTATCGGCATGCTTGGTTGTGCCATACTGACATTGTCGAGCTTGAGTCGGTAACTTTTTAATCAACTCAGCAACGGCTCAGCGAGCAGGCAATTTTTACTTGAAACAGTCGCAGCTTCTGACAGAAACATAAACGTGTATTAGTCGTGCCAACAGCCTTTAGCATATAGCTTTTTCGGTCGGTTAAAGCCGCACAAAAACCGGTTGACAGCCTCTAGACCCTGTGCTATCTAAGGTACGCTTAAATTCCAGGCATATTCTGCGTATAACTATTATGACCGAAGACAAGCGTCAATTCATGAAATCTCTGGGCTTACTCTCTAGTCTTGGGATATCAATGGTGGCGTCTTCGTTTATTGGCCTGTTCATTGGCTACTATCTGGATCAATGGTTAGGGACGTCCCCTTGGATGACCTTGACCTGGCTCGGAGTCGGAATTGCCTCGGGTTTCCGCAACATCTTCATCCTGACCCGGCGCGCTTTACGCGACCAGGAACAAGGAGAAGAACAGGATCAAGAGAACGATGGATCAGATTGAGCAGCTACCCGCGCAACTGGCACGGCGTAACTGGATCATTCTGATCCTGCTGCTGCTCGGCAGCCTGCCTTTTGGCAATTGGGCCTTGAGCACTGGCATCTTGGTCGGCGGGCTGGTTACCATCGCTGCTTTTCTCTGGCTAAGGCGCTCGCTTGATCGTCTGCTGGATCGCCCCTCTGGTGGCACTCGCTTTCGTTACATGTTCGGCTATGTTCTCAGGTTGGCTGTTTTATTGATAACTCTGGCCTTCTTGGTTGCTATCGTAAAAGTTCACGCTGGCGGCCTGATTATCGGTCTCTCGGTCGTGATTATTAATTTGTTTTGGATGACGGCACAACGCGCTCTTAAGTAGAGGAGGCTTCAGATACCATGGTACATCCGTTTATTATTCTTGATTGGGTGGTGAAACTTTTTTTAGGTACCCCAACAACCCCTGAGGAAGTAGAGCACATCCACCATGTTGTGGAAATGCTCCGCCCCGTGACCTACACCTGGCTGGTGATGGCCCTGCTGATCCTTGTTGCGGTTCTGGTCAAGAACAACATCAAAACGGTTCCGACCGGTCTGCAGAATTTTCTTGAGCCGGCGATTGATGGCATTGAGAACATGATCGAAGAGACTATGGGGCCAAAAGGAAAAGCTTACTTTCCCTTAATCGCCACCATCGCCTTCTTCATTCTGACCTCGAACCTGATCGCGCTTATCCCTGGGTTTTACCCGCCGACGGCTAATCTCAACACCAACGCGGCCATCGCCCTGACGGTCTTCGCCATGACCCACATTGTCGGCGTCAAGGAACACGGTATCGGCTATTTCAAGCACTTCTGTGGTCCGGTTATCTGGCTGGCACCATTGATCGTGCCGATTGAGATCGTCGGCCACATTGCCCGCCCGTTGTCGCTGACGCTGCGTTTGTTCGGCAACATGTATGGGCACGAGATTGTGTTGTTAATCTTCTTTGGTTTGGTGCCGTTTCTGCTGCCACTGCCGATGATGCTGATGGGGGTTCTGGTCGCCTTCATCCAAACATTCGTTTTTATGCTGCTGGCGATGATCTATATTGCCGGTTCGCTTGAAGAGTGTCACTAAACCCGGATAGACCGGGTCTGAGTCCTATACCGTATAGGAAAACTGAAAACAGCAAACAGCTTTAAGGAGTAGTCACATGGAATTTTTTGCATGGAGTGTATTAGCAGCCGGAATCGGCATGGGTATTGGTTCTTTGGGTACTGGCATTGGTCAGGGTCTGGCCATTCAGAAAGCGGTTGAAGGTGTTGCCCGCAATCCAGGAGCAAGCGGCAAGATTATGACCATCATGCTGATCGGTCTGGCTATGATCGAGTCTCTGGCCATCTACGTTTTCGTTGTTGCCATGATCATCCTCTACGCAAACCCAATGACCGAAACTGTTGTGCAGATGCTCAACAAGTAATCCGGTCTTTAAAGTAGCAAACAGAAAAAGGGAGTACCCAACGGGTTACTCCCTTTTTCTTTATTAGCAACTCGTGACTCCCCAGCTTTGGCTACCAACCCCGATTGCGTATAATCCGCATCACCAGCACACCAGCAACAGAGAGGAAGATACCAATGGCAAAAGCCATATAGCCGAGACCACGAGCTTCACCCCAACCCCACAAATCCTGGGCTCCCATGAGACCAATCATAATCAATCCGGCCATGATCAAAATGCCACCGACCAGATACATGATCAAGGCAATGCTAGCAAAAACCCATCCACGCCATTTCTGTGCCATTCTCAAAACTCCCCTTCTTTAAAATTGCCGCATACTAGTCCCCTTTAATTTGCCCAAGCAAGATATTTGTCAGCTGTATGGAAAAAACATACAGTGTATGTTTAAAATATTTTCCTGGCCATGATTCACGATTGACTTTTAAATGGGCTTATGTTAAACCATTTTTAATCTTAATATTGTATGCAACCGTATTACAGCCAACACCTTTAATTTATTAAGTTTTTTTGTTTTTTATGCATCGTGTAAACAACTTCTTTGTACTTTCTGGGCAGGAATCCGGTCAGTACTCAACAGACCCGCGTCAGGAGACCTAGCGATGAATTGCCGACCCCTAATTTTTGTGCTGATAACTATAGGCCTACTTTTTCCAGCTTTACCCGTTCAGGCCGAAAGCGGTATGGCAATCGCTCCCGAAGTTTGCCTGGAGTGCCATGATGATGTAGTTGCACCGGTTGCATACGGTGCTTCGGTACACGGCAAAAACGCCTGTACCAGCTGCCACACCGAAGTCACTTCGCTCGACGCACACATCTCCGGAGAGGTTATACCGGAAGAACCAAAATGCGTCCGTTGCCACAAGAAAGAGACCCGTGAGCATTATTCGAGTGTGCACAAGCTGAATGATGTGACCTGCGCGGACTGCCATGATGACATTCATACCCACAGCTACTGGGAAAATGATAAGACCAAAGTCATCGCAAAATGTACCGGTTGCCACGATGACCATGAAGATTATACAGAATCCATCCACGGCAAAGCGGTTCTGGCTGGGAATGATGATTCCGCAGCCTGTCACGATTGCCATGGCCTGCATAAAATCGAGCAACTCGGCGAAGCGGAGACCCATCTCAACCGTGAATTCCACACCAAGGTCTGCTTAAAATGTCATGCCGACCATGAAATGATGGCTCGCAATGGCGTTTTCGGTGTTGCGGTAGAAACCTACATGAACAGCTACCACGGCAAGAATTTCAGGCTCGGTTCCCCGGAAAAGGTTGCTGGCTGCGCCGACTGTCATACTGCGCACAACGTGCTGCCCAAGGCCGACCCTGCTTCGAGCGTCAACGAGGCAAACATTGTTGGGACTTGCGCCCAGTGTCACCCTAACGCCACGGCCCTGTTTGCCAAGTTTGATTCCCATGGCGACATGCATGACCGGGAAAATTACCCCGTCTCTTACTGGACTTTCGTCAGCATGACCGGTCTGCTGGTCGGTACCTTTGCTGTCTTCTGGATCCACACCCTGCTCTGGATGATTCGTGGCTTTGTTGAGAACCGCCAGAAGCTGGCAGAGCATCATATCGGCAAAGAAGAGCATCACATTTCCGAGCCACACAAACAATATATCCGTTTTAAGCCACGGCACATCTTTTTGCACCTGACTGTTATCATCAGCTTCCTGGGCCTGACCCTGACCGGTCTCCCTCTGAAGTTTGCCGACCAACGCTGGGCCATCTCAATGATGGACTTCTTCGGCGGCACTTACTACGCAGGCCTGATCCACCGAGGTTGCGCTATTCTGACATTCTATTACTTTGTCTCGGCCCTGATCCTGAGCTTTGATTTCCTTTTCTTGAGCAAGAAGAAAAGCGACAATGACATGTGGCTGCGCCGCCTGTTTGGCCCAGACTCACTCTGCCCTAACCTGCGCGATATCCGCGACGTCGTTGGCATGGTGCGTTGGTTCCTCTTCCTCGGACCGAAACCAACCTTTGAGCGCTGGACTTACTGGGAGAAATTCGACTTCCTTGCAGTCTTTTGGGGTATGTTCGCCATTGGTGGCTCCGGCCTGATGCTTTGGTTCCCGGAATTCTTCGGCTTCTTCCTGCCCGGTTGGATGTTTAATGTCGCGACCATCATCCACTCCGATGAGGCTTTATTGGCAACCGGCTTTATCTTTACCGTACACTTCTACAACACCCATGGTCGCCCGGAGAAATTCCCCATGGACTTCGTTATCTTCAACGGACAAATGCCCAAGGAAGAATTTATCGAAGAGCGTGGTGATCAGTGGCGTCGTTACGAGGAAGCAGGCATAACGGACGAGTTCGTCTGCAAAAAAGTCAGCGGGCCAGTCTATGATTTCTGCCTCAAGACCTTCGGCTATGTTGCCCTCTTTACCGGCATTGCCTGTCTCTTCCTTATGATATTCGCTTTCATGGGAGGCAGCGGTCACTAACGACTAACGTTTCCACATAGACCTAAAGTTAAATAGAAAGAGGCTGCCTATCCAGGCAGCCTCTTTCGTTTCCACGCTCAAAAATGTCGTTTCAAAGGGCAACAGAGTTGAACCCACAGCGACACCTGACCTTAAAACCACCCTTCTTAGCCAACATCCGCCCTTGATAAATGTTACAATTAAAAGTAGTTTCTTTATTATCAAGAGCAACAATACCGATCTAGCTCTTTTGCCACAAACGGATTAAATGTTGTTAACTTACTGTTATATAACGGTTTTTAGTTGCATTGGTTCGACAAACAGGTAATATACCCCAAATTATCCGCCTAAGTTTATGATCATGGTCGCGCCCCGCAAGACTAAAAAACTGAACAAAAGAGGTTCGAATTATGCTGAAAACCGTATTTGATTGGTGTAAACGCCATCTGGTCTTATTCACCCTTGCAGCGGTGCTTTTTGTTGTCGTGTTCGGCTTTATCAACGTCCAGATCCTGCACATGACCTCCGAACCTGAGTTCTGCCATCTTTGCCATCCAGCCCAAGGGTTCGGCCCTCTGGCCGAAGTTGATTCCTGGGAACATTCGGCGCATGGCGACGCAGGTGTTTCCTGTCTCGACTGTCATGGTCGTCCAGGAGTGCTCGGATACGCAAAAGCCAAGATGGGCGGCTTGAAAGACACCTACATGCAGCTCACCATCTCCAAAGAAGAGAAGCTGGGAATCCTCGCTAATCCACCTGAAAAACTGGTCCCTGCATGGCACTGCCTCTACTGTCACTCGGACGAAGGCAACAAAACCGTCCGCGAAACAACCACAGGCCCCATGAAAATTGTCAACATGCGGATGCTCGACGATGTTATTAACCCCGGCTTCCGCACACGCAAAGGCCTGGCAGACGTCATGACTGAGGATTTTGTCGGCGGCACTCACTTCGACCACAACATGCATATTGAGGAGTTCGACCTGACTTGCCGCGACTGCCACTTCGGTATCGTCCATAATCCTGCAACCGCAACTGACCGGATGAATTTCTGTCTAACCTGCCACGCTGACGCACCAGATGATGCTCCACAAATGGCCGATTGTGGCGTCTGCCACGAAGTTCAAGTAGCCATGAACGAAGGAACAGGCATTGAAGGGCTGGAAGATATTCCGGGCATGATGTACGGCGAAGCCGCAGATATGACCTGTACTGATTGTCACACCGGCATCACCAAGGGCGTCTATCGCCCACCGTCCTCTTCTTGCACCGATTGCCATGAAGACGAAGAATATAAAACTATCTTTGAGGAGTGGGGCGCTGAGACAGCAACTCGCATCGAAGAGCTCAAGATGACCCGGATTGAGGTTGAGAAGGCCCTGCTTGATGCCGACGCCGCCAAGCGCGACACAGCCAAGGGCTGGGAAACCTATCAGAGAGCCCTTCACAATCTCAAATTTGTGCGCAACGATGGCACCAACAGTGTCCATAACAACGAATATGCTCAAGCCATCCTCGACAAGGTCGAAGCAGACTTCAAACTTGCCATGAAACAGCTTGATGTTGTGTGGTAAGAGATAATCCACACTGAGCAAAAAGATCCCAAAATTGTGATCTCCTCAGACTGTTAGCAAAGTCCTCGCCTTCGGGCGGGGACTTTTTTATTGGGGACACAGCCATGCGCACGTCTGTAAATCTGAGTGTAATGATCTCATCCAATCAGGACCTTTCCCGTTGACTTGACGATCCTGAAAAAAAGCGGCCACCCCGACTGGGGTGGCCTCTTCTGCACTTTTTGGATTTACGCTTATCTTTACAATAAAAGTTATTATCGCTTTCCAACCGGATCGCTACGTACGTTAGCTCCCCATATCCCGGTAAAAAAGTGATGGGCATTGCTGCCAAGACTGCGAGTGCGACAACCGCCTTACCGGACTAGCAAAGTCGGCCGTTGCCTGCGGCTAATGGCCAGACCGATCATTTCACCGTAACAGCAGCAGTCACACTCCCCTCCGCGCCAGAGACTGCAACCGCTACCGGGGTAGCAGGAACGTTCGTATCAGTGTAGGTCCAGAGATAGCGCCCCTTAAGTAACTTGACGTAGCTCATCGGCACGACTTTCCCTAAATATTCAACCACGAGGTTCGCCTCAGGATAACCACTCGCTGCCGCGACGGTCAGGGTCTCCTTGCGTAAACTGTACTGAGCACTGGAGATAGTAATGGTATTAACCTCCTGCGGCGGCTGATAATCAATATAGACCTCAGGAGCATAAAGGGTATCGATTCCATCGGTCGCTGAAACAGCAACCTTGTTTACACCCTCAACCAAGTCTATAAGGGTACATTCCCAAGTTGTTGCGGTCGGATAAGCAACCCCCTCATGACTTGCCGTGGTATCAATTTCAATGGTCACCTCCGCGCCCTGTGACCGCGTACCGGAAAGGGCTTGCGATGTTTCTGCTATCGGCGAGGACACCGCATCAACCGTCACCGCAAGAGGCTCCACAGCAGCAATCACAGTAAAGTTCTGAGTTACCGTTTGAGCTGGCGCCAAGAGAATTGAGACGGGAGACATAGGCTCATACCCTAAGCCTTCAGGACTAATTGCTATTTGTCCATTGCCTGAGTTGAGACCCAAGCGATAGGTGCCATCTGCAGCGGTGATGCCGGTAGCCTTGGAACCAACATCAAGGTTCGTCACCCTGACCGGCACAGCAGCGACCGGTTGTCCCCCTTCGTCGGAAACCGTTCCCTCCAGCCAGACATCGACGCCGTACACCACAAGATCACTCTGTGACAGCGGCGAACCAACCACTGCCGAAACATCTCCAAGGGTCGTCCCGGCAAGACCGACACCTTGAGCGGCATCATCATAAATAGTCGTAGTCCAATCATTACCAGAGATAAAACCTAGACAGTAGTCACCATTTTCATCTGTGACAGCAGCAGCAATCAGATGGCCACCATTGGCCAAGCTGGCCCGGACAGGAGCCCCCGGAGCAGCAAGAAAAGCCAAGTCCACAGTTTTTCCGCACGCCAGAGAATCTGCGGCCGCCAATGCGATATTGTTGCCACTCGAATCTTCCACGACCGAAAGACTTAGCAAAGCAGCACTCGAAGTGACGTACCCTTTAGCTGAGGAGCCATCGCCTGCCAGGCTCTCGACATAAAAGTCAAAATCACCATTTGGTAGCATAAAAGTATAGGCCCCATTGGTATCCGTCAGAGCAAAGCTAACGGATTGGCTGCTTTCTGCTTTGACCAGAAGCCCTGGGATACCTGCCGAAGAGCTTGCATCAAGCACAGCGCCTGAGACTCGATTTACTGCTTGGGTCATGGTGAGGTCGACACCAGAGCTTGCCTGACCAGAGCCCAAGGCCAGCAACACGGAGCTTGTCTTATCAAAAACGTAGCCTTGCGCAATCGGGAGCAAGCCATATTCACCAGGGGCCTCGACATTGAACGCATATTGGCCAACCTCATTTGAAATCGCATAACCAAAACCACGACCCCACTTATCAATCAGCTGAATTTGAGCGCCTGCGATCGGAGTGCCCAAAGTATCCAACACTGTCCCGCTGATAGTCTGAACTTGACTAACTGCAACAACCTCAAAGTCAGTTTCTGCACTGTCCGCCATCGTCGTAGATCTGAAGATATATTGTGCGGGGGCATGATAATGATCATTGATGAAATGATAGTTCACTGTTGTGACGACAGAGCCATCCACAACTCCGCCTTGGTCACCCTGAACATTCGGGTCACTCACGACAATACCATCGGTCACGCCGAAGCTCCGGACAACCGGCTCACCAGCATCAACAGTCCTGTTGTCATTGAGATCAACAATCTGTTCAATGGCAACCGTCTCACCGTGCGGCAGGATATTACTAATTGTCAGAACAACGGCGGTTGAATTTCTTTCGAGAGTGCTCTTGGGCATCACAGCTATAGTCAGAGAAGGCGGCTGGTATTCAATCGTTACCTGGGCCACTGTCTTCCTGCCAAGGGGGTCAGTGGCGGTAAAAAGAAAGAGGTTCTCCCCCTCTTGCAGATCAACGGCTTCGTAGAACCAGAAACCAAACATAACCTGCGGTGTTTGCGAAAGAGCTGGTGGGTTCACTTGAACTGTCAATGTTGCATCGTAATCAATCAAGCCGGTGATTGTCTGGAAGTTCACCGCAGTAGGCGTTTCGACCTGATCGACAGTCAAGAGAGGACCAGTCGTGTCGACGCTGAGGGTAATCGGTTGACTTACTGACCCATACACATTCATTGCCGTTATGGTCAGGACATTATCAACATTCGGCACCATGTTGCTGACAGTAAACTCCCAGGTACCATCAGGCGTTTGAATGATCGGAGAAATCGCAGCGGGGGAATCCGTTGGGGAATCAATCGTAACCGACAGGTTCACCCCAGGGGTGGCTATACCGCTGATCACCTGAGCAGTGAGCGCAGTGGGAGACATAACTAGATCAACACTCAGAGTCGGGGACAAATCATCGACAACGATACTGACTTCAGGCTCTGAAGAATCAATATTGCCGTCCCGGTCAATAGCCCTAGCAAGCAAGGAATAGGTGCCAGGGAAGGCTTCCACCCAAACATATTTCCAAGCACCCCACGACTGATCGGAAGAGGTGTCGGTCGCCACTCTCCAGGTTGTCCCGCCATCGACCGAAATCTCGACTTTCGCGACGCCAGAACCATTACCATCGGTCGCGGCCCCTTCCACAATGACGTAACCTGCAACAACTGATGCACCGTCAATGGGGGCGTTGATGGTTGTGACTGGTGCCTCGGTCTCAACCGGTGTTGCTGTGACACTGACAAGTTGTTGGGTGCCAGTTGGACAGGAGCTCTCTTGCCCCCACTGGAGGGTATGAACACCTCGGGCATCAGCATCAAGAGCGACCTTGATACCAAACGAATTCCCAGGCTGAACAACTCCACTGAGACCGGACAAATCTGTGATCTGGCCAAACCTGTTTGGCTCAAAGGGTTGCGAAATCGTTCCGAAAGATCGAATGATATTCCCATCGGCAGGAGCGACTTCGACCAAATCAACCGAAAGCATACCACTTGTCTCGGACAGGGCAGAGATCAGGCTTCCCCCTGAGGTCCCCGTTACCAGCGTCGATTCAGTGTAAGCAGTCGGTTCATACGCGATCAGCATATCTTTCGGACCGCCGGTAAAACGCATAGAAACGGTATCCGGACCAGCGCAGGCCCCGTGGTTTTGACTCATCGTCGCATATGCTGGCCCTTTGGTGACCTTGCCTTCACTGCAACCCGACGAGCTGTCGACATAGTAAGTTCTCGTCGGAGAAGACAATGGCGTTTCAGCGGTTGCTGTTTCGGCTTTGTAGAATTCCCAACTGTCTATAGCCAGTGAATGGTTTGCAAAATACAGGTCCCCATCACCGCCATAAACAAGACCGACCCCATAATAATCCTCATCATCATCCGAATAGGAACCAAACTGACGAACCCAAATAATACGCCCATAGGAATCGAATTTTACCAGGAAGAGGTCGGCCCCGCTCTGAGCTCCAGACGCATCCAGAACACCATTGGTTCTCCCCAACGCGAAAACATTGCCCGCTTCATCCAGAGTGAAGCTTCTCAACAAAGCATACGGACTGGACAACCCTGGGAGGGGCGGGTCCACGAGGACTTCAGACAACCAAATCAGTTCACCCGATTTGTCAATTTTATGAATCCGGTTGTCATCCAGCGTATAGAAGTAACCATCCTTCTTTAGTTCCGCAGCGTAAAGCCCCTCGGACTGACTGACATTCGACAGATAATTCCCGTCGTAATCGTACTTGCCCAAGCCGCAATACAAAAAGCCTTCCGAAGCAACTCCCGCACAATATCCTTTTTCACTGTCGTGTATATCGAGAATTTTATTGCCGGCCGCATCAAACCTGGCAAAAGTGTACCAGTCCTGATTGATCGCCGAAGAATACTCTCTGTGTAAGCCCGCTACGAACACGTTTCCAAACTCGTCAGCAGCCAGCCCACTAATAATATCTTCGTAATCGCCTCCCCACTGCTGAGACCACGCTATCTCACCTGTTGTGCCGAGATCATTAATTTTAAACAGGATAGCATCTTCCTGATAAAGTTTTGTGCAGGGGCCAATGTCATCAAAACAACCACTACTTTCGGTAACGCCTGCTACATAAATAGAAGACTCGCATTCCGAAAAATGGAAATCATAATGTCTGTCGTCATAGCCAGAATCCATGACCACATTCCAGATAAAATTAAGGTTTTTGTCATATTTGGAGACTTCCATACTGTAGGTGCCAAGCCACCCCAATGTGTCCACGAAAAAAACATTGCCATGGGAGTCTATCGCATAGTTTCGAAATTCCCGCTGGCGCTCATCCACGTTTGGCCACTGCCGTAACAAGTTGACCGGATAAGACTCCTCAGAAAGAACTGGAGGACGATCCCAGCCTGCGTTCACAGTAAAAACTACGTGGGCTTCAGCTGTGTTTCCAAGCGAATCGGTTGCTTGAACCGAAACCAGATAATCTCCATCATCCAATCTGTCCAGAAGGTCTCCAGAAGCCTTATTGATTATGACCCCGTCAAGCGTAACCACCGCATCACCATCGCTCACCTGATAGTAGAGCAAAGGTTCCGGCTCGGGCGTAACCCCCTCAAGTGGAGAAACAATCGTGATGCCAGGTGGCGTCGTGTCGACGCTGAAAGACACTTCGTCATAACCGGCTCTGCCAACAGCATCAGTCGCTTCAACGCGCAGGGTATTCAGGCCCTCCATCAGCGGAGACTCAAACGCCTGTCCTGAGACTCCCGCAACCACGTTCCCGTTAACCGTGACAACAACTTTCTCAACACTCGCCTCGTAGAGAAGCAATGGTCTGTTGTCACTTGTGACCGTCCCGTCCACAGGCATAACAATAGTGACCGTCGGCGGGAAATCATTGTTGACAATGGTATAGCTCAACTGATCCTGGAGCAGAGACACAGCAACTGGATTCACCAGGTTGATGATAATATTTTCGTTCTCTTCAACCAGATAATCGTCAAAAATCTCAAGAAGGAACGATTGCGTCGTTTCTCCCGGACTGAAGGTTATGAGCGTTGCCCCTAGAGTGAAATCCTCACCAACCGATGCACTGCTTCCAGAAGCAACCTCAAGGGACACCGAAACGGGGTCAAGCCAAGGGTGATCCAGAGTCAGACTAATAATGATCGGGCCAACCGATTCATCCTGAGCGGTACTGGATAGATTGGCCGTAAGCTGTGGCACAGAATCATTATCTCTGATGGTATAAACGAAGGGTTGCTGAGACAAACTGCCGTTAACCGGATTCTCGAGAGCCAAGACTATGGTTTCATCCGATTCCACCGCGTTGTCATCGAAAACATTCAATAGCAAGGATTTCTGAGTTTCTTGCGCTGCGAAGATCAAGGTGCCGACGGTTATACTGAAATCTGTACCTTGCGTGGCACTGCCTGTGTCTGCTTGGTAGTCAACAGAAACTGGCTCCGGCCAGGGGAAGTTAAGCGAAACGGAAACGGGCACGGACAATTCATTTTCCCAACCTGAACCAGCGGCCGAATCGAAAGATATGGTCGGAGGAGTGTCGTTGTCGGCGATAAGGTAGGTGTGCTGAAGCAACCCAGGAATTCCTGCCGACGGGTTCTGTAGGTCAAGAACAACTGTCTCAGCACCTTCTTTCAGCGCATCATCAACGATATTGAAATCAAGCCGTTTTGCAGATTCTCCAGGAGCAAAAACCAGGGTGCCCACGGCCAGCGAATAATCGTCAGGATCGACCGCACTGCTCATGACGTTCACAGCATAGCCAACGCTCAACGGTTGATCCCATGCATACGATAGTTCCAACAGAATCGAAGCATTTTCTGACTCCACACCACTAGAGTTTGCTGTGGCAAACCCGATCATTGGAGCGGGAACGTCAACCGGTAAGGTTTTATAAGTCAGATTATTGGCCCAGCTTGCCTCCACAATCTCGCGATCAGGATCGATGCAAACAATAAATGTCTGATCAAAGGGACTGTCCACCACGGTCAAAAAAACCACATCAGCGAATCCGTTTGCCGGGATGGAAACTGATTGCTGAGCCTGAAGATTTTCAGAGGCAACGGCGTCCGAGTACAAAGCCACAGTTACAATCGGCACAGCGGTACTGCCCGAATTGTAAATTCTGGCACCGACCTGCACCTGACTTGGATAATCCGTCACTATGGTCGGAGTCATCACGACATCTGTTGGGCTGACGGAAAGGTCTGCCACGACCTGACCGGCATAAAGTGCCTGCACCGCAAGAGCGGTCTGAAAAGAGCTCTCATTCCAACTGCCAGAGTCAGCCTGTTTGTTCGACAAATAAGTGACTGCGTCGTCGGTGACCGTTTGAGATGCTCCAGTTTCTTTGAGTGCGACCAAAGCCGCAGCCGTATCGTAGACCGTACTGGAACTGTTGCCGAAGCCACCATCAAAGTTCTGCTTGAGACCAAGCCAAAAGAGGCCATCCGCGATAGCAGTGTTCAGAGCATAGCTATCCTTCACTGCATTCAGTGCGACAATGGAATAGGCCGTCGGCTGAACCATACTCAAACCATTGCCAGTATGCCAGCCGCCATCTGGATTCTGCGCAGACTGTAAGTAGTTGACCGCAGTAGCCACTTCCGTTTCTTTGGTCATTCCGGCAGACGCCAATGCCTGTAAGGCCAAAGCGGTATCTACCGGGCTACTCAGGTAACCGGTCATACTGCCCCAACCACCATCGGGATTCTGGCTGCTGATAATTTCAGCCACAGCGGCACCATCCAGGCTAACCACCTTACGCGCCCAAAAATCATAATTATCTGCAGTAATACCTGAGAGCCAATCCCGACCGCTTTGAGCACTGTTCCACGCGGCAGCAAAGTCTTTCAGCGCCGTTACGGCTGCGGCCGTATCGCGTTGCTCGGTACCGAGCTGGTCCTGCCAGGAGCCATCGCCCTGCTGATTGCCGACCAGCCAGGCAACGCCGTTGTTAACACTTGGTGCAATGGACGGATTGATTGTGGGCGTCGTTACCCCTGGGTTCGTCTCTGCAGCTTCCTGCTCCAGCACAAAATCGGTGTGCACCATACCGACACCGTCGGTCAGAATCGAGAACCTCTTCACCCACTCAGTCTGTAGACGATTAATTGCGGCGAGTTCGCCAAGGTTATACGGGTCGGAATCTGACCAAGTTCCCGGATTGACGGCATAGATGAAGGCGGTGCGGAATTCCTTGCGCGCATCAGCTGCGCTGGGCACACGTTCCCCTTCGACGACGATGATATCGTCGATGGTGACGGCTCTGGCTGTTCCGGTGACAGTAACGTCGAGTTCAGGAATCTGGTCGCGCGTCGCATCGGTGCTCTCGATCAGGATGAGCGGTGGCACCTGGGTCTTGTCGATCAAACCCATCAGGTAGAGATCAAGGGCGCTGAAAATTCGGCCGATTGGCTTGTTATCCTGACCTTGTTCTGGCTGGATCGAGGTAAAAGTTCCATCGCCGTTATCCTGCCAGTTATTGCCGTAGAGGGTTGAGCCACCAGAATCGAGCAGGAAACTCCAGTGGGCATTATCAAGACCGAGCAAGGCGTTGCTGGCAGTGCCGTTATCATCAAACTGGACGTAGGCTCCCCAGCGATGGACCATTTCATGACTGAGGGTCAACAGGGTGTCATCGAATTCAGGGTCAGTCGGTTCGAGAACATGGCTGGAGATATTCGCCATGTCGATAGTGCCTTCGAGACGGTCAAGGTAGGAGCCATCTGGAGTGTAGGTATTGGTGTAATTGTTGCGCGGCAGGCCGATGCCATGAACAGCATTTTTCGCAGGCGAGAAGAATGCTTTCGACCCTGAAGGCATGACAAAATCGAAATTGGTGAAGATGACCAAGAAGTCGTAGTCGTCGCCATGGGTACGGTAGAACTCCTGGGCGAGCGTACGCCGTTCCGACAGGTCCGGTTGTCCATAGGTATCGACGGCATCATAGTTGCCCGACACCTCCATGACCGTAACATTTTGATAATCGCCAAGCGTGTTGGCGGTGAGCGCCAGGACCAACTGCGGCGCTGAAAGCAAGAGCGCAAACAACAAAGCCGGAAGAGCGACCACAGCTCTTCCGTACAGAGATTTAGTGCCTTTCATCGGACCCCCCCCGTAAACATAGCATTGCATTTCATAGTCCCCCCGAACATGACTCATAAACTCATAGGTACATAAAACTGATCAGTAACCGAACTGCGCACTCGCCTTGTCTGGTTCAGCAACAACCACTTTACGCTTCACCGGCATTTTCTGTAGCCGGTCAATCTTCTGCTTACCGTTTTTTAGTCGCACAATCAGCACTTCCGGCCCGGTTTTACTCGGTCGCTCCAGCATCACCCGGTTCTCGGTAATTTCCGTCACCCTTGCCTTGCCGAGCATGTCTCCGGGAGAAACCAACTGCTTCTCACCTTGCGGTGTTTCCACCACGGCGCGGGCATCCGATCCAGATATCTTGAGAAAGGTGTAACCCTCCAGATCGGTCGCAAAGGCGAACGAAGTGCAAACAATAAGTATCAATAACGAAATCATCAATGTTTTCATGAGGTAAAACTCCTCCATACAACTCATAAATCTCTAACAACCACATACACCAAGCATTGGGGACTTAACATCGCCGGACTCGCCATCGCCACAACTCATTGAAACCACCGTAACCCGGCAAAGGAATATGCTACCATCCCGTGCCTTGCTTTTTGCTTGGTGTATGCGGTTGTCAACGATCGTTAAAACTGATGTTGCTTACGCGACACTTCTAAATTCTGACTGTTGACTCTTGGGGATCGGCTTCCGTTCCACGGCAGGATCATCCACCTTTTTCAGTAAGTTACGTTAGTTACCAGCGTACCCTCTTATTTCACTTCGCATATTTTTCCGGACAGGGGAAGTCTCGCATACACAGAACCACCTTAAACTGCACATTTTCATCTTCGTCAACAGCAAAGACCAGTGTGTAATATTCATTGGTAGCCCTCGGTGGCAGTTGGCTTTTCACCGCAACTTCTTTTTCGAAAGAGTTCGTTTCGCCTCGTCGCCAACGAACAATCGCTTTTTCCGGGATCGAAGAAGTCAGGTCTATACTGGTTTTAGAATTACCTGGAGACACCCATCCACTGGAGATCTGTTTCTGACCAAAGACAATCACTGCATGGCTAAAATCGGCAACTCCTGAATTATGCATCATTACATTATAGGGCGCCGTGTTTGCGCACCCGGTCATGTTAATAAGAAAGAGCATTAAACTAAGGAGATAACCTGCGTTTTTTCGAAAAACGTCCTTTCGCCCGTTCAAAAAAAACAAATTCTCCAACCTACTTGTTACCAGAATAGAAAACATCCCTTTCATAATCACCCACCCACCTTCCGAAGAAAGACCTAGAATCATGAATATACTTTTCCGACAACTCTTTCAATGAGAGATTGCCGATATCAGGCAAAACCGTATCCTCTCTATCCAACGGTTTTAAGGTAACGCCGCTCTTTTCCGCCTCTTTATATATCCAGTTCAGAGGTATATTAGCCAGTTCATTTGACTTGCCACCATTATCATCCTTATACCCACCACCAACATCGGAATGCGCGCCCCAAAAACCCATTTCAACAACATTTAGGGGGAACTGTGCAGCTTTGCTCTTGGCAACAGACTGCAAATCAAACAAACCACGATACTCATTAAGAGCCACAGCATGCCTTGTCTCTTTGACAAAGGTCTCGTCTACAGACATGTCGTATCCAAAATCAACATCATTTCCAGGAACACCAAAAGAAGCGACCGTATCAAAAAGACCCATAAAGCGAACTTTTACATTTTCGAACTTTCCGTAAATCGGCTTTTTGACCATCCGGGCGGTTCCATCCTCATTTTCCTCCGTTATGGTTTCATAGCCGATCAGCTTTGAACGATCATCTATCCCTTCGTGTTTGATCTTATTGGCAAAAGCCCTGGCCAAGGCCGCGCCACGACTGAATCCAAAAATATCGATAACTTTGTTTTTGTCATCAGCTGCATTAAAAGCATCAACAAATTCTTCAAAAGCGCTATCAAGTCGTGAAGAGCCGCCCGCTCCAGACACACCGCCCAGCGCGTACATGGTGTACCAATCACTCCCAACACCCTCCTTGTATATAGCCTTTCCATCGCCATAAGCTTCATAAAGCTTCGCAATATTCGTTTTTGCGAGGCGATGATTGTCCTTATCTTTTCCGGTTCCATCAAAGAAAATCGCTATATGCCCATCCGGGTCGATATAAGCCAATGGATTCGAATAAGCATACAAATACCGGCGCAAACTCGGCGGCGTCCCCGCCTCCCCAAGATAACTATCCTGGCTGATAAACCGCGCCGTATCAGGATCGTAATACCGCGCGCCAAAGTAAATCAGTCCGGTATTCTCATCATGCTCCTGCCCGGTAAAGATCTGCCGGTTAATGGTGGTTCCAAGCTGATTACGAATATGCCCCCAAGGATCAAGGCTGTAGCTGACCTTGTTCAGGCCATCGTCACCCGTCAAATTCACCGTACTGCCCAGAGCCTCGTGATGGTAATACTGCGTCTCCGTTCCGGTCTCAAGGCTTAAGAGCCGATTACCGTAGCGATAGTGAGCCAGCAAGCCACCACCGGCACCGGCGACGTACTCCTCCAACACCGCGCCATCATCGTAGAAGTAATCAACATCACCACGCTCGCTGCCATAGTTGCGAATCCGCATCCCCTGAGAGTTGTAATCGTACTGGCCAAGGACGGAGCTGTTCTGCTCGGTCTGCACCAGGCGGTTGGAAACGTCGTAGGTGAAGGTGGTCTCTTCACCCGGCTTGCTGCTATCCGCCTTGAAGGTGGTGTTGCCGTTGGCATCGTATTGATAGCTGATAACCGCCGAGGTCAGGTTATCGTCCAGAGTATTCAGCCAGTTGGTTTCGTCATAGTGATAGGTCTTATCAACCGTGGTGCTGCCATTGACGACAACAGTTTCAGTTTTACGGTTATACCCTTCGAAGGTGTAGCCGGTGATGGTGGTATCGACACCACTGGTAACGGTGTAACTCTCCATCCGATCAAGATCATCGTAAACGTAACCGGTGGTTTCACTTGCCCCACCCTGCACTTCAATCTGCTCAGTGCGGTTACCATTGGTATCGTAGGTGTAGCTGTAGCTGGAGATGGTGACGGCACCACTGTCGGTGTGGGTGATCGACTGCACCCGGTTGGTCGGGTGGTAGGCGTAGTCGGCGCTGGCCCCGTTCGGGTAAGTGATCGTATCGGTCAAGCCATCGGGAGTGTAGCTGTAGCTGGTTACTTCGAGATTCGGTTCGACTCCAACAGTCGCCGTTTCGAGGCGGTTACGATGATCAAAGCCATAAGTCGTGCTACCGTTGACCGTGCTCACTCTGGTGCGGTTACCGTTGTAATCGTAACCGTAGCTGAGAGTGATGCCGCGTTGGGTGCTGCTGGTTAAGCGATCAAAATTATCCCAGACGTTGACGGTGGTATCGGTCTGGGTGCCACCGCCGTTGATCTGCTTGGTTTCGGTGATGGTTGCGACGTTATTGTTCGCGTCATAGACGGTCTCAACCTTGTCGATAGCCATAAACGGCGTGGTGAGCTCAAGTGGGTGATCGATCTGGGTCAGACGATTTAGTTCGTCGTACGCATAACCAAAGAGCTGCCCCTTGGCATCAGTCATCTGTGTCAGATTGCCTTCGGCGTCGTAGAGGTCATAGTTGACCACTAAGTTGCCGCTCGCCTTGTTCTGGATGTGCTGCTTCTTGCGATTCAGCTCGTCGTAAGTGAACTCAACGACGTTGCCGAGCGGATCGGCCTGGGAGAGCTGGTTGTTGTTGGCGTCATAGCTATAGATGGTCGTCAGCAGACCACCTTCGGTGACGCTGGTCAGACGGTTGAGGCCATCGTAGGCCATGACGCTGCCATTGAGCTTCGGCTTGATGACTTGTATCAGGTTACCGACCTCGTCATAAACGTTCTCAGTCGTCTCACCGGCAAACTCAATCGTCTTCTGCCGGTTCTCCTTATCGTAGGTGGTGGTAGCAACTTCCCCTTCTTCGTTGCTGTGGGTAACCAGATTACCAACACCATCGTAGAACCGTTCGGTGAAGTAATCTGTGCCGTCTGGATTAACAAAAGTCATCCTCTCCGGCTGATTACGGCTGCTGTAGGCGTACTCCACCCGGTTGTTTTCGGCATCGACCGTAGCGGTCAAATTACCGGCATCGTCGTACTCGTTAGTGACGATACGAATACCATCACGCTGCTGCTCGGTTGCCTGATAGAGATCGTCATAAATGGTTTCGCTGACGATGCCACGCTTATCCTTCACCGTCCGGACATTGCCGACCTTGTCGTAAGTGGTGACAACGATCTGGGCAGCGAATGGTGCCGGATCGGTGACCGTATCGACGCGGCCGAGGGCATCGTAGCTGGTGGTCGTGGTATGACCGCGCCGGTTGGTGACGCTGGTCGCACGACCATTCTTATCGTAAAGAACTTCAACAAAGTTGGCATCAAACGGTGCCGGATCGTACTGCTGCCACGGCAGGTTCAGATCGTTGTACTCGGTGACAAAGATGTTGCCGTTGCCATCGCGTACCTGCAGCGAGTTGCCGACCTTGTCGTACAAGACAACACCGCTGGTGCGCTCTTCAGACGTTCCTTCAGCTTCAATCGTCAGCAGCTTGCGATCTTCGGCGTCGTAACCGGTACGGGTCATGAAACCACGCGCGTTGGTCGCGGTAAGGGCATTGCCGTTGGTATCGTAGCTGTAAATGGTGGACTGCGACTCGGCATCGGTAGCGGAGGTCACCAAACCACGAGCATCACGCTCGAAAGTACGCGGGTTGTTGTTGCCATCAGTGATCTTGACTTCACGGCCCTCGCCATCCCGTTCGGTTGCAGTGGTGTAGCTAACACCGGCATGGGCATCAATCGGGCTGATCATCTGCCACGGACGGTTCCACTCGTCGTAAAGACTTGTCGTAATCTTCTGGTTGGCATCCTTGACAGAGGTCACATTCCCTGCGGCGTCGTACTGTACTTTTGCAGCGACGAATTCGCGACCATCGAGAGTGCGATAGGTGAAGGTGCGCCGGTTTTGCTTATCGTACTCGTAGCGCGTCTCGTTAAGCTCTTCGTCAATCTCTTTAGAGAGGTTGCCAGCATCGTCATATTGCCAGACAAACGCATCGAACAGGGCGTTGGTGCGTTTGCTCTTCTGGTAGCGACCATTGTATTCGAAGCTGGTGAGGTTGCCTTCGGCGTCGATGACTGTTGCAAGGTTACTCTTCGGCTCGGCTTCGAGATAGTAGGTGCTGACAATCTCACCACGCACAGCCTGATTCGCCAGTTGCGGCTGAATCACCTTCGTCTGCCGATTAAGATCGTCATACTCGTAATCGGTGACCCGACCTTCGAAGTCAGTCACCTGAGTCAGGTTGCCAGCCAGATCGTAACCCATGTTCATGCTGTCGCCGAGGCGATTGGTGGTGCTATCGCGGCGGTTGAGCGCATCGTAACTATGGTTGGTGGCCACCCCCTTCCAGTCTGATTCGCTGGTCAGGTTGCCGTTGCCATCATAACCGAAGGCCTTCACTCCATAGCTGGCGGCGCTGGCGCTGCGGGTAATTGTTTTCACCTGGTTGCGCGGCGTATAGCTGTAGGTCAGCGTCAGGCCGGTGCGGTCAATCTCGGACAACAGGTTGCCGAGCGCGTCGTAGTCGGTCAGCTTGATATTGGTCGACCCGGCAGGCAGGGCGTAACTGGCATGCAGCGGTGCAGTAACCGTTGTCGGATAATCAAGATCATCGTAGGCATAGGTCGTCTGGTTGCCCAACGGATCTGTTTCAGCAACCTTGCGCCCACGGATATCGTAGTCGTAGTCGGTGCTTGCTTGATCGACGGTGTTTTCGGCAACCGTGACCAGATCTGGGTAGCCGTAAAGATCATAAGTGGTGCGACTGACATGACCGAGCGGGTCAGTGACCGTTTGCACTTCTCCGGTGGCGTAGCAGGTGGAACTAGTCTGCTTGAAAACACCCTCTTCAACTTCCACTTCATGACTATTGAGACACCCGGCGATTACCGGATCGTAAGTCCAGTGTTGTTCAACACCGTTGCGGTCAATACGAGTCAGCGGTTGACCATACTCATTCCAGGTCGTCTGGATGAAGTTGGTATAGGAGTCGGTCTCCTTTGTAACATTGCCCTTAACATCGTATTCAAAATAAGTTGTTAACGAACGTGGTTCAGACAATGTCCCGGCCACAACCGTTCTGCTGGTCATCACATTATCCGGCTTGCCCTCATTGGTCGACCAGGTCATCTCGGTGGTCTTGCCAAGCGGCTCTTCAATCTTGAGCGGGTTGCCATGGGCATTGAGAGTGTAGAGCGTGTCGAAACCACGCAGATCGGTGACGGTACGGGTGTTGCTATCGGTACCGTTGTATTGGAAGGTGGCGGCGTTGCCATCAGGGTAGATCACCTGCTTGACCATATCCTGGCCCTTGACCACCGGGAGGTAATTGAACAGATTGAGATCTATCTCGCCCGGCTCGTGATAAACATAGCGGGTGCTGTTGCCGTTAGCATCGATGGCGCGCACCAGGTTGAAGTCGGCTTTGCTGATCCCCGACTCCCGCACATACTCGTAAGTCTCAACCAGTTCACCACGTTGGGCTGCTTGCAGATTACCGTTCAGGTCGTAGGTATAAGTCTGCAACAAGTTATCTGGCCCGGTGATCGAGACCAGGCGCGACGGGTCTTCACTTGGGACGCTGAAGGACTCATAGGCAAAGACAAACTCACGACCAACCGCATCAGTCACTTTTTCCAGCCGGTTGTACACCTCGTCATAAGTAAAGTTCAGCGCATTGGCGTTGCGATCTTCAATGTTGGTGACCAGCATCTGACGCACGCCGCCGAACCGATCATAGGTGTAGGTGGTGCCGTCTTTGGCGATGAATTTATAACCGGTTAACACCGATGATTCTGGATCAACAACATCCTCAAGCCGACCGTGGTTGCCGCGCTGGGCATACCAGGTTCGACTCGAATCGCGCTTGAAAACCGTACCGTTGACCTGCACCTGGTTCCAGTCCGCCAGAGTCGGAGCGGTGGGAATCTGATTTTTTGCGAAAAAGCTGCCTTTGAGGGTATTGACCCAGTCCGGCACGGAATTGTTGCCACCATTCTCATAATTCAACAACCGCAAACGCAGATCAAGGCTATGGCTCCAGCCATTGCCTAGCGGGTTGCGTTCATCGGAAGCGTTCTGGTTGTTGTAACTGCGCGAAAATGCAAAATCGGGTCCGCGCCCCGGCACCGTGAGATCGGTGCGGGAGAGGTTGAGGGAACCAGCCTGAAGCATGACATCGTGCACCATGGTCTGGCCGAGCATTTTGGCCCGACTGGTTTGTTCACTGAGATGACCGCGATAGGATATCTTGGTCACCTGGCCGTTGGCATCATCGACCTGTTTGATCTGAATATAGAATTCCGGGTTACTTAAGGGGCTAAAACCGGCAGCGATGATCTGATCATAATCGACGACAAAGTTATAATCACCGACAGCTAAATTAGCCTCTGGGATCAGAATCGATTGTTCAACCCTCTCATCGTCGAGAAAAGACACTTTGACTTTGGCGCTTGCAGACAGGTTGAAGGCGAAAACCCGATGAAAATCTTGCGTATCGCTGCCGAGACCAGCTGGCACTGTCGAATCGAATTCGCTAACAAGGTACTTTCGCGTCGCAGTGAAATCGCCGCCAGAGATAAGATGGTCACCGAAAACAACCGGTATCTTGTCGCTCCAGATTTCGGACTCACCCCAGTTGTAATTGAGTACAACCTGAACCGTATAATTCTTCTGGTCATCAAACCATAACCCGCTTGGAATCGTATCGGTATTGGTAGCCATGGTATCGCTTGAGACCACATGAGTCAGGGAGTCTTCCTCGTAAACCAGAAAGGAGGCCGAAACAGCATCATAGTCAACGGGGAAAATTGTGTAAGAAACCGGAACAGCGGCAACGGGATAACCGTCCTCATCCAACTTGACCGTGACTGCGTCCGGCATGTCGATAGCGACGCCGGTATAGGCAACAGTCCAATCTGCCGTATACTCAACCAACTGGGGTGTCGCCTGGCTGGCGCACCCGAGTTCACAGCTATTTTTGTAGAGATCGAGTGTCCGCTCGGCGGAGGCATGGATAGCAATATCGTTGCCGCCAAGAGCAAGGATAACTTCGCTTTCATACAAATCTGGTGCCGTTTCGTTTAACAAACTCGGGTTGCCAGCAAACCTGAGGCTGACCCTGTCAGGTTCTGCGAAATCGAACGCACGATCACCTTGAACTTGCGGACAGCCTTCCGTCTCGTTATTGCAATCGAAGTTCTGACTGCCAATTTCTGCACGTACACCTTCAGCGACCATCTCGGCCTTGGCCCGTACCGTGACCGGAACTGCCGCCGGACGAACACGCTTCAAGCTGTCTTCACGAAGCAGGGTGAAATAATTGCTCGGTGGCGTATCCCCGCCACAGAACCCGCCGGGAGTTGCTTCGGCGGTGTAAGCGATAAATGACACCGCCGATGGAGCAGGCGCCACCCCAACGTAACTGGCTGTGATAGGATATTTGCCATCTGGATAGCTGCCCAAAACGACACCGGCGGAAACGACGCCGTTACTCCAGGTTTTCCCAACAATACTGCCAGAAGTGGCACACTCGCCCCAACTCGGCAAAGTCTGAAGACACACTTCGTCAGTTGCCAACTGTAAGTCCAGTTTGGCCTGATTGGCATCATCAACGTTGCACCAACCCATCCAGGTTGTCGGCGCCCCGGCAACGAACTGAATCGGGGCATTGGCCACCGGATTACCATACTGGTCGGCAACCCCAACCCCAACTTCCCCGGCATACTGCAAAATAGTGCCAGAGACCTGCGTGGTTAGGCGAGCCATCTGAGCCGGGATTCCAGGAAGAGCTATGGCAACAAATGGCTGAAGCAAATGAGTCCCGTTGGCCAAAGCAGCAGTGACTCTATTTTCTCGCGCATAAGAGGCATATTCGTAACCATCAGCTGTGTAGGTGGTCGGATCGGCCATAATATTCGGTCCGAGGGTCAGCTTCGGTAGAGTCCAGGCCAGACCTCGATCATCGGTGGTCACCATCAGCGACTGTTGTGCCTCAGGGAAAGCACCGCCACCGCTCAAGATAGTAAAGGTCACTTCGGCACCGGCAACCGGACGGCCCTCAATATCGCGCACCAGCACCGCCAGCGGCTCAGACATTTGCTCACCCGCAGTCCCAGTCATATAATCGGTGCCATAAACCTTGTGAATAGACACTGCGGCAACTGGATCATTGTTGGACTGGAGAGAATAAGGTGCTTCAAAAGCGCCGATATGTGGAAAGGTCCAACGCTTCGGGGTGATTGCAGTCATGCCTCCTGCAGTCATACCGGAAAGCATGTAGCCAACTTCGCCAGTAGCCCGATTCTCCTTGACATAACCGAAGCCCGTCCAGTCTTGAACTGTCAGCATATTGGCCGGAATCTGCACCGTCATTCCCTGTGCTACAGCGTCAAGAATATCGGTCTTAACGTTATCGGCATAGGGCAGGATCGGCACAACGGCATCAACGTTAGCGGCATTAATGTCTAGAATTGAAATGGCACTGGCATTTGCCAAGCCGAACAGCTTGGCCGTGGAAATACTCTCCACCCCGAAAGCTTCTTCAAAGAGGCGGTGCTCCAGCACTGAACCCTGCAACGCAGAGAGTTGCATAAAGGTTTTGTCGCGTTCATCGGCAAAAACCTTGCGAACAGACGTCTCGACCACGCGCAGGTCGGCGTCCATGAACAAGCCCCTCCACGTCACATCCTGTGGCTCACCCAGCAGTTCGGTGACCTCAACCATCCCACTGAGGCTGACCACGGTTGGCAGTGGTCGAACCGTTTGCAGATTCAGCAGTTCGGCAAGTTCCTGTTCCGCTTGATTCCATTGAAAAATGTAGTTGAGCGCTACGCCATGGAGCAGATCAATCACAGTGTTTTCCAAAGTCACCGCTTCAGGCAAAACCGCATCCTGAGCAACAATTCCCATGACGTACGGGTAGCCGGTCAAGACCTGATTGGTATAACCGCTTGATCCGCTGGGCGAATTCAACGTAACACTAAAATCGAACACCGCGCCCGAGGCTAAACCTTCCTGCCCGACGATTAACCGTTCGCCATTGACCATCAGCACCGGCCGTAAGCGCACCAGATAAGCAGGAGTGTTGTCGAGTCCGGCCCAGCTATTGATGATTTCCTGATCGGCTACCGTCTCCGGTTCGAAACTGACCACAACTTTTTGGTTGGAGAGGTGATAAACCGGAAAAACAATATCGAAAATCGGCAAGCTCTCCGGTGCCGATGAGGCCGCCAGCAACCGAACGGTATGGATCAACTCCTGCGGCAAGGCGCTGTACTCACCAGTAATGGTAATCTCCTTATACGGGAGAGTTCCGGGAATGATGTGTTGATTCTCCGACTTCAGGATGCGGTCATGCAGCGCATCAGCAAAAATCGTTCCGGGAGCAACTGAGGTCAGGAAAGTCTCAACCTCCTGCTGAAGATATTCCACAGGGGACAGAGTCTGGCTGGTACTCAGATAATCGTCACGAATGGTCGAAAGTGGATTGCCGACTTCACTGTAGAGATCAAGTGAACCGGTTTCGGTATACCCAACCACCTTGATCGAAGTGTCGAGCGGCAGCCAGATCTTGCCCTGGTCATCAGCCATGGCCCCACGGTAGTTAGCGTAAGGAACAAAAGCTTCGACCCAGACATGCTCAACCTGAAAGTTCTCGATCACCGCACCGTTCATCACCGACTGATACGGAATACCGGCTTTGCGAAAAAACTCACCGATCTCAACTGGATCATCGATACCGGTCAGCGACTTGACCGCATCGATACCGGGAAAGAACTCGATCACACCGCGCACGTAACGCGCTGGATAACCAGACGCCCGCAGCAAAGAAACCAGCAACGCCGCCTGATCGGCATCGTTACCACTGCCCTGACGCAAGGTTTCCTCGGCCCCCTTCATCGCCCCGAAGTACCACTCGGTCTCAATATTGTTCTTGACCCATTCATAAATTGCGACCGGGTCCCAGTTCTGGGAGCCAGCCAAGGCGGCAATGGCTTTAGCTTGGTCTGTAATTTCCTTGCTGATCGGGGCTTCGGGTGAACCTTGCAGGTCAGCACTGACATAGGTCGTCTGACCACTGCGGTAAGCGGGTTCAACCATTAGCGATATGGTCGGTGTGGTTTGGCTGTAATTGAGATGTTGGTACGGAAGAAGGCCGTGGACTGGCAGCTGTTGTTGTGGGGTAAATTGCTGAAGGAGGTTTTCAATCTGCTCAAGGAGGTTTTCAATCTGCTCAAGGAGGTTAATGTCGGCAACACCATCCCGCTGGAGTTGACCAAGCAGGCTCAGCAGTTCGTCCATCGCCTGACGGTAGCTCTCCGCCATCGCCGCCTGACGCTCTGACGCTTTGTCTCCAAGGTCATTAGCCTGAGCAAGACGCAGGCGATACCGCTCCTGCATGAGGAGATGGGTCGCTTCGAGATCATCTACAAGAAAGGTCAGTTGTTCCAGTTGATGTTGAACAGGCTTGCCATCAGAGATCCTGCTTTTGAGCTGCTGAATGATCCGGTCACCGTCCTTGAGAGATCCATTCAACCCTTTTTCCAGCCCCGTCTGTCCAGCAAACACCGGACAAGAAGCAAACAACAGAAATACCCCCAAAAACCACGCGAGAATGCGGGTAATCATAGCCACCTCCTGAATAAAAACACGCCCAGGTTTGCGGATGCGCTGCAAACCAAAAGGAATAAAATTTTGGTGGGGATAATTAACGGCTGAGAACATTCAGCCTGAAAGGCCGACGATGAAATCGTCAACCAAGATCTTTTCCCCTCCTGCAATCAAATAAAAAAACCAGACAACCTCTGTATAAAACCAAGAGGACATAATTTAAAGAAACAGCTTTGGATCAACAGCTGCGCGAAAGCGCAACTCAGAACGAGTAACGACGCTCTTCGCCATTATAGGTCCTGCTCGGTGCCGGCTGCCTCAGTGAGTCTATTTCGACGTGGACCCAGCCATCCGAACGTTCAAATTTAAGAATCTTGTTTTGTGCAAGAAAAAGGTTGAAGGCTTTTTTCGCCATGCGGCAGATTACCCCGTCTTTTAGCTCAACCCTAATCAGTTTTTCCTTTTCCATCTCTCCAAGTCCTTTACGTCTGGTGACGTGCTCCCTGCAGGCCAGTTCATTGATCATCCGACAGGCTGCTCGCCTCAACAAGCATATCGACAGACCAGACAAATTGAGCTTAACGAAAAATTCGTTAGCGACGCTAACAAAAACATTAGCCTTTGTCAATCTTGATAAAGAACAAACCAGAGAGTATCGTTTCAGAAATTGCAACTCGTCAGAATGACACCATACAACGGGGAGGCATCATGCGACACGCCTTGCAGGAATTGATGGACAAGGAAGTCGATGTCGCTGCCAGCGGCACGATCTTTACCGGGATTTTGCGGGAAATCACCGAACAGGACGTCGTTCTCTGGACCGATAGAGGCTGGCAAAGCATTCCTCATAACCGGATCAATTCTGTGCGAGCGGCGAAAAAGGTGCGGTCTTAGCCGAAATCTTCTTATGCGCAGTCGCATCCAGTTTTTGCGCGGTGTGAACTCCACCAGGCTCTGGCGATCAAACCAAGCAAGACGAGGGCTGCGAGCACGCCCCACCAACTGCCATGTTCTGTCCCGGCCGGTTGCACCCACCGGGTAATGTCGAGTTCAGCCCAACGGTAGAAGAGATTAACCAGCCAGCCGAGGGCGAGAGAGCAGCTGGCAATCACCGCCAGATAAACGGCCGTGGCTTGACGTCCCCAGAATTTTGCGACCACCGTCAGGGTGGCGGCATTGGTTGCCGGACCCGCCAGCAGAAAGACCAGCGCGGCACCGGGTGAGAGCCCTTTGAGAATCAACGCGGCGGCGACTGGTGTCGACGCGCTGGCACACATGTAGAGAGGAATACTGACCAGCAGCATGACCAGCAGCGAGGCGTTCTGGTTGGCAAACCACCGGGTAAAGAATTCGTCTGGGATCAGTGTTGAAACCACCCCGGCAATCAAAACCCCCAGCAACAGCCAGCCGCCGATATCTTTGAGAAGATCACCATAAGCGTAAGTCACCCCCGCTTTGATTCGCGCAGTTAAAGTTAAGGCCGCGGGGGCTTCCGAGGTCTCACAGCACGAAGCCTCGCTACCGCAAGTAGCCGAAGGCTCGGTCAAGACCAGAGGTTCTGCCGGTAACAGGTTGATCAAAATACCGGTGAGGGTCGCGGTGATAAAGGCCGCCACTGGTCGCACAATGGTCATGACTGGATCGAGCAGCGCCCAGGTAATGGCGATCGAATCGACCCCTGATTCGGGGGTGGAGACCAGAAACGCCGCCGAGGGTCCGCGGCCAGCGCCCTGCTTGCGCAGACTAATGGCGGCCGGGATGACCCCGCAGGAACAGAGCGGTAGAGGAATCCCCAGCAAAGAGGCTTTGACCACCGCCGCAGTCGAGTCTCCTCCGAGATGGCGCGCCACCGCGTCTTCCGGCAACAAGGCTTTGATCAATCCGGCCGCAAGGAAACCAAACAAAACATACGGGGCGGCATCGACCAGGATGTGCCAACTCTCAAACAGTAACTGTTGCAAAAACTCAGCGATGGTCATTTTGTCCTTTCGAGGTCGACGCGTTTTTAGAAGCGGACTGCGCCAGGAACCATGTCGCAGTAAACTTGCCGAACAGCAGCAGAAGAGGCGCCCCATGCATCACCAGATCAAAAATATCGAGGGGCAAGAGCAACTGGCCGTGGATCAGCATGCGTAATTTCTCAACGAGGTGCGGCTCGGGTTGAAACGGTGCCAACCCAAGGAGCAAAGAAATCAGAATCAAAGGGGCCCATGGTAGTCTGTCGAAGAACTTTATCAGTACACTCATGCTTCCATTATCGGCATCATTGGCAGAGAATGCAATTGGACAGGCGAGGTTAATCGGTTAAGCTGTGTGGTAATCTTGACTCCGCGAGTTCACCAATTCAGGTTTATAGAGTCACCAAGCACTTAAAGATACAGTAGAAAAAGGATTTTGGCCGATGAAATTATATTTGATGCAGCATGCGCTTGCTTTCTCTGCTGAGGAGGACAAAGAAAGACCACTAACCCCAGAGGGGATCGCCCAGGCCAAAGCGGCGGCCAAAGGCATCAAGCGGTTGGGGTTAACCTTTGAACTGATAATCGCAAGTCCCAAGCGGCGCGCCCGACAGACCGCCTCTTTAATCGCCGAATCAGTACGTTTCCCCTACAGCGACATTCTGATCAGCGACGCGCTATTGCCCGCTGCCGAGCCACAAGCCCTGCGCGATCTTTTGCACGCGGAGCCAGCGGCAAGCGCCATTCTGGTCGTTGGTCACCTGCCGCAGCTGGCACAGCTGGCAAAGGATCTCTTGCCTGGCAGCAAC
The DNA here is from genome assembly GCA_030145195.1 of Desulfuromonadales bacterium. Taxonomy (GTDB): domain Bacteria; phylum Desulfobacterota; class Desulfuromonadia; order Desulfuromonadales; family BM103; genus JAQYVY01. The sequence goes on along the minus strand of JAQYVY010000009.1, from coordinate 4,250 downwards.
CTGCTCTTTGCCAATGCTGGCCTGGTTTGTATAGAGATTGATGAATCGCAACCCTCTGGCCTCCGTTCCATGCTGACAAACCAACAATTGGCGCTGCTGTGATAGTTCCCCGGCCAGAAGCGGTTGTCAGCAGACTTAACTTATCAGAGCGAGACAGTTACAGTTCCTGTTGCAGCGGATTTGGTAGCGAAAAACGCCTTTCAGAACAAACATTCACCAGCGACCGGCTTCAATAAATCGGGCGATTCCATCGATTCTCCGCGGTTTTAAAGACGTATAATTTTTGATCTTTAGCGGTTGAATCAAATAGCGTTTTGTTATCAGCCGACTTTTATTGTATAACAGAACATTACCTCGCTTTTGAGGGTGGGAATTTATTGTTATCAATCCTCGAGTATCTTGCGTTTAGGGTAGAAGTCTGAACCACATTCAGGAGGCGTTAAGATGGATATGCAATTACTGAAGAAGAGGTTTCGGTTGGGAACGGCGATCACCGTCTTGCTGGCTTTTGTCGGAGCAGCCCCTGCGGCAGCCTTCCAGTTCAATCTGGGAGAAGTCGAGGGTAGCCTCGATTCAACTCTTTCTGTCGGCATGAGTTGGCGTATGGGCGATCCTGACAAGGAGATCATCGGTAGAAGCAATGGCGGCTATGCCTACTCGGTCAACGGCGATGACGGCAACCTTAATTACAAAAAGGGCGATCCGATCAGCCAGACCTACAAGATCACCAGTGATCTGGCCCTCAGCTACGAGAATTTCGGACTGTTTGTCCGCGGTTCCGCCTTCTACGACCACGAGAATTACAAGAATAGCCGGGCCCGGACCGAACTGAGCAGTGATGCCATCGACCTGGTTGGCAAAGACGCCGACCTGCTCGATGCCTATATCTGGTGGAACTTCGACCTTGGCAGCATGCCCGGTCAAATTCGTCTCGGCGATCAAGTGGTCAGTTGGGGGGAAAGCACCTTTATCCAGAACAGTATCAACACCATCAACCCAGTCGATGTCAGCAAATATCGTCTCCCTGGCGCTGAGCTTAAAGAAGCCTTGGTTCCGGTCGGAATGGTTTCAGCTTCACTCTCGCTCAACGATTATGTGACGGTCGAAGGCTTTTATCAATACGATTGGGAACAAACGGTAATCGATCCACCGGGGAGCTACTGGAGCACCAATGATTTCGCGGGCAAGGGTGGCACCAAGGTTATGTTCGGCTGGGGAGACATTTCAGATTCAATTGAGCCTGGTACGCTCGAGTCGGTTTTGGCGAATCCCGGTATCGGCTCTGCGGTTCCGCGTGGTGCAACCCAGTACGCCGATGATGATGGCCAATACGGTTTGGCCTTGCGCCTGTTTGTCCCAGAGTTGAACGACTCTGAACTTGGCTTCTATTTTATCAATTATCACAGCCGACTGCCAATTATCAGTGCTAACACAGGAATCCAAGCTGGTTTTCTGGCTGGAGATTATGCCTCAACGACTAGTTACTTCACGGAATATCCCGAAGACATCAAGCTTTATGGAGCCAGCTTCAGCACCCAGTTGAGCGGCTCAGGAGTTGCCTTGCAGGGAGAATATTCCTACCGTAAGGATATGCCGCTTCAAATAGATGACCTCGAAGTGCTGATGGCTGCTATTTCGCCGCTGGATCCAACGCTTTCGGTTGTCAAGGCACCACTGGGGCCAGAAATTTTCTCTAAAAATCAGCTTGGGTCGCAGCAGTTTGAATCGGTCATTCATGGCTACAAGGAGATGGACGTCAGTCAGGCGCAGATGACAGCTACCAAGACTTTTGGCCCAACTTTTGGTGCCAACCAGTTTGTGATGGTGGGCGAGATCGGCGTCAGCCACGTGCATAACATGCCGAGCAAAGATGAACTCCGGTTTGAAAGTGCGGCCACCTATGTCAGCGGCAATACCACGCATGTCGATGTGACCCTCCCTGGCGATCCGCCAACTGTGATTCCTGGTGGAGGACCAGAACTTGGCCCCGTTGTTGTCCACCCTGGTAAACCGGCAGAACCTGACAGTGCCTTCGCCGATGACACTTCCTGGGGTTACCGGATTGTGACCAAGATGGATTTCAATGACGCCATTGGCGCCATTACCCTGTCACCGCGAATTGCCTGGCAGCACGACGTTGACGGCAACTCCCCAGGTCCCGGAGGCAACTTCCTCGAAGGTCGCAAAGCGATTACTTTCGGCCTCGGCGCCAGCTACCAGAGTTCCTGGTCGGCTGATCTGAGCTATACCGATTTCTTTGGCGCCGGTCGTTACAACCTGGCCAACGATCGCGATCTGCTGGCACTGAACGTCAAATATTCCTTCTAATCACAGGGGAGCGATGAATATGCGTAAGAATCTTTTTTCACTATCGATACTGTTGCTGCTGGCTGTAGGTCTGGCTGGTCAGTCTTTTGCTGCGATCACGGCAGACGAAGCGGCCCGTCTTGGCAAAGACCTCACTCCTCTGGGAGGCGAGAAAGCTGGTAACGCTGCTGGCACTATCCCGGCATGGGATGGTGGCATCACCACCCCACCGGCCGGTTACAAAGTGGGCATGCATCACATTGACCCCTATGCCGCAGACAAGATCAGCGTTACCATCACCGCTGACAACATGGATAAGTATGCGGAGCAGTTGACCGCTGGGCAGAAGGCGATGCTCAAGACTTATCCGACCTACAAAATGAACGTCTACCCGACGCATCGCAGTTTCTCGGCACCGCAGTACATCTATGATGCGACTAAAAACGCTGCCATCAAGGCCGAGCTGGCCCCCGGCGGTAACGGGGTCACCGGAGTGGCTTCTGGAACGCCTTTTCCCACACCGAAGACTGGTGTTGAAGCGATCTGGAATCACATCCTGCGCTGGCGCGGCAACACTTTTGAGCGTGACTTCGGGGTTGCACCTTTGACCAGCGGTGGCGACTACACCATGGTTGAGTTCAAAGAAACCGGCGATTTCCATTACAACCGCAAAGACATCACCGAGGCGGAACTGGAAAACGTGATTGCGACCTTCCGCCAGGAGATTTTTGCGCCAGCCCGCGTTGCGGGTCGGATCCTGTTGGTTCATGAAACCCTTGACCAAAACAAAGAAAATCGTCGGGCCTGGTTGTACAACCCCGGTCAGCGCCGGGTACGGCGCGCACCCAACGTTGCTTTCGACAACCCGAAAGAAGGCGGCGATGGCCTGACCACCAGCGATACCGTAGACATGTACAACGGTAGTCCCGAGCGCTACGACTGGAAACTGGTCGGCAAGCAGGAGATGTACGTTCCTTACAACAGCTACCTGCTGAACAGCGACAAGCTCAAGTACAAGGACATCCTCACTCCTCGCCATCTCAACCCTGATTATCTGCGCTACGAACTGCACCGGGTTTGGGTTGTTGATGCGACGCTCAAGGAAGGCATGCGCCACATTTACAAGCGCCGCACCTTCTACATTGATGAGGATTCCTGGCAGATCTTGGCCATGGACCAGTACGACAGCCGAGATCAGCTTTGGCGCGTCTCCGAAGGGCATTGCATCAACTACTATGAAGTTCCGACTTTCTGGAGTACGGTTGAAACGCATTATGACCTGCAATCGGGACGTTACATCGCGATCAATCTGAACAATGAACACCCGATGTATAATTTTGGTGCCAAGCTCGACAGCAACATCTATACCCCTGCGGCCCTGCGGCGCTCCGGTAAACGTTAAGTTTTTAAACTTTGGCTCAAAACGGTCGGGCTTATGGCCCGACCGTTTTTGTGCGTTCTTGGTCTCTTTGCGATAAACTCTCTTTAAAGTTCTGGCATTTTTAGCAATCAACTTTCGCTATGATCCGGTCTGTATTCACAGATTCAGGCTGAAGGTTATCTCGTGACCCTTTCAATTCGAAAAAACATGTTTGCTCACCTCTGCCAAGGGCTGATCTGCGCCCTTTTGTTCAGTGCCATGCTCGCCTCGGCAAATGATGTGCTGGCCGCTGCGTCACAAATCGCTCCGCGCGCAGAACAATCGCTCTTGCTCGACGGACAGGTTGTGGGTAAACGCCTGGTTGTGGTTGGTGAACGTGGTCATATTCTGGTTTCAGAAGATGCCGGTCGTAGCTGGCAGCAGCGCCCGGTTCCGACCGATGTCACCCTGACCAGCGTCTACTTTATCAATGACCAGCTCGGCTGGGCCGCCGGGCACGATGCTGTCATCCTGCGCACGGATGACGGTGGCCTGACCTGGCAGCAACTTTATGCCGATCCGG
>JAQYVY010000060.1 GCA_030145195.1 Desulfuromonadales bacterium | reverse complement strand
GTATCGCTGGTGTCGGCATCGGTAACAGTTAAAGTGCCCGATTCCACCAAATTATTACTGCCATCAACAGCCACATCTTCGGTGACGGCTTCAGCGTCACTGTCCGTACCAACCACAGTGATCTCGGAGGGGTCTTCCGCACCGACAATATTGACTTTCAAGGTTCGGCTGTCAGTGGCGCTGGAACCATCTGTCACACTGAGAGTGAATTCCTCGCTGTCATTGAGTTTGAGCCCTTCGATGGCCGCATCGTTGGGCACAAACTTGTAATCACCGCTGAAGCTATCAAGATAAAGGCTACCGTAGATGCCATCTACCTTCTGATCATAGATGGTTCCGTCAACGTCATAACTGCCGGAAGTCTGCCCACTGATTGAGTATTCTGCCGAATCACCGATGTCCCGATCACTTGATGACAAATTGCCGGTAACGTTGCTGAAGCTGTCGTTTGCATCTGTATCAGTGTATGTGGTGCTGGTCAGCGAGGCGGTCAACTCAGGGGTATCGTTCACGCCGGTGATATTAACCGTGAACGTCTGGCTACCGACTGCACCGGAATCGTCAGTCGCATTAAGACTGAAATCTTCACTGGTATCGAGCTTGAGTCCTTCAATCGCTGCATCATTGGCCACGAACTCGTAGTTACCGGTTGAGCTGTCCAGATAGAGGCTGCCGTAGATACCCTCTACTTTCTGGTCATAAATGGTGCCACTGACATCATAACTGCCAGAGACCTGCCCGCTGAGCGAATAAGCCGCACTATCTCCAAGATCCTGGTCAGTCGATGACAGACTGCCAGTAACGTTGGCGAAGTTATCGTCCGCGCTGGTGTCGATGTAGGTGGTATCGGTCAAAGACGCAGTTAGAATGGGCGCATCATTGATGTCATTGATAATAAGGTTGAACGTCTCCACGATAGGCTCGCCGCCAGCATCGATAGCAGTGACAACGATGTTGAGTGGCGGCTCAGTCTCAAAATCCAGACTTACGCCATCTTTAAGTTTGAGTTCCCCATCGACGACCTCGAAGCGATTATCATCGACACTGAAAGTGTGGGTATCACCCGCGTCCTGATCGGTAACACTCAGGGTGCCAATGACTGCTCCGGCAGCGTTCTCATCCACAGAACTGGAGGACAAACTAATAGCTTCGGGGGCCTCATTCTCGTTGGTTACAGAAACGGTAATGGTCTTGGAGGAACTGTTAATCCCGTCACTCGCAGTAACTTCTACCTCGTAATCGTTATCTCCGGGTGAACTGCCAACATCAGCCGGGGTCTCGTAATCCTGCGCCGACATCGTCAGGATGCCAGTAGTAGGGTCGAGACTGAACAGAGACATATCCGCGCCGCCCGTGATTTCAAAGGTCGCGGGATCGTTGCCAACCGTATCAACGTCAGTCGAAGCCAGCGCCACGCTGAAAGCCGCATTCTCGACCACAGTCTGTGCTGCATCGGTGGTGATCTCAGGCGCGACATCGTTGACATCGGTCACGGTGAGGACAACACTCTCGACTGCCGACCAGTTGCCAGCGGCATCTTGTGCTTCAACACCGAGCGTAAAGTTGTTCGGCGAAGATTCGTAGTCGTTGGTTGCGGCGGCGACACCTGCATCGGTCAGTGTGATCTGACCGGTACTGTCGATGGCAAAGTAACCGCTCTCGTCACCTGAAACGATCCGATAATCGTCAACTCCGCTGACTAAATTGTCATTGGCACCGGGACTGTCGGTAGCAGCCACTGTAGCGATAACATCAGCGGTGGTCTGATTCTCAGCAAAGCTGAAGAGCTGACCACCGGTAACTTCCGGGGCGGTGAGATCGAGGCTGTACCCTTCCGAGTGAGAGGGGCTGGTACCGGCATTACCAGCCGCATCATAAGTGGTGACAGTGGCGGCTATAACCCAACCATCGTCTGCAACCAGAGCGGAGCCGTCGACCATAATACTGAACGACATGTCTCCAAGTACAACACCAGTATAGGTCGCGGTGAAGGATTCATCGGCTAAGCTAGCATTGCTTAAGGTCAAAGTGACCGTATCGCCGACATTGGCATCAGCAACACGGCCAGTGATTTCTATGAGCCCTTGCGCTTCGGCTATATTGACAATGTTGTCGAAGGTGACATTGTCTACAGAGGTGATAGTTGGGGTCGGCGCCGTGGTATCGAGAGTAAAACCAAAGGCACCTTCGTCACCAATATTGCCAGCAATGTCAGTCTGACGAATCAGAACATTTTTGGACCCATCTCCGGTAAGGGGAAGCGTGTAGTTATTTCCATCAACAGCGATGAATTCACTGCTCCAGTCACTACCGTTTATGGAGAATTCAACGGTAGCATCGTCTTCGATTTCGCTCAGGATCAGAGTCCCATCGTTAGTTATCTTATCTCCGTCATTGACAGGATCGCCGTCAGAGCTGTCATTAGCGAGCGATACTCCAGGAGCAACGGGAGGAGTGATGTCGACAATGTATGCCTCAGAATCGGGGGCAGAGGAAACATTGTACAGCTGACTGGTGACAGTCCCCTCTACGGTTTTAGGGTCTCCAGAGCCAGCTAGCTCTGAGCCATCAACATTAACACTGAAAGACAAATCACTTTCAACAAAGCCTTCTCCGAGGGTGGTGCCATCACTTAGCGTAAGAGTGACCGTATCGCCGATCTGGGCATCACCACCAACGGTGCCGGTTACCGTGATTGCGGGGTTGCTTGATTCAGCAAGATTGATATAACCATCACCTGTAATCGGATCAATATCGATAGTCAGTGAAATGGCACTTTGGTCCAAAGTGAAGCCCAGAGGATCTGAAGCAGAACTTTCATTGCCGTGACTATCTATCTGTCGTACCTGAACAGAGTTAGGCCCATCTTTAGCAACAAATCCATCGCTCCAACTCACACCACCATCGATGGAGTATTCAACTATGGCCCCCGGCTCAATCCCGGTCAGCTCCAGAGTGCCATCTTTAGTGATCCCGTCACCATATGTGCCTGTATCGTTGGCGAGCGCAACGACAGGGGTCGCTACGATGAGATCGACGAAGTAATTTTCGGTATCGGTGCCTGGTTCGCCAGAGCCACCGCTGCTGGTGATGCTGGCATTAATGTCGTAAACACCGTCGTCAAAAGCAAGTTCGAAACCGTCAACCTCAATACTGAAGGTTCCGTCATCATTAACCTCTCCGGTGTAGGTCGTGCTGTTAACCGTCAGGGTAACCGTATCACCAACCTGAGCACTGCCACCAACCGTTCCGGTAATTGCAATTTTCTCCCCTGATTCAACGATGTTGATGTAATCGTCAGGGGTGATGTTGCTATCAATGCTTACTGTCGGTTCAGATAGGTCTATAATTTCCTTTGCAGGAGGACGCACCGTTGGCCGAGGCGTGACGGTGGGAACCACGGGATCTGTTTCCGCGATATCAATCGGATCGACGGCAACACTGGCGCCAGTTCCTGGATCCTTGCCGCCTGATGCGGTGGTGCTATCAATCTCAATTATGGGAGAGATTGACATCGATTTTTCAGCGGGAGGAACCTCCGTCGTGGGTGGGTTCTCTATAATGACTTCTGGTTTATCAACATCAACATTATCGCTCACCACCTTCAAGCTGCCGCCTTCGGCTACTTTGGTGATGCCCACCATTTTGAATAGATCACCAAGGGTGCTTTTGTGGTCACTGGCGGCATGGTCGGCGTCAACGTGGCTATCGGCTTTATCAGAAAAAACAACGGGATGAAGAGCGTCGCTTATGGCGTCCAGGGCACCATTGGAGATGATGACATGCGTCCCATCGGAGAAACTCAACAATAAATCGACATCAGCGACAGAAACCGAGATGAGCGCGGCTTCACAATTTGAGCAAACAATTGTCCCGTCCGGTGCGATGATGGCAGGCGTTATCTGTTGCCCTTGATCAACACCATCAATTATTGCATTGCTGTTATTATCACTAGTCTCGTTAGCCATAAAAACCTCTGATGCTTGTTTTTCCTAAAAACCAAGAAATAACCGTACTGAACAGCCTACATCTCTATCTGTTCAACAAACGCTGAGCACCTACGTTGCAACTAGAAACTCTTTAGTCTGTCTGCTCTTCCGTTGACTCATCAGGCAGTTCATGCGAGTCGTCAGTATCATCACTCAGCTGAACCCTTAGTTCAGCAATCTGTGTGCATAGCGACTCGTTACCTTGCTCAATAACCTCACCGAGCTGACCACCCAGCTGCTGCAACCCTCCGCAGAAGGTTTTGCCTGCCTCGGTTTGTTCCGCGGCAAAGGAATCGAGTGTTGTAATGAATCGCTTCTGTTCCTCCACCTGACTGACAAGGAGGTTATGAGAGGCTTTGGCTTCAGACGCCAGGAGCACCATCAACTCAGAAATTTTGCTGCGCGTCTCCGCGTCGCCTTTCTCCACGACAGTGCCGAGTTGACGGCCAAGTTGTTGCAACTCACCACTAAAAGCCTTGCTCGTATTGTCAATCAGTTCATGCGATTTTTTGGCGCTATCGGCCATACGAACCATCAGCTCAGAAATCTGGCTACAGACCTCTTTGTCGCCCGACTCCATAACGGTGCCAAGTTGACGGCCCAGTTGCTGTAACTCACTGCTGAAGTTCTTATTGGTACCGTCAAGCAGTTCATGCGACTCCTTGGCGCTATCGGCCATACGAACCATCAGCTCGCAAATCTGGGTGCATATTTGCTCGGAACCCTGCTCAGTAGCGGTGCCGAGCTGACTGCCTAGTTGCTGCAACTCATTGCGGAAGTCTTCGCTGGCGTTTTCAAGCAACAGTTGAGACTCTTTGGCCTCCGCCGTCATCTGGATTGTCAGTTCGGAGACCTGAGCCGAGACCTCACCGTTACCCTTTTCTATGACATTGAAAATATTACTAAGTTGACCGCCGATCTGTTGCAACTCGCCACGAGAGTTATTGTTCGCTTCGGTCTGCTCGGTGAGTGCGCGCAACATTTCGGAGCGCTGCTCTTGAAAATCATCGATAACAGAAGAAAGTGCCCGTTGTTGCGAACGTGTCACTTCGGCTAATCTTTCCTCGATTTTGTACGAATCGAGGTCGGCTCTTATGCCCTGTTGCTCAGCCACTTGCAAGGCAAGCAATTTGTGCGTCTCTTTGGCGTCACTGGCCAGGTGAATGGTCAGCTCGGAAACCTGGTGAGACATCTCGGCATTACCCTTCTCCAGTGAACTGGAAAGGCTGCCAAGTTGCCTGCCAAGTTGTTGTAACTCACCGCGAAAGTCGTTGCTTGCGCCAGTTTGTTCCGTAAGCGCCCGCAGCATATCCGTGCGCTGCTGTTGAATATCATCGATCAAAGTAGACAGCCCACGCTGTTGTGCTCGCGCCGCTTCGGCATACCTGCCTTCGATTCGGATCAGACTTTTGGCAAGATTTCCGCTGTCCGCTTCGCCGCTTTCAAGGGCAACGCTTTCATGTGAAAGGGCAATCTCAATATGACGACCAACTTCCGAACTGAGCAAGGAGAAAACATCTCCCTGCAAACGCCGTATCCCGAGCATCATCAAGCCAAGGATTATAGAACCTAGCAGTCCAAACATAGAGGCCGAGAAAGCAATTCCCATTGACTGCATAGGGGCCTTCATCCGCTCGATCATGACCCGGAAGACTTGGAGAGGGTCGGCTTTTTGCATGTCAATATCAGCAAAGCTGCTGATCAAGGTTGAAATATCGTTCAGTGTCGCAAGCAAACCAATAAAGGTCCCGAGCAAGCCCATACCAACCAACAGGCCAGTCAGATATTGCGGCAGGGCGTTTCGACGAATCAGACCAGCCCGCGCATTGGTCAGTTCATGCTCAATGGCAACCTGTTCCTGGTGAGAAATGGAGCGGCCAGTCGAGGCGGCCACCATTTGCAACAGATAGGAGAGCGTACCGGTATAACTGCTGGCTAGCTCCTGAAGGGCCGACAAGCTGATTTTGGCATGGATGGCTTTGGAAAAATCTACGAGTATTCTTGCTTCACTTATCAGCCTGTAAGAGTTGAGCAGGATCAACAGTCCGCCGAGCACTATAATAACAAAGATGGTGTAGTTGATTTGCGGGTGAGGATTGCGAGTTATGGTTAACTTGATTGCATCAAAAAAAATCGCAGATCCGGTGAGGAGCAAAACAAACGGCAGTGACACAAGAAAGTAGTAGGTTTTGAGTTGTTTAAACATAATTTTCCCTCTTTTGGTTTATATATATCGACACGAAATCAGTAGAATGGCAGAAGCCTTTGTCATTAATTGGCACGAAACGCCCCGTCACGAAACTCCATCAGAGGCGAAAGGATATATGCCAGAATGGTTCGCTTGCCAACGGCAATGTCTGCACTTGCAGCCATCCCAGGCATCAGCACCCCAGGTTGGCGAACACGCGACCTGTTTGTTGACAGGTCAACCTCAATATTTACGCGGTAATAGCGGTTGTCTCGCTCGTCCATCAGCGTGTCTGCGCTAACTCCGGTCACATGGCCTTCAAAGGTGCCATAGGTCGCGTAGTCATAGGCTCCGATTCGGACACGCGCTGGCAGCCCACGACGCAGGTGAGCGCGATCATTTGGTATCGAACGGGTTTCAATAACAATTCTCTGATCACTGGGCGTGATTTCCAACAATCTTTCGCTGGGGCGCACAACCGCGCCAATGGTCGTAATATTCAGTTTATTAATGAGACCAGCGACCGGACTCCTGACGATGTTTCGTTCGAGACGATCGACGCTGGTATCAATGTCGTGACCTAACTCTTCGATGTCTTCCCGAACTTCCGTTAGTGCGGAAGAAGCCTCGGCCCGGAAGCGAGCGATGGCTTCCTTTACCCGTGATTCGGCTTCTGACTGCGCTGCCTGCAGACGCGGAGCCGCGTTTTCTGCCTCAGAGATTTGCGACTTTAGTCTTTGGATTCGCATCTGGCTATCGAGCACTTCCATCTCGGAGGCCGCGTTGTTTTTCCTCAAGTCATCAATGACCTGATACTTTTGTTCCGCCAGAGCCAACTCTTCAAGCAGATTCTCCCGCTTTGAAATGGTTTCGGTCAGTTCACTCCCCTTCTGCGAACTGAGGGACTGCAACACCTGAACCTCTTCGGAGAGTTGCGCACGGCGAGCCCCCCAGGCTGCAGTCTCGACACGAATCACATTGGGGTCGTGCAGGTCTGTGGGAAAAACGATCGTGTCGCGCCCTTCCAGCTCGGCAAGCAGACGAACCTCGCGACCTCTCAGGGAACCTCGTCTTGATTGCTCTTGCCCCAGATCTGAACGAGTCTGAACGTCTGACAACTCAATTAACGGCTGTCCGGCAACAACGACCTCGCCTTCCTGAACCAGGATTTTTCGAACAATGCCCCCTTCAAGATGCTGCACTATTTGCGACTTACCTGCAGGGATAATCTGCCCCTCAGTGCGTACAATGACATCAACTTCTGCAATCCCGGACCACAACAACAAAGTTATGCTACTGAACATCAGCAACAGGACAAAGGCGCGCTGAGGCGACAACTCCGTGAGGAATGTTTTTATCTTAGAAACTATGGAAAAGAGCATCGTCTTCACTAATACGACCTGACCCTAACGAGAGACGCGTCCGCATTGTTTTTTCCTTCAACAACGGCGACGTCAATATTTTCTCCCGCTATATTCATCTCGATCAGCAAGTTTCGCACGGCCATCGCCCGATAAAAGCCCATGCGCTTCGCCTCGGAAAAACCGGCTGGCACTTCAACGTAAATACTGGTTTTGTCACTTTCCAGAGCAGGTGTTAATGACTCGAGTAATCTTTCGTGCTCTTCCGGCGTAAAGGTAACAGCCTCATTGCTGAAACGGACCATGACTTCAAAATCACTTGTGAGCAACTGTTCGAGTCCACTCTGTGGCTGTGGCACGCCAGCCGTTGCATCGACAGTTTTCACCATGCCTCCAGCTTGTTCGTTTTGAGAAACCTGTTGCGCCAGCAATGTGTTCAAGCGCTGGATTTCACGTTTTAACGCGACAACCTCCTGGGAGGGGTCCGCGGTTGCCCCGGAAGCAGTTGTTTTTTCCTGCGTCACCTCCGTGACAGGTGGCTTGACGGACTCAACCTTGCTGGTTCGGCCCAACTCGAGGGCAAACATGAAGACTGCGACCATCAAGATAGTCAGCAAGAAGAGGAGATTAAGAATGAGATTAGTCGTGGCATCAACATAGCCAGGCCAGAAAATATCTGAGCCATCGTTATCTTCATAACGTTCTGACATACTGGTTATCCACCTTTAGGCAAAGATCGCGTTACTGGCTTTGCCTGTTTTAAGAGCTGTTGCCATAGCCTCAGCAAACAATACGGTCAAACTTTCAAGATACCCGCAATAACTTCAAGGGCCCTAAATCAGAACCCGTTCAGTTAAGCAATGATGATAGTTGATTTTGTCCGGCCGCCGGGTCAGTCTTTTCCGCCGCTCTCCACGGCGCCCCATACGTCAGTCGAACCAACTGGGCGACGGTTTTCATTTCCTGAACATGCAAGCTGACAAGCCGCGAGCGAGCCCGAAAAAACCGGTCGTAGACATCAAGCAGGTCCAACAAAGACTGGTTGCCCGAAATCATCCGTTTTGACATTGCTTCTACCGCCGTGGAAATTGACTCCAGCTCCTGGTAACCCGAAGCAATACGCCCTTTTGTTGTGGCGAGCGCGGTATAATTGGCCGAGAGTGCTTGCACAACACGGCGGCGCTGGTCATCCATGCGGTACTGTAATTCTTTATGTCGCGCCGTGGTCTCAACATGGTATTTGGCATCTTTCCCACCACGGAAAAGATTCCAGTTCAGCACCATCATGTAGCGTTGATCTCTCTGGGAATCGTCGTCTCCACCCGCGCCTTTTGCGTATGTATCGGTGAATTCCGCGTCAACACGTGGCAGATAATTACCTTTTGCGATCGTTTGATTAATCTTTGCCGCCTGCAATTCAGCGTTAAGAACTGCAATTTCTGGATTGGATTCCATGGCCGTGGACACGGCCAGATCAAATGATTTTGCTACCACCGAAGCGCCAATATCCTCCAGCACAGGGAGGAGCACCTTCTGCGGCACGAGATTGGTTAAACGGACGAATTCCAACCCTGCGGTCGCATGGGCAGACTCCTGCTCCAAACGGGACGACAGTGTTTCCTCGATGCGGGCACGTACGCGAGCCATGTCAGAAACACTGGCCGCGCCAGCGCTGGCTCTCTTTTCGATGTAACTGAGCAACTCTGCAAGCTGAGTTTCAAAGTCACGCGTTATATCAGCCTGCAGGCGACTTGACACCAGAGAAACATAAGCATTGACGGTAGAAAGATAGGCATCACCGTCGCTGACCCGATAATTCTCACTGCTCGCCTGCTCCAAAACTTTGCGGCGATTCCAATCAAGATAGCCGGGCAGGTCAAACAAAGCCTGGCGTAGAGTAAAAGCCACATCGGTACGAGTGTGGGTATCTGAAGCAATCAGATTGCCGGTATTTTCATCAACGATCACGGAAGGCTCTGAGGTTTCATAGCCACTGCTGACGTTCACTGACACGGAGGGTAACAGCAGAGCAAAAGCCTGCCCGGTTTTTGCTTTTGCCTGATCGGTACGGGCCAAAGCCGCGAGGCTTTCACGATTGAAGCTCCGACCAGCACGAATTGACTCCCAAAGGTTGGTTTCATCGACCGGCCTGGCGAATTCTTCCTCCAGCGCCTGATTCTCAGCCAGATTTTTTACGAAGCGCCAATCAATATTTGTGAGCACCGAAATTTCAGAGACACCGAGCAACCCGGCCAGATTATGTTTCTTCGGTACAATAATTCCCGGAGTAAAGGGTTCAGAGACATCAACCTTTTTAGCATCCAGCGAACCGGACATCACTTGAGGGGGAACCGCTGGCGTTGGAGACTCAGCCAGAGCAAAAACGGCAGGAGGTGCCGCTTTCGGTTCCGCCACTCCGACCGCTATTTCAGCATATGCAAGCCTAGTCGTTGCTGACAATACCAGCTGTAGAATGATAACGAGAGCACACGCCCACCTAAGTCTACCTATCACGAACATACTCCTTAAAAAAAGAATTGCTCAAAAGCCGCAGTTCCAAAGCATAAGATTGCCATCAAAAGCAACAGTAGGATCTTAACTATGGGCAAATGACGTTTTCACCACTCAGCCAACGTGGTATATAGCGTTTTCTTCCCAGAAGAACTCCAGACAACAAGCCCCCTGAAAAGCACCACAGTCGTTTGACAAACCATCTCATTCAGATAACATCAAAAAAGTAAAAGCCCCTGTAAAACAACCGAATTAACTCGACTTCAACCTTAGGACAGACGAATCCTACACTCAGTTTAAACGCGCGAAAACAAGAGTATCGCCCAAGACAATAGAGAGAGGCGCTCACAGTTCATTGTGACCCGGAACTTTTTCATGCAATCCTCAGGCCGACTCATTATATCCTTCGTTGCTTTAATCTGGAAAGCTCACAGTAGAATGAGGCTGAATTCATGCTCTAATGAATTTTCCAATTTCAGCAAAGGATATGCCTCTCTACCCCAGTTAAGAGCAGTTAAAAATTGAGCCATGGCGCCAGACACAGACTTTACCTGCCGACCGTTCGAGACAGAGGCTGAGGGCGTAAATCCCAACGAATTACGTTGTCTTTTGTGAAACATTTTGATACACAGATGGGGTTGGCAACGCACCTGGGCAGAAGGAACAAAACGCATTTCCAGACACCCAGAAATGCTTGCGACCGTTGAGACACCCCCTTCTATTCGGCCACTGGAGCACAAACCCATGCTACCGCCCAAGCAACATCAGGCTTTCTGCACCTTTTATGACGCCGTCCGTGACCAGGAGCATCTTGATGCCCGCACCACCGCAATGATCGGGCTGGCTGCGGCCATGGCCCGAGAGTGCCAGCCATGAGTGGAACACTACCTTGGCGTGGCCAAGGCACAAAACATCTCAGCACAGGAAATCGGCGCCATTCAGGGGATCGTCATGGCTGTTACGGCCGGCAAGATCAACAGTATGATGCGCGAGTTCACCTCTCCCCCTCAAGACTGACTTACAACTTTAAAAATCTCTACACAACAGACCAGGAGGCGAGCCATGTCTGATCGCCGGGCCCTCTTACAAACTCTACCCGCCATTGACCGGCTTTTAGGCAGCGAAGTGCTCACCGTGTTGGAGCAAACCCAGCCACATGTGCTGATTCGCGACGCCGCTCAGCAAACAGTTGACGTGCTACGCCAACAGCTTCTCGATGAGCAAGCGCCCATACCCGACCTCGAGCTTGAAGCGGTTGCGCGTCTGGTGGCGGCAAGAGTGGCAGAGATGGCCAAACCGTCATTGCGCAGAGTCATCAACGTTACCGGGACCCTGCTGCACACCAATCTCGGCCGGGCACCACTCTGCAGCGATGCGCTACAAGCAATTAAAGCTGTCGCACAGGGTTATTCCAATCTCGAATATGATCTCGATGCAGGCAAGCGCGGCAAACGCTTCACCCACGTTGAGGAACTGATCTGCAAATTGACCGGCGGCGAAGCGGCCACCGTGGTTAACAACAACGCCGGTGCCGTGATGCTGGCGCTAGCAGCCTTATCCGGTGGTCATAGTGCCATAGTCTCGCGCGGTGAGCTGATCGAGATCGGCGGTTCTTTCCGGATTCCCGACATCATGGCCGCGAGCGGTGTCGAACTGGTGGAAGTTGGCACCACCAACAAGACCCACCTTAAAGACTATGCCAACGCGATCGACGACAAAACGGCGCTGATCCTCAAAGTCCATACCAGCAACTACCGTATCCTCGGTTTTACCGAAGCGGTCTCGGGCGAAGAATTGGCCGAACTGGCCCAGCAACACCGCATCCCGGTCCTCGAAGATCTCGGCAGCGGCCTGCTGATCGATCTCACCCCTTTCGGCCTGCCACGCGAGCCGACGGTGCGGGAAGCATTGAAAAGCGGCATTGACCTGGTCACCTTCAGCGGCGACAAGCTGCTGGGTGGCCCCCAGGCCGGAATCATCGTCGGCAAGCGCGACGTGATCGACAAGCTCCGCAAACACCCCATGGCCCGCGCTCTGAGGATCGACAAACTGACGCTGGCGGCTCTCGAAGCCACCCTCAGACTTTATCTTGATCCGCAAAAGGCCTTGCAACAGGTCCCCACATTGAAGATGCTTTCCACTTCAGTCGCCGAGCTGCAAAAAAGCTGCGAGGTCCTGCTGCCACAGATACAGGAAGCGGTCGGCGCGGCGGCTGACTGTCGCATCGTTGAGGCAACAGCCACAGTCGGTGGCGGCGCCCTGCCTTTGGCCGAACTGCCGGGTCGAGCCATTGCCCTCGCGCCAAAGGATTTGTCGCTAAACGAACTGACCAGCCGGCTGCGCAGCTGTGACCCAGCGGTTGTCGGTCGCATCCAGGACGACCTTTTCCTGATCGATCCCCGCACTCTCAATACCGATGACGAGGCGCAACTACTTCAAGCCCTGCAGCAGGTCTTTACCCTATGAGCAAATCACCTCGCTACCATATTATCGGCACCGCCGGGCACGTTGACCACGGCAAGACCGTATTGATCAACACCCTTACCGGCATCAACACCGACCGTCTCAAGGAAGAGCAGGAACGCGGCATCTCCATTGAGCTCGGCTTTGCCCCCTTCACTCTGGCCAACGGCACTATGGTCGGTGTGGTCGATGTTCCAGGCCACGAAAAGTTTATCCCCAACATGCTCTCCGGCATTGGTGGCATTGACCTGGTCCTGCTGGTGGTCGACGTCAACGAAGGAGTCATGCCCCAGACCCGCGAGCATTTGCAGATACTGCAACTGTTACAGATCCCGCGAGGCATCCTGGTGCTGACCAAGTGTGATCTGGCCGAGGAAGACTGGATCGACATCGTCGAGGAAGAAGTGCGCGAAACCCTTGCCGGAACCTTTCTTGAGGGCGCGCCTTGTTGCCGGGTCTCGGCGATCCACGGCGATGGCATGCCGGAGCTGCAACAGACCATCCAAAAGATCCTTGAAGAGCTGCCGCCGCGCGACGAAGATGGCCCCACCCGCCTGCCGATCGACCGCCACTTTACCATCAGCGGCTTCGGCACCGTGGTGACCGGCACGCTCCTCTCTGGCCGCGTCAAGGTCGGCGAGACCGTCGAAGTTTTACCCCCGGGCGAAACTGTCCGGGTTCGGGAAATCCAGGTTCATGGAGAGAAAGCTGAGGTGGCCCGTGCGGGGCAACGGGTTGCGCTGAACCTGGCCGGGCTGGAACGCAGCGATCTTAGCCGCGGAGCCGTGGTCGCCACCCCTGGCTTCTTCGCCATGACCGAACGCTTCGACGCCCGACTTAATCTTTTGGAAGATGCGCCACGCCCCCTCAAGTTCCGTGATCCGGTCCATCTGCACATGGGCACCGCCAAAGTCACGGCCCGCATCGCCCTGCTTGATCGCGATGAGATGAAACAGGGCGAGAGCGTACTGGCGCAGATCCATCTGGACAGCCCGCTGGTCGCGCATCGTCAGGATCGCTTCATCATCCGCTCCTATTCACCGATGACCACCATCGGCGGCGGCCAGATTATCGATCCGGCTCCGATCAAACACAAACGCTTCCGCGACGAAGTCATGCTGGCTCTCAAGGAGCTTGAGTCGGGCGAAGGCTCGTTCATCGTGCAAAAACTTGCCGAGCTCGGTTGCGCCAAGCTGAAAGAACTTGAGCAGACTTCGGGTTTGGGTCGGGAACGCGTCACCGCATTATTGGACAACCTGTCTGCAGCGGATCAGGTCTGCCGGATCGGCGATCAATGGGTCACAGCGGAAACAGCCCGAGCCTGGCATCGCGTCCTGGTGGAAACCGTTGATAACTACCATCGCGACAACGCCCTGCAACCCGGCATCCCTCACGCCACCCTGAAAGCGACCCTGCCTGCCAAGGTGGCACCCAAAGCCTTTGAACAACTTCTTGGCGACCTTGTCAGCAACGGGCAACTGCGGCAACGCGCCGAATGGGTCGCCCAGCCCGACTTCACACCCAAACCAACCGAAGAGCAGGCGTTGTTGCTGCAAAAGCTAGAGCAGGTTTACCTTGATGCTGGCACCGAGGCAAAAGGCCGGATCGACATGCTGACGCTGGCCAAAGTTCCAGAGACACAGATCGAGCCCCTGCTCGCCTTCCTCTTTGCCAACGGCACACTGGTGCGACTTAATGACGACTCTTTTCTGCACCGGCAGGCCTATCAGAAGGCGATCGACGCCCTCAAGACACACTTTGCCAGCAAGGAAACCCTCACCCTGGCAGAATTTCGCGATCTGATCGGCAGCGCCCGCAAACAAACTCAGGCGATTCTGGAACTCTTCGACAGCCTCAAGTACACTATGCGTAAGGGTGATGAGCGAGTGGCCTGGAAATTACCAAACAACGGAATGCGGGACGAGTGACGTGGGACGCGAAAAGATTTTCTCGTTCCTCGTGCCGCGTCCTTCGTATCAATGGAGTGTAACGACATGAGCGTAAAACTGACCCACCTATCCAAAACCAGCGGTTGAGCCGCCAAAATGGCCCCCGGGCCATTGGCGCAGGTGCTGCGCCAGCTGCCAACCGTTGAAGATAAAAACCTGCTGACGGCGAAGATCCCCTTCGCCGACGCCGGGGTTTATCAAATCTCCGAGGATTGCGCTCTGGTGCAGTCGGTCGATTTCTTTACGCCGATCGTTGATGATCCGGCGACTTTTGGCCGTATCGCTGCGGCCAACGCCCTCTCCGATATTTACGCCATGGGCGGCAAGCCGTTGACGGTTATGAACCTAGTCGGCTTCCCGGCCTGCCTGGAACACGACGTCCTGGTTGAAATTCTCAAGGGCGGGGCAGAAAAAGTTCAGGAAGCCGGCGCGGTGATTGTCGGTGGGCACACGGTGGAAGATGACGAACCGAAATACGGTCTGGCCGTAACCGGCCTGGTCGACCCGAAGCAGCTGGTCACCACGGTGGGCGCGCAACCTGGCGATCACTTGATTTTGACCAAGCCGCTCGGCGTTGGCATTCTGGCAACGGCCTTAAAGGGTGAAGTCATCAAAGAAGAACAGATGGCCGAAGCCATCCGCGGCATGGAAACACTGAACCGTACTGCAGCCGAGGTCATGCTCAAAGTGGGGGTCAATGCCTGCACCGACATCACCGGCTTCGGTCTGCTCGGCCACGCCCTGGAGATGGCTGAAGCCAGTCAGGTTGGCCTGGAAATTATCAGCGCGGAACTGCACGTCTATCCGCAAGTGATGGAAATGGCCGCGATCGGCATGGTTCCGGTAGGCAGTTATCGCAACCGTGAGCACTATCTGCCGAAAGTGGTCAATCGGGAGCGGGTGTCAGCCGAGATCACAGACATCCTCGCCGACCCA
>JAQYVY010000059.1 GCA_030145195.1 Desulfuromonadales bacterium | reverse complement strand
GTTGCCGGAAGGGACCGAGATGGTCATGCCTGGCGACAATATTGGCGTCACCGTAGAACTGATCACTCCGATCGCTATGGACAAAGAGCTGCGCTTCGCAATCCGCGAAGGTGGCCGTACTGTTGGCGCCGGCGTTGTCAGCGAAATTATCGAGTAAGTTGGAATTTTTCTGAATCTTTAACATGAATAGGCGCTCTTCCCTGCGGGGTAAGACGCCGAGGATTGACTCATGCGCGATATCGTGACCCTTGGCTGCACCGAGTGCAAGCAGCGCAATTACACCACGACCAAAAATAAGCGGAACACTCCGGACAAATTGGAGTTCAAAAAGTATTGTCGTTTCTGCCGGAAGCACACTGTTCATCGCGAGACCAAGTAATCTTCTCGGTTGAATGATGTGGACTTTTTTGTGACTTGAGATTGCAGGCCAGTAGCTCTAATGGCTAGAGCACCGGTCTCCAAAACCGGGTGTTGTAGGTTCGAATCCTACCTGGCCTGCCAATTAATTTAGCGATATTCTTGACAATAGGTTGTGATAGTGAATTTTAAAACTGCCGAATTCCTACAGCAAGTCAAAGGCGAACTGCAAAAAGTCACATGGCCAACTCGAAAAGAGACCTATGGATCCACAATGGTTGTCATTGTGCTCGTCATGCTGGTGGCTGTTTTCTTGTGGATCGTTGACTCGGCGCTTTCGACGTTGATTCAGACACTGCTGAACTAAAAGAGACCTGGTGAATTCCATGGGTGATAAAAAATGGTACGGAGTGCACGTCTACTCGGGGTACGAGAACAAGGTCAAACTTAACCTTGAGGAGCGAATCCGTTTGTTGGATGCGGAAGAGTTTTTCGGTGAAGTTCTGATCCCTGCGGAAACCGTGGTTGAGTTGAAGAATGGTGAGCGTAAGACTTCCACCCGCAAATTTTTTCCGGGTTATATCCTGATTAATGTTGAGTTGAATAACGAGACTTGGCACATCGTTAAGGATACGCCTAAGGTTACCGGTTTTGTTGGTGGCGGAACCACCCCTCCGCCTATTCCAGATGAAGAAGTGGCAAAGATCACCACGCGTATGGAAGAGGGTGTGGAGCGACCGAAGCCCAAGGTGGAATTTGAAGTCGGTGAAACGGTGCGTGTCATCGACGGTCCGTTCCTGAACTTTACCGGTATTGTCGAAGACGTGAAGCCCGATAAAGCCAAGCTCAAAGTCATGGTCAGTATCTTCGGCCGTGTTACTCCGGTGGAGCTCGAGTTTATTCAAGTAGAAAAAACCAGCTGATTTTGGCTGAATATAGTTTTTAAGGAGTCATTTCATGGCTAAGAAGGTTGTTGGACAGATAAAGTTGCAGATCCCGGCCGGCAAGGCTAATCCCTCACCTCCCGTAGGTCCGGCATTGGGTCAGCATGGCGTCAACATCATGGAGTTCTGTAAAGCATATAATGCCAGAACCCAGGATCAGGACGGCTTGATTATTCCGGTTGTCATCACGGTTTATGCTGATCGTTCTTTTTCTTTCATCACTAAGACCCCTCCGGCAGCGGTGTTGCTCCTTAAGGCCGCCAAGATTGCAAAGGGTTCTGGTGTGCCGAATAAAGACAAGGTTGGCAAGGTCTCCAAGGCGCAGGTTGAGGAGATTGCCAAGCTCAAGATGTCTGACCTGAATGCTTATACTATTGAGGGTGCAATGCGTATTATCGAAGGTACTGCGCGTAGTATGGGTCTTGAGGTTGAAGGTTAATTAATACACGCTGAATGCGGAGAACATAGACAATGGCAACAGGAAAACAGCTTAAGGCGTCCAAGGAAAAGATAGATCGCGAAAAGACTTATCTGCTTGATGAGGCGCTATCTCTGGTTAAGGAAACAGCTCTCGCCAAGTTTGACGAATCAGTTGATCTCTGCGTTAAACTCGGGGTTGATCCACGTAAAGCGGATCAAATGGTCCGTGGTGCTGTGGTGCTGCCCAATGGTTTGGGTAAAACGATTCGGGTTCTGGTCTTTGCCAAGGGTGATAAAGCTCTTGAGGCTTCAGAGGCTGGTGCTGATTATGTCGGTGGTGATGACTTGGTTGAGAAGATCAAGGGCGGTTGGTTCGATTTCGATACTGCGATTGCAACTCCCGATATGATGGGAACCGTGGGTAAGATCGGTAAGCTGCTCGGACCTCGTAGTTTGATGCCAAACCCCAAGGTCGGTACTGTTACTTTTGAGGTTGGTCGCGCCGTTAACGATGCAAAGTCTGGTAAGGTCGAGTATCGCGTCGAAAAAGCCGGGATCGTACATGCTCCGGTGGGCAAGGCTTCCTTTGATGTCGAAAAGCTCAAGGGCAATGTGCTCTGTTTGATGGATGCGTTGTTCAAAGCCAAACCTTCGACAGCGAAGGGAACTTATGTGAAGAAAGTTTCCATCTCTGCAACCATGGGTCCCGGCGTTACTGTTGACGTCTCTGACCTGCAGGCATTGCTTAAGTGATTTGTTGAATAATTGCATCCGCTGCTTTTTATCGTCGCGGGTGCTTGTTTGTGATAAAGCATATCCTGGCCACAGACAGCAGGCACCATTGGTTTAATGGTCTACCACCTGCCGAGGCGTGATGGATGGTGTGCGAAACGAATAGTTTCTCTTCACCTTACTTCAAGGCTGGGAAGTCGAACCATCACCGGTTCAAAAATCTACGAGGAAAGGAGAAGAGACGTTGAATAAGCAAAGTAAAGAAGTTCTTGTTGCTGAATTTACAGAAAAGCTCAAGTCCGCCAAGGCAGCATTCCTGGCGGACTATCGTGGCTTGACTGTCGATCAGGCGAATGACTTGCGGAATAAACTCAGGGTTGCTGGAGTTGAATACCGTGTGGTCAAGAACACCCTGTTGCGTCTGGCGGCAAAGGACACTGATTGCGCCTGTCTGGATGAACAACTAACGGGACCAACTGCGATCGCTTTGGCGATCGGGGATCCTGTTGCTCCGGCTAAGGCTCTGGTTGAGTTCTCCAAGTTGAACAAAACCTTCGAATTGAAGGCTGGCATGCTTGATGGCAAATTGCTGAGTGCCGTCGACATTAAGGCTCTGGCCGATCTGCCAAGCCGCGAACAACTGCTGGCCAAGATGCTCGGTTCCATGAGTGCTCCGGCAACCAATTTTGTTGGTGTTCTGGCAGCCGTGCCGCGTTCACTGGTTCAGGTCTTAGCAGCAATTCAGGATCAGAAAGAAGCTGCCTGAGGCAGTCTGGCTGAAAAACAAACAACAATTTCACGAAATCAATCGATTTTACTAATTTACGGAGGATAAGAACAATGGCTGATATCACTAAAGAACAAGTTGTCGAGTTTATCGAAAAAATGAGTGTCCTTGAGCTTGCTGGGCTGGTTAAAGAGCTGGAAGAAAAATTCGGCGTTTCTGCTGCCGCTCCTATGGCGGTTGCCGTTGCTGGACCTGCTGGTGGGGATGCTGCTGCTGCTGAAGAGCAGACTGAGTTTGATGTCATCCTGACTGCGATCGGCGAGAAGAAAATCAACGTCATCAAGGTTGTGCGTGCCATTACGGGTCTTGGCTTGAAAGAAGCGAAAGACCTGGTTGACGGTACTCCTAACACGATCAAAGAAGCTGCCTCTAAGGAGGAAGCCGAGGGTATCAAGACTCAGCTCGAAGAGGCTGGTGCCACCGCGGAGCTCAAATAATAGCCCCTTTAGGATAATCGTACCCTAGAGCCAAGGTCGCCTTGAGCGGCCTTGGCTATTATACTTTCGTCAGTAATAAGGAGACACCATGGCTTATTCGATTGCGAATAACCAGCTGCTCAGGAAACACTTTCAGGAAATCAAACGGATCATCGATATCCCTAACCTGATTGATATCCAGAAGAATTCCTACCAGCGTTTCCTGCAGGCAGATTTGCCTGCTTCCGCCCGCCAGAATCTCGGGGTTGAGGCGGTGTTCCGCTCGGTCTTTCCAATCAAGGATTTCAGTGAGACCTGCTCGCTCGAATATGTCGAGTATACGCTGGGGACTCCGAAATATGATGTTGAGGAATGTCATCAACGGGGAATGACTTTTGCGGCACCCATGAAGGTCAAAGTGCGTCTGGTTTCTTGGGATGTCGATAAAGAATCAGGCGTTCAGTCGATTCGCGACATTAAGGAGCAGGAAGTTTACTTCGGCGAAATTCCGTTAATGACCGAGAATGGTACTTTTATCATCAATGGTACCGAGCGTGTCATTGTCAGTCAGTTGCATCGTTCGCCCGGCGTTTTCTTCGATCATGATAAGGGTAAGACACATTCGAGCGGTAAGGTTCTCTATAGTGCCCGAATTATCCCATATCGGGGTTCTTGGCTCGATTTTGACTTTGATCATAAAGATATTCTTTATGTGCGTATCGACCGGCGTCGCAAGTTGCCAGCTACGGTTCTCCTGAAGGCTCTTGGTTACACGGCCGAGGACTTGCTGAACTTTTATTACGATAATGAAGAAATTTTTGTCGATGGTGACACCTATCGTAAAAAAGTAAATACCAAGTTGCTACTTGGTCAACGTTCTCTGTTGGAAGTGGTTGCGCCCGATGGCGATGTCATCGTTAAGGCCAATCGCAAGTTCACCAAAGCGGCCATCCGCAAAATTGAAGAGAAGCAGCTCGAATTCATCCAGATTCCCGAAGAAGAAGTTGTTGACAAGATCGCTTCCGTCGATATTGTCGACGAGTCAACCGGTGAGGTGGTGGTCGAGTGCAATGAAGAGTTGACTGCCGCCAAGATTGAAGATCTTAAGAAACGCGGCATCAACAGCTTTACTGTTCTCTTTATTGATAACCTATTCGTTGGTCCGTATCTGCGTGATACTTTGTTGCAGGACAAGGTCGCTTCTTCTGCCGAGGCTAAGGTCGAAATCTATCGTCGTTTACGTCCTGGTGATCCACCAACGATCAAGAGCTCTGACGCGCTGTTCTCCAGCCTTTTCTTCAATGAAGAGCGTTATGACCTGTCGACGGTTGGTCGCCTCAAGCTGAATCATAAGCTTGGTCTGAAGTTGCCGCTCGAAATTACGACCCTGACCAAGGAGGATATCCTTGAAGTTGTGCGTTACTTGATCGACCTGCGTAACGGCGTCAACGAATGGGAGGTGTCTGACGACAAGGGTAATGCGCGTAAACTGCCGGTTAAGATCGATGATATCGACCATCTCGGCAATCGCCGGGTGCGTGCTGTTGGTGAACTGCTCGAAAATCAGTACCGGGTTGGCCTGGTACGGATGGAGCGGGCCATCAAGGAGCGGATGAGCCTGCAGGAAGTGGACAGCTTGATGCCCCACGATCTGATCAATTCCAAGCCCGTTTCAGCTGTGGTCAAGGAGTTTTTCGGTTCAAGTCAGCTCTCTCAGTTTATGGACCAAACCAATCCGCTTTCTGAGATTACTCACAAGCGTCGCCTCTCCGCGCTCGGACCTGGCGGTTTGACCCGTGAGCGTGCCGGTTTTGAGGTACGTGACGTTCATCCGACCCACTATGGTCGCGTCTGTCCTATCGAGACCCCTGAAGGCCCGAATATCGGCCTGATAGCGTCTCTGTCGACCTACGCCAGGATCAATATTCACGGTTTTGTTGAAACGCCATACCGGATGGTTAAGGACGGCAAGGTCTCTAACGAAATCCAGTATTTTTCAGCTCTTGAAGAAGAGGGTCATGCTATCGCCCAGGCGAATGCCCCTCTCGATAAAAAGAACTGTTTTGTTAACGATCTGGTCAACGCCCGTAAAAACGGCGAGTTCATGCTGATCAATCAGGAAGAGATCGAGTTAATGGACGTTTCACCGAAGCAGTTGGTTTCGGTGGCTGCTGCCCTCATCCCTTTTCTAGAAAATGACGATGCTAACCGTGCCCTGATGGGTTCTAATATGCAGCGTCAGGCTGTGCCTTTGCTGCGTGCTGATGCGCCGTTGGTCGGTACCGGTATGGAACGTATCGTGGCACACGACTCTGGTTCTGCTGTGGTTGCAAGACATGATGGCAGGGTTGAGAGTGTTGATGCCGGCCGCATCGTGGTCAAGATTGATGATCACGAAGTCGATGAAACCGGCACTGGCGTTGATATCTATAACCTGATTAAGTTTATCCGCTCCAACCAGAACACTTGTCTTAACCAGAAACCGATCGTCAAGGTCGGCGACAAGGTCAAACGTGGCGAGATTATTGCTGACGGGCCCTCCACTCAATGGGGTGAGTTAGCTCTTGGTCAAAATGTGCTGGTTGCTTTCATGCCTTGGGGTGGTTACAACTTTGAGGATTCGATCCTAATCTCCGAGAAGTTGGTTAAGGAAGACCGTTACACCTCGATTCATGTCGAAGAGTTTGAGTGTGTGGCCCGTGATACCAAGCTGGGCAAAGAAGAAATCACCGATGACATCCCCAACCTTGGTGAAGACGCTCTGAGTGATCTTGATGAGAGCGGAATTATCCGCATCGGCGCTGAAGTCAAGCCGAGCGATATCCTGGTTGGCAAGATTACGCCGAAAGGTGAAACTCAGCTCTCTCCGGAAGAGAAACTTCTTCGTGCCATCTTTGGCGAAAAAGCTGGCGATGTTCGTGACACCTCGTTGCGTGTGCCGCCTGGCGTCGAAGGTGTTGTCATTGGTGCCCGTGTCTTCTCGCGGAAAGGTCTGGATAAAGACAGCCGGACTGAATTTATTGAGCAGACCGAGATTGATAAGCTGCTTAAGGATCAGAATGACGAAATCCGGATCATCCGTGAATCGTCTCAAGGCAAGTTGACGTCACTGCTTGACGGACAGACTGTATCAACGCCCGTTAAAGATCGCGATGGCAAGACCCTGTTGCCCAAGGGCCGCAAGATTACCGATAAGGCTCTGGAGTCGATCCCGTTCAGCTTGTGGGGTGAGTTCTCTCTTGTTGATGCGGAAGCCGAAGGCAAGGTCAGCGAGACGCTTGGTCGTCTTCTGGCGCGGGAAGATATTATCAAAACCGTTTTTGCCGACAAGATTGAAAAGCTCAAACGTGGTGACGACCTGCCTCCTGGCGTGATTAAGATGGTCAAAGTTTACATCGCCATTAAACGTAAACTTTCTGTCGGTGATAAGATGGCCGGACGCCACGGCAACAAAGGTGTTCTTTCGCGGATTCTTCCAGAGGAGGATATGCCCTACATGGCGGATGGCACTCCGGTCGAAATCGTGCTCAACCCACTCGGTGTTCCTTCTCGTATGAATGTTGGTCAGATTCTAGAGACCCATCTTGGCCTTGCTGCTCGTGGCCTTGGCTGGCAGATTCAAGCTGCGATTGATTCTATGGCTGACCCGAGTAAACTGCGTACGCAGATCAAGGATGTATACGCCAACAAAGAGCTGAACCCGTTCATCGATGAACTGCCTGACGAAGAGGTCCTCGAGTTGGCCCGTCGTCTTGGTACCGGTGTGCCAATGGCTTCGCCAGTCTTTGAAGGTGTTCACGAAGACCAGATCAAGAGCGAGTTGGAACGTGCTGGAATGCCGCAGAGTGGACAGATGACCCTGCATGACGGCCGTAATGGTGACGCTTTCAAAGAGCAGGTTACCGTTGGCATTATGTACATGCTTAAACTGCATCATCTGGTCGATGACAAGATCCATGCCCGGAGCATCGGGCCCTACAGTTTGGTCACCCAGCAACCGCTGGGAGGTAAGGCACAATTCGGTGGTCAGCGCCTCGGTGAGATGGAGGTCTGGGCCCTGGAAGCTTACGGTGCGGCTCATGCGCTACAGGAATTCTTGACAGTCAAGTCAGATGACGTGGCCGGACGAACCCGGATTTATGAGGCAATTGTTAAAGGTAAGCATACCCTTGAAGCAGGCCTTCCGGAATCGTTCAACGTCCTTATTAAAGAACTTCAGGCACTCTGTCTCGATGTTGAGTTGCTGGAAGAGGACTGATCCTGCTACAAACCCCCATCCTGTAAGGAGGATGCGTTTTGGAAGATATATATAGCCTTTTTGAGCGACCGAAAGACCCATTGAATTTCAACTCTATTCGTCTCTCTCTCGCTTCGCCGGAGAAGATTCGGGAACGGTCGTTCGGCGAGGTTAAGAAGCCAGAGACGATTAACTATCGGACCTTCAAGCCGGAACGTGATGGTTTGTTCTGCGCCAAGATTTTTGGCCCGACCAAAGACTACGAGTGTAACTGCGGTAAGTACAAGCGGATGAAGCACCGTGGTATTGTCTGTGAAAAGTGTGGTGTCGAGGTTATTCCGAGCAAGGTTCGACGTGAGCGGCTCGGTCATATTGATCTGGCCTGCCCGGTCGCGCATATCTGGTTTTTGAAATCACTGCCTAGTCGGATTGCGACTTTGCTTGATCTGACCCTTAAGGAGCTTGAGCGAATCCTTTATTTCGAGGCCTATATTGTCCTTGATAAGGGTGAGAGTGACCTTGATACCGGCCAGATCATGTCGGAAGAGAAGTATCGCGAGGCAATGGAAGAACATGCTGGCTTGTTTACTGTTGGCATGGGAGCAGAAGCTGTTCGCGAACTGTTGATCGCTCTTGATCTTGATGAACTGACGACCACTCTGCGAACTGAAATGATTGAGGCAACCAGTGAGGCTAAGCGTAAGAAAACCGCCAAGCGTCTCAAGGTCGCTGATGCTTTTATTAATAGTGGTAATCGTCCAGAATGGATGATCCTTGAAACCATCCCCGTGCTACCGCCTGAGCTGCGTCCGTTGGTGCCGCTTGATGGTGGCCGTTTTGCTACGTCTGACCTCAATGACCTCTACCGCCGGGTGATTAATCGTAATAATCGTCTCAAGCGCCTGATGGAACTGCGTGCACCAGAGGTAATCATTCGCAACGAAAAGCGCATGTTGCAGGAGTCGGTCGACGCCCTGTTTGATAATGGCCGTCGCGGCCGGGCTATTACTGGTCCGAACAAGCGTCCGCTCAAGTCGCTCTCTGATATGCTCAAAGGTAAAGGTGGTCGTTTCCGCCAAAACCTGCTCGGTAAGCGTGTTGATTATTCTGGTCGTTCCGTTATTGTTGTCGGCCCGGAGTTGAAGTTGCATCAGTGCGGTTTGCCGAAAAAAATGGCGCTGGAGCTTTTCAAGCCCTTTATCTACAACAAACTCGAGGAGCGCGGGTTCTGTACGACGATTAAAAGCGCTAAGAAACTGGTCGAACGTGAGCGTCCGGAAGTCTGGGATGTCCTTGAGGAAGTTATTAAAGAGCATCCAGTGATGTTGAACCGTGCGCCGACCTTGCACCGCTTGGGGATTCAGGCGTTTGAACCGGTTTTGATCGAGGGTAAAGCCATTCAGCTGCACCCACTCGTCTGTACCGCTTTTAATGCTGACTTTGACGGTGACCAGATGGCGGTTCACTTACCGCTTTCGGTAGAGAGCCAGATGGAGACCCGCGTGCTGATGATGTCGACTAATAACATCTTGTCGCCAGCGCATGGTAAACCGATTATAGTGCCGTCACAGGATATGGTTCTCGGCCTCTATTACATGACTCGTGAGCGGGTCTTCGTCAAGGGCGAAAACAAGATATTCTCTTCTCCCGATGAAGTCCGGATGGCTTACGATGCTGAAGAGGTCGATCTTCAGGCCAAGATCAAAGTTCGTATTTCGCCAGCAGTTGGCCAGAAACTGGAAGTTATTGAAACAACAGTTGGTCGGGTTCTGCTGCGTGAAGTTGTCCCCGAAATCATACCCTTCTCCTGTATCAATCAGGTCATGAACAAGAAACAGGTCGGTGAGCTGATTGACGTCTGCTTCCGTCTGGCAGGCAATAAGGAAACCGTTATCCTAGCCGACAGAATCAAGGAAACTGGTTTCAAGTTCTCCTCAATTGCGGGGATCTCCATCTGCCTGGACAATATGGTTATTCCTGAGTCCAAGGAAGCTTTTATCTCGGCTGCGGTTGAAGAGGTTCAGGAAATTCAGGTACAGTACACAGAAGGTCTGATTACCGATGGCGAACGTTATAACAAAGTCATCGATATCTGGGCCAAGTGTACGGAAGATATCGCTCAGACAATGCTTTCTAAATTGGCGGTTGAGACGGTGACCTCTCCAGATGGTGAGCAGATAAAAGTCCCGTCTTTTAACCCGATTCACATGATGGCCGATTCCGGTGCCCGTGGTAGTCATCAGCAGATTCGCCAGTTGGCCGGTATGCGTGGTTTGATGGCCAAGCCTGACGGCTCGATTATTGAGACGCCGATCACGGCTAACTTCCGTGAAGGCTTAACTGTACTTCAGTACTTCATCTCCACTCACGGGGCGCGTAAAGGTCTGGCTGATACTGCGCTCAAGACGGCCAACTCTGGTTATCTTACCAGACGTTTGGTCGATGTCGCCCAGGACGCAATTATCATGGAAGATGATTGTGGCACTTTGGACGGTATCAATATCAGCTCTCTGATCGAAGGCGGTGAAGTTATCGAACCGTTGGGCGATCGGATCCTTGGTCGTACCGCGTTGGATGATATTGTTGACCCTGTGACCGATGAAGTCCTGATCGAAGCCAACCAGGCAATTGATGAAGCCCTGGTTCAAAAGGTTGAGGACGCAGGGATTGAAAAAGTCAAAATTCGTTCGGTACTGACCTGTCAGAGCCGCCGCGGTATTTGTTCCTCCTGCTACGGTCGAGATCTGGCCCGAGGCCATGTCGTCAATCTTGGCGAGGCAGTTGGTGTTATTGCTGCCCAGTCGATCGGCGAGCCGGGAACCCAGCTGACCATGCGGACCTTCCATATTGGTGGTACTGCTTCGCGTCAGGCGGAACAGACCGCTCTTGAAGCAAGGTCTGAAGGAACTCTCAAATATATCAATCTGACCACTGCCAAAAATAGTGAAGGTTGCTATGTGGTTATGAATCGTAATGCTGAAGTCGCGGTGGTCGACGACACTGAGCGTGAGCGTGAGCGTTATGGTGTGGTCTATGGTGCCCGACTGCTGGTTGAGGAGGGCGGCCCTGTAACCAAGGGGCAGGTTCTCGCTGAGTGGGACCCCTTCACCATGCCGATACTTTCTGAGGCCTCCGGTAAGGTTCGCTTTGGCGACTTGCTTGAAGGCGTGACTGTAGAGGAGCAGGTTGATGATGTCACCGGTCTCTCTCGTAAGGTCATCATCGAAACCAAGGCAGCTGACAAGCGGCCACGTGTTTCGATCAAGGATGAGCAGAACAAAACCCTGCAGCGTTGCATGATGCCGGTCGGTGCTAATATCCTGGTTCAGGAAGATATGATAGTCAGTTCCGGTGACATCTTGGCCAAGATCCCTCGCGAAACGACCAAGACCAAGGATATTACCGGTGGTTTGCCGCGGGTTGCGGAACTCTTCGAAGCCCGCAAACCGAAAGAGTTTGCCGTGATTACGGAGATCGATGGCGTTATTGCTTTTGGTAAGGACTCTAAAGGTAAACGTAAAGTTGTGGTCACGCCAGAAATCGGCGAGCCGATGGAATATTTGATTCCGAAGGGCAAGCACATCAGTGTTCATGAAGGTGACTTTGTGCGTGCTGGTGAGCCGCTGATGGACGGTTCAAGTAATCCACACGATATCTTGCGAGTTCTCGGTGAGAAAGAGTTGGCCAAGTATCTGGTCGATGAGGTTCAGGAGGTTTACCGACTCCAGGGCGTCAAGATTAATGACAAACATATCGAGGTCATCGTTCGCCAGATGCTACGTCGCGTCAAAATCAAGGAGGTTGGTAATACCCGCTTCCTGGTTGACGACCAGATAGAACGTTGGCATTTCGATGAAGAGAATCAGCGGGTGTTGGCTGATGGTGGCAATCCCGCTGTCGGTGAACCTCTTATGCTCGGTATTACCAAGGCCTCTCTCTCAACGGAGTCGTTTATTTCGGCAGCTTCTTTCCAGGAGACAACCAAGGTGCTGACTCAGGCTTCTATTGAGGGCAAGGTAGACTGTCTACGCGGCCTCAAAGAGAATGTCATCATGGGTCGTCTGATTCCTGCTGGCACCGGCGTTAACAAGTACCGTAGCGCTAACCTCTTGATCGATGATCCCGAGGAGAAGTTGCCAGAAGTTGAAGAAATTGACGAAGATGAGGAAAATTATGTGGAGGAGCTAGCTAGTTTAGTGGTTGACGTCCCCTCTGAAGAGAGCGAAAACGCTGCTCCGGAATAGTATTTTCGGGCGGTTGCAAAAAAAAACAATTTGTTTGAAAAGTTCCTTGACAGGGGCGACTCGTTTTGATAGATTCTGCGAGTTTTCCCCTCCGGGAAAACTTGTTCTTTTAACGTTATGAATACGCAAATTCGGGAGTGATTCAATGCCGACGATCAACCAGTTGGTCCGCATGGGTCGTGAAAAAAAGCAAGACAAGTCAACAGCACCTGCGCTAAAGGGTAACCCTCAAAAGCGCGGCGTCTGTACTCGTGTATACACCACGACTCCGAAGAAACCTAACTCGGCACTTCGTAAGGTTGCACGTGTCCGTATGACTAATGGGATGGTAGTTACCTCTTATATCCCAGGTGTCGGCCATAACCTCCAAGAGCACTCTGTTGTTCTGGTTCGTGGTGGTCGAGTCAAAGACCTTCCCGGCGTTCGTTATACGATCGTCCGTGGAGCTCTTGACCTGGCGGGTGTTAAAGACCGTAAGAAGTCACGTTCTAAATATGGTGCCAAACGGCCCAAGTAACAGAGAGACACGAAGAGGACGTTATGCCGAGAAGAAGAGAAATAGCCAAGCGGGTTATCCTGCCTGATCCAAAATTCCACGATCGTCTGGTGGCCAAGTTTATCAATGGTCTGATGCTTGATGGGAAGAAGAGTACTGCGGAACACATTGTTTACGGTGCCTTTGATCTTATCAAAGAGCGAACTGGTGATGATCCTGTTGAGGTGTTCAAAAAGGCCCTTGACAATATTCGTCCGGTTCTCGAAGTCAAGTCCCGTCGTGTCGGTGGTTCCACTTATCAGGTGCCGGTCGAGGTTCGTAATGAGCGTCGCAGTGCCCTGGCGATTCGCTGGGTTATTAGTTATGCCCGTGGTCGCGGTGAGAAGACAATGCAGGAGCGACTTGCAGCTGAGTTCCAGGATGCCGCAAACAATCGTGGCGCAGCTGTGAAGAAACGTGAAGATACTCATCGTATGGCCGAAGCTAACAAAGCCTTCGCGCATTATCGCTGGTAAGGCGGAGGACATACTGCAGTGGCCCGCAAAGTAGCACTTGAAAATACACGTAATATTGGCATCATGGCTCACATTGATGCTGGTAAAACGACAACGACCGAGCGTATTCTTTATTACACTGGCGTTTCCCACAAGATCGGTGAAGTCCACGATGGTGCTGCCACCATGGATTGGATGGAGCAGGAGCAGGAGCGTGGTATCACTATCACGTCTGCTGCAACGACTTGCTTCTGGAAAGATCACCGCGTCAATATTATCGATACCCCTGGTCACGTAGACTTTACAATCGAAGTAGAGCGCTCCTTGCGAGTGCTTGATGGTTCTGTCGCTGTTTTTTGCTCTGTTGGTGGTGTTGAGCCCCAATCGGAAACAGTTTGGCGTCAGGCTGACAAGTACGGCGTACCCCGGATTGCCTTTATTAATAAGATGGATCGTGTTGGTGCCGATTTTAGCCGCGGCGTTGATATGATGCGCGATCGTCTTGGTGCCAACCCTGTTCCGCTGCAGTTGCCAATTGGTCAGGAAGATCTTTTCCGTGGCATAATTGATCTCGTTGAGATGCAGGCTGTTGTCTGGACAAATGAAGAGCTCGGCGCAAATTATGAGGTATCGGATATCCCTGCGGAGCTTCTCGCTGACGCCGAGGTAGCTCGCGAGTTTATGCTTGAGGAAGTTAGCTCTCACGATGATGCTTTGATGGAAAAGTACCTCGCTGGCGAGGAGATTGGCGTTGATGAACTCAAGGCTGCTATCCGTCGTGCAACCACTGATTTGAAAATTAACCCTGTTTTCTGTGGTTCTGCGTTTAAAAATAAGGGTGTTCAGACTCTTCTGGATGCTGTTATTGATTACATGCCTTCACCTCTGGATGTGCCCCCGATTGTGGGTATCGACCCTGACACAAGGGAAGATCTGACACGTCCTGCGGATGATAAGGCCCCCTTCTCCTCTCTTGCATTCAAGGTTATGACGGATCCTTTTGTTGGCCAGCTAACATTCTTCCGGGTTTACTCGGGGGTTGCTGAGGCTGGTGCTCATGTTGTGAATGCTACCAAGGGCAAGAAAGAGCGTTTCGGCCGTCTTTTGAAGATGCATGCCAATAAGCGTGAAGAGATTAAAGAGGTTTATGCTGGCGATATTGCCGCTGCTGTTGGTTTGAAATATACAACGACTGGCGATACTCTTTGTGACGCTAAGGAGCCTTGTATTCTTGAGGCGATGGAGTTTCCTGAGCCGGTTATTCATATCGCTATCGAGCCCAAGACCAAAAGTGATCAGCAAAGCATGGGCCTGGCCCTTGGTAAGCTGGTGCAGGAAGATCCCTCCCTGCGTGTCCGTACTGACGAAGAGACCGGTCAGGTGATTATCTCCGGTATGGGTGAGCTGCACCTGGAAGTTATTGTCGATCGTATGCGGCGTGAATTCAAGGTCGAGGCCAATATCGGTGCCCCTCAGGTTGCCTATCGTGAATCCATTACCAAGACTGTTGAAGTTCAGGGTAAATTTGTCCGTCAGTCTGGTGGTCGCGGTCAATACGGAGACTGCTGGTTGCGTCTTGAACCTCTTGAACCTGGCAGTGGTTTCGAGTACGTTGATGCCATTAAAGGTGGCGTTATTCCTAAAGAATATATCCCATCGGTTGGTGCTGGTGCGGAACAAGCTGCTAAAAATGGTATTCTGGCGGGATTCCCGTTGGTTGATATCCGGGTCACCTGTTTTGATGGCTCCTACCATGATGTAGACTCCAATGAAATGGCATTTAAAATTGCTGGTTCAATGGGTCTTAAGACCGGTGCTGCCAAGGCTCATCCGGTTTTGCTTGAGCCGATTATGGCGGTAGAAGTTGTTGCGCCAGAAGAGTACCTCGGCGAGGTTATGGGTGATTTGAGTAGTCGACGTGGTCGTGTCTCTGGTATGGAGTCACGCGGTGGTGCTCAAGTTGTCAATGCTCATGTTCCCTTGTCCAGTATGTTTGGTTATTCAACTGATCTACGTAGTTCAACTCAGGGCCGTGCGACATACACGATGACGTTTGATCATTATGAACAAGTTCCCAAGGCGATTTCTGAAGAGATTATCAGTAAAACCAAGGGTTGATTTAGTTAACTTTATACCAAAACGAATATAGGGAGAGACGACGATGGCCAAAGCCAAATTTGAGCGGACTAAACCGCATGTCAACATCGGAACAATCGGTCACGTTGACCACGGCAAGACGACCCTGACGGCAGCGATCACCAACGTGTTGGCTTCTAAGGGCGGCGCCGAGTTTAAGGCGTTTGAC
>JAQYVY010000008.1 GCA_030145195.1 Desulfuromonadales bacterium | reverse complement strand
CCCCGCCTGTGCTCAGAACATAAACAAGTGCCGCCAAGATGGCGAACAACAAAAGACTGATAACATACTTCAATGGCTCGACTCTTTGCGCTAGCCATTCAAAAAACAATGCTATTTTCTTCATTTAAAAGCCAGATAACGGTTCGCGATAAGCGGCGGCGACGATAAGGTTCGTCCTACCACCGCAATTTGATTTTGCTTTTCGAGGAGCACACAGCTATTTTCCGTCCGCCTTCATTTTCTGGTTAGGCTGCTTCTTTTTGAAAAATGACAACCCTATTTTATGGAAAAGAAAGGGAAGGAAAGCGTAAGAAAAAATGGCAGCGCATGGCAACGCTAGCGGTACTAATGCATAACCGATAATTTTTCTGTTGTCAGGTGGAAAGGCAGCGAATAATACATTTATTACTTCGACAATACAAAAACCAAAGACATATAAGATTACAAGTGCAGCAACCAAAGAGATAGGTTTGAAGGCAATTTTTTCACCACATAACTCACATGTTTTTGTGTTTTTTAAAACGTCAAAATTGGCACCAATAGTAAAAATGGTGGTTGCTTCATTGTTGCAATATGGGCAATTAAGAAATTTCATCTATTCTTTGCAGCCTAACGGCCAGAGCTAAGCGGCTGCCCTGTGCACTTTCAATATTGTAGAAACCTTATCGCGAACCACCGCTGTACCATTCAGTCCGCTTGAGCGTTTGGTTAGCCCCTCAAGACTGCGTCTGCTGCTGACCTTCTGGCCCGCCTCTCCCAAATAAAGC
The DNA here is from genome assembly GCA_030145195.1 of Desulfuromonadales bacterium. Lineage (GTDB taxonomy): Bacteria > Desulfobacterota > Desulfuromonadia > Desulfuromonadales > BM103 > JAQYVY01. Next base: position 84,035 of record JAQYVY010000008.1, on the reverse strand, counting down.
CAGGTATGACAAAAAGAATACTCAACAGGAGCGTAGTAATATGTGCCTGTTGAAATGGATAACCTGCCAGCCAAAATGCACAAAACAATAGCGGCTGAATTATCGCGATAGGTAGTATTAAACGCCAACTGAACCAAGAAGAGAACTTGTCTGAAGTTGTGCATTTTTGCGCAAGAAACTCTTTAAGGCTCGCAAAGCGATCTGACTCGCTGAATTGATAAAATGCTGAATCCACAAGCTTGTGCTGTTGGTTGGTAATGTACAAGCCTCGGCCAGTTGAAAGATAAAGGGTGATAGTTGGGTAGTGGGGAGCTATGCGACGCAGGAAATCCTGTGAGGTCTTAATGCCCACAATTTCAGTGTAAGGGATAGTCTTACGCCCCACATGGAGATGATCCTCGTAAATTTTTACTTCAGTTTCAAACATATGTTTTTAGGGCTAACTACTAAATAGCCGGAAATAAGTCGTGATAATAACCCCAATGTAAGCGTGTGCCTTTACAGGGTATTACCATGACATTCCGAACGTTTATGATTTGCTGCGAGTGAATATTCATTTTAGAAAAGCCGCCAAATTCTTCAGAGACTTGCCCGAAGCCTTTGCTAGAGGGTGACAAATTTTGTCGTTAGGTGAGACCTGCAATAAAATCAATAAATTATGGAAAATTTATGAAAAATTTTATACATTATGATGGTGTTATGAAATTTAGTCAATTTTGTTGGAGGGGATATGCAAAAACCACGTCTACTGGACCAAGTCCGGTCCGTCATCCGTGCTCGTCACTACAGCCGTCGCACCGAAAGTGCCTATGTAACATGGATCAGGCAGTTCATTCTTTACCATGACAAAAGGCATCCTGTGGAAATGGGGGCTGATGAGGTCGGCAGGTTCCTGAGCTATCTGGCCACAGAACGTGACGTTGCCGCTTCTACACAAAATCAGGCGTTGAACGCTATTCTCTTCTTGTATCGAGAAGTCTTGAAAACGGACATGGGGATTCTTGAGAATGTAGTTCGGGCTAAAAAACCGAAACGCTTGCCGGTAGTTTTGAATCGGCCTGATGTGCTCAAAATCTTGAATGGTATGGACGGTACGCCGCGTCTGGTGGCAAGTTTACTTTACGGTGCCGGGTTGCGTCTGCTCGATGGATTGCGTTTGCGGGTGCAAGATATTGATTTTGATGGTGGGGAGTTGTTGATTCGCCACGGCAAAGGCGGTCAGGATCGGCGAACGATGCTGCCGGAAGCTCTGGTGCCGCAATTGCAGCATCATCTTGATCATGTGCGCCAACAGCATATTAATGACCTGGCAGAGGGGTATGGCAGTGTCTTCTTACCCCATGCGTTGGAACGCAAATATCCGAAGTCCAATCGTCAATGGCAGTGGCAATTTGTTTTCCCGTCGGCTCGCCGTTCTCAGTTTGAAGATTGTGTTGAGTGGCGCCGCCATCATCTGCATGAATCAGCGATTCAAAAGGCGGTCAAGTTGGCGGTACGCAAGGCCGGGATTAACAAGAAGATCGGCCCGCACACGTTTCGCCACTGTTTTGCCACCCATCTCCTTGAGGACGGCTACGATATCCGCACGGTGCAGGAGCTGCTGGGGCACAAGGATATCAAGACGACGATGATCTATGCCCATGTGTTGAATAAAGGGGGGAAGGGGGTAAGGAGCCCTTTGGACGCGGTACCCCCGACTCTCGAGTGATAAGGCTGTAGATTCTTAAGCCTGGCGAATTACGATCCCATCATCTGAGGTTCTTGTTTCTTGTATTTATCGACGTCAACCATTCTGATTTCAAATATCAGCTCTTTGTCTGCCAGCGGGTGGTTCGCATCAAGAGTCACCTGATCCTCGGTGATCTCCCGGACCATGACCGCGAGGACACTGCCGTCTGCATTGGTGATTTGCAGCTGACCGCCAACCTGAAGCTCAACCTCGTCGCCAATCAGACTCCGGTCAATTTGCTCGATCAGCTCTGGTTTTGTTTGCCCATAAGCTTTGTCGCAGGGGATGGTTACCGTCTTGCTTTCGTCCTGGCTCATGCCCATAACCGCTTCTTCAAAGCCGGGGATGACTTCTTGCCGTCCGATAATAAAGTGCAGTGGGCGGTCCTCGGGGGACTCATCGAAGACTGTGCCATCACTTAAAGTGCCTTTGTAGTGGACCTTGACTGTGTCCTGTTTTGCTGCGCGTATCATGTTCTCTCCTTCGGTCTGCAGGTTGGCTGAGTCAAACGATCATCTGTTCGTAATGATAAACACCGGCATGCATATCAAGTCAGCCGTTTTGCGTCAACCACTTATTGAACCTCACCCCCCTGCTTCTCTTGCCATTCTGCGGCCTTCATGCTAGATTAGCGCGCTTAATCCTATAAGGAAATGTCATGTATTCTCCTTCTCGTGAAGAGTTTCTAAATCTAACCCGTCAGGGTAACTTAATTCCGGTCTATCGGGAAATCCTCGCCGACATGGAAACCCCGGTTTCGGCTTTTTGCAAGATTGACGACCGTAAAAGTGCTTTTCTGCTGGAAAGTATTGCCGGTGGCGAGAAGTGGGCACGCTATTCCTTTCTCGGTCTTGGTTCCGGCCGTGCCTTCAGATGTCGTGGTGATCATTTCGAAATTCTCGAAAATGGTGTACCGGTCGAGTCCGGTTCAACCACCAATCCTCTGCTTGAATTAAAAGAATTCCTCTCTCCTTATCAGCCCGTCGCCTTGCCAGAGTTGCCCCGCTTTTTCGGTGGCGCGGTTGGCTATCTCGGCTATGACATGGTCCGCCATATCGAGGATCTGCCAGCACTTAATGAGGCAGAGATCGGCTGCTATGACAGCTGGTTCCTGATTACCGAGACCCTGCTGATCTTCGATAACATGCAGCAGAAGATCAAGGTCCTCAGTAATGTCCATTTGCGTGACGGTGATGATCCTGAGGTTTTGTACGATGAAGCCGTAAAACGGATCGATGGCATGGTCGCGCTGTTGCGCAAGCCTTTACCGCTGCGTTCTGCGCGTAAAGGCGCAGCCACGACCACTGAGCTGCAATCCAACTTCAGTCGTGCTGATTTCGAAGCCGCGGTTGAACGCTGCAAGGATTACGTGCGTTCCGGTGATGTGATCCAGGTGGTTCTCTCGCAAAGGTTTTCAGGTGATCTCGATGCCGATCCTTTCGATGTTTATCGTGCCTTGCGGACCATTAATCCCTCTCCCTATATGTTCTATCTGCAGTTCAACGAAACCCGCGTCATCGGCTCCTCGCCCGAAGTTCTCGTCCGCAAGGAGGGGGATCATGTTGAGGTTCGCCCGATCGCCGGAACCCGGCCACGGGGTGCGACTCCTGATGAGGACCAGCACTTTGAAACCGAGCTGTTGGCCGACCCCAAAGAGGTGGCAGAGCATATTATGCTGGTCGATCTCGGCCGCAATGACCTCGGCCGGGTTTGCGTCACCGGTTCGGTGCAGATCGACGAGTTAATGGTGGTTGAGCGCTACTCGCATGTGATGCATATCGTTTCCAATGTGAGTGGGCGACTCTTGCCCGGCCATGACGCCCTCGATGTCTTCTCGGCGACCTTTCCGGCCGGAACCTTGAGCGGCGCGCCGAAGATTCGGGCCATGGAGATTATTGAAGAACTTGAACCGGTCCGCCGTGAAATCTATGGCGGGGCGGTCGGCTATATCTCTTTTGACGGCAATATGGACCTGGCCATTGTGATCAGGACTCTGGTTGCTCATCAGAATCGAATTCACCTGCAGGCCGGAGCTGGCATTGTGGCCGATTCGGATCCCGCTGCAGAATTTGATGAAACCGTCAACAAGGCGATGGGGGTTAAACTGGCCATTGAGCTTGCGCAACGGGGGTTAGACTGAAATGTTGCTGATGATCGACAACTACGATTCGTTTACCTATAACCTGGTGCAATACCTGCGCGAGCTGGGTGAAGAGGTCGTCGTTTACCGGAATGACAAGATTACGCTGGCTGAGATCGAAGAACTTCGCCCGCAACGCTTGGTTGTCTCGCCAGGTCCTTGTACGCCGAATGAAGCGGGGATCTCGGTGTCGGCCATTAAACATTTCGCCGGAAAGCTGCCGATCCTTGGCGTTTGCCTCGGCCATCAGTCCATCGGCCAGGCCTATGGTGGCCGGATCGTGCGGGCCGAACGCCTGATGCATGGCAAGACCAGCCCGATTTTTCATGATGGCCGCGAGCTCTTTGCCGGGCTGCCCAATCCTTTTGATGCCACCCGTTACCATTCTCTGTTGGTTGAGCGCGCTTCTTTGCCGGAATGTTTCGAGGTGACGGCGCGGACCGAAGAAGGTGAAATCATGGGCATGCGTCATCGGGAACTGCCTGTCTGGGGGGTTCAGTTTCACCCGGAATCGATCCTGACCGTCTTTGGCATGGATATGTTGAAAAACTTTTTGCAGATGACGTCCATATAGGGACGCGGAACTTGCAAGCACCAGGCCTCACTGGTCCCTGGAGGAAAAGATGATCAAGGCAGCGATTAGCAAAATTGTTCTGTTGCAGGATCTGAGCGAAGGCGAGATGATCGAGGTGATGAACCAGATTATGGGCGGCGAGGCCACTCCGGCTCAGGTCGGGGCTTTCATCACCGCGCTGCGCATGAAGGGCGAGACCATCGAAGAGATTACCGGTGCTGCGCGCGTCATGCGTGATCATGCGACGCCGATTCGGGTGGGTAAGGCACTTGATATCGATCGGGAAGAAATCAACCTTGATCGGGAAACAATTCTGGATACTTGTGGCACCGGTGGCAGTGGCACCAAAAGCTTCAACATCTCCACCACCGTTGCATTCGTTGTCGCAGCTTGTGGCGTCAAGGTGGCCAAACATGGCAATCGCAGTATTTCCTCTGCCTGCGGCAGCGCCGATGTGCTCGAAGCGCTAGGCGTCAATCTGAATGTGACGCCGCAGCAGGTTGAGACCTGCATCAATGAGATCGGCATTGGTTTCCTCTTTGCCCCGGCCCTGCATGGTGCGATGAAACATGCCATCGGACCGCGCCGGGAGCTGGGTATTCGCACGATTTTTAATATCTTGGGCCCTTTGACCAACCCGGCCGGAGCCGATCGACAGGTGCTCGGTGTCTATGCTGAGAGTCTGGTTGAAGTTATGGCCAAGGTGCTGGCCAAACTGGGCTGTCAGCGTGGTTTTGTTGTTCATGGCCAGGATGGTATGGATGAGGTGACGCTGACCGGTCCGACGCGGGTTGGTGAAATCTGTGACGGGGCCGTGACTCTTTCGACCATTGAGCCGGAAGACTTTGGCCTGCGTCGCTGCAAGCTGACCGATCTGCAAGGTGGTGATGCCGCCGCAAACGCAGCGATTGTCAAAGCGGTCCTTGCGGGTGCCCTCGGGCCCAAACGGGATGTTGTTTTATTGAATGCGGCCCATGCTTTGGTCGCTGCCGGGGTGGCCAAAGATGTCGCAGCGGGTCTCAATCGAGCCCGTGGTGTGATCGATGAGGGTCTGGCCATGGCCAAACTCGAAGCTCTGATCAACTTAACCAATGCTTGAGTCGGTCAGTGCTCGTCATGACCACCTTGATAGACCTGAGATCCTATGATACTCGATAAAATTGCAGCACATAAACGGCAGGAAGTGGCCCAGGCCAAGAGTCGCCGTTCTCTTGCTTCCATAGAGGCCGGCGTTGCTGAACTCGAAGCGCAACCGTGCGGTTTTTTGCGTGCTCTGCGCACAACGGCTGATGCGGGCAGAACCGCTGTGATTGCCGAGGTCAAGAAAGGATCTCCCAGCAAAGGGGTGATTCGGGCGGACTTTGATCCTCTGCTGATTGCCGCAACCTACCAGGAAAATGGTGCGACCTGCTTGTCGGTGTTGACCGATGAGCACTTTTTTATGGGCCATCTGGACTACCTTGGTAAAATCCGCGAAGTTGTCAGCCTGCCGTTACTGCGCAAGGATTTTATCTGCGACCCCTATCAGATTTACGAAGCCCGGCTTGCCGGTGCCGATGCAATCCTCCTGATCGCGGCCATGCTTGATGCCGGGCAGTTGGTAGAGTACCAAGCCCTGGCCGCCGAACTCCATCTCGATGTGCTGCTGGAAGTACACGACGAGCCGGAACTGGAGTTGGCTTTGGCCACTGGCTGCGAACTGATCGGCATTAACAATCGCAATCTGCAGACATTTGCGACCGATCTGGTGACAACCGAGCGCTTGCTGCCGTTGATCCCCAGCGGGCATTTTGTTGTCGCCGAGAGTGGAATCACCTCGCGCGCTGATGTCCTGCGTTTACAGCAGGCCGGAGCCAGGGGCATTCTGGTTGGTGAAGCGTTAATGCGCGAAGACGATATCGGTGCCAAACTGCGTGAGCTGCAGGGCGCGACGAACTAATTGCATGAGCTGTTATATGATAACAACCAAGGTCAGGGCAGTGTCTCATGCAGGCTAAAAGTCTCCTCAGCGAAGGCCCATTTTCCAAGACCGTGGTACAATGTTGTTTTGGGCTCGGCCATGTCGATATGGCGGCTTATGATGCTTACTTCAACAATGAGTTGGAGGATTATGAATATCCAGCAGCGGCCATCAAAGAATCGTTGTCGCACTTGCCCAAGGTTGGCTGATTGATGCTTAATTACAGTGTGCCGCGGGTGAAAATCTGCGGCATAACCAATATTGAAGATGCGCTTGACGCGTCGGCATGCGGTGCGGATGCCTTAGGCTTTGTCTTCTACCCGGGCAGCGTCCGCTTCGTTGACCCGGATCGGGCCAGAAAGATTATTGCCGAGCTGCCGCCTCTAGTGACGACGGTCGGCCTGTTTGTCAACGAGCAGCCGGCGCGAATCTGTGAGATGGTCGATTTCTGCGGGTTGGACACGGTGCAATTGCATGGCGATGAAGAACCGAACCAGTGTTGTTATCCTTCCTGTCGGGTCATCAAAGCCCTGCGCTTGAAGGAGACGATGCCGGATGAACTTTTTGCTTCGTACTCGGTTGCCGCTCTGCTGCTGGATGCGTATGTCCCTGACCAATTTGGTGGTACCGGTCACTGTTGTGACTGGGAACAGGCGGCAGCGATTGCTGCGCAGCATCGGGTGATCCTGGCCGGAGGTCTCAACCCGGAAAATGTTGCCGAGGCTGTGCGCCAGGTTCGTCCCTATGGAGTCGATGTGTCAAGCGGGGTAGAAAAAACCCCTGGGAAGAAAGACCCGGAAAAAGTAGCGCGGTTTATCCGTATGGCCAAGGAGGCCTTTTAAGTTATGTATCAACAGCCTGATTCCCGTGGGCATTTCGGTCAGTTTGGCGGTCGTTATGTTGCCGAAACCCTGATGCCTGCCCTGTTGGAACTGCAGGAAGAATATAGCAAGTGCCAGAGTGATCCGTCTTTTCATGCTGAGTTTGACGCTTACCTGAAAAATTATGTCGGTCGGCCAAGTCCGCTGTATTTCGCCGAGAGACTCACTGCGCATCTGGGTGGTGCTAAAGTCTATTTGAAGCGGGAAGATCTGAATCATACCGGTGCCCACAAGGTCAACAACACGGTCGGACAGATTCTGCTGGCCCGTCGCATGGGCAAGAAGAAGGTGATTGCCGAGACCGGTGCTGGACAGCATGGCGTTGCGACCGCCACCGTTGCCGCACTCTTTGGTATGGAATGCGACGTTTTTATGGGGACCGAGGATATCAGGCGTCAGAGTCTGAATGTCTTTCGCATGAAGTTGCTTGGTGCCCGTGTCCACGAGGTGACCTGCGGTACCGCCACGCTCAAAGATGCCATGAATGAAGCGATGCGTTACTGGGTAACCAACGTGCGTGATACCTTTTATGTGATCGGCACAGTGGCTGGCCCGCATCCGTATCCGCAGATGGTTCGAGACTTTCAGTCGGTTATCGGCCGAGAAGCCCGAGCGCAGATGCTTGAAGCAGAGGGGCGGCTTCCTGATGTCGCCTTGGCTTGCATTGGCGGCGGTTCCAATGCCATGGGCCTGTTTTATCCTTTTGTCGAAGACAGCTCAGTTCGTCTGATCGGGGTCGAGGCCGCCGGTCTTGGGGTTGATACCGACAAGCATGCCGCGAGCATCACTGCTGGCAAGGTCGGGGTTTTGCACGGCAACAAAACCTATCTGCTGCAAGATGACGATGGCCAGATTCAGCACGCCCATTCGATCTCGGCCGGGCTAGACTACCCGGGCGTCGGTCCTGAGCATGCTCTTCTGCATGATCTAGGTCGTGCGGAATATGTTTCGATTACCGATGATGAGGCCTTGGCGGCCTTTCGGCTTTTGACCGAAATGGAAGGAATTATTCCGGCGCTTGAGAGTGCTCATGCTATTGCTCATGTTCTGAAACTCGCCCCGGAACTCGCGACGGATGCTATTGTGCTGGTCTGTCTTTCTGGTCGAGGTGATAAGGATATTCACACCGTCGCTGAAGCTATGAGCGTCGAACTCTAAAGTAAACATAGGGACACGGAACACGGGATGAGAGCCAGGAAGAAAATGAGTTTTTCACGGCTATGCCCCTGTGATCCAGTCATGCTGAATGAAATTCAATGAACTAGATATTCCCAATGAAGTTTTACGCGGTATTGAGAAGGTTGGCTTCGTTGACCTGACTCCGGTGCAAGAGGAGTCAATTCCTTTAGCGTTGCAGGGAAATGATGTCGCGGCTCAGGCTCAAACCGGAACGGGGAAGACGGCGGCGTTTTTAATTGCGCTTTTTACCCGCCTGTTGCGTTCAACCGAAACACCGAAGCGGGGCCCGCGAGCACTGATTTTAGCGCCGACTCGCGAACTGGTGGTGCAAATTACTGACGATGCCTACGGTCTTGGTTCTGCCTGTCCGTTCAAGGTGCAGCCGATTTTTGGTGGGGTTGATTATGAAAAGCAGCGGCGCGCTCTGCAGGACGGGGTGGATATCATTGTCGCGACTCCGGGTCGTTTGATCGATTACGAAAAGCAAAAAGTCTTTTCGATGAAAAATGTCGAAGCTCTGGTCATCGATGAGGCCGACCGGATGTTTGATATGGGGTTTATCCGCGATCTGCGTTATATTCTGCGCAAGCTGCCGACTTATGAAAAACGCCAGACCATGCTTTTTTCGGCGACCTTGTCGCCGCGGGTCATGGAGCTGGCTTATGAGTTCATGAATCTTCCCAAGAAGGTGCGCATCGAACCGGAACAGGTAACGGCGGAACGGGTCGAACAGATCGTCTATCATGTTGCACGGCGCGAAAAGTTCCCCTTGTTGCTCGGTCTGCTCAAGAAGGAGACGGAGGAAGTCAGGGTCCTGGTCTTTATCAACACCAAGCGCGAAGGAGAGCATCTCTCCGGGCGATTGCAACAGAACGATTTCAAAGTGGCGATTCTGTCCGGGGATGTCCCGCAGAAGCGCCGGATGAGTATTCTCGAGGAATTTAAAGCGGGTAAGCTGAACTTTCTGGTGGCGACCGATGTTGCTTCACGTGGGCTGCATATCGACGGGGTGACCCACGTTATCAACTATGATCTGCCCCAAGAGGCCGAAGACTACGTTCATCGTATCGGGCGCACGGCTCGTGCCGGAGCCGGTGGCAAGTCGATCAGCTTTGCTGATGAAGACCTGGCTTTCTTCCTGCCTGATATCGAAGAGTATATCGGCCAGAAAATTCCGAGTACTGTGCCTCAAGACGAAGACCTCTGCCACGATTATAAACGTGGCGTCAAACATAAGAAATCGCCCGTTCCAGAGAAACGCGCCGGTGGCGACAAGGCTCGGCCTGCACCCCGTCGCCGACGTCCGGTCAGTCGCGGAGCAAAACCGACGAGAAGTTAAGCCCATGCCGCGAATCGCCTTGGATGGATTAGACGGCTGTGTGCGTTGTGAGCGGTTGCAGCATTTTATGCAACAATTGCCCCCGGCCAAGGGCCGGTGTCGGGCTGAGTATCATAATGCTCCGGTCAATGGCTTTGGTGACCTGCAAGCTCAGGTTTGTCTGGTCGGCTTGGCTCCCGGAGCACACGGGGCCAATCGTACCGGTCGGCCCTTTACCGGTGACGGTGCCGGTGCTTTTATGTACCCGTTATTGCGCGAGGCGGGGTTTTCCAATCAGTCGGAGGCGACTGCTCTTGACGATGGCCTGCGTTTAAAGGGACTCTATATTACCAACGCGGTCAAGTGCTTGCCACCAGAGAACCGGCCGAATGCTGACGAGTTTGCGGCCTGTCGCCCATACCTTGCAACTGAACTGGTGGCGTTGGAGAACTTGCAGGTGCTTATCGCTTTGGGTCATGGTGCTTTTACCAGCCTGCTGCGATTGTTCCAGGCTCAGGGCCTTATCAAGCGACTGAGTGATCTGCCTTTTACTCACGGTGGTGCGCATCGGCTGTCGAACGGCTTGTGGCTGGTTGGTTGTTATCATACCAGCCGTTATAATGTGCAGACAGGACGTATGACGCCAGAGTTGTTCCGCGATTTTCTGGTTCAGATAAAGTCTCTGCTAGAGAGAGAAAACGCTTGATGTTGCCACGTTTGTTCCTATCACTCGTTATGGAAAGATGTTGAATCACATGTCGAATATTACCAGTACCCTTAATACTATTAAACAGCGCGGCGAAAAGGCCCTGATCACGTTTGTGACCGCCGGTGACCCAGATCTTGCAACCAGCGAAAAGATTGTTCACGCGCTGGTTGAGGCCGGAGTGGACCTGATTGAACTCGGGTTCCCTTTCTCCGATCCAATGGCTGATGGACCGACCATCCAGCTGGCTTCGGAACGCGCTCTGGCTGCCGGGACGACCTTGCGCAAGGTGTTGGCCATGATCGCCAGGGTTCGTCAGCACAGCAATGTGCCGATTGTCCTGATGGGTTACTACAACCCGGTATTCTGTTATGGTGTAGAGTCTTTCGCTCGGGATGCTGCCGAGGCGGGGGTGGATGGCTTGTTGTTGGTCGATTTGCCGCCGGAAGAGGCCGAAGAGTTGCACCCGGCCCTCCGCCAGCACGGGATTGATCTGATCACTCTGCTGGCACCGACCACTGGCGCAGACCGTAGCGCGCGTCTGGCCTCTGCTGGTGAAGGCTTTTTGTACTATGTATCGATGACCGGCGTGACCGGTACTCAACAGGTCGACGCTGCGGCCATTACCTCTTCAGTCCATAGCTTGCAGCAACTGAGCTCGGTTCCGGTTGCGGTGGGCTTTGGTGTCTCCTCTCCGGACGATGCCAGGCAGGTCGCTGAAATCGCTGATGCGGTTGTGGTCGGCAGTGCTCTGGTCAAGCTGATTGCAGAGTTCGGTGCGACGCCGCACTTGCTTGATGAAGTTAAAAGTTTTGTACGGAAACTCAAAATGGCGATTCAATCTTGCCCTTAATGGAAAGTGTGATGCAGTGAACGTCAGAGTCCTGGGTAGCTACGGATCGCGGATTCCCGGTCATCAAACCAGTTGTCTGCTGGTTAACGACAACGTGGTGGTTGATGCTGGCGGCATTACCGCAATGTTGAGCGTTGCAGAACAGGTGGCTATCGATCATGTCCTGATTAGTCATGCCCACCTTGATCACGTTTACGATCTGGCCTTTTTGGCTGATAACGTTATGGCGCAACGTCGTTCGCCCTTGTGCGTATGGGCTCCCGAAGAGGTGTTGACGACACTACGCGAGAACTTGTTTAATGATAAAATTTGGCCGGATTTGACTCAGGTCAGCATCGGCGGTTTTCCGGTGATGGAATTTTGTCCGCTGCCCGCCGGGCAGAAGACGCAGGTTGGTGATCTGCTGGTGGAATGGGCCCCGACCAACCATACTGTTTTCGCTGTTGGGTATTTGTTGAGTCGTGGAGAGACGTCGATTCTCTTCTCTGGCGATACGACGACAACCGATGCTATCTGGACTCTTGGCAATCGGGCTCGGGGTTTGGCTGCTCTTTTCGTCGAGACGTCTTTTCCTGATCGGATGGAGCCCTTGGCTCTGGCGACTGGCCACCTGACGCCGTCACTGCTGCAAAAAGAATTGGTCAAACTGGACAAACCGGATCTGCCGGTCAAAATATTTCATATGAAGCCTCAGTACTTAGCAGAAATTTGCAATGAACTGGAACTTTTTCAGGGGCGCTGTCAGGTTCTTGAAGGTAACGAAAGCTTTTGTTTTTGAATAGAGAATTATCTGAATTGAGAGGTTAATCATGGCTTGGTTTAAAAAGTCCAAGGCGCCGATTGCGCCGGTAGTAAACAAAAAAGTGCAGATGCCGGAAGGTCTCTGGACCAAATGCAAAAATTGCGAAGAGATTATCTATTCGAAGGAAATTGAACGGAATCTCAACGTTTGTCCCAAGTGCGATTACCACTTCCGCATCAGTGCCCGGGAGCGGATTGCTCTGGTGATCGATGAGGGCAGCTTTGTCGAGACCGATCCTGAAATGAAATCAGTCGATTTCCTGAAGTTCAAGGATTCCAAAAAATACAGCGATCGGCTAAAGGCTGCGCTCAAAAAGAACGGCGGTGGCGAAGCGGTTGTCACTGGTTCCGGGTTGATGAACGGCATGGAGATTGTTGTCGCCGTTTTTGATTTCGGTTTTCTTGGTGGCAGCATGGGGTCGGTGGTTGGCGAGAAGGTGACGCGAGCAATCGAGCTTGGTCTGGAAAAGCAGGCTCCGGTGTTGATCTTCTCTTCCTCCGGTGGTGCCAGGATGCAAGAGAGTATCCTGTCTCTGATGCAGATGGCCAAAAGCAGTGCTGCTTTGGCCAAGCTCAAGAAAGCCGGAATCCCCTTTATCTCGGTATTGACCGATCCGACCACCGGTGGAGTCACTGCCAGTTTCTCTATGCTCGGTGATCTTAATATCGCCGAACCGAAGGCGTTGATTGGTTTTGCCGGGCCGCGGGTTATTGAACAGACGATTCGCCAGCAGTTGCCGGAAGGTTTCCAGCGCTCTGAATACCTGCTTGATCACGGCATGGTTGACATGATTATTTCTCGTCGGGAGATGAAACAGAAGCTTACCCAGGTGCTACAGATCTTCACTAAACAGTCACCTGCCGCCTGATTGTGGATTTCCCCGCAAGTCTCGAATACCTTTACGGCTTGCAGCGTTTTGGCATCAAGCTTGGCCTGGCAAACATGCATCGTCTGATCGCGTGTTTGCCAGAGATGCAAGAGCCTCTACCCTGTGTGCATGTCGCCGGGACCAACGGCAAAGGTTCGGTCAGTGCCATGCTGGCCGAAATTCTCATGCATTCGGGATTACGGGTCGGTCTTTATACCTCCCCCCATTTGCACTGTTTCACGGAACGCATCCGGATTAATGGTAACGCGATTGACCGGGGTTCTGCAGCAAGGTTGGCTACCGACATTCGGCGTGCTGCGGAGGGTATTCCGCTGACTTTTTTTGAGGCGACCACCGCCATGGCTCTGCTGGCTTTCAAGCGGAATCAGGTTGATATTGCTGTCATTGAGACGGGTCTCGGCGGTCGTCTGGATGCGACTAATATTGTGCAACCGCAGCTTTGTCTGATTACCCCGGTCAGCAACGATCACAGTGAACACCTTGGTGAAAGTGTGGCGTTGATTGCCGCTGAGAAGGCCGGTATCATCAAGCCCGGGGTGCCGGTTGTTATTGGTCGGCAATCAGTGGAAGCGATGGAGATCCTCGTAACAACGGCCGCCAAGCTGTCGGCACCGGTACAAAGGGCTGGCCACGATTTCAGTTGGAGAGGCAGTCATGCCGAGCTTCAGGTCTCCGGCCCTGGTTACTCTGTGGCAAATTTGAGCTGCACTCTGCTCGGCGAACATCAACTTGATAATTTCTCTCAGGCGGTCGCTGCCGCTATGCAATTGCGGACGCAGGGATTACCGGTCAGTGATAAAGCCCTTCATCTTGCCGGTCGGACAGTCTCCTGGCCTGGTCGACTTGAATGGTGGGGGCAGGGGCGGCTTTTGCTTCTGGATGTGTCGCACAACCGGGCGGGAACGTCATGTCTTGCCGCTTATCTGCAAGCGCAGAGCCTCTCTCAGGTGCGACTGGTGGTCGGCCTGAGTGGTGAGCGTATTGCCGAAGATGCTTTGCAACCATTGTCAAAAGTTGCTAAACAGGTATATGCTGTGCCGGTACCTGATGCGGTGTCTGTCTCGACGGCGCAGATCGGGGCGTGGGCTGAGGGTTGCGGCCTGCCAGTCGAAATTTTTGCTTCGGCGTCTGAGGGTTTTGCTGCAGCCATGGTCGGGGCTTCAAGTGCAGAGCCTGTGGTCGTGTGCGGTTCTCTTTTCCTGGTAGCGGCCTTACGGCAAAAATTGCTTGAGGATGGTGCTCCCGTAGCGTTTTAGGCCGCGGGTTTTTATTGATTGTTGCCTGGTGTCTCCAGGTGCTTATGAACGGGTGGTTTGATGCGAAGTTCTTGTTATGGTGCCATGTTTTGCTTGTTGCTGATTGCCGGTCTGACGTTCTTGGGGCCGCTGAGTAAAGCTGTCGGTGCCGAAGTTAACCCGTCTTCGGACCTTCCCTTGGCGGAGAAAGCGACCTCGTCGCTGCTGCCGCCAGAACCAGAGCTCCTCTCTGAAAAGGTTGTCGTTGAAGTCTCGTCTGACGCGGCCTCTCCGGCAGAGACTGCCGACCCCACTGCTCCTGTGGCTCTGGTGGCAGACTCGATGGCTTATAACTCAGAGGATGATAGTTACGACGCACATGGTGATGTTGTCCTGAATCAGGCCGATGTGGAGTTGAAAGCGCAACATCTGCTCTGGCAGGCGGCAACCCAGGATGCGGCGGCCACAGGCTCGGTTCAGCTGAGTGACGCTGCAACCGTAGCGTGGGGAGACAGTCTGCAATATAATTTGGCGACCGGACAGGGCCAGATCGATAATGGCCGGGTCTTGGTGCATGAGGGAAATTTTCACCTGTCTGGTGAGCAAATTGAAAAGCTCAGTCAGTCGCAGTATCGCGTTGAGAACGGAAGTTTTACCACCTGCGACGGTGATGTCCCCGACTGGAAGTTCTCTGCCCGGGAAGTGGATGTGACCCTGGGTGCCTACGCTCAAGCTAAAGATGTCTGGTTTCACATCAAAGATATTCCGCTGTTATATGTCCCGTACCTGGTTTTCCCCGTCAAGACAGAGCGCGAATCCGGTCTGCTGGCGCCCTGGTTTGGCTACTCGAGCAATAAGGGGGTGCGGACCTCTCTGGCCTGGTACCAGGTGATTGACCGGAATATGGATGCAACGGTTTACCTTGATTATCTCTCTGAAATAGGCCTCGGCAAGGGGCTTGAGTATCGTTACGCGCTGGGCTTAGAAAACACCGGCAAGGCGCTTTACTATCACGTTGACGGCATCTCTGAATATCCTGACACATATTACCTGGATTGGGAGCACCGGGGACGGCTGCCTGGTGGTTGGAAAATCGCCGCTGATGTCGAGTACACCGAAGATCAGTTCTTTTTTGAAGAATTTGGCGAGATCGCTGAAGATTACAATCGCGATAAAACGGTTTCAACGCTGATGCTTCAACGTAACTGGGAAAAGCTCAACCTGGTTGGTTTTGCCCGTTATATTAAAGACCTGGAAGCTCGAAATGACGAGACGCTGCAACGGCTGCCGGAGGCGAGTCTGAGCCTTTCCCGCCACCGCCTCGGCGATAGCCCTGTTTACGCCAGCCTGGAAAGTTATGCTACGCGTTTCAAGCGCGACCAAGGCGAAGAGGGCGAGCGGTTGTATCTGCGACCATCGCTGGCGGCAGCGCTCAAGCCTGGCTCCTGGTTAGAAATCGTCCCGGAAGTCGCCCTCTACGAGCGGGTTTATCACGCTGATTCCGGCGGCGAGGACAAGGCGATCCCGGAATTTACCTTGACCATGGCCACCCGCCTGAGCCGAAGCTTTGATCTCGAGCTTTGGGGCATGCAACGGATTCAACACAGCGTTGAACCGCAGGTGAGCTATCTCTATAGGCCCGATGAGGATCAGGAGGCTCTGCCGTCATTCGATCCGAAAGACCGCCTCCAGCGGCAGAACGGTGTCGAATATGCCCTGGTGAACCGTCTGGTTGGCCGCTACGACAATGGTGATGGCACGGCCTCCTACCGCGAGTTTCTTAACCTGCGGCTCTCCCAGCACTACGATATTGATGAAGCCAGAAACAACCGTTCCGGTGATGATCAGCCTTTTTCGGATCTCCGTATGGAAGTTGGTTTCCAGCCATCGAAATATTTCAGCTTTAAGGCAGACAGCTTGATCCCGGTCTATGGTGATTCCGAGTTTCGGCGCCTGACTTTGAATGCAACGTTGCATGATGAGCGGGGCAATGCTGTCGGGGTTGATTACAACTATCGGGATGAGGACTTTGACGTAACCGCAAACGACTATATGCAGTTGCGGCTGGAAACGGCTTTGCTGGACCCACTCTTTCTCAGGGTTGAAAATCGTTACGATTTCCGGGATAATCGTGAGCTGGAAAAAGTCGTTGGTCTCGAGTATCGAGCCAGATGCTGGAGTCTGTTGTTGACCTATCGTGAACGGTATCGTGAGAACGATTCTGACGATCAAGAAGTCATGGTTAACTTTGTCCTTGCCGGTCTTGGTGGTAATAAAGGGTTCGGCAATGGTTTTGGGACTGTGCAGCATTAATATGTGTCAGTCCGTTCTACGGTGAAGGCTGTCGCTCTTCACCTTTTTAATCTGCCAACCATCCGATGGGGCTCATGGTGAGCCGGGTTGGGCGGTAATTTTTGTCCGGGAGGGAGGTGTATCTAGGGGGGTTGCAGGATGTTATGCCCGCATCGGGTTCTTTTAATTGTTTTTTGTTATGGAGGGAAATGTTATGAAAAAGTATCTCG
Source organism: Desulfuromonadales bacterium (assembly GCA_030145195.1). Lineage (GTDB taxonomy): Bacteria > Desulfobacterota > Desulfuromonadia > Desulfuromonadales > BM103 > JAQYVY01. The sequence continues at coordinate 67,247 of JAQYVY010000008.1, read as the reverse complement.
TAATGATGGCTTTGGTTCTGTTGGCTTGTAGCGTCGGGTTTGTTCCCGTTACGGCTTTGGCCAGTGATGAAGTCGCTGCAAGCGTCACTATCGACATGGTTCACATCAATCAGGCGACAGCCGAACAGTTTCAGGTTCTTCCTGGCGTAGGGCCAGCACTGTCCGAGCGCATTGTGGCTTATCGTGAAGCACAAGGGCCGTTTAAAAATGTGGACCAGTTGGCAGAAGTAAAGGGCATAGGCGAACGCAAACTGGAGAAATTCAGAGCCTTTTTGGTCGTAGATTAACCATTGAACAAAATGCCTGCTGAATGGTAGGTTTTTGATTAATGACAAAGCCCCGGCTTGTAAAGAGCGGGGCTTTGTTTTTGTCTTTGTGCGAGATTACTTGAGCCCTTTTGCGAAAAGGCTTGATTTTTAATGTAATTTGATGGAATTATCAAATGGTTAAATGTTTTTAGTGTCGGTATTGCTGGTTGAGTTTTCTTAGAGGTTCAGTATGGCGGGAAGCCCTACACAAGCTTCACGCCCTGATTGGGGGCGACTAAATCTATGGCCACTGGCCTTGATTGCTCTGGTCCTCGGTTTTGCGCTCTTTGGCGATCGAGGCATCGTGCATATGTTGCAGTTCTCTGGGCAGAAGGCCGATCTGGTGCTGAAGTTAGATGCGCTTGACCGCCAGAACGATGCTCTGCGTAATGAGATCGAGGCTTTGCGCAACGACCGGCATCATATCGAACGCGTTGCCCGAACCGAACTCGGGATGGTGCGCGATGACGAACTGGTTTTTCAGTTTTCCCATTGACCTTAGAAATCCGTTTTGTAAAACCTCTCTTTAAGGCTCATTTCTAAGACCGGAATGAGCCTTTGTTGTGCCTGCCGACACTGGTTTTTTATCTGTTGCGCCGATGCTTGACACTATCTCTAGGCGGCGCTAACATAAGATGATTTTCAAGCTGAAATTCGCAGTATTCCTGTTGATTTCAAGTTAAAAATAATGACCACGCTACTCGTCAGTTTTGGCATAACTGTGCCTTGTGCGCTAACGTATTAACGCGGCCCTCCTCCGGTAATAATGTAACCTAGAACTGCCCGGATTGCAGCGGGGAGCTTGCCTTAAATAAGCGAAACAGACGCACCGTGAACCTGCTGGTGCGGAGGATGATTTAGCACTATGAAGGATCGTTTGAGACAACAGATTCAAGCTGCCCTGCAGTCCTGCTTTGACGCCGGAACCCTGCACTCTGGAACCGTTCCAGAAGTGCAGATTGAAGTTCCAGCCAACCCCGACCATGGCGATTTCTCCACCAATCTGGCGATGACCATGGCGCGCGTCGAAAAGAAAGCGCCGCGGCAGATTGCTGAGGCGCTGATTGCCGCTTTGGCGGAGAGTTCTTCTCTTGAGAGAGTCGAGATCGCCGGGCCGGGCTTTATCAACTTCACTCTGGCCGCTTCCTGCTGGTATGAGGTGCTCGATGAAATCGTTCTCAAGGGTGCTGATTATGGTCGCTCTACTTTTGGTCAGGGCCACAAGGTGCAGGTTGAATTCGTTAGCGCCAATCCTACGGGTCCGCTACATATTGGCCATGGACGGGGCGCCGCCACCGGAGATGCCGTTGCCGCCGTGCTGGCCGCGGCAGGATACGATGTTCAGCGTGAGTATTATATCAATGATGCTGGCAATCAGATGCGAACCCTGGGCCTCTCACTGCTGCTGCGTTACCGCCAACTGTTAGACGTACAAGTCGAGTTCCCAAAAGATTGCTACCAGGGTGAATATGTGGTTGAGCTGGCCCGTGAAGTCATTAAGGCTGAAGCTGGTCGCTATCTGGAGATCCCCGAGGAAGAGGCAATTAAGGCTTTGGGTCGCTACGGTGGCGGATGTATTCTCGAAGGGATTCGTGATGACCTAGAAGCCTTTGGCGTTAAGCTTGACAACTGGTTCAGCGAACAGGGCCTGTTCGATCGTGGCGAAGTTGACGCCGGGCTAAGGCTGCTGGCGGAGAAGGGCCTTACCTACGAACAAGACGGCGCCGTTTGGTTCCGTACTACCGATTTTGGCGATGACAAGGATCGCGTGCTGGTTCGTTCTAACGGTGAGACCACCTATTTTGCCTCTGATGTCGCTTACCACCTTGAAAAGTTCGGTCGTGGACTGGAAACGGTCATCGACGTGTGGGGCGCGGACCATCATGGCTATGTCCCGCGGCTGAAAGCCGTGGTCGCTGGTCTTGGCCGTGCACCGGAAGATCTGCAGGTGATCCTGGTGCAACTGGTTAGTTTGTTGCGCGAAGGTGAGCCGGTCGCCATGAGTACCCGTTCTGGTGAATTCATCACCTTGCGCGAGGTTATTGAGGAGGTCGGCAAAGACGCTTGTCGCTTCTTCTTTTTAACCCGGAGGGCCGACAGTCAGCTTGATTTTGATTTGGAGCTGGCCAAGCGTCAGAGTAACGACAACCCCGTATACTACGTTCAGTACGCTCACGCCAGAGTCTGTAGTATTAGCCGCAATGCCGTGGAGCAAAAGATTGCTATCCCCGAACAGGGCCAAGCGGATCTCTCCACTTTGACTCTGGACGAGGAACTGGCGCTAGCCAAATTTCTGGCCCGCTATCCAGAAACAGTGCTTGGTGCGGCCCGTAACTATGAGCCGCATCGGATTGTTTATTACCTGCAGGAGTTGGCGGCTCAATTGCACAGTTATTATAACCGTCAGCGTGTTCTGGTCGATGATCTTGCGACCAGCCAGTCGCGGCTTTATCTGATCAGGAGTGTGCGGATCGTGTTGGCGAATGCTTTGAACCTGCTTGGGGTTGATGCCCCGGAGCGGATGTGATTTCTTGCTTTGGGAGAGGTAAACTATGGCGCAACCCGTAGCCACACGTTCTCAACGGCGTATTGAACGTAAACAGCTAGGCTTGATTGCGGCTCTGATCGTGGCTGTTGCCGGTATCAGTTTTGCCGTGGGTGTTATGTACGGTCAGAAGGGCGGGGCTCTGCCGGATTTTGCTGATGATCACTCGAAGCCGCGGCTGCCGATGGTGACCCAGATTGCACCGCCACCGCAGCCCGTTCCGGTTGCTGTGCCGAATGAAGCCGAAAGGTTAACTTTTTACGACAACCTGCCAAAGGGTAGCCAGGCGCCACTCGGCAGTGGTATCAATCTCCCACCGGAAGCGGTGACTCCTGTGGACGTCCAGCTGCAGACGGCAGTTGCCAATAACCCTGCTGCTTTGCCGTCGCAGCCATTGCCTCAGCCAACGGTGGCGCTCCCAGCTGATCCTGCCGGAGCTTACGTGGTGCAGATCGCTTCTTTTCGCACGGACGAAGATGCCAATAAACTGGCACAACGACTCAAAAAGTATAAGTTGACGACCTTTACTGAGCGAGCTGACCTCGGTGAGAAGGGGGTCTGGCACCGAGTTTTGGCGGGGCCATTCGCTAGTCGTCAGACGGCTGATCAGGCGGCTGGCCTGTTGAAGGAAAAAGAGCGTTTGTCGTCTCTTGTCAGGCAGCGTTAAAAAGGTCGTTTTTCCTTGACATGATGAGGGTCTGCGGGTAGATTCCAAATCCGTGTTGCGGGGTGGAGCAGTCAGGTAGCTCGTCGGGCTCATAACCCGAAGGTCGGAGGTTCAAATCCTCCCCCCGCTACCAAAATTATTACGTGGCCGCCTGTTGGCGGCCTGCTGGTTTTCGGCGGTGTAGCTCAGTTGGTTAGAGCATGCGGCTCATATCCGCAGTGTCCGGAGTTCGAATCTCTGCACCGCCACCATGTTGACAAAACCCTCTTCCATCGTTCGGAAGGGGGTTTTGCACTTCGGCCTGGAAAGTCGATGTCTTTGCAAAGTCGTTTCCATAACTCTCTTCTGGAAACCGGGGCGATCGCCCCGGGTTGTTGCCTTTTGGTCGCCGTTTCCGGCGGTGCTGATTCTGTCGCCCTCCTGTTATTGCTCCACAGCCTTATCGAACCCCATGAGCTGACCTTGGAGGTTGCGCATTTCGATCATGCTTTGCGCTCGTCGAGTGTCGCGGATGCAGCGTTCGTTCGAAACCTCTGTGCCGACCTGTCTCTTCCTTTGACGACCGAACGTCGAGATGTCGCTACAGTTGCGCGTGAGCAGAAGGGTAATCTGGAAGAGGTTGCCCGTGTACTGCGCCGTGAGTTTTTTCAGACAACGGCCCGCGAGGTTGGTTGTTCTCTGATTGCGCTTGGTCATCATCTTGATGATCAGGCCGAAACTGTGCTGCAGCGGCTGTTGCGTGGTGCCGGAACGACGGGCCTTGCTGGGATGCGCATGACGGACGGTGTTTTCGTCCGACCATTGCTGCCATTTAGTCGGATTGAGATCCACGCCTACTTGCGGGAGCAGGGGATGACGTGGCGTGAAGACGAAACCAACCTGGATGTTGCCTTCACTCGAAACCGGATTCGCCATGAACTGTTGCCGTTGCTACAGTCCTTTAACCCCAATATTAAAAATCAACTGGTGGGGATGTGTGAGCAGATGCAGTCCGATGATGACTGTTGGTCTGAACTGGTTGCGGTGGAACTGAAGCGTTGCGCCGAGGTGAGCCAGGGTGAGTATTATCTGGATCGGAAGCTTCTGATTACTCTGGCGTCGGCTCTGGTCGGGCGTCTGGTGAGAGCGGCCTTGCGGGAGGTGCGCGGTGACTTGCGGGGCATTACCGCCGGGCATGTTGCCGATGTCGTTAATCTGGCCCGTAAGGGACCGCCTCAGGGAGAAATCAGCCTGCCGGGGGCTTGGGTTGCTGGTCGCTATGATCGGCTCTGGGTGCGCAGGCAACCTCCAGGGTTGGCGGTGCCCTTTGAACTGATGTTGCCGGGGCCAGGTGTCTATGCTTTGCCGGACGGACGACAGCTCACACTCTCTCTTGCAGATACTCCATCTGGCGAGGACTTGCTCGCGGTGGAATTCTCTGCTGAGGAAGTGACCTTCCCGTTGTTCTTGCGGCGTTGTCAGCATGGCGACCGTCTGCATCCGTCTGGTATGACCGGCTCTAAGAAGCTTCAGGATCTCTTTGTCGATGCCAAGCTGTCCCGGGAAGAGCGACAGTCCTCCTTGCTGCTGATAAAGGATGAGGTGGTTCTTTGGGTTATTGGGATGCGTCGCTGCGAAGGGGCTCGTGCCGGGTTGGATAGCCCGGTGCTGCGCTTGGTGGTCGAGCCTTTGGAAACGCGATAATCGGCTTGTGAAAGCAGGTCTGTTATGTTAAAGTTCTCAATGCTTTTTTGCTGCCAAACACCGTATTTCCCTGGTGTTTTCAGACAACAATTTTTTAGGGGGTAACGTGAATCAGTTTTATAAAAATCTTGCACTCTGGCTGGTCATTTCACTGGTTATGATCATGCTGTTCAATATGATGACGCAGCAGAACCGTGAACTGAAGCCGGTGCCGTACACCACCTTCCTGTCTGCTCTGGAAGAGGGCTCGGTCACTGAGGTTACGATTCAGGGGTCGAATATTGAGGGCAAGTATTCTGACGGCTCAGTATTCAAAACCTATGCACCGAATGATCCTGATCTGTTCGGGATGCTACGTGATCAAGGGGTTGCGATCGAAGCTCAGCCTGATGAAACCAACAGCTTCTGGATGAGCCTGCTGGTGTCCTGGGGGCCGATTTTACTCTTAATCGCAGTCTGGATTTTCTTTATGCGCCAGATGCAATCCGGCGGCGGCAAGGCCATGAACTTTGGCAAGAGCCGAGCCAAGCTGTTAAGCGAATCCTCAACGAAGATCACCTTTAATGATGTTGCTGGTATCGATGAAGCTAAAGATGAGCTTGAAGAAGTCGTCTCGTTTTTGAAAGACCCCAAAAAATTCTCCCGTCTCGGTGGGCGTATTCCCAAGGGGGTTTTGCTGGTCGGTGCTCCTGGTACTGGTAAGACGCTTCTGGGGCGGGCCATTGCGGGTGAGGCCGGGGTTCCTTTCTTTTCTATCTCCGGTTCGGATTTCGTCGAGATGTTTGTTGGTGTCGGTGCCAGTCGCGTCCGTGATCTTTTTGTTCAGGGGAAGAAGAACGCGCCTTGTATTATCTTTATCGATGAAATCGATGCTGTTGGTCGTCATCGCGGCGCCGGTATGGGCGGTGGCCATGACGAACGCGAGCAGACTCTCAACCAGTTGCTGGTCGAGATGGATGGCTTCGAGTCGAACGAGGGCGTTATCCTGATTGCTGCGACCAACCGTCCCGATGTCCTCGATCCGGCGCTGCTGCGTCCTGGTCGTTTTGATCGCCAGGTGGTGGTGCCGCGTCCTGATGTGCGCGGTCGCCTGAAAATTTTGCAGGTGCATGCCCGTAAGGTCCCCTTGAATGATGATGTCGATCTTGAGGTGGTGGCCAAGGGCACGCCCGGGTTCTCCGGTGCCGATCTTGAGAATCTGGTCAATGAGGCGGCCTTGCTGGCGGCACGCGCCGACAAGAACTCTGTGACCGGGAGAGACCTGGATAAAGCCAAGGATAAGGTCATGATGGGCGCGGAACGCCGCTCTATGGTCATCACAGAGGAAGAGAAGAAGGTCACCGCCTATCATGAGGCAGGCCATGCTTTGGTGGCGATGTACATCCCCGGTGCTGATCCGGTACATAAGGTTTCGATTATCCCTCGCGGTCGCGCCATGGGCGTTACCATGTACCTGCCCACAGAAGAAAAATACAATGAGACCAAGGATGGTCTTTACATTAAAATCTGTACTTTGCTCGGTGGCCGGGTTGCTGAAGAACTGGTTTTCGACAGTGTGACCAGCGGCGCTTCGAACGATCTTGAGAGGGCGACGGTCATTGCCCGCAAGATGGTTTGTGAGTGGGGCATGAGCGATAAGCTCGGGCCGTTGGCTTACGGAGAGAAAGAAGGCGAGGTCTTCCTCGGTCGCGATTACGGTCATGTCAAAAATTACAGTGAAGCCACGGCCATGGCGATCGATGATGAAATCCGTCAAATTGTCGAAACCTGCCATGCGCGGACTCGCGAGATTCTTGCCAAAAATAAAGAGGCTCTGATCGATGTCGGCGAAGCCTTGTTGGAACGTGAGAATATGGACGGTAGTGAGATCAGGACGATAATCTTTGGTGATGCGCCGGTGGCTGCTCCCTACGCATCTGAAGATGAGCCCCCTGTGAAAGCAGTCAGTACGGAAGACGTTCCGGCAGAAGAAGCCGCTGAGCCCAAAGCAGCTGAATCGCCTTCCGTAACCGAAGCAGAATGACCAAAGGGTTAGCGGTTCAAGCGACTGAACTCCCCGAATTTCTGGACGGCCGTTCGGTTCGCCTTGATCTGCGTGGCCCGTGTATTGTCGGTATTCTAAACGTTACGCCCGATTCGTTCACCGACGGTGGCCTTTATAGCACCGTTGAGCATGCGTTGGCGCAAGCCCGCCGTATGGCTGCTGAAGGGGCCGATCTGATTGATGTTGGCGGCGAGAGTACGCGTCCTGGAGCCCTCCAGATTTCAGCTCAGGAAGAGATCGATCGCGTTCTCCCGGTCATCGAAGCCCTGCAATGCGAACTTGAGCTTCCCCTCTCTATTGATACTAATAAGAGTGTTGTCGCCCGGTCTGCAGTCTCTGCTGGTGCAGAGTTTGTTAACGACATCAGCGGACTCAACTTCGATCCGGAGATGGCAGCGACTGTTGCCGCAAGTGGTGCTGGTCTGGTTGTTATGCATACCCGCGGTCGTCCGGATCAGATGCAGAAGGACACAGCTTACGACGATGTCGTTGCCGAGGTTTGCTCTACATTGCGTCAAAGCCTCGAACTTGCGGCTTCTGCCGGAATTTCGACGGACAAGGTTGCGGTTGATCCAGGGATTGGCTTCGGTAAGGATGTGGCCGGGAATCTTGAACTGCTACGTCGAATCTCTGCGTTGTCAGCGTTGGGACGGCCCATACTGTTGGGGACTTCGCGAAAAAGTTTTATCGGGCAGGTGCTTGGTCAGGGTGATCCCGGTCAACGGCTGGCCGGAACTCTGGCGACTGTTGCTCTCGGGTTTGCCAGCGGTGCACGTCTGTTCCGGGTGCATGATGTTGCTGCGGCACGTGATGCTGCGATGATGTCCTGGGCAATCTGCCAGGGCCGAGATTGGGCCTCGACCTGATCCATTCTGAGGGATGTTCGAGATGTTCGAGATGTGGACAAATTTCCGCTGGCTACTGGATCTGCTCGACATCCTGCTGGTCGCGTTTATCATCTACCGTATCCTGCTCCTGATCCAGGGGACGCGGGCAGTGCAGATGCTGGTTGGTTTGGCGGTTCTACTTATCATCTATGTCGCTTCTCAGATTGGCGGCCTTTTTACCCTTAACTGGATTCTCGATAACTTTCTCTCCTCGATCATTCTGGTCATCGTTGTTCTGTTTCAGCATGATATTCGCCGAGCTCTCATTCACGTTGGCCGTAATCCGTTTTTTGCTGATCTTTCCTTTCGCGAAGAGACCAAGGTGATTGATGAGTTGTGCCGTGGTTGCGTTGCCTTGGCGCAGAAAAGAATGGGCGCTTTACTGGTGATTGAACGGGAGACGGGTATCAACGATTTTCTCGAGGTCGGAGTGGAGATTGATGCCAAACCCTCCGGCGATCTGATCCATGCTATTTTTCACACCTCTTCGCCGATCCACGATGGTGCCCTGATTATTCAGCGTGGCCGGATTACCTGCGCCGGATGTTTTCTGCCCTTAACTCAGAATCCTGATCTCAGTCCTCGGTTGGGAACCAGACATCGGGCCGCCATCGGCCTGACTGAAATGGTTGACGCCGTGGTGATTGTCGTTTCCGAGGAGACCGGTCGGGTTTCGGTTGTGGTTGGCGGCAAGATGACTCGTGACCTTGAAATGACAACGTTGAAGAAAGTCCTCAGCCGCCTGCTCGAGCCGCGTCGCCTGCGTGGCAAGAAGACTTGATTATGCCTGCCAAATTTTTTGAAAACTGGGTGCTCAAACTGATTTCTCTGGCCTTTGCGCTGGTCCTCTGGTTTTTCGTTATGGGGGAGGGCCGGATGGAGGTTGCTCATATCCTGCCGCTCGAATATGAGAACCTGCCGGAAGGTCTGATGATCGCCAATGAAGTGCCTAGCTCGGTTTCTGTCAGAATCAGCGGGCCTCGCACCTTGCAGATGAATATCAGTCCCGGTGATATCAGCCTCAGTGTCGATCTACTCGGTCTTCAGGCCGGAGTGAGCTCCTTTAAACGTTTGGATGAGAGCCTCAATCTCCCTAGTGGCCTGAAGGTTACGCGGATTTCGCCTTCTTATGTCGACGTCAAGTTGGAGCATATTCGTGAAAAGGACGTCCCTGTGCGGGTGGCTCTGGCCGGTGAGCCTTCTCCTGGCTTCATGGTGACGGAGGTCAGAGTGGCACCTAACAGAGTTCAGGTCTCCGGTGCGGAAAGTGAATTGAAAGGTGTCTCTGAGGTTTTCACTGAGGGGGTTGACCTGACGGGGGTTCAGGAAAGTTTTTCGCAAACTGTCGCGATTAGCTATGTCGGCAACTATACCGACCTGAAGGAAAACAAAACAGTGGATGTTCAGGTCGCTTTAAGGCCTGACCCGGATTATGTGTCGTCACCGGCAGAAGGAGAAGAATCCAAGTAATGGCCAAGAAACTTTTCGGCACCGATGGCGTACGCGGTATTGCTAACATGTATCCGATAACGACGGAAATGGCGATGCAGCTCGGTCGTGCAGCCGCCTATGTGTTTAAACATAAAGATCGTCGCAGTCGTATCGTGATCGGTAAAGACACCCGGCTTTCCGGGTATATGATTGAAAATGCACTCGCCGCAGGGATCTGTTCTATGGGCGTGGATGTTTTGTTGGTCGGTCCCCTGCCGACACCGGGGATCGCTTTTATCACTGCATCAATGCGTGCTGACGCCGGGGTTGTGATTTCGGCATCACACAACCCCTACCATGATAACGGCATCAAGTTTTTTGCCCGTGACGGCTTTAAGCTTCCGGACGAGTTGGAATTGAAAATTGAAGATTTGATTTTTTCAGATCGGATGGATTCGTTGCGACCGACGGCTGACGATGTAGGCAAGGCGTTCCGCGTTGATGATGCGGTGGGTCGCTATATTGTTTATCTTAAGCACACCTTCCCCCGCGAACTTGACCTGACTGGTCTCAAGGTCGTTATCGATTGTGCCCATGGCGCCGCTTATCGGGTGGCGCCAGCCGTACTTGAGGAGCTCGGGGCTGAAGTCATTGCTTATGGAGTCCATCCTGACGGAATCAATATCAATGCTGGCTGCGGTTCGACTTATCCTGAGGTGATAGCTGCTGCTGTGCGAGAACATAAGGCTGATCTTGGCATTGCTCTTGACGGAGATGCTGACCGTTGTATCTTTGTCGATGAGCATGGCAATGAGGTCGATGGTGATCATATTATGGCGATCTGTGCCAAGGATCTGCTGGCAAAAGGTGCTCTGCCAGACAAAACTGTTGTGGCGACAGTCATGTCGAATATGGGCCTCGATATTGCTCTGCGGCAGCTCGGCGGTCGTGTGGTCAAGACCGATGTGGGCGATCGTTACGTCGTTGAGGAGATGCGACGTCACGGCTATATGTTTGGTGGCGAGCAATCGGGCCACATGATTTTTCTTGAACACAATACGACCGGAGATGGCATGATTTCGGCGCTGCAGGTTTTGGCCATTCTGCAAAAGAGTGGTAAGCCGCTGTCGGAACTGGCTGCAGTCATGACCGCATTGCCCCAAGTGCTGGTTAATGTGCGGGTCAGCGAACGACGTAGTATTGAAGAATTGCCTGCAGTCGGTAAGGTGATTGCTGATGTCGAAGGCCGTCTTGGAGATAACGGGCGGGTGTTGATCCGTTATTCTGGAACCGAACCGTTAATGAGGATTATGCTCGAAGGACAGGATCAGGACGATATTACGCTCATGGCCAATGAAATTGCCGATGCTGTTCGGTCACACCTTGGCGCAGAAGAGCCAGGAGTATAATCATGGCGAAGTTGGGAGTGAATGTTGATCATATCGCAACCTTGCGTCAGTCTCGTGGGGGGCGCGAACCTGATCCGGTGACTGCTGCGGCTATGGCGGAATTGGCTGGCGCTGACGGTATTACCGTGCATCTGCGGGAAGATCGCCGACATATCCAGGATCGCGATGTTATGTTGCTAAGGCGGACTGTGCAGACCCACCTCAACCTGGAGATGGCAGCAACCGACGAGATGGTTGCCATTGCCCTGAAAGTGGTGCCAGACTATGTAACGCTGGTGCCGGAAAAAAGGCAAGAATTGACGACCGAGGGTGGGCTGGACGTAGTTAAACACCAGCAGGCTCTGGCGCGGCAGATAGAACTTGTTCATCAGGCCGGGATCATCGTTAGTCTCTTTATCGATCCAGATCTAGAGCAGTTAAAGGCTAGTGCTCGGGTTAAAGCTGATTTTGTCGAAATTCACACCGGAACCTATTGTGATGCTACTGGCAAGGAGCAGGCGGCTGAACTGGACAAGCTTGAACAGGCGATTAGGGGCGGTAAGAAGCTCGGTTTGGGCGTGAATGCTGGTCACGGTCTGGATTATCGAAATATTCGACCGGTAATCGCTCTTGGTGGCGTCGAAGAGTACAATATTGGTCATAGTATCATCTCGCGTGCGGTTCTGGTGGGATTGGACCGGGCGGTGCGAGAGATGGCGCAACTGGTTCACGGAGCCTGAGCGTGTCAATTGTCGGTTTGGGAACAGATTTAGCTAAAATTGGGCGATTCCGGCGCTTTGTCGAGGAAAATAATGCCGCTCTTCTGGAGCGGCTTTTTACTCCGGGCGAACGCGAATATGCTTTTTCTAAAAAGGATCCATCACCCTATCTTGCGGCACGTTTTGCTGCCAAGGAGGCGTGTCTGAAAGCTTTTGGCCTTGGTTTGCGCGCAGGTTTAAGCTGGCAGGACATGGAGGTGGTTCGAGACGAGTTGGGACGACCTGATTTGATCCTGCGTGGCCGTGCCGCTGAACTCGCTGAGGAAAAAGGGGTGGAGGTGGTACACTTGTCCTATAGTCATGAAGGCGACTATGCCGTTGCTACGGTGGTGATGGAGCGCCTATGAAAGTTTTGTCTGCAGCGCAGATGCAGGCCGTTGATCGCCAGACCATTGAAGATCTCGGTATTCCCGGGGTGGTTTTGATGGAGAGCGCCGGTCGCGCTGTCGCTGAGGAAATTACCCGACGATTTGCCGCTCGGAAGCCTTTGGGTGCACTGGTGTTAGCGGGTCGGGGCAATAATGGCGGTGACGGCTATGTGATCGCTCGGCATCTGCTGGACAACGGTTGGCTCGTAAATACGGTGGTGCTGGCAGAGCGCCATACCGTTAAGGGTGATGCAGCCGTCAATCTGGCAGCGCTCGAGAAGTGCCGTGGAACAATTTTTTTTGCCCCTGATCAAGCGTCGCTGGAAGAGCTGTTGTCGACAAACCAACTATCGGGAGTGCTCGTTGATGCGCTCTTCGGAACCGGTTTGTCAAAGCCCGTTGGGGGCCATTATGCTGTGGCCATTGACTGGATCAATGATCAGTTGATGCCTGTGGTTGCAGTCGATATTCCCTCGGGCATTGACGCATCTAATGGCAGGATTCTTGGCCATTGTGTTGCGGCAGACTTAACGGTCTCGTTCGTTTTTCCAAAAATCGGTCAGGTCTCTTACCCCGGCGCCGGGAAAGTCGGTGCCTTGGTGACAGTCGATATAGGTATCCCCCAGTTTGTCATTGAACAGACCCAGGCCGATTGCTTGCTGATTGATGGCTGCGAAGCCGAAGCTCTGGTGCCGCATCGTGATCAGGATGGACACAAGGGGACGTTTGGTCATCTGTTGGTCCTGGCCGGGTCGCTGGGTAAAAGTGGCGCGGCCATCATGGCCGCCGAGTCTGGTTTGCGTGGGGGGGCCGGACTTGTGACTTTGGCCTGCCCCAAAAGTGTTCAGTCGGTGGTTGCGACCCGCTTGGTTGAGGTCATGACAGTGCCTCTGGCTGATTTTGATGGAGAGGTCAGCCTTCAGGCCCGCGAACAGGTTTCCTCGTTGCTCGCTGATAAACAGGCACTGGCGCTTGGCCCCGGTCTTGGCCTCAGCGAAGAGGCCCAGGCGCTGGTCTGTCATTTGGTGCAGGATGCTGAGTTGCCGATAGTTATTGATGCCGACGGCTTGACAGCCCTGTCCGGTCATCTTGAGGTCTTGCGGCACCGTCAAGGACGAGAGACTGTATTGACTCCCCATCCTGGCGAGATGGCCCGCCTGTGTGGTCTTTCGATCGAAGAGATTCAGTCTGACCGCTTTTCTGTCGCCAAAGATTTTGCTGTTCGCCATCAGGTCGTTCTGGTGCTTAAAGGTGCCCGAACCTTGATTGCCTGTCCCGATGGACGCGTTCATGTCAATGCTGGTGGTCATGCCGGGTTGGCGAGTGGTGGCATGGGCGATGTGTTGACGGGTTTGATTGGCAGTCTGTTGGCTCAAGGACTGACCGCAGAAGCGGCAGCGACCCTTGCGGTTTATTTGCATGGTTCGGCTGCTGATCGCCTGCTGTCTTGCTCTGGTGATGCTGGTCTGATGGCTACCGATATAATGCGTGAACTGCCTGCCGCAAGGCGGGCCCTGACTGTAAGGAGGGTCGAATGTTGATTGCTAAAGACATCATGACAACCGGGGTTCACACCGTGCCCCAGGATATGGAAATCAAGGACTTGGCTAAACTGTTTGTTGAACGGAAGGTGAATGCCATGCCGGTCGTTGATGACGCTGGAGAGTTGATCGGTATCGTCAGCCAGACGGATCTGGTTGAACAGGATACGCCGTTGCATATTCCCACGGTAATCTCCCTCTTTGATTGGGTTATTTATCTCGAAAGTCCTAAAAAGTTCATTGAAGAAGTCCGTAAGGTCACGGCGCGTAAGGTTGGCGAGATCTGTTCCCGTGAAATTTTAACCTGCACCCCAGAGACTCCGGTGTCATCTGTGGCTAGCATGATGGTGGATAATAAGGCCCATCTGGTGCCGGTGATTGAGAACGAAAAAATGGTTGGCGTGATTGCTCGGCTTGATATTATCCGCAGTATGGGTGATTAGTTGTGAAAGCCTGGGACGTGACAACCGATGGGCCTGATCAAACTGCTGCTTTGGGCACATTGGTTGGCGAGTATTGCGTGCCGGGGATGGTCTTGCTGCTTAACGGCGAGCTTGGCGCAGGTAAAACCTGCTTTGCGCAGGGTGTTGCCAGAGGGGTGGGGGTTTCTGCCTCGACTCCGGTGACTAGCCCCAGTTATACCCTGTTGAATGTTCATCAGGGACGTATGCCTCTTTATCATTTTGATCTATATCGACTCTCGATAGTTGATGATCTCGCGGATATTGGTTACGATGAGTTTGCTGAAAGTGACGGCTTGACTCTGGTCGAGTGGGCGGACCGGATGTTAGATGGGATGGACGCGTCTCTGTCGATCACGATCAAGTACGATGCGGAGTTTCGTCGCAAATTCTCTTTTGCCGCATTTGATCTTCATGGACGGGAACTGTTGGGGAAGCTCGAATCTTTCTGGTGTAAGGGTTCAGAAAACCCTCCTGTTTCACCGTGAAAACCTTTGACGGGCAGTAAGAATACTGATATTAAGAACAATTGGTTTTTAATGAGCTATATCTCAGCGTTGGCAGCTTTACGATGTGGTGGGGCTGTCAGAAAGGATCGACCCTAGATGGCACTGGTTGTACAGAAATACGGTGGAACTTCAGTCGGAACCATAGAGAAAATTCGTAATGTGGCCCGGCGTGTTGCTCGTACCTATGATGATGGCAATGACATGGTCGTCGTGGTTTCTGCGATGGCCGGAGAGACCAATAAATTGGTGGCCTTGGCGGAAGAAATATGCGAGTTCCCCAGTGAACGAGAATATGACGTTCTGGTTGCTGCCGGAGAGCAGGTTTCGGTCGCTCTGCTGGCGATGGTGTTGCAGTCGATGGGATATAAAGCCAAAAGTTATCTTGGCTGGCAGATTCCGATTTATACTGACAACGCGCACACAAAGGCTCGTATCGACGAAATTCAGGATGCCAATATCCACGAAGATTTGCGCAGCGGTACGATTGTAATCGTTGCCGGGTTTCAAGGCATCGACCGCGACGGCAATATTACCACGCTCGGTCGCGGTGGCTCCGATACTTCGGCGGTTGCCGTAGCTGCGGCGTTGAAAGCTGATGTTTGTGAAATTCTGACAGATGTCGATGGGGTTTACACCACGGATCCGAGAATCGTGCCGGAAGCGTCGAAGATGGAAAAGATTTCCTATGATGAGATGCTTGAAATGGCGTCGCTCGGTTCAAAGATACTACAGATTCGTTCTGTTGAATTTGCCAAAAAATATGATGTCGTGGTTCACGTGCGCTCCAGTCTGAACGACAATCCAGGAACGTTGGTGATGAAGGAGGATTCTGATATGGAAACAGTCCTGGTTTCAGGGGTTACATACAATAAAGACGAAGCAAAAATTTCCGTGCTGCGTGTTCCTGATCAGCCTGGAATCGCGGCGCGACTTTTTTCCCCCCTCTCTGACGCGAATATCACGGTGGATATGATCATTCAGAACGTCTCTCATGAAGGGTCTACCGATCTGACGTTCACTGTGCCGCGTAGCGATTTTAAAAAGGCCCTAAAGATTGTCGAGGAGGCCGCGTCCAAAGTCGGTGCTTCCGGGGTTGAAAGTAATGAGTCGATCGCCAAAGTCTCGATCGTCGGCGTCGGCATGCGCTCCCACTCCGGTGTGGCCAGCAAGATGTTTACAACCCTTTCTACGGAGGGGGTCAATATTCAGATGATCTCGACAAGTGAAATCAAGGTGTCCTGCGTGATCGACGATAAGTACACCGAGTTGGCCGTACGCGTACTGCACGAGGCTTTCGGCCTTGATAAGGGTCAGCTTACTCAAGAGTAAGCGCCTTTTCCATAACCCGCCTTTGGAGAAGATTGATGAGTAGAGTCTGGCTATACGACACAACCTTACGTGATGGTACGCAGGCTGAAGACGTTTCCTTTCTGGTTGCGGATAAAATCCGTATCGCTCAGAAGCTTGACGAGCTTGGCATCGACTACATTGAGGGCGGTTGGCCGGGGTCAAACCCTAAGGATATTGCTTTCTTTCAAGACATTAAGAAAGTGACCCTCAACCACGCCAAAATTGCTGCTTTTGGTTCGACCCGGCGGGCTAAAACGACCCCTGCCCAAGATAATAATATTCAGACCCTGGTTCAGGCCGAACCTGATACGGTTACAATCTTCGGTAAAAGTTGGGATTTTCATGTGCGTGAGGCCTTGCGCATCAGCCTGGAGGAGAACCTCGAATTAATTTACGATTCACTGGCTTATCTGAAGGAGAATGTTCCCGAAGTTATCTACGATGCCGAACATTTTTTTGATGGCTACAAGGCGAATCCTGAATATGCCATCAAGACTCTTGAAGCTGCGCAAAAGGCCGGAGTGGACTGCATCGTTTTGTGCGACACTAATGGTGGTACCTTGCCACATGAAGTTGCCGCAAGTATTCAGGTGGTCAAACAACACATCAAAACCCCGCTCGGTATCCATGCTCATAATGATAGCGAGTGCGCGGTGGCGAACTCGCTGATTGCGGTAGAAAATGGGGTTGTGCATGTTCAGGGCACGATCAACGGTTTCGGCGAGCGTTGTGGTAACGCTAACCTTTGTTCCATCATTCCTGCTCTCAGGTTGAAGATGGCTCGAGAGTGTGTCTCCGACGAGCAGTTGCAGAGTATACGAATCACTTCGCGCTATATCTATGAACTTGCGAACCTGGTACCAAATAAGCATCAGCCTTATGTTGGTAACTCGGCTTTTGCCCACAAAGGCGGAGTTCATGTTTCGGCAATCCAGCGTCATCCTGAAACCTATGAACATTTGCGGCCGGAAAAAGTTGGCAACACGACACGTATTCTTATCTCCGATTTGTCCGGACGTTCTAATATCTTAGCCAAGGCTGAGCAATTTAACGTTAATCTGGACAGCAAGGATCCCGTCACTTTGGAAATTCTTGAAGATATCAAGAATCTTGAAAATCAGGGTTTTCAGTTTGAGGGTGCGGAAGCTTCTTTTGAGCTGCTGATGCGCCGTGCCTTGGGTGACTTGAAAAATTTCTTTTCGGTGATCGGCTTCCGTGTCATCGATACTAAACGGCACGAAGATGAAATGCCGACGTCAGAGGCGACGGTTCGGGTCAAGGTCGGCGGCAAGATTGAGCACACAGCTGCAGAAGGGAGTGGCCCGGTCAATGCTCTGGATAATGCGCTCCGTAAGGCCCTTGAGCAGTTTTACCCGCAACTGAAAGAGATGAAGCTGTTTGACTACAAAGTGCGGGTTCTGCCTGCAGGCAAGGGCACGGCTTCAGTCACCAGGGTGTTGATAGAGTCCGGTGATCTCAACGGCCGTTGGGGGACAGTGGGGGTCAGCGACAATATTATTGACGCTTCTTATCATGCGCTGGTTGATGCGTTGCAGTACAAGTTGATGCGGGATAATGAAAAATAGTCCGTTTTCGCGACCACCGTCAGTTCTCTTTGCTCTGATGATGGTCGCTTTTCTCGGAATGTTGTTCAGCCGGGAGGCTTCCATTGAGGAAGACCTCCCGTTTTTTTTGATAAAGGATCAGACTTTTCTCTATGTTGAACTGGCTGGGGACGCAGCACCGTCGGGGGTGTATCAATTATCTGACGGTGCGTCCCTCCGGGACGTCATTAGATTGACGGGTATGTCGCTGCCAGTGGATATTCTTGATCAGAAGGTTTGTGGGGAGGCCTTACGCTCTGGCGAATTACTGAAAGTCGTGGGCAAAGTCACAGAAAAGGCCTCTGTGCAAAGGAGTTGGATGCCCGCATCCCACCGCTTGACACTCGGGATTAAGCTGCATCCAGATCGGATGACCCTTATTGATTGGCGGATCCTGCCGGGCATTGGCCCTGTATTGGCCAAACGTATCGAAGAAAACCGTCAAAGTAATGGCGATTTTGAACATTTAAAAGCAATGGAGCGCGTCCGGGGGATCGGCCCGAAAAGGATTAAAGCCTGGGCCGAGTTTTTTTAAGGGTTGTACTTAGCTGTTTTTGCGAAACTATTTTAACGCAAGATTGGCCGCGTCTAAGTTTTCATAATATTGATTATACTTTGGCACGTCTCGTGTAATACCTACTTATACAGTTAAAAACAATGGTCTGATGACTATCTTTTAAATGCCATAAGGAGGAAGAGAGATGAAGTGTCCCAAGTGTAGAGGCCGTATGTATGCTGAGAAGTATTATGATTTTGTCCGTGCTTTTGATGCTTGGAAATGTTGTTCTTGTGGCGAAGTGGTCGATCCAACGATTCTTGCCAACCGTGCCCGTAATCACAACGTATTTCTCGGTTAGTCGTTAACGGGTATATTTATAAATATACTGATAAAGGGCCCAGGGTTTAACCTTGGGCTCTTTGTGTTTTAAATGCAAGGTCATGTTGTCAGCTTTTGATGTGTCGAAATTTCTGGGTGACTTGTGTACAATACCGGAGTGGGTGCTGGATTATCCATGCTTTGGCCTGTATGCTCACCCGCCGTGGGAGCTATTTCGATAGGATCATCTGCTTGTTGACCTGAAAGGATGTGAATTATGTCTGAGAAGATAACTGGAGTTGAGCTTGTATCAGGGGCAAATACGAAGGCTAAGCCGAACGTAAGAATCCGCAGACTGATTGAACGAAAGATGGTTGCGAGTTGGAAGAGTATTCCCCATTTTTATGTGTCTGTCGCTGTTGATATGACCGATGTGATTCGCTTTCGTAAGGATCTGGGGATGACAATTAACGATTTCCTTTTTGCCGCAACCACGGCCGCTCTCAAAGAGCATCCATGGGTGAACAGTTACTGGGTCGATGGTGAGGCCGTGGAACAAGCGCAACTCAATCTGGCGATGGCAGTCGCCACCGAGGGCGGGCTTTATTACCCGGTTATTAAGGATGTGAAATTGTGGTCACTGAAGGAGTTTAGCCGAAAAGCCGCTGAACTTGCAGAGAAAGCTCACCTTGGCAAACTTGACGATTCTGATCAAGAGGATGGAACTTTTACCATCTCTAATATGGGGATGCTCGGGGTAGAATCCTTCAGTGCGATTATTACTCCGCCGCAGGCGGCTGCTCTTGCGGTGGGGACAGTCAAAGGAGAGGTTGTCGTTGATGAGCATGGGGAGCTGGTGGTCGCACCGATGGTCCGGTTGACCCTTTCTGCCGACCACCGCATCCTTGACGGTGCCGATGCCGCGGAATTTCTTGATTCACTGAAAAGTTATTTGGAAGCACCTGTAACTTTGATTGCCGGAACCTCTTTTGACGAAGCTTGATGTTTTGGGTATGTTTGTGGATCACGAACGATTCACCAGAAAACAAAAAAGGCGGAGCCATCGGCTCCGCCTTTTTTGTTGAGTTGCCCCACTCTTTTACTCTTCGCTACGAACCGTGAGCACCGGAATTGTTGAACGCCGGACCACTCGCTCTGCGGTACTGCCAACAATCACGTGTTCCATTCCGGTTCGACCGTGAGTTCCCATAACGATCAGGTCGGCCTTTACTTTCTCTCCGGTTTCGATGATTTTCTTAAAAGCGGCCCCGACCACAGCATAAGAGGTTGTGGTCAGAGTCTCTGCTGGTCCCTTGCAGAAACGATCCAGCTCTTTGATCGCTTGCACTTCAATTTCCTTTTCCAGAATTTGGAACGCTTCCCTGGGTATCATGACGCGCTGATGTTCGTCCAGTTCGTTAATCACGTGCAGTACATGCAGGTGTGCCCCGGTCAGCTTCGCCAGCATCAGGGCGTAATCAGCAGCTTTCTGGGATGAGTCAGAAAAGTCGGTCGCAAACAGAATGTTCGTAATGTTTAGCATCGTATTGGCTCTCTTTTGTTTATGTTGGTGCAATAGCCGAACCGAACTCTTTCTTGTTCTTTTTGATTTGCATGAAAATTACCAGGCCTACCATAACGAGGCCAATTCCATCTGACACCAAAGTCGGCCAGTAAAGGAACAGTGTGCCGCCGGCTAAAAGTAACCACTCCGGAATGGTGGTGCGCCGGAACCAGAACATCATGGTGGTTGCCGAGAAAGCAATAGTGCCCAGGAATGCAGACCAGAAAGAGGAGATTGTCTGCCACCCTGTTGCAGGGTCAACAGCTTCAATGATGGTTTCGCCAGGGTTGACCATGCCGCCAACAAAGGTTTTTACTTCGTTGATATTGCCACCACGTTCCGCTTTGATATCAATAATCTCGTCACCGACCATGATTTTTGCAACGACGTCACCTGCTATAAAACTTTCCCCTTCTTTGACTTCAACTGACAAGACCGTTGCAAAGGGCAAGTCGTCGGCAAGGGTCGGAATCTTGACATTCGCCGTGTGCGGCTGGAACAGGATTGCCGGAGTGAACGCAAAGAGGATCGGCATGACATATAGCAGTTTAGCAAACTTGAATGCGGTCCAGCCGGTCTTCCACGGGTCCGAACCGGCGATCGCAGCTCCGGCGTAGGCCGCCACACAGACCGGCGGCGTGATGTTTGAGTCCTGGCTGAACCAGTAGACGATCATGTGGGCGCAGATCAACGGCACACCCATATCCATAAGTGGTGGGACAGCCAGCACGGCAGTAATCAGGTAGGCTGCAGTGACCGGAACGCCCATGCCGAGGACCAACGAGGCAAGCGCGACCAGAAATATGGCTGCGAGTAGATTGCCGTTTGCCAGGGAGATGATGATGTCAGAGAATTTGAGCCCGACTCCGGTCAGAGAGATGGTGCCGACAATGATGCCGATGACTCCGAGGGTTGCGCCGATGATCAGGGTGTTGTTGGCGCCGGTCAGGATCGCCTCCCATATGCCTTTCAAATCCATTGCAATGTCTTTACGGAGAGCACTTATCAACAGGCACCATATTGTTGCCAGTAAAGTAATGAAAAATTGGATTTTAAACCCGAACAATTCTTTAACTGGAAGCTCGATATAACCTAGAATAACAACCATAATAAACAGGATCGTAATCGGTGCAAAAATCAATCTGTCCTTGAACGAGACTTTCCTGTCCTGCCTCACCCAGCTTACGACAATACATGACAATGCAGACCAGAAAGCAGCCATCCCAGGGGATTTTCCTATGATCATGAGGACCGTGATGATGAGTAACGGCAGGGAGTAATACCACTGTTTTTTTAAGACTTCTTTCCAGTGCGGAAATTCATCGTCATCGATCCCTTTGATCCCTTGCTTCTTGGCTTCAAAATGAATCATGCAGAACACCGAGAAGAAGTAGAGCAATGCCGGAAAGATGGCAATCATCATGATGTAGGCATATGACATTTCAGTGAGTTCGGCCATCAGGAAGCCACCGGCGCCCATAACCGGAGGTAGGAACATTCCACCGATTGAAGCGGAAGGCTCAATGGCTCCGGCAACATGGGGTTTGAATCCGGCCCGTTTCATGAGTGGAATGGTGAAGGCTCCGGTGGAAACCGTGTTGGCAATGGCGCTGCCGGAAACCGAGCCGAAGAAGGCTGAAGCGATAACGGCAACTTTTGCCGGGCCGCCGGTGCTTCGGCCAGCTAGGGCCAGAGGGAAGTCGATGAAAAACTTTCCAGCACCAGATTTGTGCAGGAAGGCACCAAAGAAGATAAACAGGATAACGTAGGTTGCCAGCACGTTGGCCATGACCCCGAAAACCCCGTTGGTTGTAATGTAAAGTGCGGTGCAAAGTCTTTCAATGCCAAAGCCGCGATGTGCAATAACCTCTGGGAACATCGGCCCAAGATAACCGTAAAGGAACATGGCGATGCCGATAAAGGTCATCGACCAGCCGAGGACTCGGCGACAGACTTCAAGGGAAATGATGATGCCAACGATACTGACCATTGCGTCAAGATGGGTTTCCGCGCCAGCCCGGTAATTAAGGACTTCGAACTCGTGTATCCAGTAGTAAACGACTGCTACCGAGACCAGAGCGTACAGGATGTCCGAGAGCGTTGGGTTTTGCGGCCATTTTTTCATTAACATGTTGTCGGCTAAGGTTAGCGCGGCCCCGATAATGAGTGCTCCCAGAACGATTGGCCCAATGACGGCGAGATTACCGTTCGTCAACTCGGTATGAAAGGTGTCGATCGATTCGGAAAAGATGAGTCCTTTGGCGGCGCATGACAGGATGCCACCAAGTATTACTGAAAGCGGAATGCGCATAGACATCTTGCCCGCCGGGTAGAGCAGGAAGACCAGAACAAAAGTCACAAAGACGTAGACCCCGCGATGATACTGGGTCGCAACTGCGGCCAGTCCAGCCGTGTAGAAATAGAAAAGGACCATGCCCGCACCGAGAGCGGCAACCAGCCATTTGAACAGTCCGGATGGAGAGCGGTAGGACTTGGCATCCTTCTCCATCAACTTTTTGAGTTTTTCCTGTTCCTCGGGAGAAAGGGTCTTGAGGTCTTCTTGAAGTTCTTCAGCCATACTGGTACCTGCCTGGATATGGAGTAAGGGCGTTATGCTCGTTATCAGCGGTTGTTTGCTTGGCCAATGTTAGAGAAGCGGAGCCTTTCGGCTCCGCTTCTCCAGAGGTAAGGGTGAGTTGATTACATGCCTGCTTGGGCTGGTGTCAGGGTGAGACCTTGCTCTTTCCAGAACTTCTGGGCGCCTGGATGAACTGGAGTCACGATTCCTGTAAGGGCACTTTGAACCGACATGGATTTCGCTGTGCTCTTAACCTTGACCATGTAGGAAAGTCCTTCTTTGGTGTAGATGTTGGCCAGAGCGTTGTAGACATGCTCTGGGGCAACGTCTTTACTGGCGACCCAAAGGGCAGAATCTTGGAAAGACATGACATCATAGTCAACGCCACTGTAGGTGCCGGCCGGGATAGTAAGTTTGGCATAGAAGGGGTATTGCTCGAAAGCACCACCTTTTTCACCTGCATCCCAAGTGGACAGGATCTTGATCTTGTTGCTGGCGGCAGCTTGAATAACCGAGCTGTTAGGGAACCCTGCAAAAACCCACATCGCGTCGATCAGGCCATCACCGATAGCTGCAGCGGCTTTGCTGTAGCCGATAAATTCAACATTCATGTTGTCCCAGAGGCCGATAGCTCCGAAATAACGCTGGGCTGCTGCTGCTGCACCGGAGCCCGCGCCGCCAACTGCGATGCGCTTGCCTTTAAGGTCGGCAACCGAGTTGATACCACTCTTCTCAAGAACGATCAGGTGAGCTGGGGCACCATAGAGGAAAGCCATGGCGTAAATGTTGGGATATTTGTTGTTATCGTTTGTCAGGCGACCATTGCGTGCCAGGTAGGTGTCACCAGAGTAGGAGATGCCAAAGTCGATCTCACCGGAGTTGACGCGGCGAGCGTTTTCAACTGAGCCAGCCGAAGCCATGTTGGAAACTTCAAGATTCGCCTGCATCTTGGAGAGACGGGAAGCAATGCCGTTGGAGAAGTACTGAAAAGTTCCACCTTCGGGACCGCCGCCAAATCCGAGGCGGATTTTTTCAGCCGAGGCCATGTTCGGTAGGGCGAGAACTGCGACCAGGGCCAGAGCGCTGACCATCGAAATGATACGGGTTGCTGTTTTCATCTTTTGTTGTCTCCTTTGTTGGGGGTTACCGATTATGGGGTGAATGCTGCTTGATTTACGCGGTAATATACATATCTAAGCAAGGAAGGTGCCATACCTATAAAGCTGTTTGGTCACGTTACACTTAAGCACAAAGCTCTGGAATTGCAAGGTTACTCACTGCTTTTCAGGGAATATACCTGGTCAGAATATGGCGGGAATTGATGTAATTTGGCGAATTTTGGCCACCTTGCTCACTGGGGGGATGGATCGATAGAACGGTTTTTGGTGTTTTTGGCTGAACGGGATTGTAGGGCTTTATCGCTTATGCTCGTTTTGTTACAGAATGGACTTGACGCAACCGGGAGGATGTTGCCTAATTGAGAATTGTCCAAGATTGTATGTATAGATTTGATAGGTCTAATTTATGAAGCGTTGCATTTATGCGCCCGCAAAAATTAATTTTTGTCTGCATGTCCTAGGTAAGCGTTCTGATGGTTACCACGATTTGGCTATGCTGATGCAGCGGGTTGATCTTTGTGACCGGATCGAAATTGAGCTGTCGATTGGCAATGGGGTGACTGTACGCTGCCCAAGTCTGGAGCTGCCCGCAGACGGTGAGAATATTGCCAGTAGGGCGGCACGATTGCTGTTGAAACATGTTGGTACGGAAGCCGCTGTGTCAATTTCTATCGACAAGAAGATCCCCGTTGCTGCGGGTTTGGGTGGTGGTTCATCTGACGCAGCTGCGGTGCTGTTGGCTTTGAACGAGATGTTGAGTACGGGGTTGTCGCGTAGCGAATTAATGGATCTTGGTGTGCGTATTGGTGCCGATGTGCCCTTTTTTATTTTCGGCCGCACCGCCTGGGCGACCGGCGTGGGAGAGCGTTTGCAGCCTTGGCCCGGTTTGCCCCCGGTCTGGTTTGTTCTCGTCAATCCTGGTATTGCCGTTTCGACGGCGTGGGCCTTCCAAAATTTGGGGTTGACACGCTCCGGGGCAACCGCTAGAATCCCGGAGTTTCCCGTGGGAACGAACGGTCTCGTGCGTCTTCTACATAACGATCTTGAGGCCGTGACCTGTCAACGCTATCCTGTGATCACTTCAATCAAGGAGCGCCTGATTGCTGATGGAGCCTGTTGTGCTCTGATGTCTGGTAGTGGAGCAACGGTGTTCGGTGTGTTTCCCGAACGGCACGTCGCAGAACAGGCAGCGCGATCATATGGCGGGGAAACGGGCTGGTGGGTCAGGGTTGCCAGCCCTCTGTAGGATCATGAGTCACAAGATGGATTTAAAGGGGCGTCGCCAAGCGGTAAGGCACTGGATTTTGATTCCAGCATTCACAGGTTCGATCCCTGTCGCCCCTGCCACTTTTTGTAAAGGTGCTTTGCACTGAGTTGTTCTGTTGCAAGGTCGTTAAAAAGAATAGTTATTTTGATTCTCAGGTCATATTTTCATGACTTGAAATTTCCAGGCAGCGTGTGAAATTGTGCTCAAAGAACTGAAGATCTTTACCGGAAACGCCAATCCTGCCCTAGCTCAGGAGATTTGTAGCCACCTTTCCGTTCCCTTGGCCAAAGCAATAGTCAAGACCTTCTCCGATGGTGAAATCATGGTGGAGATTGACGAGAATGTACGCGGTCGCGACGTTTTCGTGGTACAGCCTACCTGTCAACCCGCCAACGAGAACCTGATAGAGCTACTGGTGATGATTGATGCCTTGAAGCGAGCTTCGGCGGCACGGATTACCGCCGTCATCCCTTACTTTGGTTACGCTCGTCAAGATCGCAAGGTTGCGCCACGAACTCCGATCACCAGCAAACTGGTCGCTGACTTGATCACTACCGCAGGTGCCCATCGGGTTCTTTGTGTCGATTTGCATGCAGGGCAGATTCAGGGGTTCTTCAATATCCCGGTTGACCACCTTTATGCAGCCCCGGTTATCCTCGAGGATGTTAAAGCGCGTTTTCAGGAGCGACTCGTCGTCGTTTCTCCAGATGCCGGTGGTACTGAGCGCGCTCGGGCTTTTGCCAAGAGGCTTGATGCTGGGTTGGCCATTATTGACAAACGTCGCAGCGGTCCAAACGTATCCGAAGTTATGCATATCATCGGTGACGTTAATGGACAGACCTGTATTATTGTCGATGACATGATCGATACTGCTGGAACTCTCTGCCAGGCGGCCGCTGCTTTGAAGAAGCACGGTGCTGGCGATATTTATGCCACGGCGACTCACGCGGTACTCTCCGGGCCCGCTCTGGAAAGAATCAATAACAGTGAGTTGAAGGAAGTTCTGGTAAGTAATACCGTTCCGTCGGAAGGGAAGCTTGAAGCTTGTCCCCGACTACGTATTATCTCAGTCGCAGAGTTGCTGGCGGAATCAATCCGCCGCATCCATGGTGACGAATCGGTCAGCTCACTCTTCGTTTGATCGGCTGGGACTATACAGTAAAATTTGTATTCCTCTTGAACCACAAGTTGGATGCTACGAGGTTTCCAAACGGAAACTAATTAACCTTAAAGCTTTAGATGGAGGATTGAATAAATGGCCAAATCGGTACTTAACGTAGAACCGCGAGTCCGGATGGGAAAAGGCGGCTCGCGCAAGGTCCGTCGCGAGGGCTTGGTGCCGGCTGTAGTTTATGGCAAGGGTATTGATCCGCTCAGCCTTCGTCTGGATCCTAAGGCCCTGCAGCAGTCCGTTGCCACTGACGCGGGATGGAATACTCTGATTACCTTGAAGGGCGATGGCCCGTTTGATGGTTTGGTCGTTATCCTCAAGGATATGCAGATTGATGCGATCCGTCGTACTCCCAAGCATGTCGACTTCCTGGCGATTGACCTGAAGAAAACCCTTTCTGTCATGGTGCCTGTACATCCAGTTGGCAAGTCTCAGGGTGAAGTCGAAGGTGGTTCTTTGCAGTTGGTTCGTCATGAATTGGAGCTTAATTGTCTGCCGACGAATATCCCGACTTCGATAGAAATCGACGTGACCAAGTTGAATATCAGTGATGTTGTTCATATTGACGAAGTCGACCTTCCGGAAGGTGTTGAGTCCCAGCATGATGTCAACTACACCGTCTTGACCGTTGTTGGCCGTAAGGCTGAAGAGGTTGAGGAAGGTGCCGAGGAAGAAGAGACTGTGGTCGCAGAAGGGCCCGCTGAAGAAGAGTAGGTGGAGCGCTTTTGAAACTGATCGTTGGGTTGGGCAACCCGGGCATTCAATATGCTGAAACACGTCACAATATTGGTTTTATTGTCGCCACCTGTTTGGCAGAACGTGCTGGTATAGCACTGAAGCGCAAGGGTTATCAGGGCTTTTACGGTGTTGGTCGCGTGGCCGGTGAAGAGGCAGCTATCCTGTTGCCCCAGACATTCATGAATCGCAGTGGAGCGAGTGTGGCTCCTGCTTGTCAATCCCTCGGTGTTGAGCCGGGGGATTTGATTGTTGTCCATGATGAGATTGACTTGGCTTTTGGTTTTCTGCGCATCAAGCTCGGTGGTGGTCATGGCGGGCACAACGGTCTTCGCAGTATTTGCCAAGACTTTGGTGAAGCGGGTTATGCCCGTTTACGAATGGGGGTTGGCCGACCGCCTATGGGTGGCGACGTCTCCGGGCACGTCTTGAGTCGCTTCAATGCAATGGAACGTGCCCAGTTGGAAAAATATGTTGAAACGGCGGCCGACGCTCTGGAGTTGCTCTTGCAAAAAGGGGCTCAGGAAGCCATGAACAATTATAACAATCGGGAAGTGTTGACCTAAGTATAATCGCTTAAATTTAACGGAAAACAGAGAGGAATTAAAAGATGGAACTGCAGATGTTTGCACCGATACTCGGTGTCGTTGGTTTTGTGATCGCCATTGTCTTGTATCATGTGGTCAAAGCTGAACCTGTCGGCAACGACAGAATGAAAGAGATCGGCGATGATATTTATAATGGTGCGATGGCATTTCTTGGCCGTGAGTATCGTGTCCTGGCGATCTTCATTGTTGTTGTCTTCTGCTTAATTGCAGTGGGCATGAACTATCAGACCGCCTTTGCTTTCTTGGGTGGTGCCCTTTGCTCGATGACCTGCGGCTTTATTGGCATGAAGGCAGCAACTCGCGCTAACGTGAGAACCACGGAAGCTGCCCGCGCATCAGGTCAGGCTAAGGCTCTTGAGGTTTCCTTTAACGGTGGAGCCGTTATGGGTCTCGCCGTGGCTTCCCTCGGCCTGGTTGGCGTCGGCATTGCTTACATCATGTTTGGCGGCGACCCTGCTACTTCCAAGTACATCAACGGTTTCGCCATGGGCGCTTCCTCAATTGCTCTCTTTGCCCGTGTTGGTGGTGGTATCTACACCAAGGCTGCTGACGTCGGCTCTGACTTGGTCGGCAAACTGGAAGCCGGTATTCCTGAGGATGATCCTCGTAACCCAGGTGTTATTGCTGATAATGTTGGTGACTGTGTTGGCGATACTGCTGGCATGGGTGCGGATATTTTTGAATCCTATGTCGGTTCGATTATCGCAACTGTCGCGATTTCAGCGGCAGCCAGCACCTCTTTGATTGCGACTTTGGGTGGTGCTGACATTGCTCTTGTCAGCGAAGTCAAAAATGGTGCAGTGGTGCTAAGTGAAGCAGGTAAATCTATTCAGTCTGCTGCTATGCTGTTGCCTCTCGGCCTGGCTATGATCGGCCTGGTCTTCTCCTTCATCGGTATTGGTTCGATGAAAGTTCTCAAGTCGATGGATCCGGCCAAGGCCCTGCACTACACCACGTTTGTTGCTGCCGGTGGTTTCCTGATTGCTGCGTTCTTCTTTATTGGCCACCTTGGTCTGACCACTGGTGTCTTCTGGGCGATTCTGGCCGGCACTCTGGCTGGTGTCGCAATCGGTCAGGTTACAGAATACTATACTGCTCATGCTCCGGTTATGCGGATTGCTGAGGCCAGTAAAACTGGTGCGGCGACTAATATTATTCATGGTCTTGCGGTTGGTCTTGAGTCCACTGCGATTCCGATTCTGATTATCTGTGTTTCGATTTTTGTCGCTAATCACTTTGCCGGACTTTACGGTATCGGTATCGCAGCTGTTGGTATGCTGGCCACCGTCGGTGTCACTATGACCGTTGATGCTTACGGCCCGATTGCTGACAATGCTGGCGGAATTTCGGAAATGGCCGGTCTCGGTCCCGATGTTCGTGAAATTACGGACGGCCTCGATGCTATCGGCAATACTACTGCTGCTATTGGTAAAGGCTTTGCCATCGGTTCTGCCGCTTTGACTGCTCTTGCGCTCTTCTCGGCTTATGCCACAACCGTTGGTCTCGAAACAATCAATCTGATTGACCCCAAGGTTGTTATCGGTCTCTTTATCGGTGGTGCCCTGCCTTTCTTTATCGGTGCACTGACTATGACCAGCGTTGGCCGTGCTGCTGGCGCGATGGTCGATGAAATTCGCCGTCAGTTCCGTGAGATCCCGGGTCTGCTCGAAGGCAAAAAAGGTGTTAAGCCTGATTCCCAGAAATGTATCGATATTTCGGCTAAAGCCGCACTCCGTGAAATGATCCTGCCTGGTATGGTAGCCGTTGTTGCTCCCGTACTGGTTGGTTTTGTGCTTGGCAAGGAATCCCTCGGCGGCATGCTCGCTGGTGCAACTCTTGCTGGTGTGCTCCTGGCGCTGATGATGTCCAATGGTGGCGGTGCCTGGGACAATGCCAAGAAGTACATCGAACAAGGCAAAATTGAAGGTGAAAAGAAGGGCGGCACTGCTCATGAGGCTGCTGTCATCGGCGATACCGTCGGCGACCCCTTCAAGGACACCTCTGGTCCGGCCATGAACATTCTTATCAAGTTGATGAGTGTTGTTGCGCTGGTGATTGCTCCTCTGCTGGCCTAGGTCTGGCGGACATAATACGATTGTAACGATAGCCGGGGCTTTTGCCCCGGCTATCGTTATTTACGCGGATAGAGATAATATGGGATTCAAGTGCGGTATCGTCGGCCTGCCCAATGTTGGCAAGTCGACAATTTTTAATGCGATCACCTCGGCTGGCGCGGAAGCTGCCAACTACCCCTTCTGTACCATTGAGCCGAATGTTGGCATCGTTTCAGTTCCTGACCAGCGTCTCGATGTTCTCTCTGGTATTGTCAACCCCCAACGGGTTCTGCCCACCACCATGGAGTTTGTTGATATCGCCGGTCTGGTCAAGGGGGCGAGTCGTGGTGAAGGCTTAGGTAACCAGTTTCTCGGCCATATTCGCCAGGTTGATGCCATTGCTCATATCGTCCGTTGTTTCGATGACGACAATGTTGTTCATGTCGATGGCAGCATTGACCCGTTGCGTGATGTTGAAGTCATTCAGACCGAGCTCAATCTGGCTGATATGGATAGTGTCGAGAAGCGCATCAATCGTGTCAGTAAACCGGCGAAAAGTGGCGATAAGAAAATGCAGGAAGAGCTGGCTCTCCTTCAGACGATCCAGGAATGTCTTAATAGTGGCCAACCTGCGCGCAGTACCAATCTGACTGATGATCAGTGGTATTTGCTGCGCGAACTGTGTCTGATTACCGCCAAGCCTGTTCTATACGTCGCCAACGTCTCCGAGGACGATCTTGATGGCGAGCACCCTTTTGTCGCTCGACTCAAGGAACATGTCGCTGTTGAGGGTGCAGAGCTGGTGATCATCTGCGGTAAAATTGAAGCTGAGATTGCCGAACTACCCGTGGAAGAAAAGGGTGAGTTTTTGAACGAACTTGGCCTTGCTGAGTCAGGCCTCTCCCAGATGATTCATGCTGGTTATCTTTTGCTCGGCTTGATTACATATTTTACTGCCGGAGTGAAAGAAGTACGGGCTTGGACTGTTAGTGCTGGTGCGCGTGCGCCTCAAGCAGCTGGCGTGATCCATACTGACTTTGAAAAAGGTTTTATCCGAGCCGAAGTCATTGGTTATGAAGACTTCGTTGCCGCCAAAGGTGAGTCAGGAGCCAAGGAAAAAGGACTGATGCGCCTTGAGGGTAAGGAATACACTGTTAAAGACGGCGATGTTATGCATTTCCGCTTTAATGTCTAGGGCTCTGCAAACAGGATTGCTGGGCTGGCGACTGGATATTCGTTTCAAACTGGATTCGGTCTTCCTGATGTCAAAAATCCGTTGCCTCGCGATACGGGGTGTGGTAGAAAACAAAGTTCTTTAGACGGAAGCATACAGGATGCTTTCGCTCCTTGCTCCGCCAAGGCGGGGCTCACAACTCAAGAGGAGTTTATTAATGCGAACATACGAATCAATCTTCATCGTACACCCGGAAGTTGTCGGTGACGACCAGACTGCGATCATTGACAAGTTCAAGACGGTCTTGACTGATCAAGGTGCGGAAATCCTTAATGTTGATGTCTGGGGCACCCGCACCTTGGCATACATTGTTAAGAAACAGACCAAGGGCTGCTTTGTCCTGGTGGTGTTTGATGCCGAGCCAACAGTTGTCGCCGAGTACGAGCGCCGCATGCGCATCGATGAAAAGATAATCAAATTCCAGACAGTTGTTCTGGAGGGTGGCTACGAAGCTCCTCCTGTTGTTGAAGTTGTTCCGGAAGAAGCTTCTGAAGAGGCGACTGCGGAGGCTGTTGAAGCCACCGAGGCTCCTGCTGAGGCACCGGCTGAAACTGAGGCTACGGCCGATGAGAAGACGGAAGAAGCTTAACTTCCGTACCAACCTACAACGATGAAGAAGGAGTAATAATCATGGCATATGAAGGAAGTCGTTCCGCAGCACCTCGTCGGCGTTATGGCCGTCGCAAAGTTTGCCGTTTCTGCGCTGATAAAAAAGTTAATATTGACTATAAAGATATCCGTTCCCTGCGTTATTTTGTTTCTGAGCGCGGCAAGATTACCCCACGGCGGATTTCCGGGACCTGTGCTGATCATCAGCGTAAACTGACGGCAGCAATCAAGCGCGCTCGCAATATTGCGTTGATGCCTTTCACGGCAAGCCACTCTCTCGAGAGAGGCTAGTCATAGCGATCGTAAAATGATGCAGTCGCGGGGCCTTTATGTTTTGCTCGGTGCTTTAGCCGGGTATATGTTGTTCGCAAGCTTTGCTGTATTAGGCTTCGCTGCCGTCGTTTTGAATCTCTTTACGCCTTTGCCTTCAGCTTTTGTCGGTATGCGTTTCGGGTCTGTGTCTGGTGGTGTTACTGTTGTTATAACAGCGCTGCTGGTCCTGCTGATGGGTGGTCAGACGCCAGCACTTATGTACCTGCTCCAGTTTGGTCTCCCCGGAGTAGCTCTGCCATGGCTCCTGAATCGAAAGGTCGCCTGGGATAGAGCCACAGTTTTCGTACTCTGGGCAATGGTCGCTGCCAGCCTTTGTGGTCTGTTTGTCGTTTCTGCTGTTGCTGGTCAGTCCCCCATTGCGATGGCTGGTGATCTGATTGGTAAGGAGATTGCCCTGACCACGGCAACGATGCAGGAGATGTTCGCAGGTGTTGACATGCCAGCTGACCAAAGTCAGGAGGTTCGTCTGGCAGTTGATCATATGGCGGCTTTCCTGCAAAAGGCTTATCCCGGCATTGCAATAACAGTCAGCGGTGTGATGCTCCTTGGGCTGGTTTTTCTGCTGTCAGTCTTTGCGCGTGGCAGGTATACTGTCCCTGGCAAGGCTTTCCCTGAATGGAAAGCTCCTGAGCCGTTGGTTTGGGTGTTGATTGTAACGGGCTTTCTGGTTGTATTTGTCGAGGGTTTGCTTGGAATCTTTGCCTTGAATCTGTTAGTGGTCCTGCTGCCGGTTTATTTCCTGCAGGGCTTGGCTGTGATTGATTGTTTTTTACGCCGCAAGGCTTTTTCGCCGATCATCAGAGCGATCAGCTATCTGCTGGTCACGCTGGTTAATCCTTTGCCCATGGTGGTCACGGGTGTCGGTGTGTTTGACTTGTGGGCTGATTTTCGCAAACCAAAAGAACCTGAATCATAAAGATTTTGGAGGATAAAAAGATGGATGTTATTCTGTCGGAAAATGTAAAAGGTCTAGGAGCCATTGGCGACGTCGTTAAAGTTAAGCCTGGCTATGGTCGCAACTATCTGGTCCCTCAGGGGCTGGCTGTGGAAGCGAGTGCCCGTAATCTGAACGAACTTGAGCACCATAAGCGTCAGCTCACTCGCAAGGCTGAAAAGCTGAGTCAGGAAGCGGCTGATGTCAAGGCTCGGATTGAGGCGGTTCAGTGTACTTTCGTACACAAAGTCAGCGAAGACGGCAAACTGTTCGGTTCAGTCACCTCTATGGAAATTGCTGATGCTCTGGCCGCTAAGGGGGTTGAGCTTGATCGTCGCAAGATCTTACTTGAGCAGCCGATCAAGACTCTGGGTGAGCATGATGTCGAAATCAAGCTTAACGCCGGTGTCAACGCGATTATCAAAGTGACGGTTATCAGTGAAGAAGACGCTGCTGCCGCTGCTGCTGCTTCTTCAGCAGAAGCGAAAGCATAGTCATCGTAATAATTAATACTCCAGGGGCTTGTCTGTCGGACAAGCCCCTGCCTGCCTTTTGAGGGCGAACGTGCCAGATCGCACCGAACATCGCCTGCCGCCACAGAATCTGGAAGCTGAAATGTCAGTTCTGGGGGGGGTCCTTCTCGAAAATGAAGCCCTTAACCGGGCTTTGGAAGTGTTGCGTCCTGATCACTTCTACCGTGCTGCTCATGGTAAAATCTTCTCTGCACTGATTACTTTGTCTGATCGCAATGAACCCGCCGATCTTGTCACCTTGACTGCCATGCTGAAAGAACATGGTACCCTGGAAGAGGTTGGCGGTAGCGCTTATCTTGCCACTCTGGTTGACTTTGTTCCAACCGCAGCCAATATCAGCTACTACTGCAAACTGGTCAAAGAGAAGGCTATCTCTCGCGAGCTGATTAAGGTCGCCACGGAGATAGCCACCAAGGGTTACGAGGGTGGTGCGGTTGAGGCCTCACTCGATTGGGCTGAAGGCGAGATTTTCAAAATCGCCAACATGAAGTCCCGGCCGTCTTTCTTCTCGACCAAAGACATTGTTAAGGACACGATCAAGACCATCGAGAAGCTTTATGATCGAAAGGAGCAGATCACCGGTGTTCCGACAGGTTTTACTGATCTCGACAATATGACGTCTGGCATGCAGGGCGGCGATCTGATTATTATTGCTGGTCGCCCTTCCATGGGCAAAACTGCCTTTTGCCTTAATCTGGTCGAATATGCTGCGATGCATGCCTCCGAGCCGATTACCGCCGCGGTTTTTTCATTGGAGATGAGCAAAGAACAGCTTGTCCAACGTCTGCTATGTTCGGTGGCGCGCATTGAGGCTGGCCGGGTTCGTACCGGCAAGTTGGCTCAGTCGGAATTCCCGACCCTGGTCAATGCTGCGGGTATCATTGCCGAAGCGCCGATTTATATTGATGATACTCCGTCAATCAGTGTGCTGGAAGTGCGCGCTAAGTCTCGCCGGCTTAAGGCAGAAAAGAATCTTGGCTTGATCGTGGTTGATTACCTGCAGCTGATGACGGGAGCTAATACTGAAAGTCGCCAGCAGGAGATCTCGGAAATCTCCCGCTCGCTCAAGGCCCTGGCCAAGGAACTGAATGTGCCGGTGATTGCGCTGTCGCAGCTTAACCGTTCTTTGGAGAGCCGTACTGACAAGCGGCCCATTCTTGCTGATTTACGTGAATCTGGTGCTATTGAGCAGGACGCTGACGTTATCATGTTCCTTTACCGCGAATCGGTTTATTGCGACGCCTGCAGAAAGCGAGATAACAGTTGCAACGAAGGGCACGAACGTGACGCTGAGGTGATTATCGGCAAGCAACGTAACGGCCCGCTTGGAATTGAGCAGTTGACCTTTCTTGGAGAGTATACGCGCTTCGAGAGTAAATCCAGGCGTAATGATGATTACGTTGCTTGAAGCTGGCCAGAAATGGGCGGCTTTTTTGTGTCTCTTTCCTTTAAAGTTCGAAGGTTTCTTGACCGTCAAGTCTGCGTCAGCTTGACATTGGTCGGGCAACGCACCTATAATGGCCAAGTTGTCATTAAGGGTTAGATTTATTCACCTGGCAACTTTATGCTGTTCCAGGATCAACACGAAGCCATCGTAACGCCCCGGACTGTTTCGGGGCGTTTTTTTGCGCCTGATAAAGAGCGCTGAGCCCGTCGACGATGTCACGCTTACCTGCCACGGCCCACCTCAATTCAGACGTGTTCAAATCAAGGAGTTTATGGAGTTCACCAAATTTAACTTTCACCCGAAGGTTGCCGCCGGAGTTACGGCTGCGGGCTATGTTGAGCCGACCCCGATTCAAGCCCAGTCTATTCCGATGGTTATGGCCGGGCGCGATGTTATGGGCCTGGCTCAGACCGGCACCGGTAAGACCGCAGCTTTCGCTTTGCCAATCCTGCATCGCTTGATGAGTGGCGGTCGTGGTCATGTGCGTGCGCTGATCGTTGCCCCCACCCGCGAACTGGCCGAGCAAATCCATGCTGCTATCAGCAGCTTGGCGGAACAGACCGGTCTGCGTAGTCTCACCGTTTACGGCGGGGTCAGTATCAACCCGCAGATCGCTCGTCTTAAAAGGGGTAGCGAGATTGTGGTCGCCTGTCCTGGTCGATTGCTTGACCACATCAAGCAGAAGACGATAGACCTCAGCCGTCTGGACGTGCTGGTGCTTGATGAGGCTGATCAGATGTTTGATATGGGCTTTCTACCGGACATTCGCCGCCTACTTAAAAGTCTGCCCCAACAACGCCAGACGCTGCTCTTCTCTGCCACTATGCCGGTCGAAATCCGTACTCTAGCCAAAGAAGTGCTACGAGATCCTGAGACTGTTCAGATCGACCTTGTGGCACCGGCAGAGACTGTCAGCCATGCGCTCTACCCAGTTAATGAAGCTCGCAAGACTGATCTGCTGCTGGCTTTGCTGGCGCAGACCGGGACGGGGTCGGTGTTGATCTTTACCCGGACCAAACACCGCGCCAAGCGGCTCGGGGAGAAACTTTCCAAGACCGGTTTCAAGGCGGCTTCGCTACAGGGTAATCTTTCTCAAAATCGCCGACAGGCCGCCCTTGACGGTTTTCGTGATGGTAGCTTTCAGATCCTGGTCGCCACCGATATTGCCGCCCGAGGCATAGATGTCAGCAAAGTCTCACACGTCATTAACTTTGACATGCCGAATACCACTGAAGCCTATATTCACCGTATCGGCCGAACTGGCCGCGCCGCTCGCAGCGGGGATGCTTTTACTCTGGTGACCGCTGCGGATCGATCCATGGAACGGGCTATCGAACGGACCCTCGGGCGTTCGATCGAACGCCGCTGTATCGAAGGTTTTGAGGTTGTCCCGGAAAGCCCAACAACGAACGTTCAACCTCGCCGCAACAACCGGGGTCCCCAGGCGAACAAGCCTTCTCGGGGGACTTCTTCCTCGGGTAAGGCGGGTTCGGGTTCATCTAAGAATACCCGTCGTCGGAACTTTTCCGGCCGGCCGGCCAAACCCTCGGCCGCTTCTGCGGGGGCCTGATAGCGTCAGCCCCTGATTTGCCCGGCAATTATTGCAGTCAATAATATCATTGAGGGTGGCCATATCTGGCTACCCTTAATGATTTTTTGAGCAGATTTAAAGTCTCCTTCGACTCATCTTGCCAAGACTTTGACTATCGTTTCTGATACTGCAAACAGTTTTTACTGGTAGCCATGTCACTTTAAAATATAAAGGTTATGACCGGATAAATATGCAGCAATTGATATAATTAATTGTTGACATGTATTGACATATGTCGCATATTATCCTTGATCTGTTTGCAAGCATTTGCTCATATAACGTCTTGGAGGTATTCTCAAAATGAAGAAATATTTAATTTCTACGGCTCGTGTTGTTTATGTGTTTACCACAGTCGCAGCTGTTTTTGCTGCGCTGGCCCTGTTAAACTTAGGTGGACATTGATCTGAAGCTGCAGAACACGCTAAAACCAACAAAGGCGACCTGAAAATGGTCGCCTTTGTTGGTTTTGTCACTATGAGTTTTCTCCAGGTCAGGATTCATTCCGGTGCATAACGACGGTAGTGAACATATTGAAACTCAAGATAGTCTTGTTTTGCACAGACACACCATTCTGAGAGATCAAAGGGCGGGAAAAAGCAGTCCCCAGAGTAGGCTTGCTTGATCCACGAAATATGCAATTCATTGGCAATAGGTAACGCTTTAAGGAAGACCTCACTGCCACCGAGGATGAAGATTGGCTTCTGAAGCCTCCAGGCGACTCCCAGTGCGGTCATAAACCCGTTGCAGACCTGTACGTCTGGAAGTCGTTGCAGTCGGCGACTCAAGACAATGTTGTGCCGGTTCGGCAGCGGGTGTCCGATTGATTCATAAGTTCTTCTGCCCATAATAACTGTGCTGCCGTGGGTGAGCTGTTTGAAGAGTTGCAGGTCCTGCGGGATATCCCATGGCAGACCTTTTTCGCTACCGGTCGCCCGGTTGCGAGTCATGGCGACGATGATCGCCAGACGGGGTAAAATGTTATGGGGCTGATGATCACTCATAGTTGCCGTGAATAAGAACTCGCTCAGTCGCGCTTGGTGGTGATCTTGAGTGTCTGGATTTTTTTGCGCAGAGTGTTGCGGTTTATCCCCAGCACTTCGGCGGCTTTCACCTGATTGCCACGGGTTTTCTGCAGCACAATGTTGATCAAGGGTCGTTCCATCTGGTGCAGAACCATTTCGTAAAGATTGTCCATGTCCTGCAAATCGATCTGGGCCAGAGAACTTTGCAGCTTGTGGCTGATCAGACCTTCCAGCGAGGCCCCATTGCTCTGATTCTGATCCGTCGTCAGATCAGGGAAGTCTGACGGGCTGAGCAAGATGTCCGGTGATAGCAGCACAGCACGTTGTATGATGTTTTCCAGCTCACGAACATTTCCTGGCCATTGGTAGTTGCAGAGCAGCTCCATGGCCTCTTTTGTGACTCCGGTGGCAGGGGTGCCGTGCTCCTCGTTGGCTTTGGTCAAAAAGTAGTCAACCAGTTTAGGGATGTCGTCACGCCGCTTACGAAGCGGCGGCAGTTCCATGGGGACAACGTTGAGACGATAGTAGAGATCTTCGCGAAATTCTCGTTTCTGAACTTTTTCTTTCAGATCCTGGTTGGTTGCGGCAACGATGCGGGTATCGACCTTGATAGTGGCACTACCGCCGGTGCGCGTGACTTCTTTCTCTTGCAGCACTCGCAGCATTTTGGCTTGCAACTCCAGTGGCATGTCGCCGATCTCGTCGAGAAAGAGGGTACCGTCTTTGGCTTGTTCGAACTTGCCGATTTTACGTTCCGTGGCGCCGGTGAATGCTCCTTTTTCGTGACCGAAAAGTTCGCTTTCCAACAGTTCTCCGGGAATGGCTGCGCAATTAAGTGCAATAAATGGTTTGCCGAGACGCGCGCTGTTGTAATGAATCGCACGGGCAATCAGTTCTTTGCCGGTACCGCTTTCTCCCGTGACCAGAACCGTGACATTCGAAGGGGCGACCTTGCCAAGAACTTTATAGATTTGTTGCATGGGCTGGCTGTGGCCGATGATGGTTCGTTCAAGAAGGTAATGTTCCTTGACCTCCTGCTTAAGTAAAGACATCTCGGCGGAAACATCAGCCGCTTTTTGGGCCTTGTAAATGATGGCATCCAGAGCATCCAGGTCGAAAGGCTTGGTTAAATAGTCGTAGGCACCGCGCTTCATCGCTTCGACGGCGTTCTTCATTGACGATTCTGCAGTCATGATAACTACCAGCGCAGCGGGGCACTCTTCCTGAAACTTGCTCAGGAGTTCCAGGCCCGTCAGGCCGGGCATTTTGATGTCAAGAACAGCCAGATCGTAGGTCTGCTTCCGACTCATAAGCAGTGCTTCTTTACCGTTGCTCGCCAGGTCGACCTCGAAGCCTTGTTTGGTTAGAGCCTTAGAAAGAACCCAACGGATACTTTCTTCGTCATCGGCAACGAGGATGCGCTTGATTGCCATGCCTGTTTCTCCTTGAAAAACGAAAACTAACGTCGTAGTGGTAACGAAACTGTGACTGTGGTGCCCGTTTCTGGAAGACTTTCAATCTTAAGGAAGCCGTTGTGGTCTTCGACGATTTTTTGTGAAATCGCAAGACCCAGGCCGCTTCCTTTGGACTTGGTCGTGAAATAGGGCGTAAAAATACGATCTAACTCTTCTTCTGCAATCCCGCAACCGGTATCCCGGACTTTGATGTCGACCATTGGTGAAGATTTTTGTCCCGGGCTGGTGAGGTGATAGTTTGGTGATATCCTGGTCTCGATGGCGACTTGACCATCGCGTTCTATCGATTCACGCGCATTTTTGATCAAATTGAGGAAAAGTCTGGTCAAAAGGTTCTCGTCGCCCTGAATCGGTGGAATGCTTGGGTCGAGTTGCAATAAAAAGGTGATGTTTTTGCTGCGTGCCGCTTCTTTCTGCAGGAGGATAATGTCACCGAGGACTTTGGCCAGATTGACCGCTCCAATTGTTGGCGGGTGAGGGCTACCGAGGTCCATCAACTCATTGATGATGGTATTGATGCGCTCTACCTCGCGGATC
This sequence comes from Desulfuromonadales bacterium, assembly GCA_030145195.1. Classification (GTDB taxonomy): domain Bacteria; phylum Desulfobacterota; class Desulfuromonadia; order Desulfuromonadales; family BM103; genus JAQYVY01. Next base: position 28,055 of record JAQYVY010000008.1, on the reverse strand, counting down.
ATGATCTGCGTATATTCATCCAGCTCGTGCTCTGCGTCGAGTTCCCTGGAAAGGAGTTGGGCTGCGCCCTTGATCCCGCCCAACGGATTCTTGATCTCGTGAGCCAATCCGGCGGCCAGGGTGCCCAGCAGCGACAAGCGGTCTGCTCGTCGTAAAGTCCCCTCCAGTTCCCTAATTCGTGATAGATCGCGAATAATCATCACTGCGCCGTCTTGCTTTCCCCTATTGGTATAAATTGGTGCCGAATAAGCATTCACTGGTAGTGGTTCGGCATTGTCTCGAAGCAGAAGTAGTCCCTCATCATCAGTAATTGAACGGCCGTCCTCCATGGCAACTTTTGCCAGGTAAAGAAGCGTCTCCTGATTATGAAAAAAATCGCGGAAATGGGTGCCGAGAACTTGTTTGGAAGAGCGCCCGGTAAAGGCTTCTGCTGCCGGGTTGAAGAGCGTAATCTGCCCTGCTTGGTCGAACGCGATCACGGCCCGATCAATATTCTCCAGAATCATGGCGTAAAGGTTGGGGTCGGTGCGGGGCGATGCCTCAACCTTCTCTTCTTTTGTTTTGTTGTGCCGGTCAGCTTGCATAGGTGAAAAAGTTCTCAAGGTGTTGTCGCATTTCGGCAATGTCTCGTGTTTGATTTATCCCGGATCTGAAGTCGGCGGAGTTTTCCATGCCACGAACGTACCAGCAGAGATGTTTCCGCATCTGGCCTAGCGTTTTGTGTGGGCCAAAAATCTCTAGGCTGAGGTTGAGGTGCATTCTCGCCGTGGCGAAACGTTCTTCAATTGATGGCTTTGTTATTGGCTGGCCTGCCAGTAATTCTAGAGACTGACGAATGATCCATGGATTCCCGTAGCCGCCGCGCCCGATCATTACTGCATCGCAGTCAGTTTGATCAAACATGGTTTTGACTGTCTCGGCGCTGAACAAATCGCCACTGCCGATAACCGGCACAGGGAGAGCCTTTTTGAGCTGCCGAATTTGGTCCCAATCCGCTTTTCCACTAAACATTTGGGCCCGAGTGCGTGGGTGCAGGGTGACGGCATCTACCCCTTCAGCGACGGCGATTCGACCAATTTCAAGAAAATTGATCGAATCTTGATCCCAGCCTGAACGGAATTTGACGGTCAGGGGGCGAGATGTCGCTCGTCGCACGGCGGCAATGATACGGCCGACTTTAACGGGATCCTTGAGTAAGGCCGCACCAGCGCCTGTTCTGATAACTTTTCGCACCGGACAGCCGAGGTTGAGATCAATCATCTCGCCAGCTTCTTCGACCATGGTCGTTGCCTCTGCGAGACGTTCCGCATCGTCGCCGAACAGTTGAATCCCTACTGGGTGCTCCTCTGGTCGGGAGCTCAGTAGCGCACGGGTCGCCTTGCCGTTGAAAAAGAGGCCGTTAGCACTGATCATTTCGCTCATGACCAGCGAAGCGCCGTGGCGCTTCATTATAAGCCTGTAGGGCAAGTCGGAAATGCCTGCCATGGGCGCTGATATTATAGGGTTTTCCAGTTTCAGGGAGCCAATATTCATAGATGGGACATAACCTGTATCATGCTTAATTTTTAAGCATATTACCATGGTGAATTACGAAAGCAAATGAAAAGGTGTCATTCAGGAAAAAAAGAAATCGCATACTGTATACAAAATCGACTTGACAGGTTAGGGGGGAGTTGTTAGAACATTATTTGGAAAATGAGAATAGTTAAAGGTTTGCGGAGTCCTACAGGCTTTGATCCCCTTTCCATTCCATCCCGCCGCATTTATCCGGTAGCCCGGTGCGGATTTAACGTACTGGCTCAGATTTGTCGGCGAGATGATTTGTCATGTAGAAATTGTTTGTTGAGAGCAAGGGACAGTTAACTCTGGTGGGATTTCCCCACCACCATTCCATTCCACTAAAGGAGAGAGCGTATGTCGACACTGAAAGAAGTTCTTCGTAAGAAAATTGATGAGCATCGTCCTCGGACTACCCGTCTGGTTAAAGAGTTTGGCGATGTTAAACTCGGCGATGTTACTATTGCCCAGACTATCGGGGGAGCCCGCGGCATCAAGAGCCTGGTAACGGACATCTCTTACCTGGATCCCTTTGAAGGTATCCGCTTTCGTGGCATGACCATCCCTGAAACTTTCGAAGCTTTGCCAAAATTTCCGGGCAGTGATTATCCCTACGTGGAAGGTTTCTGGTACCTGCTGATGACCGGCGATGTTCCGACCATGGAGCAGACCCTGGAAATTGTTGAATCCTGGAAAGCGAAATCTCAGCTTCCTGCTTACGTTGTCGACGTACTGCGTGCTATGCCTCGTGACACCCATCCAATGACAATGTTCTCCACTGGCGTCCTTGTCATGCAGCGTGACTCCGTGTTCTCTACCAACTACGCGGCTGGCAAATTCAACAAGATGACTTGCTGGGAAGACATGTTCGATGATTGCGACAACATGATGGCCAAACTCGGTCCTCTTGGCGCATACATCTATCGCATGAAGTACATGGGCGATACCCATATCGAAGCTGATCCCGCTCTGGATATGGGCGGCAACTTTGCTCGCATGATGGGCATCGCAGCTCCTTATGATGACGTTGCACGTATGTACTTCATCCTGCATTCTGACCATGAGTCCGGTAACGTGTCCGCACATACCACTCATCTGGTTGCTTCTGCTCTTTCCGATGCCTACTACTCCTACAGCGCCGGCCTCAACGGCCTGGCAGGTCCTCTGCACGGTTTGGCTAACGAAGAAGTTCTCCGTTGGACTCAGGAATTCATGACTAAACTGGGCGGCGAAGTGCCAACCGAAGACGGCCTCAAGAAAGCTCTGTGGGACACTCTCAACAGTGGTCAGGTTATTCCAGGTTACGGTCATGCCGTTCTGCGTAAGACTGACCCCCGCTATGCTTCACAGCGTGAGTTCTGCATGAAGACAGAAGGTCTCAAAGATTACCCGCTGTTCAAGCTGGTCAAGATGATCTTCGAAGTTGCTCCTGGCGTGCTCACCGAGCATGGCAAAGCCAAAAACCCCTGGCCAAACGTCGACGCACAGTCTGGCGTCATCCAGTGGTACTATGGTGTGACCCAATACGAATTCTATACTGTACTTTTCGGTATTGGCCGCGCCCTTGGTTGCCTCGCCAACATCACTTGGGACCGTGCTCTCGGTTACGCCATTGAGCGTCCGAAGTCTGTGACCACGGCAATGCTGGAAGAAGCTGCTGGTATCTAACTCCAACAGTTCCTATGCAAGTAAAAAGGGGTGCCTCTTGGGGCGCCCCTTTTTTTGTTCAAACGCGAACTCTTGAGTCCTCTCCCCCCCCCAAAAAAAACTTCTGCGTGGCATCTTCAGCACAACCTCTTGGTCAAAACAAGGAGCGTCTGATCACCATCATTTTTAAAAAACACGGAAATAGCCTTTATCTACTTCACAGCAGATCAACGGTATGTTAGTCAAAGATAAAAAATCTGTGAAAAATGGAGAAGACATGTCTGAAACTGAGAATTGTAAAACCGCCAAAGTTCACTATGTCGGAACGTTGGATGACGGAACGGTGTTTGATACCTCGCGTGAGAGTGAACCTTTTGAGTTTGTGGTGGGGGCAGGGCAGGTGATCAATGGCTTTGACCAGGCAGTCGTTGCTATGTCTATTGGTGAAACCAAGATTGTGACCATCCCTGCCGAAGAGGCCTATGGGCCACATCATAAAGAGATGGTCATAGAGGTTGAACACAGCCAGTTTGCTGAAGGTGTGACCCCTGAAATTGGTCTGCAATTGCAGTCAGATGGTGGTGAAGGTCAGCCACCGATGGTTGTGACGGTGACCGAGGTTACCGACGACAAGGTAATTCTCGACGCCAACCACCCGTTGGCCGGTAAGAACCTGACCTTCGAGCTTGAACTCCTGGAAATGACCTGACGGTTACAACACAACTGAAACAGCAAAGGGCCAGACGATCTGATCGTCTGGCCCATTACTGTGTTCACGATCTTGCACTAGAACTCTTGATCATGCCTCAATCTTGCCTTTGATATTGATGTCACGTTGCGGGGAGTGTGTGGTGGTAATCGCATTTCCTCTGTTGTTTGTTCGGCGAATAAATGTTTTAGAGTGACGACAGTCATTCCTGGGGCACTTTCCTCACGACTCGGGTTAATCGAGGACGGTCACCGTCTGGATTATTATTGGTTCCTCCGGTACATCATCGTATCCCGCAACGCTGGTCGTTCCCTGCTGCTCAATGGTGTAGACCACATCCATACCATCAACCACCTGGCCGAACACCGCATAACCATACATCTCCGGTTTAAGGCCGCCATGGTCGAGGTCTTTGTTGTCTTCGGTGTTGATGAAGAACTGGGCCGTGGCGCTGTCGATTTCTCCGGTGCGGCCCATGGCGACGCTGCCGGTCTTGTTCTTCAGCTTGTTGGTCGCCTCGTTGACAATCGGCTCTCTGGTTGGTTTCTCCTGCATGTTTGGAGTTAGACCTCCGCCTTGAATCATGAAACCTTTGATCACGCGATGGAAGATGGTGCCGTCGTAGTGGCCCGCTTTGGCGTAGGCAATAAAATTCTCGACGCTGACCGGAGCTTTGTCGCAGTCGAGTTCCAGGAAGATTTCGCCATGGGAGGTTTCGATCTGGATCAGGGGCTTACTGCTCATAAGTTTATTCCTTGTGCTAGCAGTCTGTCGGACTATCAATGAACTGGCTGCAAATTCACCTGTTTGGCCCATATCTCAGCTCCTTTTTGACCAATAGCTACGGCTATTACTCTCAAATAAGCTAAAATCTGGTCTCAAACATTCAAGCTTTTGCTTCAGCCCTGATAGTCCGACAAACTGCTAGGATAGAGTTGAAGCTCAATTATAAGCAAGAGCGACGTGCGTATCAATGAGATAGTATCCGCCCGGCAAAGCCCTTCGTTTTCTTTAGTCAGGTGCCGAAGACAAACCCGATGGTGCTCGTAAATATTCTTTTCTTGACAAGATGCAGCCCTTTCATTAGATTCTACAGCGTGCTACTACATATAGAGGTTGTAGAACTACGATAGTTGACTGACGTTAACGTGAGAGACAGGATGGCTAAACTAGATTAATTTAATGCGAAGTGAGGGGCTTGTGGTGGCGTATATACTCTTTCCGCTCAGTATTTTACGGCATCTTTTGAGGGCAATATCCACGGATCTTCATTGGTTGTTACCTGCCAACATTGCAATGTTTGCGATGTTCTTGATCTGCCCATCAATTCATTACGCTAGCATGAGTGTTCGTTTCTCATCTATAAATTAACTGTTTCAGGCTGCCCTTCAGCGCTATTGATGGCTAATAACTTAATTCAGGATCAGTTATGTTTGTTGAATCAATCTTTCTTTCTTGCTCTAAATGTGGCCAAAAAATTCGGCAAATGAAAAAAGATCTCAAATGGGTTTCGTCACGAGTCTGCCCGGGCTGTGGCAACAGTGTGAAAATTGTCGCTGCAGCGGATAGTTGTCTTGAAGGTCAAACCTTAATTGTTCCGTCTTATAAGTGAAAGACCAAAGGGAATCTCCTTGTGCTACTAGCTGATTTCCCTTGGCTTGCCCCTTCCCGGTTCCCATTCGTGCCTCCTGCCCGTTGCTGTATTCATCCTTTCAAACTCTTCATCATACCTTTCAACCAATTCCCTCCAGTCGTAGCGATTGACATGTGAGCGCAGTTCCCCGGTTATCTTGGTCGGGTTCTTAATCAGCACGCGCAGTCGTCCCAGAAGGTCCTCGAAGTTGTCATAGAGGAAGCGGTCTTGCATTGCTGTCGGCAGGTGCTCGGGATAAGCGAGGCGACGCGGCAGCAAGGGCGAGCAGTGGCAATAAATCGCCTGGACGACGCTGGCCCCGAAAAAATCGTGGTCAGAGTTTACCGGAAGGATGTCGGCTCGCCAGAGCCAGCGGGCATAATCGGCGAAATCCTTGGCATAACCGAACTGGATGATCCGCTCACCGAGTCGCAGCTGTGCTTCGGCGAAGACTGGCGGGCAGGAGCGGTAGGATTCGCCGAGAACCGCGACCTCGAAGGCGAGCCCCTCATCCTGCAATCGGTAGAGCGCCTGGAAGAACTCTTGCGGGTTTTTGTCATATTCCCAGCGGTGGTTCCAGAGGATCAACGGTGGTTTTGATTGCTCTATGGTTTGCTCTGGTCGGTATTGATCTAAACGGTGCAGGTCGAGTCCCAACGGCAGGACCGCACTTTTCGCTTTGATTTGCGCCAGACTGCAGAGTTCGTTCTGGTCGGGGAAACCCTTGAGGAACTCTGGCAGTTGATCATTAAAGACGTCGAGATGATAGCGGGAGTTAAAAAGCACCGCATCGGCAGCCAGGGCGCTGGTGTAATTTATGAACGCGTAGTGGGCATCGCGCTTCTGTACTGGATCCTGATCGTTTGGCGACCAGGGGTAGCTGAGTTGGTTTTCGTGGCAATAGAGCGCGATCGGCAACCCGGCCGTTTTTTTGCGGGTCAAGGCGAGAAAGGTGGTCAAATCGAGCATGTCGGTGGCGAGCAGAAGATCCGGATCGTAACCGACCTCCATAAAATGCCGCGCCAGAGTCACCGCCCCACCATGCATGCGCCATTTCCAGTGCCGCCCGGATAAGGTCAGCAATTCGATCTGGTGACGGCTATAACGCGCGTACTCCTCGGCCCAGGTGGCGTGAGAGCCGGTATGAAATGGTTCCAGTACACATATTTTCATGACATAAACTCCTTGGCACCGGCTATCCTAATTGGCGAAAGAGGATTTGACAAGGGCGATATGGAGTATGCTCTGCTGGAAGGTGTTGCTGTTAAGGTTGTGCTTTTGGCGATGGCTTTACGGTCAAGGGCGCAGGGTCGATCCTCTATATGTTTACGCACCCGCAAGATGGGTGTTTTTCAACGCTAGCGTTCTATTTGCTGTTACACTAAAGTTGTTCGCCATAGTTCAAAAAGAGTGACGAGCCTTTACCGAGAATTTTACCGATGTTTTTAAATGAAAGTGAAGCTCTGAATTTACCCCTCTGCCAAGAATGTGGCGGGCGTTGCTGTCAGGGAAGTCCCGGAATCTGGGTTGATCCAGAACGATTTTTTACCCTCTTTTTTTTCGGGCAGCATTTGACGCTTGAACAGCTGCGCGGCCGATTGCCTGAACTGGGCTTGGTGTTGTGGGAGAAGTCTGGTGTACCAGTTCCTGCCCCTCGCTCGTTGGTCTCTGGATGCTCGTTTCTTGGTGCTGATGGCTGTCGTTTGTTGGTTGCTGAGAGGCCTTGCCAGTGCCTGGCGCTGATTCCCGTCAAGGAGACTCTTGATCAACAAAAGGGTTGTCTATGTTGGGTTCCTGAGGACTACAGTCTGGCTACGGGCAGGCAGCGTTGGCAACGCTATTGGCAAACGGTTTGACTCTGTCAGAGGAGAACAAACGCAACCTCGCTGGATACGTGCAATTTGTTCTATTGTTGATAGAGTATAAAAGTACTAAATTTCCCTGAAACTGACAGAAGAATATGCACTTGATCTTTTGAAGGCAGGCTAATGTACCGGTCGCTACGATCAAGAATCCTTTTGCTTGTCGGAGTTGCTGTTTTTGTAACAACCAGCGCTACCTTTTTCTTTGCTCAGAGAGAGATGGAGCGGGCTCTTACGAGCGTTGAGGAGCAGCATGCTCGTGACCTTCTGGCTGCCGTTCGACTAAGTGTGGAAACCGAATACGATAGCCTCATTTTCCACCGTGAGACGACCTTAGTGCGGCGTAAAGCAGAGCTGAGAAACATTGTCAATCTCGCCATCTCCCATCTCGTCGAGAACCACCAACTCTACCTGTCTGATCGTTTGTCAGTTGAAGCGGCCCAGCGGAATGCCCTTCAAGCCATCACCTCTCTGCGTTACGATGACGGTGTCGGTTATCTCTGGATTAACGATATGGGACAACCTGTCCCACGTATGATCATGCACCCGACTCTGCCTGAACTGGATGGTCAACTGCTTGATGATTCTTCTTTCAATACCGCGATGGGGATTGAGCACAACCTTTTTGTCGCAGCGGTCGATCTCTCTCTGGAGCATGGCGAGGGTTATGTGGATTATCTCTGGCCCAAGCCGACCCAACAAGGGCTCTCCAAGAAACAGCCGAAGATATCCTATGTCAAATTGTTTAAACCGTGGAACTGGATTCTCGGCACCGGCGTTTATATTGATGACCTTGAGGCTGAATCTCAGAGGCGGCTTGCCGCCATCATTGAGGAGCTAAAAAAGATTTTCGCCAAGGTCAGGATCGCTGAAACTGGCTATATGTTTATGTTCAACGGTAAGAAGGAAATGCTGGTTCATCCCAACATCTCGGGGGTGGAGTTTGCCTCTTTGAAGAATCCCGCAACGGGCGAGCTCTTTTTCGATCATGTCGTAGAGGCGGCTAAACACCCAGACCAGCCGCTCGATTATCTGTGGGACAAACCCGGCTTTGAAGGACAATATAAATTCACAAAGCGAGCCTTTGCGACCTACTTCGAGCCATTGGACTGGTATATCGGAGTGACTCTTTATACTGACGAGCTTGCCCAGCCTAGCAAGCAGCTACGTACGGGAGTTGTCTACCTTTTGCTCTTCTTCTTGGTTGCCTCTTTCCTGATCGCACTCGCCCTGGCTCGTAGCATGAGCAAACCTCTTAGGAGGCTGGCGCAGTCAGCAAAATTGATCGAGAAAAAGGGGCTTTCTGCGGCAAACATTCCGATCAGCGGAACCACGGAGACCCGGGAACTTGGACAGGTTCTCGAGCAGATGGTCGCTGCCCTGAGGAAGGCCGAAGAGGAGCTTCGTGGGGCCAACTGGGAGTTGGAAGAGTTTGTTAGCACCGTCTCGCACGACCTGCGCGCTCCTTTGACCCCGATTATCGGATTTGCCCACTTCCTGAGGGAAGAGTACAAAGACAAACTCGATGAACAAGCCCTTGACTGTCTGTCAGAGATTGAGGGCCAGGGGTACAAGATGCTCGCGCATATGGAGGATCTTTTGATTCTGGCCAAGGTTGGATATCTTGATAGGCCTGCGGAACCCATGGACACCAATGAAGTGATGCGAGAGGTCCTCGTAGAACTGAAGGAGCCGATCTCTGAATTTGCTGTGGAGGTGAGGGCTCATCCTCTGCCCGGAGTCTCTGTCCCTGCACTGTTGTTCTCTCAAGTTTTTACAAACCTGATCAGCAATGCCCTCTATTACGCAGGGCCGCAGGGTGGCCCGATCGAAATCGGCGGCGAGAGAACGGAACACAAAGTTAAGTTCTATGTCCTCGACCATGGTCCGGGGGTGCCAGAGACGGAGCGTGAAAGGATTTTCCGAGTATTCTGTCGGGGTTCAACCAGCAAGGACGTTAAAGGTACGGGCCTTGGCCTCGCTATTGTGCAGAAGGTGGCACAGACTTACGGGGGACGGGCCTGGGTCGATGAAACACCGGGAGGTGGCTGCACTTTCTGGATTGAATTTGCAGAGTCTGGAGGCCTTTGACCAGATATAACCCGTGATTTGTCTCACCTAAAGGCCTTCGGCTAAGCGTTTCTCCGCCAGAAGTTTTTCTTCTTCACAGCGGTGCTGATCCCAACCCAATTCCTTTGCCATGATTTCCAGCACTCTGGGAACCGCCAGTCTGCTGGCCGCTGTATCCAGCCGGGCCAGAGGCATCCGCCGGGCCAGAACATCCATGACCCTTTCAGCCATTTCATGCCGCACCGCATAGACAACTTCTGCTTCGAGAATCGGGTGTTGCTCCACCAGGCGTATGCCGCTGTGCGGCTCTGCTAGTTGCGCGACCTGTTCCGCCTGATCACCGTAGGTCCGATGCAGATAAGTAGCGATGTCTGCGGCAAAGCCATATTTTTCTATCAAAGCCAGATCACCGTGTTCTTTGTAGCTGGCACCACCGAGGATCGACAGGTGCTCCGTTTGGCATTTTGGCTTCGCTGCGGACAGTTCAAAGCGTTTTAATGCCTGGTCGACAGTGTCCATGGCCATTTTCCGGTAGGTCGTCCATTTACCGCCAGCAATCGTCAGCAAACCATCGCTACTCACCTCAATCACATGATCACGGGCCACGTTGGCGGTGTCGGCGGCCTCGGGATCGCGCACTAGCGGTCTCAGGCCAGACCATGAGGCTTTGATATCTGACCTCTCGACCTTCAAATTGAAATAACGGCTGACATGGCGCAACAGGTAGTCGATTTCCTCTTCAAGGGGCCGGGGATGTTCGGTGATTTCTGCGGGTTCATCAGTGGTGCCGATCAGGGCGTGATTCTCCCAGGGCAGAACAAACAGGACCCTGCCATCTTCGGTTTCAGGAATCATCAGGCCGGTGTCGGGCGGGGCGAAATGCTTGTCCAGCACGATGTGAATACCTGTGCTGGCAGAAATAATTTTGCGGGCCGCAGGGTTGTCCATCTCCCTGATTCGATCAGCAAAAGGCCCGGTCGCATTGATCACCCCTTTGGCCTGCACCGACCAGCTTTCGCCGGTTAACGAATCCGTCAACTCCGCTCCGGCGATTTTGCCATCTTTTTTGATCAGGTTGGTTACGGCGACATGGTTGATAATGGTCGCGCCATGTTGCTCGGCCGTTAAAGCCAGAGAAAGAGCCATGCGGGCATCATGGAATTGACCGTCGTAATAGAGGACTCCAGCTTTAAGTCCCTCCGCTTTCAGCATTGGAAAGCGGCGCAGGGCTTGTTTGCGACTTAACAGGCGGCTGTGACCGATATGGCGTTTTCCCGAGAGAAGATCGTAGAGTTTGAGACCGGAAAAAACGTAGGGCACGTCGAGCCATCGGTAGAGCGGTGTCACCAACGGCAGGCGATTGGAGAGATGCGGTGCATTTTGCAACAAGAGGTAGCGTTCCTTGAGACCCTCCCTGACCAATTGATACTGGCCCCGGTCGAATTTTTTGACCGCCATCTCCAGGTAGCGAACGCCGCCGTGGACCAACTTGGTGCTGCGGCTGCTTGTTCCTTCTGAGAAGTCATTCTTTTCGATCAACGCGACTTTCAAGCCGCGGCTTGCTGCATCAAGGGCGACTCCACAGCCGGATGCGCCCCCGCCGATGATGAGCAGGTCAAATTGGTGACCAGCTTTTAATTGCTTTAGCTGTTGTTGTCTGGCCACAATCGGCTCCTGACGGCAGAGATCCTGCGCGCGCATCTGGTGCGTTGAAAATATTGGTTTGAACAATGGTAGCGCACGAACTAACGGCACGCTAGCTTATCGCTGTAGTCGAAGGTCGTTCACTGAAGAAAGGGGCCGCCCATTATTCTGTTGTTTATTCTTAAGCCAATAAAGGCCAGTCAAAAAGGCTTGGACGGGTTTAGCCTCGCGCTATCAGCAGCTTTTCATAAATGAGGGAGGGTAAAGCTCACTGTCGTTCCAAGACCCTGGCTGCTGTCAATATCAATAGTGCCATCATGCGCCTCGATGATCCCCTTCACAATCGACAGGCCGAGACCAAGGCCGGGGATCGCTGTATCCGACATATCGACCCGGTAAAATCGCTCAAACACCTTGGCTGTTTGTTCAGCGGTCATCCCACACCCTCTGTCGCTGACGCTGACCCGCACCTCACGATTTGTATTCGTGACGCTGATCTCAACAGGGGTATTAGCCAGAGAGAACTTGATCGCATTGCTGAGCAGATTCTCGAAGACTTGGCCGATCTTAAACCGGTCAAAAGGGAAGGGCGCTGGGCCTGGGTCAGGCCAGTTCAGATCGAAGCGACGGCCAGCATGCTCTTTTCGGTAAGAGTTCAGGGCATTGTCGATTAACTCATGGAGGTCGCATGTTTGTTTCTCAATCGAGACATTTTGGGTGTCCCCGGCGCGACTGAGTTCCAGTAGGTCATCAATGATTCGTTCCAAGGCCTCGGTTTTGTCGAGGACGATGGCGAGGTACTCCTTCTGGGAGGCCCGGTCGAGGTCATCATCGTTTAAGAGTAGTTCGGAAAAGCCCATGACCGAGCAGAGAGGAGTGTTCAACTCGTGGGCGGCGGTGGCGATGAACTCGCTTTTCAGGCGGTCGAGCTGACGTTCTCGGGACATGTCGGTCAGCACGACGATCTCTTGGTTGCCGATCGCAGCTAAGCTTGCGATCACATCGAGGACCGTGCCGTTTTTGCAGGTCACCTGGGCCTCTTGGGGGGCGAATTCGGCACCATGAATAATCGTCTTGGTCGCTGCCTCTATCCATTTTTGCCGGATCTCTTGGCGGTAGCTCTGCTCGGGGTAAACTTTGTTCCACCAGGCTTCTACTGTCGGTAGATCTTCAAGTGTGTAACCGAAGACTTCCGTGAAGCGTCGGTTCAGGTAAACCATTGTCTGGTTGTTCTGCAGGATTGCCAAAGGAATGGGCGAGACATCGATCAACTGTCGGAACTGCTGTTCGGCAGCTTGCAAGGACGCTTCGACCTTGCGTTGTTCTGTTACGTCATGACCAACACTTTGGAAGCCTCTGGTTTCACAAACACTTTCCATTACCGGCGAGTTCTTCCAGAGGATTGTGACTCGTCGGGCGTCACGGCAGATGTTGTCGTTTTCATGGGTCGTTTGAGAACCGGGGTTTTGACGTAATTGTGCAAGCATTGTCTCAAAATCGTGTTGCACCGGTTTCTCGGCCGGAATGATCGTGTCGGTTAGCTTTTGACCGATGATCTCGTCTTCACGGTAGCCAAAAAACTTTTGGGCGTATTCGTTGAAGAAGGTGATTCGTCCTTCAAGGTCGAATCGCAGGATAATGGCTTGGGAGTTGTTGACCAGTTCCCGATACTTGCGTTCGCTGGCGTCGAGTATTGTTCGGTTGTGTTGTTGCAGTTCCTGATTTGCGAGAAGTTTGGCCAGCAGGACGGTGCCTAATGGGAAAATCAACATCACCGGCAGACTGATTCGCTGGATAATTGGTATCCCCATATTGTTGGGCATGGTCAGCATCAACATGAGCATCAGAATGTGAACACCAGCACCGAACAGGTAGAATTCGCTCGTGGAGAATTGGTAGGTTGGATCCTTGCGGAGTTTGGCCCAGATGAGGCCCAGACTACCGGAACCGAGTATCCATAAGACCCCGGTCAGGGCACCTTCACCACCGACATATAAACGGTAGAGACTCCCCAGTGACATGGCGGGAAGCATCGATGTGATGCCGAGAAAGAGGCCGCCGACGCTCATCAAAATGGTGCGGGTGTCAAAGAAAACCCCCGGACCGAGTTGCCACGGGTTCATCATCAACCCGATACTGATCAGCCCGAGGACGGTGCCGCTTAAAAGCTTCCAGCCAAGAGTCTCTTTACGATTTTGGAGATAGCCGTACATGACGCCCAGTGCAAGCAGCAGGGCGGTGTTGTTAATCAAGCCAATGAAAGTTGGATTAGACAAGCCGGCAACCTAAGTCTGAGGCTGTTGACAAGGGCTGCTTTGTGTCAATGGTAAAGGTTACACGGTAGGCAGCATGATCTTAATTTTCTACCTTAGTGCGGAGGTTTTGTCAATTGGTTGACTCTGTGTTGATCGTCGGGGAAGGTCCAAAGGGGGGCGCTTGAATATGACTGCTTTTTGGAATGAACCTTCTTAAAAAAGTTTTCAGGCTCACCTGAAGTCGAAAAAAAGGGATCGAAGCCATTCTTTCTGTCCGGCTTCGACCCCGCTATCGCCCCGTTTATGAGATCTTTCAGTAGTAAATGCCGCTGGTGATCTGGCTAACTTCCTGCGCGAGTTGTTGGCTAGGGGTCACGATAACCGCTTTGCCATTGACACTGGTTTTGTAGCGAGGAACGTCCTGGAAGTTCAGGTAGGCGTCGCGGAGCTTTGCGTTGATCTGCTGTAGTTGAGCCGCGTCGATTCCCTGCTCCTTGGCCGCGGCAACGAGGCTGTGCACTGTGTCATCGACCATGGCCATGCCGAATCGTTTGGGTGGTTTGCCGATGAAGACAAAGGCGTGACCGTCGGCAGGAATGACTTCGAGAGGATCGGTGATTTGACCTGCCAGTTGTTTGAGGGAGTCTTCGATGGCATGAAGCTGTTTCGTGGCGGGGTTCTCTGGTGTGAGTTCCGGGTATTTCACTTTTTTGCTAAAAAGTCCCATGCGTGTCCTCCTAATTATTATGAACGGGGCTATTACATTCAGAACATGAGGGGCGACTTATATTACCTCAATAACAGATAATTCAGGCGTTTGCAACAAAACAGCAGAAAAGCTCTGCCGAAACCCTATGTGTGTGATATTGTACCATTTATTGTTTAAGGTTTGTCTTGTCCCAGCAGCAGAATCGCAGCTTGAGTGCTGACATCAAACCTGTTTTATTTAAGCTAAGAAGACAGATGAAACCAAAGTTCTTAATCTCACAGAGGCAGAATTGATTTCTTGAACTAAAGGGACGAGCTGGTTGTCCTTCTGCGCCTTCCGCGCTATCAATGCTGGCAAGCAAGAGCTGCAGGTCAGGTTTTGACGCTAGAAGCCTGTCGGACTACCAATGGCCTGACAGCAAGAATGACAGGGTAAACAATATGATTTACCCATACTGGGAGTGGGCTTCGGTGGATAAATTGTAGGCTTTTTCAAGGCAGGAGCAGTGTTGCGGACGTCGGCTTTTGCGATGTTCTTGCTCAATCTTGACATCAAAGTCCACTAGCAGTGGCAGGTGGTCGGAAAATGTTACTTGTGGTATCTGAAAGTTCCAGACCTTAATGTCTTTACTGTGGAGAAAAAAATCAAGATTCCTGTGCGGCCTTGTGCTCGGATAGGTCGGTAGCCTCTCGACGTTGGCATTTTGTAGCCCCGTCGCGGACAGAAACATGTCAATTTCATGTACGCCCCAGAGCATGTTGAAATCCCCCGCGACCACGCAGGGCAGCTTGGTTTGTTTCACCAAGTCGTACAGGGCCGCCAGTTGCTGATGTCGCGCCCGTGCTCCCATTGCAAGATGAACCAGGAAAATCACCACATGTTGAAGCTCCAGCTCGATGACGAGCCGCTTCATGCCGTGCTTGAAAAAATGAAATGTCTCATCACGGATGCGATCCCGCGTCAAAAATGCGTTCCCCTGTTTTTTCAACACGGGTACCTGCCGCCAGAAAGAGCCGTGTTGGTACTTGATCTCATGTGAATGATAGTGTCCCAGTGCTTTTGCCAGCAACTCGGCCTGGTTCTTCCCACCGCTTCGATACGAACCGTGATCTACTTCAATCAAACCGACCAGGTCCGGCTCAAGTTCGCGCATAAAAGTCGAAATACGTTCCAGGTTTTTACTCGTAAAACTGGCAGACTTATGCAGCTTCGGTCCGGTCGCATAACGAATATTGTAGAGTAGAAATCGCATTTGAACTCCTGCATTTATTTAAACACTCCCCTCCCATTACACAAGTAGAGACACTGAAATTGGTCCAACCTTCTAGGTCGGTCGTTGAATAAAACTGTGGCTAGAATTGCTGTGGGGAAGGGCAAACCGTGCTCTATGTGATGCGGTAACTATGTCATGTGAAGGTCAGGAATAAGACCTAAGCCCAAAGCTACGTTATTTGACTGAACAGAAAACGCCTCTCTATTTTGAAAGTTATTTCTCAAGCAAAAATAGGGGTCAATGTTTTTTTAATCTGTCTGATCTGCCTTAATTTTAAGCATACATTGGCATGCCATCGTTCACCTTGAGTTGGCCTTAAATTCTTGAATGTGTTGATAAATAACCTGCGATATTTAGTTGATTCCGCCCCTCTGAAAGTCAAAATACCAAAAAAAATCAATGGCGTATAAAATTAATGTACACAAATAAAGGAACGGAGCTTGCAAAAGGCATAAAGCGGACCGATTAATCCAGTAGGGAAACTTTTCGGCTTTGAGCTTATTTGCTGACCTCCTTGGTTGTTTTAATTCGAACTCAGTGAAGACCTTTTCACTTACATGCTAGAGATCCTCCCTTAATTAGAGAGAGTGGTCTTAATCGAGTTGGGCCTGTCTGTGCTGTAACTCAGTTTACTCCGTGCTGTCGCTTTCGCGATTTAGCGGAAATCAATTTGTTGGAATCGTAATCAGCCAAGAGCTTAAGCAGTATTACTCTTCCAGGGGAAGAGAGACTTCGCCTCCACCCAAAGAAATTGACATATTTATGCAGGTCAAATGTTAAACCCGTTTTTGTTCAAGCGCAGAAGATTCTGACACCCTTAGAGTTTTTACAAAACCAGCAACCCTTGATTTCCATAAAAGGGAGAAGAGATGATCCTTATGTTTAGTAAATTTTTTCGATGGGTGGGTGGGATGCGTGGTTCCTTCTTGTTGCTGTTGGTCTGTTGCATTTTTTTGGCCGGTGGCCAAAATGCCATGGCCGCGAACGATACTGTCCCGGGGGCGTGGGAGGCTTTGCCGCAAAATCTCGGGATCGCGCTGACGGTTGACTACAGCGGTGATGACAACACTGACAATCAGTTGCAGGTTGAATGGGATTTAGACGGCGGACTCTGGGACAACAGCGTGACTCTGGATCATCAACTCAGTCCCTATCAGTACAGTATCGATGGCTTGAGTAATGGCTTGGCCTATCAGGTGCGGGTGACTTTGCTCGATGCCGATGGCAGCGGCCCTGCTATGGAGATAACTGGACTCGTGCCGCGCAACCGGCTGTTACATTCGTCTCTGGCTACAGGTTCCAGCAAGTGGGGGGCAGGTGGCTGGGGGATCGACAGTGGTAAGTACGGTGAGTTCTCTTGTGGTACCTGTCATGTCAAACGGTCGCCCAATATCAAACGGGTCAAGGCAAACCTGACTGCGGCCAGCGATCAGTTCCCAATCCAGATCGGGGGCCAACAGGTTGCCTTTGTTGATGCTAGAAGCGGCTCGTCAAGTTTCGGCGATGATTCTCGCATCCCGGCGACATCCTCGACCAATATCTGTGAAGGCTGCCACAGCCAGACCCGTTATCATCGTTACGACACGAGCGGCCAGGATCCTGGTGACTTGAGTCATTACAACAAGGGTGACTGCATCGGCTGTCACCAGCATAGTGAGGCTTTCCAGCCGAGCTGTGGTGGTTGCCACGCCACCCCGCCAGTGTGGGGAAGCCATTCTGCCCACACCGAAGGGGCGGCGATGATGTCCTCTTTGGAATGTCAGCTCTGCCACCAGGGTGCGCCGCACCTTAACAACGATTCCGAGGTCCTCTTCGAAGTCGGCGATACGCGGCTGAGTGGTGCTGTCTACAATGATGGTGAGCCAACGAGCCGTTACACCGAGGGAGGCGGCTACGTTGATTCTCCGGTCTATGTCAGCTGCGAAACCCTGTACTGCCACAGTAACGCCGCTCCCTTCGACGGTGTCAATAGCTATAAAACTCCCAGTTGGGGTGGGGGCGCGCAAGACTGTGTCTCCTGCCACGCCGAAAGTGGGGCCACCACAACCCTGAGCGGCCGTCATGGTAAGCACACCGATGCTGCCAGCTACGGCTTCGTTTGTGAGAAGTGTCATGCGGCTACGGTGACAGGCAGCGATGTTGTCAGCGACGCCAGCCTTCATGTTGACGGCAGCAAAGACGTGGTGTTCGCCTCCTACAATGGTGTTACCGGCAGCTACAACAGCGCCAAGGGCTGCGACGCTACCTACTGTCATAGCGATGGCCGAGGCGGTAACGGAAATGTCCCGGTCGCCTGGTCGGATACTACCTCGCTCGATTGCACCGGTTGCCACAACGGGCGCATCGGCGACGGTTCGATGATGATGTCTAATGCCCATGATCGGTTGGCCACAGACGAATGGATTCGTCAGTATCCTTGTGAATACTGTCATGCCGCTACGGTCGACAACCTCGGCAATCTTCTCAACGGGCTGGCCCATGTCAATGGCGAGGTTGATGTGGTTTTTAAATCTACGTGGAATATAGATGAAAGACCGCCAGCAAGCTACAACGCCGCAACCCAAAGTTGCGACAATCTTTATTGCCATAGTGACGGCACGGTAAATCCACCGCAGGTACGAGAGTACCCGTGGACTTTGGAACAGCACGCCGAATGTGATTCCTGCCATGGTCATGCGGGGGACTGCATTGGGTGCCATGAGGAACAAGGCTATACGGGATGGCCTGTTGGAGACGAGTGGAAAAAAGCGACCCCAATGTATGTCAATGGTGGGGCGGGCACTGAACGTGCAAATTCCCACGCTCGGCATCTGGCGCTCGACTACGCCTGTCAAAACTGCCACTCCATCACAGTGCCAGGCTCATGTGTCACCGAACTTTGCCATACTGGGGGGGAACCCACAGGACAGATGACCGAGACCGAGGTCGGGCATGTCAACGCGGAGAACCATATTAAAAATAAGTGGCCAGATGTGATCCTGAAGGACGGCGGAATCTGGGACCCCGCTACAAATGAAAAGACGTGTTCGGGCAGTGCCTGTCACGTCGGTGACAAACCTCCGCAGTGGGGAGGGTCTAGAGACGACGAGGCGCTTTGGTGCCTGAAATGTCACCGTTCCAGCGAAGCTGATGTGACCAACTATGTGGCCGACGACAAAATACAGGGCAGGATCAATGAATCCGAGTGGTTTACTACCGGGCATGGTCGGCCCGCCATCGACGGCCCTTACCCTAAATCTGGCAATCCGGCCGCCAATTTTCCCGGAAACGCCTGCTGGTACTGTCACGACAAAAACTCGATGCATAAGGATACGACGAACCCGCTACGCTTGATGCGCCATCCCCAATTTGAGGCACGTTTTGACAAAGAGTGCGTTTACTGCCACATGGAGAGGACCGAGGATGAGTGTCTTAGTTGCCATGATTCGGACGAAGCTCTGGCTCCACAACTTGCTGTAATTACAGGAACTAACCCCGAAGACGGGGAGCTTTATGCTGATGACCACGCGCCCTATGTCGGCGGGGCCACTGCGTGTATGACCGCAGGTTGCCATCTGCCTCAGGATGCTGACAGCTGCGGTAGCTGCCACGAAAGTGCTGGACATCCCAGCGGGGCACGCCAATTGAGTGATAGCACGACTCGGGTGGGGATGGTTGCGGAGCCTTATGCCGTCTCTCATCTGGAATTCGCATCAGGCGGTAGTTATGACACCGTGTCCTGCATGGCAACTCCAGCCCAATGGCCTCCGACCGGATGTCATATGGATGATGTTCATATCCACAACACTGGTACCGGCATCTGGACCCCAGTGCAGAAAGCTGACATGAAAAACCAGTACGTGATGATGGGGGTTTGTTTGCAGTGCCACGACAACGACGACAACGGGCGCTGTGCAACCTGTCACAGCGCCTACGCAGACGACCCGGAGACGCCGCAAGACGAATGGAATGTTGAGAGCAACCCTTATCGGCTCGGCTACGATCCTGGGCCCGGCTTCATCACGGGTTCAAGCAAGGCGAGTTCGACCCATTTCGGGTTCAAGCACTTTGAGGATTATCAGAGCGAGGGGACGTGGCGCGGCGGCAAGTTCTGCTGGGATTGCCATGACCCACACGGCGACACAAACATCTACATGATTCAGGATCAGGTGGCGACGGAAACCGATGGCACCTTCGGTATCCCGATAACCCGAGCTGAAGTTGTTTTTATCGATAAAAGCGAAACCGCTGGCAAGGGCAGAGATTACGCCGTTGATGATGGAGACATCAAAGGTATATGCAATGTCTGTCATACCAACACTGCGCACTATCGCTGGGATACCGGCGATAGTCATCAGTCCGAACGTCTCTGCACCGAATGTCATGAACACGGATTTGGTGACAGTCATGCTTCGGATCAATCGTGCGACGAGTGTCACAAGGACAAGCCGGTTTCTACCCATACCGGGTTCAGCCAGCCGCGCGATTGCACCAAGTGTCACACCGGATGGATTTTG
The DNA here is from genome assembly GCA_030145195.1 of Desulfuromonadales bacterium. Lineage (GTDB taxonomy): Bacteria > Desulfobacterota > Desulfuromonadia > Desulfuromonadales > BM103 > JAQYVY01. Next base: position 8,200 of record JAQYVY010000008.1, on the reverse strand, counting down.
AACCGCATGAACATCATGCTCCAGTTCAATAGCCCCTCCCATCATGTGCAAGGTGTGGATGTCACCAACAGACATTGTTATGAGTGCCATTGGGAAGCGACCAAAGAGGGACTGATCAACGACGAATACCACGCCGGTTACAACTTTAAGACTCACTCAGGAGTGGCTGATGCCAAAAATGATCTGGTTGTTCGGGTCTCGGCTGAGCGCCCAACAGAATACGAACTGAGTGTCACAGCGGTAATCTTCAATGCCACCACCATCGGTACTCCAGACGAGCGGCAGAATGTTGCCAATGTCACTAAGCATTGTCTTGGTTGTCACAGCGATCAAGCCAATGATGAGGATGTTTTCGGCGACTGCAAGACGCCCCGCCAGTACGCCTGGGATCGCACCAGTATTGAAGCCCGTTATAGTCAGCTTGAACCTGAGGACAAGACTGCTTTCGGCAAGTACCCAGGCTATCCAAATGCTGCCCAAAAGATCCAGGACAAGGCCTATTCTGCCCACGGCAATGCAGCGGTCAATCAAGAGGGCTGGGATCCGGTTACCGGCAGAGATGGCGTTTTGCCCGACACCAGCGGCGCGGTAAATGTCCAGTGCTACGACTGTCACAGTTCTCATGGCTCCAACACCTTGGGCGTTACCTCAAGTTACCTGACTTTCAATGGCTCTAATAACGGTGGCAACCTTAAGGAAGCGCAGCCAGGTTTGGGCGGCTACACCTTCTTCTACAATGCCAAAGCAATTAGTAGCGCGACCAACACCATGGGAGCCGGGGCGGCCCAGTGTTTCGACTGTCACGAAACCGCTAATGCTGACAATGGCACTCCAGGAGACCCCAGTGACGACTTGCCTTGGGGATACTTCTCGACCTTTGGTGCGACCGCGCCGATACGAGGTTATTACGATACCCCGCGTTTCGACGGTCAGGGCAATGGGGTCAAAGAGCGGTTCCCTTACCGTGCCGGCAAGACCGGCATCAGCGGGCATTACCACACGGATTCCACGGCGCTCCTTACGCCCGCCAAAAGGGAGATCAATAGCCTCTGCTGTGGCTGTCACGATCCCCATGGGGTCAGCCCCTCGCTCGGCGACAACCAGAAATATGCAGTGCCGCTGCTCAAGGGGACTTGGCTGACATCTCCCTACAAGGAGGACAGCCCGCAGACCAATGTCAAAACCAGAGCACAACAACCGAATATCACCAGCAGCAACGTGCAGATCGACCGCAAGACTTTCAATGATCTGACCGGCCGCACCCGCATCACGGAGGACGACACCCAGTTCGCCGGCCTGTGCCTACGTTGCCACCCTAAAGAGAGCCTCACCGACGGCAGCAACAAGAACTATCCTTTCAACAGTGCTGAGCCATGGGAGGGGATCGATCGGGTTCACGAGTCGGTCAAGGGCTGGGGAAGCAACGCCGAGCATTCGTTCTCCTGTTCCAAGTGTCACCAGCCCCATAGTTCCGGACTGAAGCGGCTAATGCGCACCAACTGTCTTGACTGGAATCATCGCGGGAACCTTGAGTCTGGTGGGGTTGTCCCTGGATGGCACAATGATACCGAGCATTATCCGCGGTTGAGAAATCGCTACCAGCCCTGCCACCAGTCGGCCGGTGCCGCTGGCGGCACCGAAAGCAGTGGCAATTTCCTGAACCAACAATGGAACGATGTGACGCCGTGGGGAGGGGAATAATTATAATGACTGCCAGTGCGAATATACAATGCCCGGGAGGATCCCTGATGTCTGAGGCGTTTAAGCGAACAAGGCAAAGTGGTTGGTTTTTGATCTGTCTGGTTCTGTTTCTCAGCGTACCCTTTGCCGTATGGGGTGCGGGGGGGGATATCACCAGCTTTAATGATGTCGTGAACCTTGGTGTGAAGGACTTCGCGACGGCTTCGGCTGTCGACCACCAGGGCAATATCATTATTGTGGGAACCACCGGAGAGAATGACAGTCGAGATTATTTCGTAGCCAAAATCAAGGCCGATGGCAGTGGCCTGGCGTGGGGACCAGCGACGTTGGATTTTGCTGGTGGAGCCGATATCCCTTCAGCGGTAGCTATTGATTCCCAAGATCACGTGTTGGTTACCGGTACGGTCAAGAATGGTTTCGAAACAGACTTTTATACGGTTAAATTTGACGGCGACGGGGCCGAGGATGGTCCTGATCCGGATGCCTTGCGAGATGCAGTCATTCTTTGGCAGCACAGTTACGATGGGCCTCTTGGCGGCAACGATTATGCTAACAGCCTGGCCATCGATAACAACGACAACGTTTACGTGGCTGGCCAAACTATGAACACGGGCAGCAAGGAAGATTTTCTCATCATCAAGTACGGTCCAGGAGGGGCTGAAGGGGACGGCTCACCACTGTGGGAGTTGACCTACGATGGTGGGACGACGGGGCATGCCCGGGCCATTGCGATTGCCGCCCGTGACGACGGGATTGATGGCATCGCGGTGACCGGCGAGTGTGAAGAGGGGACGACGGGGGTTTTTAAATTGCTGACGGCGAAGTTTGGGTTCGACAAGAGCTTTGTCGGCGAATGGTTTTACACCGGTGACGGCGTCGGTAACTGCCGCGGCCAGGACGTGGCTTTGGATGCCGCTGGCAACGTGGTGGTAACTGGCTATGTCTCCCATCTTGGCACCGGTCGGGATATCTTTACTGCCAAGTACCCCAGCAACGGCGATAGTGCCGCGCTGTGGCCTGCCGGGTATAACGGAGCTAACAACGATGAGGGGGGAGCTCTGTGGATTGACGATACAGGGGATGTTTTCATTACCGGGACCAGCGCTAATGGCAGCGAAGAGGATGTCTTTACTGCGCGCTATGATGGTTCCAGCGGTACTGAGGTTTGGCATCACATTTACAATTCCCATACGGACGACAATGACTATGGTCGGGACATCGTCGTCGATGATCAGGGGGATGTCTTCGTCACCGGTTATGATGTCAACCATGTGAATGGTTACGACGATTTTCTGACCCTCAAATACAAGAAGGACGCGCCTGGTCCAGAGGGTGTCTTGCTCTGGGAAGATGTTATGTCTGATGCTGGTCACGATTATAACGATCAAGCTGTGGGCATCGGTCTGGGGCCTGATGGTAAGGTGCTGGTTGGCGGCTGGTCGAACCGCGGTACCGCCGTGTCGCCGGACCACAACTTTTACGGAGTCATCTACGATCCGGGGGCGCTCGACGCCCCTACCGCTCTACAGGCTGAGACTTTGACCAATAGCTCGATCCGGCTGACGTGGGATCTTAACTCGACTACCGAAACCGGGGTCGAAATCGAGAGGAAGACGGGTCTCGGTGGCACTTACGGCCCCATCATCACTCTTGGGCCCGGGACTTTAACTTGGGACAACGATAGCGGCCTCGCTGTCGATACCCGCTACTATTACCGGGCCAAGGTTGTCAACGCTACTTATGAATCCCATTACAGCAATGAGGCCAATGCCAAGACCACGGTCATAAGTGAAACTGTTCCCACTTGGCTTTACCAGGTTGATGGGACCGCTCACGCCAACGATTTTGCTGAGGCGATTGCCATTGGACCCGACAACCATCCGGTGGTGACTGGTTATAGCTTCGGCGAGGATGCTTTGCAAAATCCTACCGGCACCGATTACCTCACCATCAAACTTGACCGGGATGACCATAGCGAAAAGTGGCGTTCCCGCTATGATGATGCCAACCACGGTGCAGACGCAGGGAACGCGATCACGGTGGATGGGACGAATCAGGTGATCGTAACCGGCGATTCTCTTCAGTACACCTTTGAGCAGGGCAACACCAATGATGTCTACACTCTTGGCTACGCTGCAGACGGGCAGCCCGTTGAAAATGGCAACACTCTTGCTTTGTGGGACGACCAGTATAACGGAGCTGGAAATGGTGACGATCGTTCTGTGGGGGTTGCCACGGCGGTCGATGACTCTGACAACTCAGTCGTGGTCGGCCACGGCGAAAAGGTGGCTGGTAGCGGGGATTTCGACATCTACGTGCTCAAAATTGACGTCGCTGGAGACCGTGTCTGGGATGCCGAGCCCTTTGATGGCACGGCGAACGGCGTCGATAAGGCGAGGGCGGTGGCTTTTGATGCTGCCGGGGACGTGTTTGTCGGCGGATTCACCACCACGGCCACCAATAAAGATTTCTTCGTTGCCAAGTACGACGGCAGCAATGGCGCGCTGCTCTGGGGCGGAACTCCGAGAACGTACAACGGCGCTGGCAATGGCAACGATGAGGTCGCGGCTTTGGCGGTCGGTCCAGATGGTGATGTCTATGTCACTGGCACAGCTATAAATGGTGATGGCAACAGCGATTTTGTCACCATCCGCTACCGCGGCATAGATGGTGGCATCGTCGCCGGGTGGCCGATAGTTTACGATAATGGCGGCTATGATGCCGCAACGGCACTGAAGATTGATCCTCTCAACGGCGAGGTGGTGGTGGTTGGGACCAGCTTCATCGGCTCCGGCAACCACGATTTTCAGCTTTTCCGCTACGATGCCGACGGCAACGACGTTTGGACGGGGGGCGTGCAACTGGACCGGCCCGCCAGCGACGAAGCCGCGGTGGCGATGAGCATCGACCGCTCAGGTGTGGTGACGGTCACCGGCATCACTAATGAGGATGGCGATGACGACATTCTCACCCTTAAATTAGATTATACTGGCATGGTGGTTGGCGCTAACCTTTATGCTGGGCCCGATGGCCTCGATGATGCGCCAGCCGCAGTGGCGGCTAATGCCTTCGGCGAGGCCTTTGTCGTTGGCCTCGTCGGGACTAACGCCAGTGGCACTGACTATCTGATGTTCAAAGCCGACGACGCGGTGATGCAGACCCCTGCACCCTTTTCCGCAACCATGGTTTACACCCAAATTGATCTTGCTTGGACCGATAATTCGATGATTCTGCTCAGCGATTCCTACGATTTTCGCCTGCAGCGCAAGAACGGAGTCTGCGGCGGAATTGGCAGCTGGGAGTTGTTGCCCAGCGTAGCCCACAGTACCAGCTATTCGGACGCTGGGCTGTCGATCGGTTCGACCTACTGTTACCGGGTACAGTCGTACCAAGGTGAAGACGTATCGCGCTGGGTCGAACTGCAGGTGACCACCGAAACCCCTCAGGCACCCAGCGGGTTGACTGCAACGGTCCTTAGCAGCAGCGAGGTCCGCCTCGATTGGATTGACAACACCCCCAATGCTATAAATTATGAATTTGAAATCGAGCGCTGCATCGGTGCGGCCTGTTCCACCTTTACTGTAGCTTCTAGCGCTGTCAACTTCGATGGCAGCGCGGTGAGCTATGTTGACGATGACCCCATTGATGTCTGCCCTGGCAACAGTTACCTGTACCGAGTCAAGGCCTTCAAGATTCTCGAGTGGACAACTGCCTACAGTGAACAGGCGACTGCTGACAGCGCTACGCCGGTATCGGTGGCGCCGACGGATCTCACAGCTGATCGGGTCACTGAAGCCTTCATTGATCTGCACTGGAGCGACAACAATAGTGATGAGACTGGTTTTATCCTTGAACGCTGCCTGGGCAGCGGCATGGGCTGCGGTACTCCCGACGTCTTCAGCCTGGACAGGATCTATGGCAACCTGGCGTTGTATCGTATGGACGAGGTCTCTTGGGACGGCACCGCAGGCGAGGTGCTTGATGCTTCGGGCAACGGCAACGCCGCTACCTCCGGCGGCGCCAGCACCGTTGATCTTGGACGTTACGGCCGAAGCGGCAGTTTTGCCAGCGCTTATGCCCACGTGACCACCCCCTTGATCCTCGACCAGAGCGCCGATTCATCGGGGGCGACCTTCGCCGCCTGGGTTAAGCCAAATAGCACCAGCAGCGGTGACCATTACCTGTTTGACACTGACGACGGCGGCAACGACTGGGGTCTGCTGCGCAATGGCGGCACCTGGTATCTGACCACCGGCGACGACGCCTCCTCTGTCTCCACTGGCATCTCGGTTGATGTAGGCTCCTGGCAGCACGTTGCGGCGGTGTTCGATCCTTCTGGCGGGACTGTAAAATTCTACAAAAACGGCATTGACGCAGGAGTCGCTCCGCCCATTGACTTCGACAACAGCAGTGGAACGCTGCAGCTCGGTCGTAGCGATGACCTCAATGGGGATTTGATGCAGTTGCACATGGATGAGGATCTGTGGGATGGAACCCCTGGCGAGGTGCTTGATGCTTCGGGCAACGGCAACACAGGCACCGCTGTGGGCAGTGCCACTTCCGTTGCCGAGGGCCGCTCGGGTTGGGGCGGTGAGTTCAACGGCAGTGACGCCTACATTTCGACCGGTTTGTCCCTCGACCAGACCCTTGCCGGTCCCGGGGCGACCTTCGAGGCCTGGGTCTATCCGACCATCCAGGACGGCAGCTACCGTTATATTATTAGCAGTCGGGATGCCAGCGGCTACGACTGGGGGTTTTGCGTCAACAACGGAAACGTTTATTTCGACAGCGGCGGCAACCGCCCGTATGCCTCCATGGCACTGGCGAAGGACACCTGGACCCATCTGGTAGCGGTGTTCGATCCGGCCGCCGGGTCGGTCAAATTGTACAAAAACGGCACCGAGGACAGCTATACGTATCCCAATATCTACGATTCCGGTGACCACGGCACGGTGACCATCGGTCGCAGGGGCACCGTTGATGCTGATTATTTTGGTGGCAGAATTGACGAGGTGGTGGTTTACAATCGGCCCTTGAGTGAGGCGGAGGCGGTAGAGCGCTACATCAAGAGCAGCTTCGACGGAGGTATCGACGAGGTGACGGTGTTCGACCGACCGCTGGAGGTTGGGGAGATCACTACCTTGCACCAACACGGCGTGGACCGTTACCACGATGTGACCATTAGCGCGAATACCACCTACACCTACCAGGTGAAGGCCGCCAAGAGCGATGCCTGCGGCTGGCCCACGGCAGGGTCTGTCGCGCTGGAAGGCTTTACCGAACCACAGTTGCCCGATTTAAGTGTCACTGTCAAAGATATCGGCAGGGTGCAACTCGACTGGATTCCCAATACCACCACCCAGACGGGTTTCAAGATCGAGCGTTGCACGGTTGCTGGCGACTGCACCTACAGTACCCTCGATGAAACCCTCGCTGCTGACGCAATCACCTATAGCGATGATGCGGTATGCACCGGGGTCACATATCGCTACCGTGTCAGCGCCTTGGGCTCCTGGGGGAGCACCGATCCGAGTAATGTAGTCGAGGCGGCCATTCCTGCTCTGGCGACCCCGACCAACCCCGCTTCGGGGGCCATCACAGAGGCGCACGTGGCCCTCGAATGGAGCTATCCTCATTTCGCCGCCACCGGATTCAAAGTCGGTTACTGTGACAATGCTGGAGCCTGCGCCGTTGATGGCGATTTCACCTTCGCCACGACCAACGGCTTGCCGCAGGGCAACGTTTTGCAGTTGCACATGGACGAGCCAAGCTGGAGCAATGGCACGGCCGATGTCATCGACGCTTCAGGCAGCGGCAACAACGGCACCTCCTACAACGGTGCGGCGACGACAAGCGAAGGCAAGTACGGCCGGGCCGGTGTGTTCGACGGCAGTAACGACTACATAGCCACCAACCTCAACATCGACCAGTCGGCTACCGGTCCCGGTGCAACCTTCGAGGCCTGGGTCTATCCGATCATAGACGTCAATAACAGCTATCAGTGGGTGCTCAGCACCGAGAACGGCAACTACGACTGGGGTCTCAGCTTCTATTCTAACTACTGGTATATTAATAACGGCTCGACCACTCAACAAGTACCCTCTGCCAGTGTATCGGTCGATTTCAACACATGGCAGCACCTTGTGGTGGTGTTTGATCCGGCCAGCGGGGTACAGCTTTACAAAAACGGCGACCAGCAGACCTGGACCAGTCCTACCATCACCTTCGATACCAGCGACAACAATGTCACTATTGGTCATCAGGCCAATTCGACACAAACCTACACCTACTTCCCGGGGAGCATCGACGAAGTGGCGGTCTACACCCGACCCCTGTCGGCCGATGAGGCTCTGCTCCGCTACAATCACACCATGACCTATGTTGCCGGGGAACTCATTCCCGAAACCAACTATGATTTCCGTATCCGGGCCTATCGTGACGATCCCTGCAGCACAGAAGGGGAGACCCTTCTCTACACCGCTCCAGAGCCAACGACCGC
>JAQYVY010000058.1 GCA_030145195.1 Desulfuromonadales bacterium | reverse complement strand
TGGTCAGACAGGAATTGCCGGATCGACGACCCTGGGCAGGAATGTTGTTATGGCCGCACAATCCGGGGCCACCGGGCACATAAAAATTGCTGATTTTACAACAATTGCCGGACGAGGTGGGGTTACCAAGAACACTGAGCCGGGAAAAACTTACGCCGGGTTTCCGTTGATGGAACACAGAGCCTGGTTGAAATTGCAGGGAAAGCTTGCCCGTCTGCTTAAGAAATGATGAAGCGCTAGAACCCCAAATTCTGTTGACTTTAAGGGCTTAGCTGTCTTGTCTTGCCGGCAGGGTGAAGTAGACTTGCGTCCCTTCGCCGAGGCTGCTGTCGACCCAGATCGTGCCGCCATGGTCTTCAACGATCTGTTTGACGATGCTCATTCCTAATCCAAGCCCACGAACTGCTGTATTGGAGGCGTCGGCCCGGTAGAATTTGTCGAAGATATGGATTTTTTGTTCAACTGTCATGCCAATCCCCTGGTCGTTGACGGTGATCTTGCAATGGCTGTTTTCCTGCTCGACGATGATTGTCACGGTACTCTCCTCGGGAGAGTATTTGAGCGCATTGCTCAGGAGATTTACCATGACCTGGCCGATGCGGTGTGCGTCGAAGTTCAGGCTTTCGGGGACGCCTGGTTTGATGTCTAAAACCAGCAGGTGGCTCGCCTTCAAATCAAAGCGCTTGAGAATCTTCTGCAGTAGAACTTTGATTGATGTCGGCTTTTTATCGAGCGGGATCGAGCGCCCGGCTTCAATGCGGCTGATGTCGAGTATATCGTCGACGATCTTGGTTAGCCCCTCGCAGTTTTCATAGATTTCCTGGAGGAAGTCTGTTTTCTGATCTTCCGTGAAGGAACCGAACATCTCATGGTCGGACAGAAGTTCGGTAAAGCCCATGATGCTGGCGACTGGGGTGCGCAGTTCATGAGCTGCGGTCGAGATGAATTCACTCTTTAACTGATCCAGTCTCTTGAGCCTGTGCTTCGCATCTTTGAGCTTCTTGGCCTCCTCAATAAGGATTATGTTGGTCTCCCCCAATTCGGTGTTTTTCGCATCCAGATTTTCCAGTAATTGATTGAATCCCTCGGTAAGCAGGCAGATCTCCAGACTGGTACAAGCACCCATCTTTAAGATAGGAGCCGAATGATTGGCTTTGTCCTGAGCGAGAATACTGCCGCTGAGTTGTCTGATCGGGGTGATTACGGAGCGTTGCAGCATCAGCAACATCATGCCCAGGGCAAAGGCAAAACCGGTCACCATAAGGGTCAGGGCGATGCGAAGCGCCTTGAGCCCTTGTTTGAGGATAGCCCTCGGTTCGTGAACGGCTATCTCTATTGCTGGCTTGCCGGTCAGGTCGGTGAGGGTCGCCGAGGCCGAGATTGTCGTTTCTTTGGCTGAGTAGTTGATATGCAACAGGTCCGGTTTGCCCTGCTGTGTCCAGGATGCGACAGTGGAGGTCTGGTCGAGGTCGGTTTTGACCTCGAAAACGCAGTCGGTTAAGCGAGCAATTTTTTTGATCATCTCTTGGCTCAGCAGTCGCCCCATAATCAGAGTGCCGCGTGACGGGCTTTGGCCGCTACTGTCGAGAATGGGCCTTGCCGTACAGAACATTGGCCCGACACTGGTCATCAGCAGGCCGGTGCTCTGTTGCTGGCTCAGTGGAAGCTGCTCCTGGCGGTACTGTAACAGCGGGAAGTCGGCCGGGAAGCGGTCAAGGTCGAAGGGTTGGAGCGTGATCGGCGTGACAAAATCTTCGGCGAAGGCTTTGCCCCAAACTTTTTGACCGGAACTGTCGAGCAAGTAGAACAGGTTGATCTGGTTGATGATGAAGGTCGAATCGGCCAGGTTGCTGGTCTCGTACGCGGTGTTGTGATCATCGAGGTATGCGTAGGTGTCGTTCCTCACAGACCAGTCGTTGCCGAGCTGGGCGAGGTGCTGTTGCTCGTTTTTAAGGGCGTTTATGACCCGCTTGATATTGGCGCTGACGTGCTGTTGTTCCAGTTCAAGAAAACTTGGGAGTAGAATCCGACTGTGGATGATGTATGCCGTTGCCCCCAAAAGGGTGAAGACGATCAGCAGAACAAACAGAATCCTGGTGCGCAAGGTAAGCTTCACTTGGTCTCCCCCAAAAAAAAGAATCGCATCGGCAACTTGAGACTCCGGCCGGTGGTTCGCCGGTTCGGTGAAAATCATATAAATTAAAGTCGCCCTCGTTCAAATATAATTGAACCTGACTTTTACCTTAGGCCCATGGCCATGTCAAACCAGGAGCCCACTATTCAGAAACGCCCAACCCCCACCACTCGTTCTCGCCAATAAGGATTCTCCAGGCTGGCATAACTGACCCCCTTGCCGGGGGAGGGTGCATGGATAAACCTGTTGTGGCTGTCGTAGGTGCCGACATGGGAAATTTTTTGTTGCGAGATGTGGAAAAAGATGAGATCGCCCGGGTGTAAATCCGTCAGGTTGATTCGTTTGCTATTGCTAAAAAGATCCTGAGAGGTGCGAGGTACGCTGATTCCGGCCTGGGCGTAGCTATAGTGCACCAGTCCGCTACAATCAAAGCCCGACGGGTCGGTGCCGCCGTATCGATAGGGTGTGCCCACGAGTTCCCGGGCGACAGTAAGAGCCAAGGTTCCCCGATGGCCCTCCCTGCTTGTTGTCGCAGGCTGTTGTGCCAGAACCAGTTGCGGTCTGTCTGTGGTGGCGGCTCGCTCAGGGGAACTTGCGCAAGCGGCCATGAAAGCCGCAACCAGGCAGAGAAGAGCCCCTTTAGACCGTGTTTTGACGGAACAATGCATTGTTTGGTCCTCTTTGGGAGACTTGCCGACTTAATGAGCAAGCTTCATTCCAAATCCTGTCTGCATTAGTATTTTCAGGGCATTGACCTTTGCTATAGGGACAAAATTGAGGTATCTTCAGAAGAATAAATTTCCTAAAAGGAACCAATATTTAATGAACTCCGCGCTGAAGACGACTCACCTCAAGGATTACCTTCCCCCCGCTTATCTGGTTGATCAGGTCGAATTCCACTTCGATCTTGAACCTGCTCGTACTGAAGTCCAGGCTGTTCTACACCTGCGGCTGAATCCAGAATCTCGGCAGACCAATAATGAGCTCCGCTTGGATGGACGCAATCTTGAGCTGCTCGCACTTTCCATCGACGGTCGTCCTCTCGGGGCTGCAGCTTATACACAAGACGACGAGGGACTGTCGATTTCTGATGTTCCTGAAGAATTCGTGTTGCAGACGCGTGTCCGCATCAACCCCGAGTCCAATACTGCCCTGGAAGGGCTCTACCGTTCGAGTGGGATTTTCTGTACCCAGTGCGAGGCACAGGGTTTTCGCAAGATTACTTTCTATCCGGATCGCCCTGATGTTATGGCCACCTACCGGGTAACCCTGACCGCCGATCGCAACTCTGCGCCGGTATTACTCTCCAACGGGAACCTGATTGATTCCGGTAAGCTGGAAAATAATCGTCATTATGCGACCTTTGAGGATCCCTTTCCGAAACCGAGTTATCTCTTTGCGTTGGTCGCCGGTCCTTTGACGGTTGTCGAAGACAGTTTTGAAACCTGTTCCGGCCGCGCCATAAAATTGCAGATATTTGTCGAAGAGCGCAACCGGTACAAGTGTGCGCATGCCATGTGCTCTCTGCAAAAAGCGATGCGATGGGATGAAGAGGTGTTCGGTCTGGAGTACGATCTGGATGAATACAAGGTGGTTGCAGTCGATGATTTCAACATGGGTGCGATGGAGAACAAGGGGCTGAACGTTTTCAACTCCAAGTACGTGCTGGCCCAGCCGGATACCGCGACCGACGCCGATTACCAGGGGGTTGAGGGTGTCATCGGACATGAATATTTTCATAACTGGACCGGTAACCGGGTGACTTGTCGCGACTGGTTTCAGCTCAGTCTCAAAGAAGGCCTCACGGTTTTTCGTGACCAGGAGTTCTCTGCCGATATGGGCTCGCGAGCGGTTAAGCGTATCAGTGATGTGCGGCTGCTGCGCAACGTTCAATTCCCGGAGGATGCTGGTCCGATGGCGCATCCGGTGCGACCAGAGTCCTATATTGAAATTAATAACTTCTATACCTCGACCGTTTACAACAAGGGTGCGGAAGTGGTTCGCATGTATCAGACCTTGCTCGGCGTGGAAGGTTTCAAGCGCGGACTGGCCCTTTATTTTGAGCGGCATGACGGTCAGGCGGTGACCACAGACGATTTTTTGGCGGCCATGGCCGACGCCAATGCTTACGATTTTGAGCAGTTTCGACTCTGGTACTGTCAGGCGGGAACGCCGGTGTTGGATGTCGCCGGTGAATACGACAGTGCGGCCGGTGAGTTTCGTTTGCGGGTGGTGCAAAGCTGTCCGCAAAGGCCAGGAGAGTCCAGCAATAAACCCTTTTTGATTCCTTTGGGAATCGGTCTGCTCGGCACCGATGGCGCTGATTTGCCGTTGCAACTGGCCGATGAAACTGCTGCAATCGGAACTTCGCGGATCTTGAACGTCTGTCAGGCTGAGCAGACCTTTTGCTTTGTCGGGGTGACGCAGCCGCCGGTTCCTTCGTTACTGCGCGGCTTTTCGGCGCCAGTGCGGGTTAACTACAACTATACGGCAGAAGAACTGGCCTTCCTGTTTGCTCACGACTGCGATGAGTTCAACCGTTGGGAAGCCGGGCAACGGCTGGCGACCTCGGTCCTGCTGGAGATGACGGCCTGTGTGCAGCAGGGTTCCGAGTCTGAGCCTCCGACTCTCTTTGTTGCCGCCTTTCGTTCGGCTTTGACCGACGTTGCCGCTGATCCGGCGCTGCTCGCTCTGGCTCTGACCCTGCCCAGTGAAATAGAAGTGGCCGCGGCGATGACGATTGCTGATCCTGGGGCGGTGCATGCGGCGCGCCAGGGCTTGCGCAAGTTGTTAGCGACCTCACTCTCTGATGAACTCTCCGTCGTTATGAAAGCCATGTTGGACCAAGGTGGCTACACCTTGTCACAGCAGGCGATCGGACGACGCAGCCTCAAGAACCTCTGCCTCGGTTATCTGAGCCTTCTGGACGCATCCGAATGGAGTGCGGTCTGTTTTGAACAGTTTGCCGAGACGGACAATATGACCGATCGGATTGCTGCCCTGGCCTGTCTGGTGCATAATCAGTTACCGCATTCTGAGACGGCTCTGGCTGCGTTCTATCATCAGTATCAGGATGACCCGCTGGTGGTTGATAAGTGGTTCTCTCTGCAGGCGACCTCGTCCCAGAGCGATGTCTTGGATCAGGTGCTTTCCCTGATGCAACACCCCGCCTTCACCATCCGCAATCCGAATCGAGTCCGGGCTCTGGTCGGTGCGTTTGCCCAGGGCAACCCGGCGGCATTTCATCAACTTTCTGGTGCCGGTTATCGCTTTCTGACCGATCAAGTGTTGGCTCTTGATGCCTTGAATCCCCAGATGGCCGCCCGTATGGTGAGCCCCTTGAGCCGCTGGCGCCGGTATGATGAAAAACGTCGGCAGCTCATGCAGGCGCAACTTGAAAAAATTCAGGCGCAGGAAGGTTTGTCGCGTGATGTTGGCGAAATTGTTGCTAAGAGTTTGGCCGTAAACACCAATAAGGGCTGAGAGATGAGTGATGAGTCAAAAATTCTAAAACCTGCGTTAATTCTCGGTTGCGGTGATATTGGTGTTCGCGTCGCGCGGTTGGTGCAGGCTTCCGGTGGTGATGTTGCTGGTCTGGTGCGAGAAGAGACTGGGGCCGAACGCTTGCAACGATTCAAGGTTCAGCCTGTGATTGGTAACCTCGACTTTCCTGAAACGCTGGTCGATCTGCCGACGCGAAATCGGTTGGTTTTCTACTTTGCGCCACCGCCCGGTGGTGGCCCTTTTGATAGCCGCATGCGCAATTTCTGTCAGGCTGTTGACCCCGGACAGTTGCCAAGCAAGGTCGTCTACATCAGCACCAGTGGGGTTTATGGTGATTGCGGTGGTGAGTGGGTCACGGAAGCGACGCCGCTTAATCCGCAGACCAGTCGGGCGCAACGACGTGCTGATGCCGAAGCGGTTCTGTTGGCGTGGGGCAAAGAACACCAGGTTTCGGTGGTGCTCTTGAGGGTGACGGGAATCTACGGTCCCGGACGTTTGCCGTTGGCCCGGATTCAACAGGGTCACCCGATTTTGTGTGAGCAGGAGTCGCCGCCGACCAATCGTATCCATGCCGATGATCTTGCCGAGGTTTGTGTTAAGGCGGCGGAAAAAGCGGTCGATGGTGACATCTTTAATGTCAGTGACGGCTGCCCCGGAACCATGACGCAGTATTTCAATGCGGTTTCTGATCTGCTCGGTTTGCCACGGTTGTCTCAGATTGACATGGCTGAGGCGAAGCAGGTGATGAATCCGATGATGCTGTCGTACCTGACGGAGACCCGGCGGATGGACAATAGTAAAATGATTGAAAAGCTGGATGTTGTGTTGCGGTATCCCGACTTGGAGTCGGGATTGCAGAATGTAATTGCACAACTCGACGACCCCAATATGGGGTATCTTGGTTCAATCGGTCATTGAATCGAACCATGCAAATTGTTTAAAATGTAGGAGTTTATAAACCAAGCAAAGGCCGTAGCCGCTTAACGCACCAGAAGTAGGCGCCTCTAGGCGAAGGCGCAAAGGTTAAAGAAAAGAACGCAAAGAGGCTCGCTTAGAAAGATAGAAGGTTTAGCCTTTGTGTTTTCTCTGGTTCTTCTTAGTGTCATTGCGTTAGCTTTTTATCTTAAGATCATTATTGTGTCGGTAACAAAAACATTCTCTCTGTTATCCAGGTTTCCGGAGGAAATCATGAAAAAAATAGCGATTATTGGTGCTGGTATTTCTGGTCTTTCCACCGCTCATGCAATTGAACGCCTTGCTGGCGAGGCTGGTCTGAACGTCGAAGTGACTGTGTTTGAACGTGAGGAGCGGACCGGCGGTAAAATCTGGAGTATCAAGGAAGAGGGTTATCTCTGTGAGTGGGGGCCAAACGGTTTTCTCGATAGTAAGCCGATGACTCTGGAATTGTGCGACCGCCTTGGGATTCCGGACCGGCTGGAGCGATCCAACGACAATGCCCGCAAACGGTTTATCTACAGCGGTGGAATTCTTAACCGCTTGCCGGAAAACGGCCCCATGTTCCTGCAGTCGAAGTTGATCAGCTGGCCTGGGAAAATTCGCCTGGCCCAGGAATTCTTTAAGCCGAAACGGACCGATGGCGTTGATGAAACTCTGGCTGATTTTGCCCGGCGTCGGCTTGGTGCCGAAGCTCTCGATAAATTGATTGGGCCGATGGTCTCGGGGATTTTTGCAGGTAACCCCGAAACCATGAGCTTGCAGAGCTGCTTTCCGCGGATCCACCAGTTGGAGCAGGAATATGGTGGTCTGCTTCAGGCCATGATGAAGCTGGCCAAGCAGAAAAAGGCTGAGATCAAAGCGGGCAAGCAAGTGGCCAGTGCCGCAGGCCCAGGTGGGGTTCTGACCTCGTTTGTCGGCGGCATTCAGGAGTTGACGGATGCTACGGTTCAGGGTCTTAAGGGTACGGTGAAAACGGGTCATGCCGTCACCGGGCTGAAGGCGACTGACGGTGGCTGGGAGCTACGCCTGGCGGATGGGTCCAGTTTTGATGCCGAAGTGGTGGTCTCAGCGGCACCGTCTCATGTCCTCAAGGAGCTCACCTGGTCCTTGGATGGGGCGTTGTCTGGACTTCTCAATGACATTCCTTATGCGCCGATGAATGTCATCTGCTTCGGTTATGAGCAGAGTAAGATTGAGCGTGACCTGGATGGTTTTGGCTACTTGATTCCCAAAAAAGAAGGTTGCGAGATTCTCGGAACTTTGTGGGATTCGAGCATCTTCCCAGGCCGTGCTCCAGAGGGTCACGTTCTGCTCCGTTCGATGATGGGCGGTGCCACAACTCCCGAAGCCATAGATCTGAGTGATGCCGAGGTCAAAGAGCGGACTATGGCTGAACTCAAGAAAATCATGGGGATCAACGCCGAGCCAGATTTTGTGCGCATTTTCCGACACAAACGGGCCATCCCTCAATATGTCGTCGGCCACGCCAAGCGACTTGCAGCAATCGAGGAAAAACTCAAGGACCATACCGGTCTGATCCTGACGGGCAACGCGTTCTCCGGGATTGGACTGAATGATTGTGTCAATGCCGCCAATAAGGTCGGCGAAGAGGTTGTGTCCTTCTGTATGAAGCGTCTGTCCTGAGCGATTGCTAGAGAGGATTATGTCCACAGTGACGATGTCATCTTCTGCTCACAGTTTATTGACCCGTCTGCTATCGGCTTTTCTCGGTCAGGGAAACTTCACTCCTGGGCGTCCTGAAGGCCACAGAGCCTTAGCCGGTCTGGGTGAAGGCTTGTGCCGCTGGCTGGAAAAAAACCCGAAAATTGTGCTGTTGGGTGGCAACCCGGATGATCCTCTGGCTTGCTCAGCTTTGGGCTTTTCCGCAGAGATTGCCGATCCCTTTCTCGTTGTCGAGGATGCCGATTGCGAACTGAACCGACTTCACTTGGCAGGCTTCTGGCGCGATCGGCGCCTTGCTCTGATCTGTTTGCGCCAAGGGCTCACGGCGACGGAATTCAACCAGTTCTACCATACGCTCACCCATCATACCGACAAAGGGGGGATGCTTCGCAGTCGCTTCTTTGAAGAGCAGATGCGTGGTCATCACCAGCATGTCAGTCTGATCTTTCTCGATGATTTGTCTGCCCTGGATGCTCTCTTGCCTTGGTCGGTTCGGGTGCCTCTGGCCTGGCTGCATCGCGATCTCAACCTGCTGTCGAGAGCCCGTGGCCTGACGACCCTTGATCAGTCCAACTGGCGGAAACTGCTGCTGGTTACATCACTTGAATTGCCACGCCTGTCGGGGACGCAGGATGAGTTCTTTGCCAACCTCGATCTCATTGCCGAAAAAATTGACGACTACGACAAAGATGAGTTGGTTTTCGCGCTACTGGAACATCTGCCCAAGAATCTTTCGGGCGATCTTTGCCTGAAGCTCTGCTCGCAACTTGGGCAACTGCCGCCGAAAGACAGTGTTGAGGATGACCCTCTGATCAAAAAACGCCGGGCGGCGACGCTGTGGATTACCAGACGTCTGGCAGAACAGATGCTGGAGCAAGATCAGGCTGGTCCAGAGCATCTGCATGCGCTGGTGCTGAACAAGGTTCTTCTTTACGAAGAAATCCCCCGACAGATGCGTCCCCGGGTTGCCAGCCTGCAGGTGTTGACCAGTTTTCTGGCCAATCCGCAAAAGTATTTTGCCGAGGTGGAAAATAGTCATAGTCCCGAAGTTCTCGAAACGCAGTTGTGGCGGCTTCTGGGGATGTTGCCAAAGCTTTTTCAGGCACTGCGCTTTGATGTCGCTTGTCAGGTGCTCGATTTCTCGCAACGGTTTGGTTCAACCTTTGATCTACAGCATAGGCCAGGGCTCCTGAAGCAGTTGATGGATGTTGCCGCTGGAGTGCTGACCGAGACTTCACGCCAACAGCAGGCGGTTTTGATGCAGGCTCTGCCGCGAATGGGCAGAGCTGGCGTGCTCCTGCTGATTGATCTTGCTGATCATCACAACCGTTCGGTACGACGTGCCGCGATTGATGCTCTGGTCAAAATCGGCCAGCCGATTGTGCCGCTGCTCTTTGAAACTTTTGACGATAAGCGAGGTTGGCACTACCTGCGCAACATGCTGCTGCTGCTGGCTCAAATGAACGCCGGTGGTCCCAAGGTCGAAAATTTTCTTCGCAAATGTCTCGTTCACCCAGAGGCAAATGTGCGTAAGGAGGCTTTGCCGGGAATCGCCAGGTTGTTGCGGGCAGAGGCCGCAGTGCCGGTCGCTGCAGCGCTTGATGATGTTGATCCCGAAGTAAAAAAGCGGGCGGCTGCTTGTCTTGGCCTGACGGGTATCGTCGATCAGAAGGTTTATAATCGACTGGCAGAGATATTGTCAGCGAAAAAATGCAGCGAGGAGCTGGCGGTGCAGATTGTTGCCTCGCTCAATCGTATCAAGCCTCAGCCTCTGGAAAATCCAGCGCTTGAATCCGCCTTGATTGATCTGCTAGGGACAGGCGGTTTTTTGGGCATCGGTGGCCGCAAGGGGAGTGCTTCGAAAACACTGCGGGTGTCGACTGTTCAGGCTCTCGGCTTTGTCGGCACAGGTCGCTCTCGGAAAGTTCTTGCTCGGTTGTCGAAGGTTCCGGATGTTGCTATGTCCAGCGTCATTACTGAGGCTCTTAAACGGTTGACGGCCCGTCTGGTTTAAGTGGATGTTTTAGTTTCTTGCAAGTCACGACAGCCACTCATATAATGTAACCTGATTTGAAAATAGCGAAACCTTTTGAGGAGAAACTTACATGAGGCTATTGACCCGATCCGATTTCGATGGCATCTGTTGTGCCGTTCTCTTGAAGGAACTCGGATTGATGAATGAGATGGTCTACGCGCACCCGAAGGATCTTCAGGATGGCAAGATTGCGGTGACGGAGGATGACATCCTGGCTAATGTCCCTTTTGTTCCCGGTTGCGGCCTCTGGTTTGATCATCACTCCAGCGAAGAAGAGCGTAATGATCTTGGTGGCAGCTATGAAGGTTTAAGCAAGCCGGCACCGAGTGCGGCACGGGTTATTTATGATTATTACGGCGCGGAGAAGTTAGAGCGGTTCAAGGATCTTCTCGAGTACGTCGATAAGGTTGATTCTGCACAGTTAACTCAGGAAGAGATTCTCAATCCGACCGGCTGGGTTCTGCTCGGATTTCTTTGCGACCCGCGGACCGGCCTCGGCCATCATCGAAACTTTACCGTAAGCAGCCTGAAATTTTGTACCAACTTGGTTGATTTGATGGGGTCATTGTCGATCGATGAAATCCTGGCTCATCCTGACACCAAAGAACGTTCCGATCTCTATTTTGAAAGCACTGAAAAGGCCAAAAAGTTTTATAAGGTCTGCTCCTGGACGGATGGGCCGATTGTCATCTCGGATTTTCGTATCGCTGGTGTGGCTCCGCCGTCAAACCGTTTTCTGGTTTACTCCCTCTATCCTGAAGCGAACATCTCCATTCGTATGATCGATGGTAAGGGTGGTGAATTTGTCTCCTTGTCGGTCGGATACAGTGTTCTTAATCGGACGGCTACGGTTGATGTTGGCTCTCTCATGCTCAAATATGGCGGTGGTGGTCATAAAGCCGTGGGAACCTGTCAAGTCCCCTACGAAGAGGCCGAGGAAACTCTCGGTGAAATCATTGATTTTATCAAGGCGGCGAGTTGACGGTTGGTTGATCGATCAATAAGAGCGGATAATTCAAGGGCGACAGATACGAATCTGTCGCCCTTGGTGTTTTGAAGCGGTTAGCGAGGAGTGCGAAGAGGCTAAAGGTCTTGGCCTGAGCAGGGGCTATTAGGAACTCTTATTCCAATGGACGCTTCGATTGCGACCACTCGCTTTGGCCTGATAGAGGGCACGGTCAGCGCAACTGACTAATTTCTCCATGGTGTTGGCGTCCTGCGGGAACGCGGCGATCCCTAACGAAATGGTGACAGCCACGCGCTTGCCAAGAAACTTCATCTCCAACCCTTCAATCAGTTTACGCAGTCGCTCGGCCACCATCCAGGCACCCTTTTTATCGGTACCCTCAAGCAGAATGGCAAACTCTTCGCCACCGGTTCGTGCCGCCAGATCGATTGCCCGTACGACCTGGTTGAACTGTTTTGCCACCTGTCGCAACACTTGATCTCCGGCCGGGTGACCGAAGCTGTCATTGATCTTTTTAAAGTGGTCAATGTCACAAAGAATCAGGTACAGAGCGCTAGAGCGACGCTTGGCGCGATCAAACATCGCCTCGAAGCCGCGCTGGTAAGCGCGGCGATTGGCAATCCCGGTGAGAGTGTCGATGGTCGCCATGCGGTTGATTTGTTCGTGCAAATTGGCCAAATCGATTTTGATGGCAACCTGGGTCGCAACCAACTCAAGGATCTGCCGGCAGGTTTGGCTGAAGGCTTCAATCTGGCGGGCAGCGACAATCAAGGCACCAATTGCCGGGCCCTCTTCCCGGCGTAAAGGGACAATCATCAGGGAACGATAGTCGGCAAACAGATGGGCTTCGCTGAAGACGGGCAACGTGCCACGATAATCGGCATTCTCCGGTAACGTTCGCGAATATTTGAGTACCTGCCCGACCACCCCCTGTTCAAGAGGAAAGGACTGCTCTGCCAACAATGCGGACTTCTCTCCTTCAGCATAAGCGACCCGATGCTGCTCGCCCTCGGCCAGGCTGATCGCCAGAAAGTCAGCAGGGACGACGCTGTGGATGGCCTCGGCCGTGGCTGCAAACGTCGAGTTAAGCCCTAAGGAGGTATTCAGTTTCCGCACTCCATCAAGGGCTCGATGATAGGCATGCCGCTTACGATCGCTGTCAAGCATCTGCCGCGTCATCTGAATATTGGAAATTAGCTGTTCCGCAGTCATTGCGACCAAGTTGTGTTCAGCCTTAGACCAACCCGTGGTTATTTCTCGATCAGCGCACAAAATCCCCAGACTGTCACCCCGATAACCGTCATTGCCGGGGATCAGTAGCCGCATTGCGATAAAACTGCCGATCCCTTTATTGCTTGGATAATAAGGGATGGCTGGCGAGTTATCACGCACCGGGGCTAGCCGGAATTCTGCCTGCTCTTTGAGTATTCCGGTCATGCCAATTCCCAGCGGATAGGGCCCATAGTTCAGATTTATAGACCCGCTGGAACATGTGTAGAGAGAGAGTTGGGAGGATTCAGGGCCGACCCAAAGCAGCGCTGCGGTTTTTAACTTCAAGGCAAACCGCAGCAGCTCTAGCTGTTTTTGACAAGATTGTTGGAGTTGTACGATAAGCTCTTGCCGATTGGGAACCGCAGCCTGATTGCTCCGCTCAGAGGCTAACGGCAAATCAGTGAAGGATTCTTCAGCTCTATTCGAAAGTTGTGAAGTGACAGTCGGGTTGACTAATCGACTTAACCAGCTTTTCATTTTGAATGGACCTGCTTTCTAAGCGCCCTGCTGTTAGGTTTCTTTACCCTGGTAAAATCCCATCAACAAGCGATTCTTCGGTGTGATGTCGCTTGGAATCTGTTGTGTGAAAATCTTATAGCCCTTGGCTTGCAAGCGGCTCGCCCGGACGATATCCACCGCCAGCGGGCCGTCGATCCAACCGCCCAGAGCCCCTTGGTCCGACTCTTCAAGATTGTGGCAACAGGGGAGTACGGCCAGGTGTGCGCGAGAGGCTGTTGCTCGCTCTAAAACTAGGTCAGTCAGACCGCCACAGGCGTGAACAGAGACGACCAGGTCGGTTGGGGCCAGGGCGAAATCTTCCAACGGCGCCTCAACATAATCGATTCGATCCTCAAGCCTTGGCCACACCTTGATCAGACTGGCATAGAGCCGACGAGCCGAAGCTGGAATGTTGCGGTCGACCGCCATGGCCAGAGGTGAGCTATTGTCGAGAATCAGCAGCAGGGCGGAGACCAGCCCATGGCCACAGGCTAGATCAACGATGCGACCACCGCGAAAACGTCGGCGCACGCGCCTGGCGAACTCCCATGCTTCAAATAGTTCTTTCCGCGGCAGGCAACTGGCCTCGCAAACGGCACGTCCGACCTTGTCGAACAAGCTGTCGGTGGGGAAGTGGCCTAATGATTTTTCTGTCAGTCGGTTTCGTGAAGAACGTTTCATAGGGCCGTGTTCGCGAGGGTTCCGCCTCTGCCTAGCCAGCTTATTGCTGTTAGCGTTATGAACTCTTGTTTTCTTTGCTGCTCTGGCAGTCGATGCAAAAGGGGGCCTCTGGCTGCGCTTTCAGACGAGCATATCCGATCTCTTCTTCACATTCGACGCAGCCGCCATATTCACCGTTGGCGTGACGACGCAGGGCCGCTTCAATTCTGGTCAATCGAGTCTGAGCCGTGCGTCGGTTCGCCTGGATCATGCTTTGTTGCTGCATGGCGTCCATGCGCGAGAGCCGGCCGATCGGTTCGTCAAGGCTGATTGGTTGAGCGCCGTCACTGGAATTCTGCAGCATTGTGCGGAGCTCTTCGCGCAGATTCAGCAAAGCTTGGTGCAGTTCTGTCAGTTGTTGTTGGCTCAACTCACTCATGAGAGCCTGTCAGGCTGGCGATAAAGTCACTGATGCGTTGCGCGCCTCTTTCCGGTTGCGCCAGCAGGATAATGTGCGGTCCATGGAGTTGCTCAACCTGCAATTGTGGCAGGAGCTTTTGTAGCGGACCGACTGCGCGTGACGAAACCAGACGGTCGTTGCTTGCCTGAAGATAGAGACAAGGGCCAGTGAAGCTAGTGTCTGGCGGTGGTGGCAGCTCGGCAAGAACCTTCAGCCGCTGCGAAAGCACCTTCACTTTGACTGTCGCGAGTGCTTTCTGGAATAGCTTGACGGCGTGACTGGAGGCTCCTCCAAGGCAGAAAAAGCGGCTGAACAGTGATGTTGAAAAAAGTTTCAGCAGTAGCTCTTGTGGCAGGTAGCTGCTTGCATCGAGCAAAAAGGGGCTCGGATAGCGGGTGAAAGTTGCGACCAAAATGACCCCCATCAGATTGCTCGGCGGTTCAGCCAGGAGTTGCAGGCCGATCGGCCCGGAAAAAGATTCCGCCAGCAGCACGAAAGGTTTGTCCTTGGGCAATTGTTTCCTGGCAATAGCGACATGCTCCTGAAAAGACATAGGCCGATCAACCGGGTAGCGCACAACTTGTGCGTCGATGGTTTCAGACAGGTGTGTCAACAGGGGTTCAAAGACCATGCCCGTGCCGTCGAGACCGGGTAGCAGCAAGAGTGTCGTCATGGCCGAAGATCGTTGTGATTGTCTGGCGAGGAATGTTGTTTTTTTCCCATGATAAATCACCCGTTTTGGAATTGGTGCAGAGACATAAAGTGTGCCGGCTTGGTTTGCAATCATAGCCGCTAGAAGGCCGCTACTGATATGGACACTTGGTTAGAAATTTCTAGCACGGTAGCCAAGTAATCACAAGCGCATTCCCAGGAGCAGTACCTCTGGCGACGATGATGGTCTGCTGGGTCAGTGTCAGTCAAGCCAACAGGGTAGGTCTGGTTGTTGTTGAGAGTAACTCAGCGCTTTGGTTTGTTTGCGGTAAATCAGTTTCTGACTGTAAATAGCCTAAAATCTCTTATAGTTAACTATGAAAAATATTCATAACATTCTGATGTGTCCTTTTTTTCGTGCGATTTTTTGCTAAACTGACTTAGTGGCGGTTGCAATACTTATGCAAGGAGAGGGTATGTCGAAATCCATTGATCAGATTCTAAAACTAAAAGGTAGTGAAGTTTGGTGTGTTGCTCCGGAGACTTGTGTTTACGATGCTATAAAGCTACTGGCGGAAAAGGGCGTCGGCGCGCTGATTGTGGTTGAAGAGGGAAAAGTTGTTGGCGTTTTTAGCGAACGCGATTATGCGCGCAAGGTCGATCTCGAAGGCCGCAATTCACGGGAGACCAGCATCCGCCAAGTTATGTCCGTCGATATCCGCTACATCACTCCCCAGACCTCTGTCGACGAAGCTATGGCTATCGTGACCGAAAGCAGACGCCGTCACTTGCCAGTCATGGAGAATGAGCAACTTGTTGGTTTGGCTTCAAT
>JAQYVY010000057.1 GCA_030145195.1 Desulfuromonadales bacterium | reverse complement strand
GTCGATGACCGTAGAAATATTCGACTGGTAAAGGTCTCGGTAGATGTAGTCAAGACAGATCAGCGACATGAAATTGAAGCCGGTCGGTTGACAACGAATCAACGGGAAAACTTTGCCGCGATAAAGATCGTGGAACGGGTCGATCGTCTCCTCCCCGAAAAAGGGGTGGCTCTTGGCTTGGATGAAGACTCTCAGGCCGCCATGAGCTTCTTTGATGATAGTCAGGCAACTGTTGACCGGGACTTCGTTAATGTCACCGGAGGCCTGATCCTGTTTCACCGAGGCCAGGGCCTCGACATTGTCTACGGCAAATTGTTTAAGCAGCTCAATGTAGGTGTTTAAATCGATATGTTCAAGGCCGACGATGGTGATCGTATTGGCCGCGAACCGCTCCTCAATAAAAGCCAGCATCTCAGGCAAGGACTGGTAAGGCAAAGCCGCTTCCGGGAAGACCAGAAAGTGCAGCTTGCGCAGGTTGCTCTCACCTGTTGCCACCAGTTCGAGAATTGACTTGAGCTGTTGCCACTTGGCCGCAGGGTTGGTCAGTTTGCAGGTATAAGGTTCCTGCCCCAACTGGTTGGGAACCTGACAGATCATGCAGTGCATGTGGTGCCCCCTGGGGAGCTCAATCTGCACAGTTTTCTCGACGATCTGGGACATGACTGCCTGTGTTAAAGAGAGGGAATCGGGCTTCTCGCCAGGGTGCGGTCGGCGAGTTCATCCTCAGGTTCGCCGGGGTCGGTTAGGGTTTCCGGGAAGACCTGGGCCAAAATATGACGCGTTCCTGGCGTTGTGTTGTAGCGGTAGAAATCTTTGGCCCCAACCCAGATGGCCTCCGTTACTTCCCCGTGGTTCAACACCAGCTCAACCGAGACCGGGTGAGCCCGGTAATAAAGAATCACGTAGTGGTCGCCGGTGTCGTCGATACGGACGTGCTCATAAACATCGAGCAGTCCTTCAATATGGATAGAGAGGCCGACCTCTTCGCGAACCTCGCGGTGCAGTGCTTCCAGTAACGGCTCGCCATGGTCGATTTTGCCCCCAGGCATAACCCATTGGCCGCAAAAAGGCTCAATGCAGCGGCGGGTCAGCAGAACCCGGTTCTGGTCATCAATGATGCAGGCGACGACGCTGGTTTTTATGTGCTGTTTTTTGAACTCCATAAAAATTGGGCCGCGAAACGGGTGGCGCGGGACGAAAAAAGCTTTCTCTCCCACCACGCGTTTCGCGTTCCCCGTTCCCTATTTCTTTGCTTCCCGCTGCATCGCAGCAATCCGCAGGCGGAGGGCGTTCAGTTTGATGAAACCTTCCGCGTCAGCCTGGTTGTAGACTTCGTCCGCTTCGAAGGTGGCAAAGTCGACGTTAAACAGGCTGTCGGTGGCTGAGTCGCGACCGACCACGCGGCAGTGCCCTTTGTAGAGCTTGACGCGGGCTTTGCCGTTGACGGTCTGTTGGGTCTGATCGATCAAGGTCTGCAGGGCCACACGTTCGGGAGCGAACCAGAAGCCATTGTAGACCATAGTGGCATAGCGGGAGATTAGGGAATCGCGCAGGTGCATGACTTCGCGGTCCATGGTGATTGATTCTACGCCGCGGTGCGCCTCTTCGAGAATGGTGCCGCCGGGGGTCTCGTAGACGCCACGACTCTTCATGCCAACGAAGCGGTTCTCCATCAGGTCAACCCGGCCGATTCCGTGCTTGCCGCCCAGTTCATTGAGCTTGGCCAGCAGGTTGGCTGGGGAGAGACGTTCGCCATTGACTGCGACCGGATCACCTTTCTCGAAATCAATCTCGACATATTCCGCCTGGTCAGGAGCATCTTCCGGCCGCACTGTCAGTACGTACATCTCTTCCGGGGCCTCAGTCCAGGGGTTTTCGAGCACATCACCCTCAAAAGAGATGTGCAGCAGGTTGCGGTCGGAACTCCAGGGGAACTTCTTGCTGGTCGGCACCGGGATGCCGTGTTTTTTGGCATATTCTTCCAGGGCTGTGCGGCTGTTCAGATCCCACTCGCGCCAGGGGGCAATGACAGTCACCGCAGGATCGAAATGATAGTAGGCGAGCTCGAAACGAACCTGGTCATTACCCTTGCCAGTGGCACCGTGGGAAACTGCATCGGCACCTTCCTTGGCAGCGATCTCCATCTGCGCCTTGGAAATCAGCGGCCGGGCGATTGAGGTGCCGAGGAAATAACGGCCTTCGTAGATGGCGTTGGCGCGGAACATCGGGAAGACGAAATCACGGGTGAATTCTTCACGTAGGTCGAGGATATGGCAAGCGCTCGCGCCGGTATCCTTGGCTTTTTGCGGGATGCCGTCGAGTTCTTCACCCTGGCCAAGGTCGGCCGAGAAGGCAATGACTTCACAATCGTATTCCTCAATCAGCCATTTGAGAATGATAGAGGTGTCAAGTCCCCCAGAGTAGGCGAGGACAGCTTTTTTGATGTTTGGTTTAGACATGTTCTGTTGCTCCTTTAGGATGTATATCGGAAGCCTGGGCTGTAAAAAAGCTTTGAGCAATTTTTGCAGTTCACGCTTCTCTAGAGTTGTATGACATAGGTATTGGCAATTTTATCGTGTAGCCCCTGCTTCTGACTGTCGAAGGCCACCATGATGTAGCCGATGCAAAGTAGAATGCCGGAGAGGAACTTCCCGGGAATTTCGCGCAACGCTGCCCGACCGTATGAAATGTCGTTGCCGTCGGTGCAAATGACCTTGATGCGTAGGGCCATCTTGCCAGGGGTCTGGCCGCAGTAGCCAGTGAAAAAGATGGCGTATGAGATGCTGAGAACGACTCCGAAAAGCCAGAGAACCGTAGTCATCGCAGTGTTACCATCAGTAGAGCCATATATCAGGGCGATAACAACGCCAAGCAACAGGCTGAGGACGAACTGAACCGCTCCGAGCAGACAGGAATCGAGCAATGAAGCGACAACCCGAATCCAGAACCCGGCCTTAGGTGAAAACTGAGGGGCTGGCTCTTGGGCCTTGCGTCTTAACTCTGCAAAATTGTCGTCGACGGTGCTGTCTACCCGTTGCTCCTGTTGTTTGGCCTGGAGCCTGGCATAGATGACACCACAGTCGTTACAGGAATCAGTTTTCAACTGAATCAGACCACATGCCGGGCAGGTAATCTGCTCGCTGGCCGGTTCCTGTGGCAGAGTTGACCGGTCAAACGTAAAGCCCTGATTGCATTTCGGGCAGGTCACTTTAACCGGTCGGTCTGGAATCTTTTCCGCCGCGACGTTTCTGGAAAAATAACAATGGGGACAGGTGATGTCCATGTTTCTCTCGATACTCAAAAAGTTATCCCATCAAGGTTGCCATAATGGCTTTCTGCACATGCAAGCGGTTTTCGGCCTCATCGAAGATGATCGAATGCCGACTCTCCATGACCTCGTCAGTGATCTCCTCGTCGCGGTGCGCAGGCAGACAGTGCATGACAACGCAGTCGGGATCCGCCAGTGCGACCAGATCCATGTTGATCTGGTAGCCAGCGAAAGCTTTTTCACGTTCTTGCTGCTCTGCTTCCTGTCCCATGCTGGCCCAGACATCAGTGTTGAGTACATGTGCCCCGCATGCCGCAACTTGCGGGTCATTGGTATAGACAATTCTAGCCCCGGCGTCGGCAGCTCGTTTCATCACGTCGGCGTTTGGCTCATAACCTTTAGGTGTCGCGACCCGGAGTTCAAAACCGAGCACCGCGGCGGCGTTGATCCAGCTGTTGGCCATATTGTTGCCGTCGCCAATCCAGCAGAAGGTCAGCCCTTGGTAGTCACCCTTGTGCTCGATGACGGTGAATAGGTCGGCCATGATCTGGCAGGGGTGATACATGTCAGTCAGACCATTAATCACCGGCACGCTCGAAAACTGTGCAAACTCTTCCACCGATTGCTGGGAGAAGGTGCGGATCATGACCCCATCGACGAAGCGGGCCATGCAGCGCGCGGTATCTTTAATTGGTTCGCCTCGACCCATCTGGGTGTTGCTTGAGGAGAGGAAAATCGCATGACCACCGAGGTGCATCATGCCGACTTCGAAGGAAACCCGGGTGCGGGTTGAGCTCTTTTCGAAAATCATACCGAACGTCTGTCCAGACAGAATATGGTGACGGATTCCGGCCTTCTGTTTTGCTTTCAGGTCGCGGGTTAAGGTGAAGATATTTTCGAGCTCTTGCCGGGTCCAGTCGCTAAGGCAGAGGAAGTCTTTTTTCACGGGTTTAACTCCTTAAAAACATTCAGATCAAGATTCGGTCGTGTGGTTAGTCGGCGGTCGGTACCGTTGCTAAAACCTCATCAAGGATCGTTATCGCCTCGTCGATTTCATCACGGCTGACGATCAGGGGTGGTAAAAAACGCAGGACTTTACCAACCGTGCAGTTGATTAAAAGACCCTTCTCCATGGCGGCCGTGACCAGCTCACCGCCTTCAATGTCGAGCTCCATACCGATGATCAAGCCTCGGCCCCGGACTTCTTTGATGAAGCCATACTTGCTTTTCAGCCCTTCCAGTTGTGCGCAGAGGTAATCACTCATGGCCAGACAGTTGTCGAGGACGCCATCGCCGATCAGCGTTTGCATCGCCGCCAAAGCTGCTGCGCACATCAATGGGTTGCCACCGAAGGTCGAGCCGTGAGAACCCGGTCCGAGCTTCTTTGCTAAGGCCTCTGTTGTCAGCATGGCGCCGATTGGAGGTCCGCCGGCCAGGGCTTTGGCAATGGTCATTATGTCGGGTTCGGCGTCTTCGCTCTGATGGGCCCAGAGGGTGCCGGTCCGACCGCAGCCGACCTGGACCTCGTCGTAGACCAGCAGTAGATCGAATTCGTTGCAGATCTCGCGCACGGCCTTGAGATAGCCGGGGGGTGGGACGTTGACGCCGCCTTCCCCCTGAACCGGTTCGAGCATCACTGCGCAGATGTTCGGTGTGATCGCCTGGCGGAGAGCCTCTTGATCACCGAAGGGAATGTATTTGAAGCCGGGAACCATCGGCGCAAATCCGGCCTTGACCTTCTCTTGGCCGGTCGCGCTGATCGTGCCGATGGTGCGGCCGTGAAATGACGCCAGAGCGGTAATCACATCAAAGCGATCCTCGCCGTGCTTCTCCCGGCTATGTTTGCGCACCAGTTTCATGGCGGCTTCGTTAGCTTCGGCTCCCGAGTTGCAGAAGAATGCCCGGTCGGCAAAGGAGTGATCGCAGAGCCATTCCGCCAGCTCGATCTGCTGAGGGATATGATAGAAGTTGGAGCAGTGCAACAGCCTGCCTGCTTGCTCCTGCAGGGCGGCAACTACTTTGGGGTGGCAGTGGCCGAGATTGTTGACGGCGACTCCAGCCAGAAAATCGAGATAAGACTTGCCGTCAATATCCCACAATCGGCAGCCTTCACCGCGCTGGGCCACGATCGGATAACGACCGTAGGTTTTCATGACGTGCTTTTCTGCGCGGTTGATCCAGTCTGTCGTGTTACTCATGGCGGTTATCCGTAAAAGGTAAAAAGTAAAAGATAAAATGTATGAGCTAACAGTTTAACACTGACTGCCGCGTCTACTTGAATTTCGCTACGGCGGTGCCGATTCCCATATCCGTAAAGATTTCGAGCAAGCAGGCGTGTTCGATGCGGCCATCGATGATGTGTGCCTTGTGGACACCGCCCAGAATGGCCTCCAGACAACAGGTGACCTTGGGGATCATGCCGCCGCTGATCGTCTCGTCGTCGATCAAAGCTTGTACCGCGCTGACGTCGATGGTCGAAATCAGTTTGCCCGCTTTGTCTTTGACGCCTTCGATATCGGTGAGCAGGATCAGCTTCTCCGCATTCAGGGCTGCCGCGATTTTTCCCGCCACCAGGTCAGCGTTAATGTTGTAGGTTTCACCCGAATCACCGACGCCGACCGGCGCAATCACCGGGATGAAGTTGTTTTGCTCTAGAGCCCGGATGATCTCGGGCCGGACTTGGGAGACTTCTCCGACGTGACCGATATCAATAATTTCGGGAGTCAGGGTGTCGGGATTGATGGTCTGCATTTCCATCTTGCGAGCCCGGATCAGCTGGCCGTCCTTGCCGGTCAGACCGACGGCGTTGCCACCGTGCCGGTTGATGTTAGCGACGATTTCTTTGTTGACCCGACCGCCAAGCACCATCTCGACGACATCCATGGTGTCGGTGTCGGTCACTCGCATGCCGCGGACAAAGCGAGATTCGAGACCCATTTTTTCCATGACTGTGCCAATTTGCGGGCCACCGCCATGAACCACCACCGGGTTCATTCCGATATATTTCATCAGAATAATATCTTTGGCAAAGGATTCCTTGAGGCGTTCTTCCACCATGGCATTGCCGCCGTACTTGATGACAATGGTCTTGTTGGCAAAGCGCTTGATATACGGCAAGGCCTCCATGAGAACGTTGGCTTTATTGATTAGCTCTTGCATCGTTTGTCCTTGATAAATCTTTAAAGAATATAGCGCGACAGGTCTTCGTCGGCGGCAATCTTATCCAGGCGGTCGCGAACAAAATCGGCATCGATACTGAAACGCTTGTCGCTGCGTTCTGGGGCGTCAAAAGAGAGTTCTTCGAGCAGCGTTTCCATAATGGTGTGCAGACGTCTGGCGCCGATATTTTCTGTGCGTTCGTTGACCAGCGCCGCAGTTCGAGCAATTTCCAGAATCGCATCGGCGCTGAACTCCAGAACGATCCCTTCGGTGGCGAGCAGGGCCTGATACTGTAAAATCAGCGCGTTGTTCGGCTCGGTCAGAATCCGGACAAAGTCGGCTTCTTCCAGATTGTCGAGCTCGACCCTGATCGGGAAGCGGCCTTGTAGCTCAGGGATCAGATCCGAAGGTTTGGCAATGTGAAACGCTCCGGCCGCGATAAAGAGAACATGGTCAGTCTTGATCGGTCCGTACTTGGTGTTGACGGTGCATCCCTCGACAATCGGCAGGATGTCGCGTTGCACGCCTTCGCGCGAGACTTCCGGGCCATGACCTCCTTCGCGGCTGGCGATCTTGTCGATTTCATCAATGAAGATGATGCCGTTCTGCTCGGTGCGCTCCTTGGCCAGAGTTTGCACTTTGTCCATGTCAACCAGCTTTTCCGCTTCTATGTCGATCAGCAGTTGGCGGGCGTCTGCAACCTTCATGCGACGATGTTTGGTTTTTTTGGGAAAGATGTTGCCAAACATCTCTTTGATGTTGAGGCCCAGTTCTTCTGTGCCCTGTGGGCCAAAGACCTGCATGTCTGGAGCTTGATTGTCTTGAGTCTCAATTTCTACGTAGCGCTCATTGAGTTCGCCCATGCGTAGCAGATGCTTTAGCTTGTCGCGGGTTGTTCGGTTGCTGCTGTCTGGTTCGTTGTCGGACTTTTCTCCTGGCAGTAACAGGTCGAGCAGAAGGTCTTCGGCCAGAGCTTCTGCTTTGATGCGTTGGCTCTTTGCTTCTTCTTCCTTGACCATGTGGACCGCCAGTTCCACGAGATCGCGGACCATGCTTTCCACGTCCCGGCCGACATAGCCGACTTCAGTGAACTTGCTCGCTTCGACCTTGATAAAAGGGGCTTGGGCCAAACGCGACAGGCGGCGAGCGATTTCGGTCTTGCCGACCCCGGTGGGGCCAATCATGATGATATTCTTCGGTGCAATCTCATCGCGCAGTTCGGGCTCGACCTGCTGTCGCCGCCAGCGGTTGCGCAGAGCCACCGCAACGGCGCGTTTGGCGTTGTTTTGGCCAACAACGTATCGATCAAGCTCGGAGACGATTTCTCTCGGGGTGAAGTTATTCACGTTAAGGTCTCAACAATAATCTGATCGTTGGTAAAGACGCAAATCTCGGCTGCGATGAGAAGCGCTTTTTCTGCAATCTGTGCCGGAGGTAATTCCGTATTGGCAATCAGCGCGCGGGCTGCCGCCTGAGCAAAGGTGCCGCCGGAGCCGATGGCAGCAATGCCGTGTTCGGGTTCGATAACGTCGCCGACTCCAGAGAGAACCAGAGTTGTCTCCTGATCCGCAACAATTAACAGGGCTTCCAGATGACGCAAAATCCGGTCGGTACGCCAGTCTTTGGCGAGTTCAACCGCGGCGCGCTGCAGGTTGCCGCGAAATTCCTGAAGCTTGGCTTCGAACTTCTCAAACAGGGTGAAGGCGTCAGCGGTGCTACCGGCAAAGCCAGCAATAACTTGATCGTCATACATTCTGCGCAGCTTGCGTGCGGTATGTTTCATTACGGTATTGCCGAGGCTGACCTGACCGTCTCCAGCCATGGCCACCTCTGTTCCGCGGCGTACGCAAAGAATAGTGGTTCCCTTGAACATTTATAAACCTCTTCATGCCAGGTTTTCGCTGAGCGAAAAATATTGTGAATATATCATAAGCGCGCAACCAGACAAAGCTAAATGCCGATTTGTAATGGGAGGGAAAGGGTTTGTTGATGGGTCTTCAGGAGGCGTTTGAAATGACTGAGTGAGGGAGTCGAATGGTGACTTCCGTTCCTTTGCCAGGCACACTGTTGAGAGCAATGTTGCCATCGTGGTCGCGAATGAACTGCTTGGCGTAAAAAAGTCCGAGGCCGAAGCCTCGAATCTGGCCGGTCTTCGCAGGGTCTATCTGGTAGAATTTTTCAAAAACTTTGGGGAGCTCATCGGCGGGGATCCCTGGGCCGTTGTCGGCGATGGTCAGGCTCAACTCGGTGTCGGTCACTTCACCAGAGAGAGAGATCGCTCCTCCTTCAGGGGTGAACTTGATGGCGTTGTCAAGGAGCGCATTCAGTACAAAGGAGATCCGTTGCTGATCGACTATCGCAGTCGGCCAGTTGCCGGAGAGGGTGTTGTGCAGGGTCAACCCTTTCTGCTTGATGGCCTGGCGTTTTTGGCCCAGGATTTCAACCGCGATCTCTTTCAAATCTTTGCGGGAGGCTTCGGCTTCAACTCCTTGCAGAATGATGTCGCTGTAATAGAGCAAATCCTGAATCAGGTAGGCGAGATAGTCAGATTCTTCGTGGATTGCTTTTACGGCGTCGGCGAAGTTGGGAGCTTCCATGTCTATGGCACCGCTGGCGAGGTTCTGGATAAAAAGGGAAATCGAGGTGATTGGGGTTCGCAGCTTGTGTGAGATGAGGCTGAGAAAATCGGTTTTGATCCGATCAAGTTGTTTCAGTTGTACCAACTCGCGGCGCAAATCGCGCTTTTCAAGAGTTTTGCTGATTGCGGTCTTTAGCTGGAGCAGGTTGATCGGCTTTTGGATGAAATCATCGGCGTGAGCCTTGAGCGCCTGGAGGATGACCTCCTTGTCAGCGTAGCCGGTCATGATGATGACCATTTGCGAGGGGTCCTGCTCTTTGATCTTCTGGAGCAGGTCAAGGCCGTTCATGACCGGCATCATCACGTCGACCAGAACCAGGTCGGCCGCTTGGCGATCCAGAACTTTTAACGCCTCCTGGCCGTTCCCGGCCTGAAGAACGCGGTAGTCCTTCAGCGCCCGGGCGCACAGGTCACGAATGATCTCTTCGTCATCGACGACGAGAATCGTTGGAAGCTCGGTTTCCTGCTTCAGTTGAGGTTGCTCGCGCATTTCAAGACGCAAAGGGTTCTCCTAAGGCCAGGGCTGTTGCAGGTTAGCTCCCCAGAGCCTCTTCCAGCATGGCCGGAACTTTGTTAAGCGCTCCAGCCAGATTCTCCGGCTGACTGCCTCCCGCTTGGGCCAGGTCAGGACGGCCGCCACCGCGGCCGCCAACTTCAGCAGCCAATGCCGCCACCAGTTTGCCCGCATGTAACTGTTTGCTCAGATCGCCGGTGACTGCCACCAGCAGGTTGACCTTGCCTTCAAAGGGACAGCCGATGGCGACGACTCCAGAGCCAATCTTATCGCGGAGTTTGTCGGCCATTTCTCGCAAGCCTTTGCCATCGGTTGATTCAACTTGAGCGGCCAGAAGTTTCACGCCGCTGATCTCCTGAATCTGGCTCATGATGTCATTTGCTTGACCGGCTTTAAGACGACTCTCCAGGTTGGCGAGCTCGCGTTCCAGTTCTTTTTGGCGCTCGACCATTCTACCCAGTCGATCTTCCAGCTGCAGCCGGTCGCTTTTGACCAGGCTGGCCATCCGGTTGATGGAATCTTCCTGCTTTTGCACCTGTTCGAGCGCCCTGGCTCCGGTGACTGCTTCGATACGGCGCACTCCGGCGGCGATGCCAGTTTCCTGTACGATTTTGAACAGGCCGATGTCTCCGGCTGCCGCAGTATGGCTGCCACCGCACAATTCCATACTGAAATCACCAACGTTGACGACTCTGACCCGATCACCGTATTTTTCGCCGAACAGGGCAGTTGCTCCTGCAGTGACCGCTTCGGTGGCGGCCATTTCTCTGGTTGCCACCGACAGATTCTCGCGTATGCGGCGGTTGACCTTGATTTCGATCGAACGCAACTCTTCAGTGGTGATAGCCGAAAAGTGGCTAAAGTCAAAGCGCAGACGTTCAGGAGTGACAAGTGAGCCGGCCTGCTTAACGTGATCGCCAAGAACTTCGACCAGAACCGCCTGCAAAATATGGGTTGCGGTGTGATTCAGCGCTGTCGCTTGACGCGTTTCGGGGTCAACCGAGAGTTTGACCTCTTGACCGATCTGCAACAGGCCTTCTGTTACCTTGGCGACGTGTACGGTGAGCTCCGGCAACGGTTTTCTGGTGTCGGTTATCGCTATCTTGACTCCTGGTGCGGTGAGGCTGCCGAGGTCGCCGACTTGACCGCCTGACTCCCCATAGAAGGGCGTGGTTGCAGTGACGATCTCTACTTGCTCACCGACCCGTGCCTGGCTGACTTGCTCCCCATCATGCAGGATCGCGGTGACTTGACTGGTTGCGTTGAGGCTGTCGTAACCGCAGAATTCGGTGGTTTCCCCATGCTCGATCAGGTTGTGATAGACGGCGCTGATGGCTTCTTCTCCAGAGCCCTTCCAGTGCTTGCGCGCTTTGCTTCGTTGTTGCTCCATGCAAATCTCGAAACCGGTTTCGTCGATGTTGAACCCATCCGCTTCGACAATATCCGCTGTTAGATCGACAGGAAAACCGTACGTATCATAAAGTTTAAACAGGGTCTTGCCTGGGATGACGGAAGACTCCTCCTTGTGCAGGCGAGTCATCTCTTCGTGCAGGATGTGCAGGCCTTTGTCGAGAGTCTGGATGAAGCGCTCTTCTTCATTTTGGACGATCTTGGCAACGAAATCTTTGCGTTCGACTTCCTGTGGATAAGCCTCTGCCATGACTTCGAGGACATTGACTGCGGTCTTGTAGAGCACCGGGTCGGCAAACCCCAGCATCTTAGCATGGCGCATAGCGCGGCGCATGATGCGGCGCAGGACATAACCGCGGCCTTCGTTGCTCGGCATGACGCCATCGGCAATCAGGTAGGCGGTGGCGCGGCTGTGGTCAGCCATGACGCGCATGGAGACATCGTCTTCAAGGTTGTCGCCGTAGACTTTGCCCGAAAGCTTCTCAATGGTGCGAATGATCGCACGCAGCAAGTCGGTGTCGTAGTTGGAGGTGACACCCTGCATGACGGTGGTGATGCGTTCCAGTCCCATGCCCGTATCGACCGCAGGCTTTGGCAGCGGGTTGAGGGTGCCATCGGCGCTCCGGTTGAACTGCATGAAGACGTTGTTCCAGATCTCCATGTAACGGTCGCAGTCGCAGCCGACGGCGCATTCTGGGGTTTGGCAGCCGACTTCAGGGCCGTTGTCCCAGAAAATTTCAGAACATGGGCCGCACGGACCGGTGTCGCCCATGGACCAGAAATTGTCTTCTTCAAAACGGGAGATGCGGTCGCGCGGGACCTTCTCTTGTTCATGCCAGATGTCAGCGGCCTCGTCATCATCAGTGTAGACCGTGACGTAGAGACGACACTTGTCGAGCTTTAGCTCTTCGGTCAGGAATCCCCAGGCGTACGCGATCGCCTCTTTTTTGAAATAATCTCCGAAGGAGAAGTTGCCGAGCATCTCAAAAAAAGTGTGGTGACGAGCGGTGCGTCCGACATTTTCCAGGTCGTTGTGTTTGCCCCCGGCGCGAACGCATTTTTGAGAAGACGCGGCTCGAACGTAAGAGCGCTTCTCTTGGCCGAGGAAACAGTCCTTGAACTGATTCATGCCAGCGTTGGTGAAGAGCAGGGTCGGGTCGTTATGCGGAACCAATGACGATGATGCGACGAGTGTGTGCCCGCGATCTTCGAAGTATTTTAGGAAAAGATGACGTATTTCACTACCGGTTATCATGGTGCGTTTCAAACCCCTTCTGTTTTAGTTGCTTCATGATGCCATCGAGGGTGAAGCCCCGACGCTGAAGAAAATGAATAACCCGGCGCCGTTCTTTGGCCGGGGCCGAGTTGTAGTCGAAATCAGGGAAGCGACGCGCCACAAGTGATTGCAGTAATTGTTCGTCACTGCATTCTTGTCGCGCTTGCTCAAGGGCCTCCAGGGCAATCTCATCGCTGATGCCGCGCTGCTTGAGATCCATCAAGATTCGTCGACCAACAGCGCGACCTTGAGACATCAGACTGCGTGCCCGGCTGGCGGCATAACGATTGTCGTCGAGATAGCCGAGGTCGAGGCAGCGCTGCAGGGTGGCTTCGACCTTGTCCGGCTCATACGCACGCGCGATCAGGCGTTGCCGCAATTCAATGAGACTGTAGTCGCGCCCTGTCAGCAATCGCAACGCGGTCGTCCAGGGGTCAGACCGGTCGCTTTTTTTGTCGGTCCTATTCGTCACCTGCTTGGCTACTCTCATCGAAGGAATCCCACGACAGATCCGAAGTTGAGGAGACGCCGGAGATTTTAAGCTTGAAATCGTCCGGGTTGGAGCACTGGCGCAGAGCCTCTTCGAAACTGATCAGCTTTTTCTTGAGCATATTCATCAGCGACTGGTCGAAGGTCTGCATGCCGTAGGATTCGAAGCCTTGCTGGATCGCATCTGGAAGCTGCTTGGTTAATTCCTTGTCGTCGATCATCTGCTTGACGCGTGCTGAGGCGACCATGACTTCGACCGCCGGAACGCGACCCTTGCCGTCTATCCTTGGCACCAGACGCATGGAGACGACGCCGCGTAAAACCGCCGCCAATTGAATGCGAATCTGGCGCTGTTGGAACGGCGGGAAGACCGAAATGATTCGGTTGACAGTTTCCGTGGCATCAACCGTATGCAGGGTTGAGAGAACCAAGTGGCCAGTTTCGGCGGCCATAAGGGCGGTCTCAATGGTCTCATGGTCGCGCATCTCGCCGACCAGGATGACGTCTGGATCCTGGCGCAGGGCTCCTTTGAGTGCTTGGCTGAAACCCATGGTGTCGGAGCCGACTTCGCGCTGGTTGAGAATGCTCTTTTTGTCGCGATGAAGGAACTCAATGGGGTCCTCAATGGTGACAATGTGCGATTTGCGGTTGGCGTTAATGTAATCAATGACTGCCGCCAGGGTGGTCGATTTACCGGAACCGGTGGCTCCCGTTACCAGAATCAATCCCCGGTTAGCCATGGCCATTTTCTTGATGACCGGTGGCAAGAGTAGATCATCGAGGCTCTTAATGTCGAAAGGGATCGCCCGGAAGACCAATGAAATCGAGCCGCGCTGGGTGAAAGCGTTGACGCGGAAACGGCCGAGGCCGGGGACCCCGTAAGCAAGGTCGACCTCGCAGTCTTTCTCAAAACGCTCCTTCTGCAAATCGTTCATGATCTCATGAGTAATTTGCTCAGTCTGATCAGGAGAGATGCGTGGTGCCTTGGGCAGCGGGCGCAGGGTGCCGTCGATGCGATAAATTGGTGGCAAGCCAGCTTTGAGGTGGATGTCGGATGCGCCGGATTTCAGACCGATCGACAGGATTTCATTGAGATCCATGGATTATTCTCCTTCAGACGAGGGGCCTGCAGGCTTGAGTTCATAATGATCAAGAATTCTGGTTTCGATGTCCTTCGCCATCTCCGGGTGGTCGGTCAGAAACTGCTTGGCATTTTCGCGGCCCTGGCCGATGCGTTCATCACCATAGGAGAACCAGGAACCGCTCTTCTCGACGATTTCGCAAGCGACGCCTAGGTCAACCAGGTCGCCTTCGCGTGAAATTCCGGTGCCGTACATGATGTCGAATTCGGCTTCCTTGAATGGCGGGGCGACCTTGTTTTTGACCACCTTGACCCGAGTCCGGTTGCCAACGACATCTTGACCTTGTTTGAGCGACGCGATGCGACGAATATCCATGCGCACCGAGGAATAAAACTTCAGGGCGTTGCCGCCGGTCGTGGTCTCCGGGTTGCCGAACATAACGCCGATCTTCATCCGAATCTGGTTGATAAAGATGACACAACAGCTTGATTTGCTGATGGTGCCGGTCAGCTTTCGCAGTGCCTGTGACATCAGGCGGGCCTGTAGCCCCATGTGCGAATCGCCCATGTCCCCTTCGATCTCGGCCCGAGGGACGAGCGCTGCGACCGAGTCAATGATCATGACGTCTATAGCGCCGCTTCGGACCAGGACTTCAACAATTTCAAGGGCTTGTTCGCCAGTGTCTGGCTGTGAAACTAGCAGGTCGTCGGTGTTGACGCCGAGTTTCCGGGCGTAGTTGATGTCGAGAGCATGCTCGGCATCGACAAAAGCGGCAATCCCGCCGGTCTTCTGTGCTTCTGCGGCGATATGCAGGGCCAGGGTGGTTTTCCCTGAAGATTCAGGGCCGTAAATCTCAATGATCCGTCCGCGTGGGACACCGCCAAGACCAAGGGCAATATCCAGACTCAGGGCTCCCGTTGGAATGGACTGAATGTCCGGTATGACAGCGTCTTCACCGAGACGCATAATGCTACCCTTGCCGAACTGCTTTTCAATTTGTCCCATGGCTAGTTCAATAGCCCGGTTGCGATCAGTCTGCGCCATCATATCCCTCCGTTGGGTCATTGCCCGAAAAAAGTATGTTGTGTTTATGCATTTTGTCGGCTGTCAGTTGTTTTGGCAAAATTTACGGCCAGTAATGGAATATGTTCTGCTCCGTTAGGCTGCAAACGGCTTTCATACAAGACCATCTGGGTTATTGGCAGAGGTCCGATCAATGTCTGTTCGAACTGTTTGCTCAGCTGTGTTAAGTCCGTCCCCCGCTGGCGCAGTCGGCCGATCGTCAAGTGTGGGAAAAAAGGCCGGGTCTCAGTTGCGACGCCACCAGCCCCCAAACGGACTTGACAATTTTTGTAGAGCTGCTGCAGTGGAGCTTCCGGCTCCACCCCAAGCCAGACGACTCGTGGCTTGTGCAGATTGGGAAAGGCACCGAGTCCGCGTACAGCAACCTGAAACGGGTACTGTATGCGTTTAACGGATAGCATAGAAACCTTGACCTTTTCAAGGGTTTCCTGCGTTGTTGCGCCGAAGAAGCGCAAGGTCAGATGGATCGTTTCTGGATTGGCCCAGCGAACTCCCGCAACTTGAGTTTTAAGTCGCTCCTGGAGTACAGCGATGGAGGTCTTTAACTCTGTCGGCAGGGACACGGCCAGAAAGGCCCTAACCGAGGACATACTTGTCCTCGTCAGGGTCGGCCATCGGCAGCAGTACGGAAAAACAGCTGCCTTGCGATGGCCCGGCACTTTCCGCCCAGACCAGCCCTTTGTGGGACTCTACCACGCCCTTGGCCAGAGTTAGCCCCAGGCCGACGCCTTTGCCGCCGAAGTTAGCCCGTGAGGTCGAATGGCTGGAAATGTCCCCCACGCCATGAAATTTGTCGAACACCCGGATCAATTCTTCCGTTTCAAGGCCGATGCCG
>JAQYVY010000007.1 GCA_030145195.1 Desulfuromonadales bacterium | reverse complement strand
CGAAGATTGCCGCGAGGAAGTAGCGCCCTGACAGCCAGTGCAAAGCGTAGTGGAAGAGTGTCGCGAACTGCGCCCAGATAACAAACACCCAGAGCGGCAGCCAGAACGGCCACGCAGGATCGCGCGTGAAGGTGAACAAGCCGAAGCCCTGCTGAATGGAGTCAATCACGACCCCAAGCAAACAGGCTGCGACCATCAACAAGGCCTCGTTTTTCCAGGAGACCGCCAACAGCAGATGCAGACCGGCAAGCAATAAGCCGATCAGTGCGCCTGCGATCGGAAAGCCCCGGGCTGCGCCAAGCACACAACAGAACCAGCCGAGCTGATAGATTGCGACATTGAGGAGCTTGGTTGTAAGGGGAGGCAGGCACATCGGGCAGTCCTTCAGGAGCTCTCCGGCTTGGTCAGAACCAGTTGTGCCAGATCGATGATATTGGCGGTGAAGCCTGCCTGGCAGTAGGCGAAATAGTATTCCCATTTACGCAGGAAAGCCTCGTCATAGCCAAGATCAAGGATCTCCTGTCGACGGGCCAGCAGGGTCTGCCGCCAGCGATCGATGGTTTCTGCGTAATCATGTCCATGTTGTTCGAGGTTGTCCAGGTGCAGATCCGATCCCTTGGCCATGGCTTTTGTGATCGCGCCGACAGACGGAACATGCCCGCCGGGGAAGATATGTTTGCGAATCCAGTCGCAGCTGTAGCGATAAGCGTTATATTTGCGATCCGGAATGGTAATGACCTGGATCATGGCTCGTCCGCCGGGGAGCAGGGCCTTATCACAGGCCTCAAAAAAGGGGCTCAAACCGGCATGGCCGACAGCTTCAAGCATCTCGATCGAGACGATTTTCGAATAGTGCCCTTCGATGTGGCGGTAGTCGCAAAACTTAAGTTCAATCTGATCCTCGAGGCCCGCCTCGCGAACGCGCTGGCAGGCAAACTCGAGCTGCTCCCTGGAGACGGTAATCCCGGTAACTTTGCAGCCGGTCTGTTGCACGGCGGCAATAGCAAAGCTGCCCCAGCCACAACCAATTTCGAGGACATGGTCATCAGCCGTAATCCCGGCCTTTGCAATGATTGACTCAAGCTTGTTCCGCTGTGCCTGCTCCAGAGTCTCTTCCCCATTTATAAACCGCGCACACGAATAGGTCATGGTCGGGTCGAGGAAGGTGGCGAAAAACTCGTTGCTCAGGTCGTAATGTGCCTTGATGTTGCGGGCGCTGCCGCGAACGGTATTGCGCCGTTGCAGGTGGCAGAGATAATTGACCAGGCGACCAATCAGTGACGACACGATGCTGCGGTCATCCATGACACTTTCGTTTTCTGCGAGCAGCGTCAACAGCCCCGGCAGGTCAGACGTGGTCCAGTCGCTGTCAGTGTAGGCTTCACCGAAACCGATATCGCCGGAGAGCATGACCCGTCGGAAGAACTGAAATTCTTTGACCGACAACTGGATCGCCGCAGACGTTCCCGTTTCACCAAAGTGATAATGCAAACCATCCGGCGTGGTCATTTTTATTTCTCCCTGCGGCAAACGCGAGAAAAATTTTGTCACCATTTTAAAACCGAGACGGTCGATAAAGCTTGCCGGGACAGGCCGGATGGTCATGGCGCTATTGGGAACAGGTTTGTGATACACGGGCAACCTCCTTTGCCAATGAAGTTTCGCCGCCTGCCAGAGGATTCGCGGCATGGTCAGGATGGCACAGATCGGGTGAGCAAGAAGCGTCCTTTTCAGACTCTCTCCGGTTAAGGGCTGGGCTTGGCCATGGATCCGGGCGCTCAGGACGAGTTGGTCATTGAGATGATAGTTGAGTGTGTTGTCGATGGCTTCGCCTGACTCGGTCAGCCGAAATTCATAGTGCCCCTGGCGTGGGAAAAACGGCGAGACGTGGAATTGCTTGTCAGCACGGAAACGCAGTTGGCCATCAACCTTTTCAGCGCCTTGAACATCGAGCAGATACAGGTGCATCTCGCCGAAGGTATTGCGCACCTGCGCAACGACACAAACCAGAAGCCCCGCTTTGTCGTGACAGTAGAAAAAACTAACCGGGTTAAAGATGTAGTTAAAAAAGCGTGCCGCTGTGACCAGGATGACTTTGCCCAGAGAAAATGTTTTGCCGGCTTTCTTGAGCACCGCTTCGAGTTTTTCCCGGATCGGGGCTTCGCCTGGGGTTAGGTAGTCCTGGTCATGAATAGCCACCGGCCGTCGCTGGTTGTAGCCAAACAGTACGGTCTGCCGTGCAAGTTCGGCCAACTCTGCCAAGTCGAAGGCGTAAAAATAAACCCGATAGTGAAAGTTGTGTTTGACCGGTGAGAGCCGGGCGTGAGTGACCTCACCATGGTAAATTTTCGAATTCATAATTCGAGTCCGAAAGCTTTTGCCACGCCGACACCGGCCCTGACGGCATCTTCATGGAAGCCGTAACCGAAATAGCTGCCGCAGAAATAGGTCTGGTTGCAGCCATTCAACTGCGGCAGTTTCGACTGGGTCGCCATCGAATCGAAGCTGTACAGCGGGTGATGATAATCCATCTCGGCAATCACGGTTTCCGGTTTGAATGCTTGGTGGCGATTGAGGGTGACACAATAATCGTTCTTTGCCTTTAATCCCTGCAGCCGGTTCATGTAATAGGAGACATAGACCGGTCGATCCTCTACTGTTTTCGCCTCTCGGGTAAAGTTCCAGGCCGCCCAGGCGTGTTTCTGGCTTGGCAAGATTGATGAGTCCGTGTGCAAAACTGTTTGATTTAACTGGTATTGCCATGGTGAAAGCAGTTGCAGTTCCAGCTCCGTCGGGTCTTGCAACAGGCGTAAGGCCTGGTCGGCATGGGTGGCAATCACGACCTGATCAAAGCTCTGTGTGTGGCCATCAGGGAAGCTGAGCCGAGCTTGTTCTGCCTCACGAGTGATACCCTGCACCGCTGAATCGAGATGTAAGGTCCCCTTGAAAGCCTTGGCAAAAGCTTTAACGTAGGCATGGCTGCCGCCAACCACAGTTCGCCACAGGGGCCGATTACGAAAAGAGAGTAGACCATGGTTGCGGAAAAAGTGCAGAAACGGGCTGGCCGGGAAAGCATGGAGCTGCATTGTCGGTGTCGACCAGATCGCCGCCGCCATCGGCAGCAAGTAGTTGTCGATCATAAAGGTTGAGTAACGCCCACTTTCCAGATACTCGCCGAGAGTGACCTGGGAGAAGTCTTTCTTATCAAGATCTTCCTGAGCCTGTTTGTTGAACCGCAGAATTTCCAGGAGAAAACGGTAAAAGGCTGGACTGACCAGGTTGCGCCGCTGGGCGAACAGGCCGTTGAAGTCCGTGCCGGCATAAACCAGGCCGGTTCGCTGACACTGGAAACCGAAAGACATCTCCGAAACCCGAGCTTCGACTCCCAGTCGGGCAAGAAATTTGCGAAACAGCGGGTAGGTGGCATCGTTGAGGACGATGAAGCCGGTATCAACCGCCAGACCGGCATCGGGCCCGTCTTTGATTTCAATGGTGTGGGTATGCCCGCCGAGGTAATCATTCTGCTCGAAGAGCGTGACGTCATGTCGCTGCTGCAACAGGTGGGCAGCAACAATACCAGCAACACCGCCGCCAATTACGGCAATCTTTTGCCCTTGGGGCGGTATGTTGGGAACCTCATTCATGCAAACCTCCAGGCTTTGGAAACCAGGGAAAGAACGCGTTGGTCCGAGCTTTGTAGGCGGTAAATTCCGGATTGCTCTGATATTTGGCCTCGAGCATGGGGATTCCAGAAACTTTCAACAGCAGAAAGTTGATCAATAAGGGGCTGAGCACGGCCACGGCCCCATATGGGACCTTGAGGGCGATCAGGAACAGCCCCCACCAGAGGACGGCTTCACCGAAATAATTCGGATGCCGCGTGTAGCGCCAAAGCCCGCGCTGGATAATTTTGCCGCGGTTCTCAACGTTGCGCTTGAAGCGCAAAAGCTGCCAATCGCCGATGGCCTCGAAACCAAAGCCGAACAACCAGAGCAGCGTTCCTGTTATCTCCAGAACACCAAGGCTTGGCCCCGGACTGTTGATGACCAACAAGGCGGGCAGAGCAACCCCAAAAACCACGGTCCCCTGCAGCATAAAAATCTGCAGGAAACTGCGCCAAAGAAACGTCTCGCCCCACTCTTCGCGCCACTGGCGATAACGAAAGTCTTCGCCTTCACCTTGCTTGCGTAGAAGAATATGCCAAGCCAGACGTAGCCCCCAGCTTGAGATGAGGACGACGAGCAACCACTGTCGGGGGTGCCCCTCGCCAAAAGCCAGGAAGGCCAACCAGCAGACCAGCACGAAGGCAAGGCCGTAGGCCACGTCGACAATGCTGTTGTCCTTGAGCCAGAGGGCGAGGCCAAAGATCGCGGTCATATAGACCAGCAACACAATCAGGCTCAAATAGAAAACGTTCATCGCAAGTCCGCTTCGCTCTGAGAAGGTTTGCCCACAGCTCAATTCGACTCCCATGAAAAGTCTAGCCGGTTTTTCACAAAACGCAATATTTCCGGTGGTTTAACAAAAAAAATAACTCTAAAGAGCCCCCTGTGTGCAGAGAGGGGCATGCCTCTGTTATGATGGGAGAAGCCGCATCAACAGGAGAAAAGGAGTGAGACACGTGGGGAAATGTTATATCAAAAGCTTTTGCATGCTCGTGGTTCTGCTGGTCACGATGGTGGGGCTGGCTCAAGCGGTTGAGATCAACGGCGTTCGCTTCAGTGACTCTCTGGTCGTCGACCAGAACGAGCTTGAGCTTAACGGCGTCGCGGTTTTGACCTGGGCGCTGTTGTTTGATGTTTACGCCGGGGCCTTATACCTTCCCGCGGACGTTCGCGGACAGGGCTGGTCGAATGATGTCGCGAAACGACTCGAGCTCGCCTATTTTCGTGAGATCGAGGCCAAGGGTTTTGCCGAGGCTTCGGACAAGCTCCTGCAGGACAACCTCATGCCGGCAGAGTACCAGTCTCTGGCAAAACGCTTGCAGGCCTTTTATGGCTTCTTTCAGGATGTAAAACCCGGAGATCGCTACAGCATCAATTATATTCCAGAAAAGGGCACCGAGCTAAGACTCAACGAACAGCCTTTGGGGAGCGTTCCCGGCGCCGATTTCGCCGCGGCATATTTCGGTATCTGGCTGGGCGCTGAGCCGATCAGTAAAGACTTCAGAAATCGTTTGTTGGAGAATGATTAAAAGTTCAGCCGTCGCTTCGATCAATCGTGACAATACCGAGATAACCGTCAACGGTAAGATAATCTCCGGGCTTGATGAGTCGGGTTGCATCCGGGATGCCGGTGACGCAAGGGATCCCGTATTCACGGGCAATG
The DNA here is from genome assembly GCA_030145195.1 of Desulfuromonadales bacterium. Classification (GTDB taxonomy): domain Bacteria; phylum Desulfobacterota; class Desulfuromonadia; order Desulfuromonadales; family BM103; genus JAQYVY01. The sequence continues at coordinate 81,881 of JAQYVY010000007.1, read as the reverse complement.
ATCGCGCCATGGACCAGCATGCCGCCGCGGCGTTCGACGATTGCTGCGGCCAACGGCGCCAAAAAGGTCATGTTTGGCTCGATGGCGTCGCAGACCAACACCTCTCCGGCTTTAAAATCGGTCAGGACGCTTGCATTGTTCAAAACCCTGGCCGGACCGGAACTGACTCCGGGTCCTGCCGGTTGACCAACCAGTTGCCTGGCGATTTGCCAGTTGCCGGCTCTTTCGACCTCTTCTTGCTGGGTTTCATCCCTTGAAAAGGGTTTTTTGCTCTCTGTCGCTTCGGGCAGAAGCTTATCAAGTCCTGCTGACGCCCCGGTATCGATCCGTTTGCGAATTTCCTGCTCGGTGCCGACAACGCCAGCCCTGACTTTTCCCAGATAGAGATTGTCATTGTCTCGTAGCAGGTAGCTGGCTTTGGCAACGGCCAGAATGCGCTCTGCCATGCCGCGTTCCGCTTCAGGAACCTGGTCGAAAAAGGCTTGCTGCTTGTCTATCGGTTGTAAGCGCTGGCTTTTGTCAGTGTCTTCCTGTTCGGCCAGCTTCACCAGCCAGGAGATGAGGTCCAACTCCTCGTGCACAACCCAGCTGATACCGCTGTATTCTCGGTTAAACGCTTCGAGCATCAATTTCAGCGGGCTCCTGTCGGGAAGCTCGCCGCGGTCCTTAAGCTGCTGCAGAAGGCGAGCGTCCTTGCGCAGCAACTCTGCCATCTCGCGCAGCTGCCGGTTGCGTTTTACCGCGAGCAAATCATCCGAATGCAACAGGCCAACGAACTCGTGCGGGTCTTCAGGCTTGATGAGATCATTGTAAAACTCACCAAACAGTCGCAAGCCGTGGGCCATCGGAATGCACTTTTCTTTATAGGCGCTCAGCCATTTGTCGAGAATTCGACTGCGGCGGCGATACTCCTCGGCCAGCTCCAAGTTGGTCAGCTGAGCCAGTTCGACGGTTCTCATCGCTTCTGCGTCGTGATCCATTCCCGGCAATATCTGCTGTTCAAGTTCTGTGCGCAAGGCTTCAAGATTATCGAGGCTACGATGGAGGCTTAGATACCAGGGCCGTTCATCACCAGCTTCGGAGCGCAAAGCTGCTGTGATCGGGCGCACCTGAAGAATATGCAGGCGCTGGTCAGAATAGGTCCATTCGATATCGAGCGCTGCACCGAGGAGAGTTTCCAGTTGACCGCCGGTCTCGAACAGCTGCCGGCAAAGCGTGGCATCAAAAGGTGATTTCTCACTTTGCCCTTTGTCCAGAGGAGTCAACTCGGTGCCATGTGTGGTAGGCCGCAGCGCCAAGCTGTGAACAACTCTGTGCTTGTCGGTCACAGCGCCTGTGGCACGACTGAATTGCCAGCGGTCAGGCTCAATGGTGCCATCGACAAGCGCCTGGTTCAGACCCCAGACCGCCTCGGCCATCATGACGCTACTGTCCTGAGGGGCTCGGGTGAAGAGAACCCCGGAGACGTCTCCGACCACCATCTCCTGGATGATCACGGCCATACCGCTCGTCCCCGGCTGCAGGTCAAGCTCGTGCCGGTAGAGCAGCGCTCCATCTGACCAGAGAGAGGCCCAAACAATCCGAATGGCTTCCAGGATGGCCTCTGCACCCTGCAGCATGATGCGGCTTTCGTGCAGACCCGCAAACGACTGGCTTGCGGAATCTTCTCCGGGAGCCGTGGAGCGGACTGCCACCGCGGGCCAGTTGGCTGGCCCTGCGCACAAGTCATTGAGCAGCTTATCCTTCATCGCCTGCGGCCAGGCGCGACTGGCGAAGTGGTTGCGAATCCGCAGGGAGACATCCCAAAGTTCCTCCCAGCGCATCTCACGGAAATCCTTACGCTGCAGCTCCATGGCAATAAACGCGTCGAGGCCTGTTTCCGCCAGGAACTCATGATAGACATCGGCCGGCAGACAGTATCCGTCCGGGACCATAAAGCCTTCTTGCTGCAGACGAGCCAGCATCAGGGCTTTGCCGCCAAGGGTTTTGGCGGTCTCCTGGCTGAGCTTTGTAAAAGGTATCAGCCAGTGCATCGGTTCATCCGGAATTCGGTCACGTTCTGGAAGCGCTGGACCAGGTGATAGCTCTCGACTTCGATGCGGAAGATGGCCGTGGTTGGTGACGAAACAAAGCTTTGCAACTGCGGGTGCCTGACCAGGTAGCTCTCCAGAACTTCTGCGTGTTCGGCGACCGCGACTTCTGTTGCCGAGCCGTAGGCGGTTACTGCCGCCGCCTCATAAAGGGTCAGAGCCTGACTGGTGCGATTATCGACCAACAAGGAAATCTGGCCATCGGCTGCCAGGTTAAGGTATTTCCGGGTCGCGCGGGTTGTCGCGAAATAAAGAAACCGTGCCTCGGCGGTGACGGTGAAAGCGACCAGGCTGGCATAGGGATGGCCCTTGTGGTTGGTACCCAAAACGCCGAAAGATTGTTCATTGAGCAGCTTGAGAACCAGCTGCCATTCTTCTGCATCCGTCGTCATGTGGCTCCTCTGGACTTGTGGTTGTTGAACACCTTACTCCCCTGATTACAACGGCAGGGCGTCTATTCCCTCTGTACTTTGTTGACTTCCTGCAGTAGCTTTTCGTTGTCCGGCATGCCTTTGTGGACATAACGAACAACCCCCTGCTGGTCGATCAGAGTGGTCACCCGGCCGCTTCCATAGAGCTTTCGGATGCTGCCGTCATCAACGACGAGAGGAAAGCTGAGGCCAAGTTGCTCAGAAAAGGCCTGGTGGGTTTCCAGCGAGTTCGAACTGACGCCCAGAACCTGGACGTTCAACTTTTCAAAACGCGCTATGTCGTTTTGAAAGGCCTTCATTTCACTGGTTCAGCCCGAGGTGAAGTCGGCATAGTAATAAGCCAAAATCACCGGGCCCTTCGCCCATAGTTCACTCAGGGTCATTTCGCCCCGGGTGGATGATGCCGTAAAATCCGGTGCCGGAGCGTTGATTTCAAGGGCCGCAACTTTTGATGCCAGCAGCGTTGCCGCGATGGCAATGCCAGCACGAATCATCCGTTTCATAATTGCCTCCTTATCTTTATGGAACTATAACTCAAAAACCGGCAAAGCAAAGGCCGGCGGCTAAAGGGCCGAACCAACAGAGTCTTAACGGGCCTCGGGTTTCGGACTCCCCATGAAGCCTTCAGTCTCTGGCATATGGGCTATGGCCTATGGTCCTTGGTTCTCATGCAATTCGACACTACCGAAACGACCTTTATCGGCAAGAAGAATAAAATATCATTATCTTTTATCACTATGAAATCCAAGAATTTAAGGATGCCTTCAACGTTTCAAGGTATACTTCTAATGAAGCTGGAAATTTGTTTCCCCCGCATCAAGAGAAAACAACGATGACTTACCTTAAAACAATGTTCGCGGTCATAGCTCTTTTGCTCAGTTTCATGCTTGGCGCGATAAGCCTTGCCCAGGCGACTGACAAGCTTCTTGTCACTATTGTTAACCTGGATCCTGGGGTTGAATCGACGCTGGGTAAAGATGACAAGCTGTACGCTCGGATTCGTTATGAGAGCGACAGCCCTTTACGTTTCCAGGCGATAGCAGAACGCAAGGGTCTGCCCTTGGTGGTTGGGACGACCCAAAGTCCGGCGGCTCTGCATGCAACAGGCACTGGCGAGGCCTTGGTCTGGGTCAGTTACAACAACCCAACCCATATTGACGCTATCAGAGTCACAGTCTTGAATGAAGGCTGGCAGGAACTTTTCCAGTTGACAGAAAGCGTAAATATAACGTGGCAAGGGACTGTCGTAGCGGAACCTAGAGTACTGGCAGCATGGGTGAACACCTTAATCAAGTCTGAACGGCGTAAAATAGATTTTGTCTATGATCCCTCTCCGCAAAAACATGAACTCCTTCACGATATTATTTTTTTACTGAGCATCCTTTCTTTTCCTGCCTACATCTTGCTGCAATTGCACATGTTATGGCGTTATCATTATCGCTGGCGTGAACTTGCGATTATCCCTATCTTTCCGTATTTAATCCTCGCGTTCTATTATGTTGTCAGACTTGATATCGAGACATCGCTGCAGGTTACCTTTCTCTTTCGCTACACGCCACTGGCGTTTCTTTACTTGGTCGCTCTTTGGTGCGCCAAGCGTTTCTGGCAACACAAACTGCCCCCGCCAAAGTTATATAAACCACCTGAAGTAAAATAATTTATGTCGGGGAGGGGGGTCGTTGTGCGTGGCCTGAAACTCCAACAGAGGCAACTCATTCTTTCATGGACGGCCCTTGAAGTTCACACGGCGGGTGGGCATCACTCGCGTGGTCCTGCCGCGTGAAAACGAGCACGACCTGACGACACTGCCAGAGGAGATAAAGGCTAAGAGGTTATCTTTGTTGAACGGTTAAGCATCCTGTCCCAGTCGCCGGAAGGCCGCCAGCACATCATTCTGGTTAAGGATGCCAACCAGTTTTTGTGAGTCATTGGCATCAATGACAGGGAAGTAGCTGATATTACGGTGCAGTTGCAGTGTTTTCAGGGCTTCGCGCAAAGGTTGATCTGGATTAAGCGCATTCTGTGCCGATGAGGTCAGGTCACCAGCAACCACCAGCGGCACTAGAGCTGGCTCGAACAGCAAATTCCGGATCTCGGTATAATCGATCATTCCGACAAACCGGTTCCCGTCATCAACCACCGGGAAACGATCATAGCGACTGTGGGCAATATATTTGAGCAGCGCATAGTACGGGGTGCTGTGCAAAACCGTTTCCACATTCTGCCGCATGATATGCCGCACCAGAATATCGCCCGGATCTTTAAGCTGATGCCCGACCGGGATCCCCAGCGAGGTGCGAAAGTGTTGCACGACATTGTGCATCCCTTCCAGGGCTCCGACCGGGGCACGCTTTTGCAGCAAAGCCAGAATCGGCACCTCACCGGAACGCACCAACCCATGTCGAACCGCCAAAGGTCCAATCAATTCAAACACGACCACCGAACCGAGCACCACGGTTTCAATTAATTGCCCCCCCTCAGGCCAGCTTTGGGACAATTGCCCCGCCAAACCGATCGCCACCCCGGCCTGGGCCATCAGGGTCAGACCGACATAGGCTCTTTCCCGCTGACCAAAAGCACCGATCCGGGCGCCGATGGCAGCACCGAGCCATTTGCCGAGTGTGCGCGCCAACACATAAGCAACACCGAGCAGACCAATGTGCGTCAGGGTTTCAATATGCAGATTGGCCCCGGCGAGAACAAAGAACGCCACATACAGCAGATAATCGACTTCGCGAATATCCGCCTGGAGGCGATGCCAGCGTGGGCAGCTGTTTGCCAGCGTCATCCCGAGCACCAGACTGGCCAACAAAGGATCAATCCCCAAGTGGCGGCAAATCGCAAGGTTGACGGCTATGCCGCCAAGAACCAAAATCTTGTTTTCACTCGACAGTTCTAACCGCTGCGCCCACACCGACATGGCGAAGCCGATGACACCACCGACCACAATGGGACCACCCATCCGCAAGAGGAGGACTGTCATGTTTTCGCCTGGGAAAATAAAGATGTGTGCCAACACCGCAAAACCAAGCACAGAAACCAGGTTGTTGAAACCAACTAAGGTCAACACCAGGCTGGTCACGGGGCCTTCCGCCTCATATTCGCGAATCACCATCAAGGTTGCCGCAGGCGCGGTTGCAACCGCAATGATCCCGAGGAACAGAGCAAAAACGATGGAGGTCTGCCAGAGGCTCGAACCCGGAAGCGTTTTTTGCACAACGGTCATATTGACCGCTAACACCGAACCAACCACCAACGAGAAGGTCAGCAACATTTCGCTACCCGAGAAAAACAGGATACGATGACGCCAGCGATCCAGATGGCTAAGTTCAAACAGGCCGCCGATATGCATCAAGATCAGAGCTAGAGCCAGTTCGGAGAGCGGTCGTAATTCCTCCAGCACTTCCAGGGGAAGAAAAACCGGCAGGCCAGCGATGTGGGCAAAGGAGGGGCCAAGCAGCAGGCCAGTGATCAAGTAACCGGTGACACGAGGGATATGGCAAACGGAAGCGAGGCGACCACCAAGTAGCGCGCCGATAAAGATAAAAGACAGTGCGATTAGTATAGGCAAAAGCGTTCCGTGCATGGTGTTAAAACTAACACATTTTCTGGTTCTTTAACCCAAAAAAGCTTTTATCGCGTGGCGGCAGAGGACGCAATGCCTAGCTTAAGCATACGCCTGAGTTGGCAGAAAGGAGTTTTTAAAACCGACAACGCTTGCGTCTCTTTGCCTTCGACGCTTCCAGCACCCGCCGGATTTATCGAAGAGAAGGACCACAGGAGTGTCATTTTTGTCGTCGTACCCCAAGCTGCGGACAACGTTCAACCACCGGGCAAGCTGAGCAGCAGGCGGTCTGCGCTCGGCAGCATTGTCGCCCGTGAAAAATCAGCACATGTGCAGCCTGCGTCCAGCGCTCTCTTGGCAGCAGCGTGCAAAGTTCCTGTTCAATTCCTTCCGGCGTACGAGCCGAGGCCCAACCCAGTCTCCAGGAAATCCGCCCAACATGTGTATCGACCACCATCCCAGGAACTCCAAAGGCATTGCCGAGCACCACATTGGCCGTCTTGCGGCCAACGCCCGGCAAAGCAACTAACTGATCCATGGTCTGCGGTACCTTGCCGCCATGCGCTTGGACCAATTCTCGGGCGCAACCGAGCAGATTTTTTGCTTTATTTCGGTAAAACCCCGTCGAATAGATCAGTTTCTCGACCTCCCTTTGTTCAGCGACAATCAGGTTTCCAGGCTCGGGGAAAGATTGGAAAAGTAAGGGGGTCACCTGGTTGACGCGCACATCGGTACACTGCGCCGACAGGATCGTTGCAACCAGCAACTGCCATGGGTTCTCATATATAAGGGCACAACGAGCTGCAGGGTAAGCTTGCTCCAGACGATCAAGACTTTCGATGGCATCAAACGGTGAAACGGGGGTTCTTTTCATTTGCAGATAAGGCGGCCAGGACTAACCTGGTGCGGTCTCCATGCGGCCGCCAGCCAACTTGGTCAGACGGAGCGAACGGCGGGTATCAGTCACCTGAACCGTCATCGTCAGCGGTAAGTGACTTGAGGCCTGGCGGGCAAGGAAGGTGCGATTAATTGAAGCTTCCAGAATCCGCACCCCGCCACGTAAATATGCGCGGTCGCGACTAAAGACGGGATAGCGCGCCGGGTAGGTGGCGCGCCAAAAAGGCCGCCGGGTGCGACGCAGCATTGATGCTAACTCAAGATTCCCCGCTCCCCATAAAAAATCAGCAAAATCGCCAACGATCAGCACCGGACAAATCATGGAAGGGTTGCCGAGCAGTTCTGGACCGAGTAGATGTGCAATCTGGTGACTTCGAAAACGCGGGAAGCTGTCGAGAGAAACGTTGAGCAGGTGCAGCCGTTTTCCACCAAGTTCGACGTCAGCCTTGAGGCAATAGCCGTCATAACCAAGGTCGAACTTTTGCACGGCTTTGAGATGATAAAAGGAAAGAAACGCAAGCGATCCGCCGGTGACATCGCGGTAGACGTCCAAGCCAAGACGCTCAGCCATGTAAGGCAGGATGTCGGCATGATACACCGCACCGACATCCTGTAGAGCAATAATATCGGGTGCCGCATCAGCGATCACATTCAGAATCCGGTCAGGATTCACCTGACCGTCACTGCCACGGCAGTGTTGAATGTTGTATGTCATGATGCGGGCGGTGGCCATCCCTGCCTCGCTGCGGCAAAATCCGCGGTTGCTGTGAGGACCGCGTTATTGTTTCGCGACTCGTTGAACGCTAAGAATAATAACCGGCTTGGCTGGCACATCGCCGAAGCGCTGAAACGTGTGAGTTGGCGTGGTACCGATCTTGTCAACCACCTCCATGCCCGCGATCACCTTGCCAAAGACCGCATAGCCGTAACCACGGGTACTGGTGTTCTTGTGATCAAGAAACGCATTGTCTTTGAGGTTGATAAAGAACTGGCTGCTTGCACTGTCAACCACCCCGGTGCGAGCCATGGCGATGGTGCCGCGCAGGTTGCGCAAACCGTTGGTCGCTTCGTTTTTGATCTGCCCCAACGTCTTTTTCGGAGACATATCGGCGGTGAAATTGCCACCCTGAATCATGAAATCTTTAATCACACGATGAAAGATGGTGTCAGTGTAATGGCCCTTGTCGGCATAAGTCAAAAAATTGGCCACCGAAATTGGTGCCTTCTCTTCATCTAACTCCAGGGTGATAGAACCATAATTCGTCTCTATAACAACCTGCGTCGCGGCAAGAACCGGAGTTACCGCGAAGAGAATCATGCCAAGAACAACCAGTATTGTTTTTTTCATAAATAGCTCCTCTTCAATATTTGTCTTCTGATTTGAGCGTCCGCAGCATCAAAGCACTAACCGCCTCTTGCGGGTCTTTGTCTTCATAAAGAATCTGGTACATCTGTTCGGTAATCGGCATAGAGACACCAAGTTTTTGCCCCAACTGGTATGCTGAAAGAGTGGTCTTGACGCCTTCGGCAACCATGCGCATGGCACCAAGTATCACACTCAGCTTATGTCCCCGACCGAGTTCGATCCCGACCGAACGGTTGCGCGACAGGTCACCAGTACAAGTCAGGACCAGATCACCCATTCCGGCAAGGCCGGAGAAGGTCGATTCTTGAGCCCCCTTGGCTTCGCCGAGCCGGGCGATTTCAGCCAACCCGCGGGTAATCAGCGCGGCACGGGCATTGTGGTTGAAGCCGAGACCGTCACTGACACCGGCAGCCAGAGCGACAACATTCTTCATGGCTCCGCCGATCTCTACGCCGACAACGTCCCGGTTGGTGTAAACTCGGAAATAGTCAGTGCTGAATATTTCTTGAATTCGGCTTGCCGTCGCAGTGTTCTCTGCCGCCAGGGCAACCGCTGTTGGCTGTTCTGCCGCCACTTCTTTGGCAAACGAGGGGCCAGAGAGAAAGGCGTAACGCTGTGCAATGTCGGCACCCAGGACCTCAAGCAAAACTTCTGACATGGTCATCAGGGTCTCGTTTTCGATTCCCTTGGCGGCGGAAACAAACAAACAGTCCGCCTCAATATGTCCCTTAAGTTGCTCAAGAACCTTACGCATTACTTGTGACGGTGAAACCAGAACCAGCAACTGGCAGCCGCGAGCAGCTTCCAGCAGTTGATCCGTATATTTCAGGTTTGGTGCCAGAGTAAAGTCGGGCAGATAAAGATCATTAATCCGGGTTTCGGGCAACCGCGCGGCCAGTTCCGTTTCATAAACCCAGAGGGTAACGTCATAACCTTTTTTGGCGAGCAGGTTGGCAAGGGTGGTTCCCCAACTTCCAGCACCAATAACTCCAATCCGCATAAGACTCATCCTCAAATCGCTTTTTTCTTCTTTTCTATTCGCTCGCGAACTTGCACCGTTTTTTGTTCTAAAACTTCAGCGTTAGGATAGATGCCAACGAGCTCCTCAAGAATCTTTAGCGCTTCCAGAAGTTCTTCCTGTTCCTCCAGAACCGTTGCCAGACCAATGCGGGCTTCCAGAGCATAAGGACTTTCTTCCCAACGTTCCATCACCAATCGGTAGCCCCCTGCTGCCTCTGGCAGTTTTCCTTCCAGAGCATAGGTTACCGCAATGCGATACTGCACCTCGGCAACCAAAGCACTCTCCGCCTCGTTTTTCAACAGGCTCTCGAATTCAATTCTGGCTTGGTTGAAGTTGTTCAGGCGAAAATAACAGTCAGCAACTTCGTACTGCAACTGATCGCGATCACGGCTGGCATGATCGAGAACTTTCTGGTAGGCCGAGATGGCCTCACCACAGTCACCAAGACGGTATTTGTAAAGTATTGCCAACTGCTTGCGCGCGACCAGAACCTGCTCTGCATCCGGATAGTCCCGTTCCAACAGCAGGTAGGTCAGCAGCGCGTCAGAGTAGTTCCCCAAATAGAGATCCTGAATCTCCGCAACTTGATACAACGCCTCAGCGGCCCGAACAAACTCAGGATTTTCTTTGTGCAGTGAAGCGAACTGATCTATCGCAGCCTGGTAATTCCCCGTCTGCCGCAAAACCAACCCTTGCTGATATTTATCCTCGAGTCTCGTTTCTAAAGTGGCGCGGTACCAGACCCCCCCGGCTACCAAGATCAACACCAGGGTCAAGCCGGCAATGAGCCAGAGTCGCCGTTTAGGCGCCTTCCCCTGACGGTACAACTCCTCCATCAGGAGCCGTTTCTTCAACTTCTGGATTTCCTTCGTCATCTTCCTTCTCAGCCAGTTTAGCGACCGCGACAATCCGTTCTTCCGCCTCCAGAACCATCAGGCGTACTCCCATTGTATTGCGACCGATAATTGATAGTGCACCAACTCTGGTTCGTAACACCTTGCCGCGATCTGTAATAAACATCAAATCCGATTCTTCGTCGACCAGTTTAACATCAACCACCTGGCCATTGCGACCACCAGTCTTGATCGTAATAATTCCCTTGCCGCCACGACTCTGGACCCGATATTCATTAAGGCTTGTGCGTTTACCATAGCCAGTCTCTGTCACCGAGACCAAAGTAGCGGAGGTGGCCTCTGAGACCACCTCCATACCGATAATTTCATCATCACCCTCTAGCTTCATACCACGCACACCACGTGCTGTACGACCCATCGGGCGGGAGTCGGATTCGTTAAAACGAATCGATTTGCCATTATGACTGGCCAGGAGAATGTCCATGGACCCATCGGTCAAACGTGCCGCGATCAGGCTATCGCCCTCATCTATAGTCAGGGCGATGATGCCACCTTGGCGTGGATGGGAATAGGCCATCAGATCGGTTTTCTTAACCGTTCCTTTTTGAGACGCCGTAATTATGAAACGCCCCTCGCTGAATTCCTTGACGGGCAAAATCGTCCGCACGCTTTCACCTTCAGCCAGATTCAGCAGATTGACAACCGCCTTGCCGCGCGCGGCACGGCCACCTTGCGGGATTTCATGGACCTTGAGCCAGTAAACCTTGCCCTTGTTGGTGAAAATCAGCACATAGCTGTGAGTTGATGCAATAAAAAGATTCTCAACAAAATCTTCTTCCTTGGGGCGCATGCCGGTCGCGCCCTTGCCGCCACGCCGCTGCGCCCGGTAGAGAGAAACTGCATTTCGCTTGATGTAGCCAGAATGTGACACGGTGACAACCATGTCCTCTTCAACAATCATGTCCTCTATGGAGAGGTCTGCTGCTACAGCGATGATCTCTGTGCGGCGCGGGTTGCCGAAACGTTCTTTGATATCGGTCAATTCACCCTTGATAATTTTGAGAATTTCTAGCTCGCTGGCAAGAATCTCATTGAGTCTTTTAATCACTGCAAGAAGCTGCTGGTATTCCTCAATAATCTTGTCGCGCTCAAGCCCGGTCAGGCGGTGCAAGCGCATCTCGAGAATGGCCTGAGCCTGTATCTCGCTCAGCGCGAAGCGCTCGATCAACCTTGTCCTTGCTTCTGCCGGATTGGCGCTGGACTTGATGACCTGGATCACTTCGTCAAGGTTGTCCAGGGCAATCTTGAGGCCTTCGAGGATGTGGGCACGGGCTTCTGCCTTCTTCAGCTCGAACAAGGTGCGGCGAGTGACAATCTCCTTGCGGTGTTCAATGAATAGATCCAACACCTCGCGCAGGGTCAGAACCCGCGGCTGGCCATTGACGATCGCCAGCATGATGATACCAAATGACGAATGCATTGGTGTCATCTTGTAGAGCTGATTAAGCACCACCTGGGGGATACTGTCGCGTTTCAACTCGATAACGATCCGCATGCCGTCACGGTCGGACTCATCGCGCAGATCGGAGATGCCTTCGATCTTTTTGTCCCGAACCAGATCGGCGATCTTCTCAATCAGTCGCGCCTTGTTGACCTGAAAGGGGATCTCGGTAACGATGATGCTCTCGCGACTGGTACGGCTGTTCTGTTCAACCATCGCCTTGGCGCGCATCGGAATGATGCCACGACCCGTGCGATAAGCTTGATGAATGCTGTCCCGGCCCATAATGAAGCCGCCGGTCGGAAAATCGGGGCCGGGGATAAGCTCAAGCAACGCCTCGGTCTCAAGTTTCGGGTTATCGATCACCGCAATCAGACCACCAATCACCTCGCTCAGATTATGCGGCGGGATCTTGGTTGCCATGCCAACGGCAATCCCCTCGGAACCGTTGACCAGCAGGTTCGGAAACTTGCAGGGTAACACTAGAGGTTCTTCGAGAGAATCATCGTAGTTCGGCCCAAACTCAACGGTCTCTTTATCGAGGTCGTTGAGCAGTTCATGCGCCAGCCGGTCCATGCGAACTTCGGTGTAACGCATGGCTGCCGCCGAGTCGCCGTCAACGGAGCCGAAATTACCCTGGCCATCGACCAGCGGATGACGCATGGAGAAGTCCTGAGCCATACGCACGATAGTGTCGTAGACTGCAGAGTCGCCATGGGGATGGTACTTACCAATCACGTCACCGACCACGCGAGCCGATTTCTTATACGGTTTGTTGTAGTCGTTGCTCAACTCGTTCATGGCAAACAAGACCCGCCGATGGACGGGTTTGAGACCGTCTCGTACATCCGGCAGAGCGCGACCAATGATTACACTCATCGCATAGTCCATGTAGGACTTGCGCATTTCGTCTTCGATATTGACGCTGACTTTGTTCTGTTCGGAAAGCATCTAAAAAATTCCTCCGGAAAACCTGGGATTAAACATCCAGGTTCGATACATTCAGGGCATTTGTTTCTATGAATTCACGGCGCGGTTCTACTTGATCCCCCATCAGCACGGTAAAGATCTGTTCCGCCTCGTAGGTATCCTCGACCTTGACTTGTAGCAACACCCGTTTCTCCGGGTCCATGGTGGTCTCCCAGAGCTGGCTCGGATTCATCTCACCCAGCCCTTTGTAGCGCTGAATGTACTGACCCTTCTTAGCTCGAGCGAAGAAATAGTCGAGTATGGCTTGGCGATCGCTCACCACCACCTCCTCCTGGTCTTCTTTGCTTATCAACGCATTCTCATTCAAACAAAGATCCTCGACCTGTTTGTATGATTGCAACAACAGTTTGTACTCGTACATCGACAGGCTCTCGAGCACCTTCTGGTCGATATAGGAACGTAGGCTCCCATTATTGTAGAGAATCCGTGGAGGATCATTAAATACCTTAAATTCAATCTCGGGCGCAATCTCGCGTAACTTGGCGGCCAAAGGTTCGAGGTCAATCAGATCAGCAAAACCGTTCTGCAGTTTGCCGCGGACAAAAACCTTCAAGACTTCGGCGTTAACTCCCTTGTGCACCATCTTGCCGAAATGCTCGTTGTAGTTAAGAATGTTGCGCAAGGTTGGGATAATTTGCTTGCCACGCAACACTTTGCCACTCTTCTCCATCTTTACGGTCATCCCCTCGACGCCCTGATCGAGCAGGTATTCACGCAAAGCATCCTCGTCCTTGAGGTAGAGTTCTTTCTTGCCACGCTTGGCCTTGTACAGTGGCGGTTGTGCAATATAAAGATGGCCCCGTTCAACCAGTTCTGGCATCTGCCGGAAGAAGAAAGTCAACAACAGGGTTCGAATATGCGAGCCATCGACGTCAGCGTCAGTCATGATAATAATGCGATGGTAGCGAAGCTTGCTCAGATCGAAATCATCTTTACCTATACTTGTCCCCATCGCTGTAATGAGAGTACGAATTTCGTTGGAGGCTATCATCTTGTCGAAGCGTGCCTTTTCAACGTTGAGGATCTTTCCTTTGAGCGGAAGAATCGCCTGGTAGCGTCTTTCGCGACCTTGTTTGGCACTACCACCAGCCGAATCGCCCTCGACGAGGTAGAGTTCGCATAACGCTGGATCCTTCTCCTGACAGTCGGCCAGTTTACCCGGCAAGGCCAGACCATCAAGCGCCCCCTTGCGACGGGTCAGATCGCGCGCTTTGCGCGCCGCTTCACGAGCCCGGGCGGCATCAATGCCCTTTTCTAGAATCTTACGTGCGACCGAGGGGTTCTCTTCAAGATATTCGGCCAACTTCTCGTTCATCAGAGTCTCGACATAACCTTTGATTTCGGAATTGCCGAGTTTGGTTTTAGTCTGGCCCTCAAACTGTGGATCAGGAACCTTGACCGAGATAACCGCTGCCATCCCTTCACGAAGATCGTCGCCGGAAATAGCAGCCTTGACGTTCTTTAGCAAATTATTGGCTGTGGCATAGCTATTCATCGTGCGCGTCAGCGCCGACTTGAAACCGCTCAGGTGGGTGCCGCCTTCATGAGTATTTATGTTGTTGGCAAAAGCGAAAATTTTCTCATCATAAGCATCGTTGTACTGGATGGCGACTTCGATCTCGACCCCTTCTCTGCTGCCGGTGAAGTAGATCGGTTTTGGGTGCAGTATACTTTTGGCCCGATTGATGTACTCGACGAAAGAGACGATCCCGCCCTCATAATGAAAATCATGACTCTTGTTGGTACGCTCATCGATAATGTTGATCTTGACCCCGGCGTTCAGAAAAGCCAGCTCGCGTATCCTTTGCGATAAGGTTTCAAAAGAAAATTCGGTAGTTTCAAAAATTTCCGGATCAGGCCAGAACAAGAGGCGAGTACCACGTTTCTTGGTGACGCCATCTTGCACGAGATCAGCGATCGGTGCCCCACGTTCATAATTCTGCCGGTAAATCTTTCCGTCTCGGCGTATTTCCAGTTCCAAGCGGCTCGATAAAGCATTGACGACCGAGACACCAACACCGTGTAAACCGCCGGAGACCTTGTAAGAATCACTATCAAACTTACCGCCAGCGTGCAAAACCGTCATAACGACCTCGGCGGCCGATTTTTTCTGGGTCGGATGCATATCAACCGGAATGCCACGGCCATTATCGACCACGGTCACCGAATTATCGACATGGATAATGATTTTAATTTCATCGCAATGGCCAGCGAGCGCTTCGTCGATTGAGTTATCGACCACCTCGTAGACCAAGTGATGCAGGCCCTGGGCCGAAGTAGAACCGATATACATTGCTGGCCGCTTGCGTACCGCCGAAAGACCCTCTAAAACCTTAATACTTGATGCATCGTAGTCTTTATTTAATTTTTGCGTCATACCACCCTCATTCTGGTGTTGTTAAAAAGATCATTCCTTGATCGACTTTGAAATAACTTGCTGTCTGCCTTACAGATATCGCCAACTTTGGTAATTGCGCTGCAGTTAAAAACACCTGACTTTGCCGCTGCAACAAAAAACTAAAAAAACCTTCTTGCCTGCTGGCATCAAGTTCACTAGCCAGATCATCGAGAAGAAGAATGGGAGATTCTTTTAATTGTTTTTCTAGATCTACAACCTGGGCTGCTTTAAAAGCCAGAAGAAAAGACCGCTGTTGTCCTTGAGAACCAAACGTCCGTAGAAGTCTATCATCGACCAAAAATTCCAGGTCGTCTCGGTGTGGTCCAGCTAAAGTTAGTCCGAGTTTCTGCTCGCGTTGATAATTTTTATCCAGGTCTGTAGCCAATTGCTCAGTTAAACACTGAAGAGCTCCAGGGGCAACGGAGTAATGTACATCTGCCGTTTCTGTTCCACCCGTTATTTCTTTGTAAACCAACCGCAGTTGCGACCGGAATCTTTCTAAATAATTTATTCTTTCATAGCGAATAATTCCACCGGTTCTTACAAAGGCTGAATTCCAGGGAATCAATTCCTTGAAAGACGATTGCTGCTTGAGGAGTTGATTGCGTTGTCGCAAAACACGGTCAAACTCCTGAACCCTTTCCAGATAAGTTGGGTCCGTTTGTAAAATTGCTCGATCAAGCAGTGCCCTTCGTCCCGCGGGATATCCTTTGATTATGCCCAATTCTTCCGGGGTAAAAATTACCGTTCGTAAATGACCAAGAAACTGCGTTAATTTTTGAACTGTTTTGCCGTTGATTTTAGGTGTTCTTCCTGCCTTAGCTAGCGTTATTTCCAACTGATGCCGTACTTTATGTCGCTTGATGGTTGCATTCAACCTGGCTGTCTCAGCATTGTGCCGGATAAGGTCACTGCCTCGTGCGTTGCGAAAGCTTTTCAGGTGACCAAACAGATAGATAGCTTCAAGTAGATTGGTTTTACCTTGAGCGTTACTACCATAAACGACATTGAATTTTTCATTCCATGATAACTCTGTAGCAGCCAGATTTCTATAATTATAAGCTTTCAGACATTCCAGGATCATAGAGTCAATCAACAACTAAATTTATTTTTATAGGTTTTTTTAATAATTATAGTCGCATCGGCATTATTACCGCTAAATAGCCATCTTCGTCGACCGGCTGAATCAATCCTGGAGACAAATTATCCTTCATAACCATGCAAATTTGATTCTGCTTCTGAACTTGCAGTATATCCAGAATATAGCGGGCATTGAATCCTACCGAAATTTCTGGGCCTTGATATTCTATCTCAAGTTCCTCTCTGGCATCTCCTAGTTCAGGATTTGACGAAGAAACTTCCAGAAGATTGGATTTAAAAATCATTTTTACACCACGAGATTTTTCACTTGAAAGTATAATCATACGACGTAATACATGAAGAAAAGGATCGACAGCTATAATAGCTTTCTGTTCGTTATTTTTTGGAATAACTCTTCCATAATCAGGAAACTCACCATCAACTAATCTCATGATAATGACAGTATGATCTTTTTGAACTACGGCATTGTTATCCATAAAACCCAAGGATAAATCAGCATCTCCTTCTTCTGCTAGTTTTTTTAGTTCAAGAATCCCTTTACGTGGCAGTATCACACCGTGATTTAACTCAGCACTTCCTGTTTCAGAAATAGACTTGTCTATCATTGAAAGTCTATGCCCGTCAGTTGCCACCATACGCAAGAGTTTATTTTCTTCCTGAACCTGGCAAAATATTCCATTCAGATTATATTTACTCTCATCTTGAGAAACGGCAAAAAAAGTTTTTTCAATCATTTCTTTGCATAGAGTGCTCGACAGGGAAAGATAATTATCTTTTTCAGGTTGAGGAAAACTGGGAAATTCTTCCGCTGCAAGACCAACAATATTAAATTGCGCCTTACCACACTCGACCTCTATCCAACAATTATCCCTGACACTAAAAGAAATTTCATTGTCTGGAAGTTCTTTTAAAATTTCATAGAGTTTTTTTGCCGAGACAGTAATCTTGCCTGGTTTGAGAATATTAGCTGGGTAAGTTGAACGCATCCCAACCTCCAGATCAGTTGCAGTTAAATGCAACAATCCATCTCTACCTTCAAGCAAAACATTTGACAGAATCGGAATGGTATTGCGTTTTTCAACAATACCCTGGATACGACCAAGCGCTTTGAGAAAGACCTCTTTTTCAATTGTAAAATTCATAAAAGCCTCCTGTACACAGACCCTTCTATTTCTTATTATTTATAGATCTTAAAACATAGTAGTAGTAGTAATGCCTGTGGATTAGTGGGTAACCTATTAATTACTAATTAAAACAGGTTGTTTGCCTGTGTAAAAAACAAGGGCATAGATTGTTTACCTTTTTGGGGATAACTGACTTTTCTATAATTTCTTTCTTTTCCCCAGAAAAATCCACCGCCTTTTGCCCGGGTTATCCCCTATCTGTTTTGGTTGCTCTTTGCCATTATTTTTCTATCTTGTTAAGGCAGTTTTTAAATTTTCCAAGGTGTTTCTTAATTGATAATCATCTACTATTAATTTGTCTATTTTACGAATGGCATGAATAATTGTGGAGTGATCCTTTCCGCCAAATTTTGATCCTATTTCAGGATAAGAGGAAGAGGTTAATTGGCGTGCCAGATACATGGCTATCTGGCGTGGCAGTACGACTGCTTTGAGTCTTTTTGATGATTTTATATCAGATATTTTTATATTGTAGTGGAGACTGACTTTTTTAATAATTTCTTCTATTGAAAGTTCTCTGTTTTTCTCCACCAATATGTCTTTTAAAACTTCTTTTGCCATACTAAGACTAATTGGTGTTGCAGTTAGACTGGCATAGGCTCCAATACGAATAAGATAACCCTCCAGTTCACGGACATTACTGGAAATAGAACTGGCTAAAAATTGAGTCACATCCTCAGGTAATACTATTCTGTTTTGTTCGGCCTTCATATTAAGAATGGCTTGTTTAGTTTCAATATCAGGTGGTTGTATATCGGCAATCAATCCCCATTCGAATCTGGATCTCAAGCGTTCTTCAAGTCCTGGAATATCTTTGGGAAATTTATCTGAAGTTACAATTATTTGTTTATGCGACTCGTAAAGAGCATTAAAAGTATGAAAAAATTCTTCCTGAGTTCTTTCCTTACCAGCTATAAATTGTATATCGTCTATCAGCAAAACATCCATAGATCTAAATTTATTACGAAAATCATCCATACGATTGTAGCGTAAAGAGTTAATCAACTCATTCATAAATTTTTCTGAAGTATAATAGCAGATACGCATATGCGCAGATTTTTTAAGTATTGCGTTTCCTATCGCATTAACTAAATGGGTCTTGCCTAGGCCAACACCGCCGTATATGAACAGTGGATTATAGGTTGTCGCTGGATTGTTGGCAACTGCCATTGCTGCGGCATAGGCAAATTGGTTTGAAGAGCCGGCAACAAATTCCTCAAAGGTATATTTGCGATTAAGATTAACCTCGACACTATTGCTGTTTCGGGCTTTATTGTCTGCTTTTGGGTTTGCGCTGTTTACTCTAACATCAGTAGGCGTTATTCTTTCAGGGAGGTTGTCTCTCGCTTGACCGGCGACACTGAATTGAAGACGGTAATTCACAGCTGACAGGTCAGAGAGGACCTTCTGAATGAGTTTACAGTAATTATCCTTTACCCAATCAAGAACAAAGCGGTTAGGAACCTCAAGGGAAACCACGTCTTGTTCAATTTTTACCAACTTGATAGGCTTTATCCAGGTAGAAAAATGCTGAGGATTGAGGTTCAATTCCAGTTGTGCAATAGTATCTTTCCAAAGTTTGCTCATACTGGTGTTGGTCTCTTTGTCAGGATTGTCTGAGAAGAAGAGTTATCCACAAGTTTTTTAACAGGTGTTGATAACTAAAAAACGTCTAAATTTAGGTGCTTAGATAAAAGAAAGAACAGGGTTAATTTGACAAATCAGATTAACAGAGGAACCTCTTTTATTGCAAGTTAAAAGTTGAGTCAAAAAAGCATTGCAGGGTAATTAAATAGGTTGAGAAGTAAGATCTAGCTTGACTTTGTTTTATTATCATGCTTAAAAGTCTCTTTGAAAAAAATACATCTTTTAGTTATACACAGGAGTTATGAGTAGCCATGAAACGTACATATCAACCGAGTCGAATCAGTCGCAAACGTACCCACGGTTTCCGCAAGCGGATGCGTTCTAAGAGTGGTGCCAACGTCATTAAACGTCGTCGGGCCCGGGGTCGCAAGCTTTTAGCCGTAACCACTCCAACCAAATAATGGGTTAACCCACTCGGGTGATAGGCGAACAGACCTTTCTAAAAATTCACAGGATAGTCACGACTAGCGAATATTCTCGAATCTGGCGAGAGGGGCAACGTTATCATACCGCCCATTTTGTTATAATTGTGTGTCTTGGTGGTGATCAATCGCGCTTGGGGATAACGGTTAGTCGCAAGGTTGGTAATGCTGTTTGCCGTAATCGCCTTAAGCGTTGGATACGCGAAAAATTCAGACATCACTATAACCAGCTGTCCCGGACTGCGGATGTTTCCGTAATTGCCAAACGACGGGCCGGGCTCTTAAGTCACTCGCAAGTCGACCAAGAGCTTCAAACAGCTTTTGCTCGCCTGGAGACCGAAGATTATGTTTAAGCGGTTTGCCATTGCGGGCATTAATTTTTACCGGATCTGCCTGTCACCACTGAAGCCACCAACCTGCCGATTCTACCCCTCGTGCTCTACTTATACTCGGGATGCTATAATCCGTTATGGTTTTTTGAGCGGTTCCTGGCTAGGGATAAAGCGCTTAGTTCGCTGTCATCCCTGGCACCCTGGTGGCTACGATCCCGTAGAATAGTTTTTTTTACAGCAGAGGAGCTTGTACCCAACAATGAACACATCTGAAAATAAAAATCTGGTTCTAGCTCTCGTCTTGATGCTGGCAGTTTGGTTTGCTTTTACTGTTTTGTTCCCCCCAGCGAAAAAAGTCCTGGACGTAACGGAAGGAACGACCTCTACGAAGACGGTTGAGTCGGTTGCCGCCGAAACAACAGCACCGAGCACCGTAAACCCTTCCTTTGAGGTCCTGACTCCAGCGTCTACGCCGCCGGTTGCGTTCGACCTACCTGTAACCTCGAACGATCTTCCGTCGCGCGAGATTGTGATAGAGACAGAGAAATATCAGGCGGTCTTTACGACTTCGGGCGCACGCCTGATCTCCTATAAGTTGAAGGAATATCGCGAGACAGCGGAGATAGATGCTCCACCGGTTCAGATGTACGCACCAGGTGCTTTGCAATACGCCACCCTGCGCACCTCTGGTGTAGAAGGTTATTCTTTCGCCGGGGATGCTTTATTCGAAACATCGGCTGAAGCAACGGTAGATATTTCTGATGAAGGACACTACCTGCTTCAGTTTCGCCGTATCACTTCCTCCGGGGTGGAACTCATCAAGAGTTATGACCTCTCTGGTAATCAGTATACAATTGCTACGAGTCTGGTTTTACGTAACGCCAGTCAGTCTGCCCTGCGCGGCGCGGTTAGTTTTGCTTTGGTTCAGCGCTGGAATGATGAGCTCAAGCCTGA
Source organism: Desulfuromonadales bacterium (assembly GCA_030145195.1). Taxonomy (GTDB): domain Bacteria; phylum Desulfobacterota; class Desulfuromonadia; order Desulfuromonadales; family BM103; genus JAQYVY01. Next base: position 61,128 of record JAQYVY010000007.1, on the reverse strand, counting down.
CAGTTATACTTTTGCCGGTCCGGCATCGATGGTTAATGATAAAATTGACGAGGTTGACGTCGATGACCTTGAAGAGAAGGCGGTTATCTATGGTTCGAACCTAGAATGGACTTCTTTCCAGACCAAGTATTTTCTTTCTTTGGTCGTTCCTGGTGCAGAAACGGCCGAGAGAATTGAGGTTGTTCGCAAGGGCGATATTATTGAAAATATTATAGAAACGCCTTATTTCACCCTCCCGCCCGGGGCGAGTCGCCAGCTTGATTATTTCGTTTTTATCGGGCCGAAAGATATGAGCCAGTTGAAGGCTGCTGGACATCAGTTGGAAAAAGTCCTGCACTTCGGTTTTTTTGATATTCTGGCTAAACCTCTTTTCTTCGTTTTAACCTTCTTCTATGGTTTTATTCATAATTACGGCTTTTCAATCATTCTGCTGACAGTCCTCATCAAATTGATATTCTGGCCGCTGACCCACAAAAGCTATTCATCAATGAAGTCGATGCAGAAATTGCAACCGGAGATGAAGAGCTTGCGGGAGAAGTACAGCAAAGACAAGGAGCGTTTAAATAAGGAGTTGATGGGGCTCTATAAGGTCCATAAGGTCAACCCGCTTGGCGGTTGTCTGCCGATGCTGGTACAGATCCCGGTCTTTTTCGCCCTTTATAAGGTGTTGCTGGATTCGATCGCTCTGCGGCACGCCCCTTTTGCCCTCTGGTTAACCGACCTCTCCGCCAAGGATCCGTACTACATCACGCCTTTGTTGATGGGTGCGAGTATGTTTGTCCAGCAGAAGATGACGCCAACAACGGCTGATCCAATGCAGGCTAAAATATTCATGATGATGCCGATTGTTTTCACCTTCCTCTTTTTGAATTTTCCGTCCGGATTGGTTATTTATTGGCTGGTGAATAACTTGCTGACGATTGCTCAACAATATTATATTCATCGGCAGGCCACTTGATTCATTTTAAGTTATGGAGCAACCATTTCTGCATGTCGAGACAGAAGGTGTCAGCCTTAATGCCGCCGTTGAAAGCGCCCTCAAGCAGCTAAGTTGTACCCGCGCCGATGTCGACATTGAAGTTCTACAGAGGCCTTCCTCTTGTCTGTTTGGTTTCTTCGGCAAGCGTCCCGCCCGAGTCTATGTCAGGATTTGTGACCGTGGTATTGTCGCCCGTCAGGTCGTCTCTCGGCTGTTGTTGTTGAGCGGACTGAATGCTGAGGCCGAGCTCCTCCCTACTACAAACCAGATTGATCTTAATCTGATATCTGATGAAAGCAGCCTTTTGATTGGCCGCTACGGTCAAACCCTTGATGCTTTACAAACCCTCACCAGCACACTTGTAGATAGACAGACGACCGAGCGTACGCCAATCCTGATTGATGTTGATGGCTTTCACAAGCGTCGCCAGGCTTTTCTGCAACGTTTGGCCGCCCGTTTGACCCATAAGGTTAGAATATCGGGAAAACCAGCCAGTACGCCGCCTCTGGTTCTGAGCGAACGGCGGGTATTACACGCACTTTTCAATCTGGAACACGATCTTGAGACCTGTTCGAAGAGGCGGGATGGCAGGCGCAAAATCATTGTTGTTCAACCTCGGGGTTAAGTTATGTCGTTACCACAGACCATTGTTGCTCCGGCTACGCCTCCTGGTGAGGGTGGTATCGGGATTGTTCGTCTTTCCGGCCCCAAAGCTGTTTCAATTCTCGATGCTGTTTTTGTTGGCAAACAGTTAACTTCTAATATGGTTTCTCATCACCTTTATCGGGGGCTTTTGCAGAAGCCGGACAGTCGCTTGGTTGACGATGTGATGGTGGTAATTATGCGGGCCCCCCATTCTTACACGGGCGAGGATGTCGTGGAGCTCCACTGTCATGGTGGTAGTCAGATAATGCGGAGTGTTCTTGACCTTTGTCTTGATACTGGTGCGCTAATGGCCAGTCCTGGCGAGTTTACTCAACGAGCCTTTATCAATGGCCGCCTTGATCTGGCTCAAGCAGAAGCCGTTATAGAAGTGATTCGAGCTCGTTCTGATCGTGCCTGCCGCGCGGCTCTTGATCAACTTGGAGGCCACCTCTCACAGCAAATATATCGGTTTGTTGCTGTCCTTAAGAGCTCTTTGTCGTTACTTGAGGCTCATATTGACTTTCCTGATGATGAGGTTGGTACCCTGGAGTTAGAGCCTTTTGCGTTGACGCTCCAGTCGCTACGCACTGAGATGGAAGCACTTGTAGCCAGTTTTGATATGGGACGGGCGCTGCGGGAGGGCCTTAGTGTGTTGCTTCTTGGCCGTCCCAATGTCGGTAAAAGCGCGCTTATGAACGCGCTGCTCGGTGAATCACGATCAATTGTGACGGAAGTTGCAGGCACCACCCGCGACACCCTTGAAGAGAATTTAGTGTTAGCTGGTTTTCCTCTGCGCCTGATTGATGCTGCTGGAGTGCGTGAAACCGAGGATCCTGTTGAACGCGAAGGTGTTCGTCGCGCTCGGGAGAAAGCACTCGCCGCCGATCTGGTGTTGATGGTTATTGATGGCTCTGTTGCTTTGACCGATGAAGATCGTTTGGCTTTTGAGTTGTGTGAAAGCGATAAGACGCTATTGTTGATCAACAAGAGTGATCAGATACAGGTTCTCGATCTTAAAACCTTGCCACCCTTTTCCGGTCAGGTTGAGCTTTCGGCAAAGAGTGGCGTTGGTTTGGAAGCTTTACGGCAAAAGATAGTTGAGCAGTTGAGTTCCGATGTTGCCGGTGAAGGCGTTGAAGATATTGTTGTTTTGGAACGGCGCCACCGTGACGCCTTACTCCAGGCTATTTCAGCGTTGAACTGTTTTGCTGAGGCCCTGGTTGCTACTGCGCCCTTTGAGTGTTTGGCTATGGATTTACGCGTGAGCCTTGCCGCCCTCGGTCAGATAACCGGAGAAACAACCCCCGACGAGATTCTTGAGCAAATCTTTAGTCGTTTTTGTGTGGGTAAGTAGCTCGGTTTTTTTAATTTCTTGTGTTTCTGTTTTTTGTTCCACGTGAAACATTTTTGTTGGGGCGCTTTTGTTGTTTCACGTGAAACATTTTACGACGATGTTTATGTGGGTGCGTTTATGAATACGGAAACCTATGACGTTTTGGTGGTTGGTGCGGGACACGCTGGTTGCGAAGCGGCGCTGGCTGCTGCACGGATGGGGTGTAGTACCCTGTTGTTGAACTTGAGTCTTGACGCGGTGGCGCAAATGTCGTGCAATCCGGCGATTGGTGGGCTTGCTAAGGGGCATTTGGTTCGCGAAATAGATGCCCTTGGTGGCGAGATGGCTCGCAATATTGATGCGACTGGTATCCAGTTCCGGGTGTTGAATACCAAGAAAGGCCCGGCAGTCCGGGCCTCACGGGCTCAGGCTGACCGAGACCTGTACCGCAGTCGCATGAAGCAGGTGATTGAGGGGCAGTCGTTGTTGGATCTCAAGCAGGGGCAGGTGGTCCGGTTGCTGGTGGATGGTACCCGTGTGGTTGGTGTTGAGACTCGCGACGGGGTTGTTTTTGCTGCTTCTCGTGTGATTCTTACGACCGGCACCTTTATGTGTGGTTTGATCCATGTTGGTTTGGTGCACTATTCTGGTGGCCGCGCTGGAGAGCCTTCCTCTGAGGGATTGTCTAACCATCTTCGTGAGCTTGGTTTTTCTGTCGGACGGTTGAAAACTGGAACACCACCGCGACTTGATGCCGCCAGTATTGATTTCTCTTCTCTGGAAGAACAGCCTGGCGACTTGCAACCCAAGCCGTTTTCTGCCGACACTAAAGGTATTGAGCGGCCACAGGTTTCTTGTTATATCACCTATACGAATGAGCAGACCCATGCGGTTATTCGTGGTGGTCTTGATCGTTCTCCTCTCTATTCTGGGGTGATAGAGGGTGTAGGCCCACGCTACTGCCCATCAATTGAGGATAAGGTGGTGCGTTTTCCGGAAAGGGATCACCACCAGATATTTCTTGAGCCGGAAGGGTTGACCAGCGGTGAGGTCTATCCCAATGGTGTCTCAACATCTCTACCGCCCGATATCCAGTTGGCATACTTGCGAACAATGACGGGCCTTGAGAAGGTTGAGATCACACGCTACGGCTACGCGATCGAATATGATTATGTCGATCCGATTCAGCTGCATCCGACATTGGAAACTAAGCGCTTATCTGGTCTTTACCATGCTGGCCAGATCAACGGCACTTCTGGTTATGAGGAGGCTGCCGCTCAGGGTTTGCTGGCGGGGATCAATGCGGCTTTGAGTGTTCAGGGCCGTGATCAGGTCGTTGTTGGCCGAGAGCAGGGTTATCTTGGTGTGCTGGTGGACGATCTTGTGAATTTGGGAGCTCCTGAACCGTATCGCATGTTTACTTCTCGGGCCGAATACCGGTTGTTGCTACGCGAAGGTAATGCCGATCAACGCTTGAGTCCATTGGGCCGTGAGGTTGGGTTGCTTCCAGATGCGCGCTGGGAGATTTTTTCGCGCAAACTGGCTGACCTTGAGCGAGGCCATGCTCGTCTTCGTGAATTACGCCTTGCGCCGGGAAATGTAGATGCGATACAGCAGTTGGGGCTTGTGGGGTTAAAGAACGGCGCATCGCTCGAAGAGTTGCTGCGCCGTCCAGAGATTCAAATTGAAGACCTCCTTTTCCTTGATCCTGAGTTAGCGGAGTTTTCGCTTGAGGTTCGCACAGAACTGGAAACGGAGATCAAGTACGAAGGTTATATTCGTCGGCAACGGGAGCAAGTCGAAAACTTTAGAAGACTCGAAAGTCTCGCCATTCCAACTGCTTTTGATTATGATGCCATTGGTGGACTCTCTACAGAAGTTCGCGAAAAGCTCAAACGGGTTGGCCCCCGCACCCTTGGTCAGGCAGGACGAATTCCAGGGGTCACCCCTGCAGCAATCGCCATCCTAGCGATTCTTCTGAAGCGTTAAAAGTTATTATGGCTACAACTCTAAAAGAACGTCTGGTCACGCTTGGCTTTGATCTCCCACCGACAATTGTTGAGCAGTTGGAGCGGTTTGCCGCGGAGTTGTTGCGCTGGAATCAGCGGCGCAACCTGACCTCGATTACCGAGCGCAATGATGTCCTCGAAAAGCATTTACTTGATTCTCTGACAGTTTTACCTTTTGCTCGGAGTGCGAGTCGTCTGCTTGATCTTGGCTCAGGTGCAGGTTTTCCCGCGCTACCCTTGAAAATTGCTTGCCCGACAGTAGAGGTGGTCGCCGTCGATGCCGTTGGTAAAAAGATCGATTTTCAACGGCATGCTGTCCGCACCCTTGGCTTGAAAGGCTATACTGCGGTCCACGGTCGCGCCGAAAGCCTGAGTGAACACCCCGCTTGCCGAGACGGTTTTGACCTGGTCACGGCACGGGCACTCAGTAGTTTGGTTCAGGTTGTGCGTCTGGCAAAGCCTTTTCTGGCACCAGGGGGGCGGTTGGTGGCAATGAAGGGTCCTGATGGTCGTCAGGAGTTGGAAGAGGTGCGAGATTATTTGTTAAACGATGGCTGGTCTGTTGAACTGCATTCTCTTACCCTGCCAGATTCCGGGGCAGCGCGCTGTCTGATTGAGTTGACACGGACCAAAATTCAATAGATATGTTTGCTTTGAGCGACTGAGGTGTTTCGCGCTCGTTTGCTGCCGTGAATGCACGGAAGTTGTTTCTTGTCTTCGCGTGGTTGAAACGCATTCTTGATTTGTGGATTAAATGGGCAGAAAGGCCTATATCTTGTGGTTTTGCTTGGACTTATCTCAACATCTTGTGGTGTTTTTGGGTCGGTAAATGTTCTATGCAGATCCTAAGGGGTTATGTTAGTCTGAGCAGCTTGAAAAATCTAATTGTGAGGAGACTCTGGGCATGGCCCGAATTATCGCCATAGCCAACCAGAAAGGCGGCGTCGGCAAGACCACCACAGCGGTTAATCTTGCTGCCTCTTTGGCTGCTGCTGAAAAGCGTACGTTGTTGGTCGATCTCGACCCTCAGGCGAACGCTACTAGTGGTGTTGGGGTTGATCCGCACAGTATGGAACTGACCGCATATCACCTCCTGCTCGGTTCAGTGCCGGTCGTTGACGTGCGGCAGTTGACAGCTCTTGAGTCATTACATTTGGTCCCTTCTAATCCTGATCTGATCGGTGCCGAGGTCGAGTTAATCTCAGCCTTGGCGCGAGAAAATAAGCTCAAGGCCGCGCTGGCCGAAGTGGTTGATGATTATGATTATATCCTCATAGACTGTCCCCCTTCTTTAGGTCTTTTGACCATTAATGCACTTACCGCAGCGGATAGTGTGCTGATTCCCCTCCAGTGTGAATATTATGCCATGGAAGGGTTGAGCCAACTGATTAATACGGTACGGCTGATTCAGCGGGAACTTAACCAAAAGCTGATGATTCAAGGCATTCTTCTCACCATGTTTGACGCGCGCAACAATCTGTCTCATCAGGTCAGCGAAGAAATACGTCAACATTTTGCGGCGCAAGTTTTTGAAACCATGATTCCACGCAATGTGCGTCTTTCTGAAGCCCCGAGTCACGGCTTGCCGGCTCTGCTCTACGATATTTCGTCACGGGGCGCTATCGCATACCTAGATTTGGCGCGTGAAATTATCAGGATGGAGTTACAGTAAAGGCATGGCTAAACTACCCGCACTCGGCAAGGGAATAGGTGCTTTATTAACCTCGGCTTCCCAAGATGGTCGTCATAAATATTTTGTCTGCCCGGTTGAGGATATCAAGCCTCATAAGCAGCAACCACGCAAGACCTTCAACGACTCTAAAATGGCGGAATTGGTTGCTTCGATCCGGGAAAAAGGCGTGATCCAGCCACTAGTCGTCCGCCATACCGAAGATCACTACCAGATTATTGCCGGTGAACGTCGCTGGCGTGCAGCACAGAAGGCTGGCCTCAAAGAAGTCCCCGTCGTTATCCAGGATGTTTCTGAAGACTGGGCGCTGGAGATGGCGCTGATTGAGAATATCCAGCGTGAAGATCTCAACCCGATCGAAGAGGCAGGAGCTTATCGTCACCTCATGAGCAACTTTGATTTGTCGCAGGAAGAAGTGGCAAAACGGGTTGGTCGGGAACGGTCGACGGTGGCTAACGCTCTTCGTCTGCTTCGTTTGCCGATCGAGATTCAGCAGGATGTCATTGTTGGACAGCTTTCCATGGGCCATGCCCGTGCCCTGCTTTCCTTGGAGGGGGTTGCTCGTATCCGTGAAGCGCGAGATCTGGTGGTTAAAAAGCAGTTTTCGGTACGCCAGACCGAGGCGTTGGTTAAAAAGCTCAAGGGCAACCAGGGCCAGGAGGTAGCTCGAAAGAGTCCGATTGATCCAGAACTGGCGGATCTGGCGGCTCGTTTGCAGCGGCGGCTTGGAACGAAAGTGAGTATCCTCCCTCAGACACGAGGTGGCAAGATTGAGATCAGCTATTACTCCGCCGAAGAGTTGGAGCGGTTGCTGGAGTTGTTTGAAAGCTGAAATTTATTGGTTAAGTCCCCACTACGTTAGGAAAAACTTATAAGGTGTCTGGTCCTTTGTTGGTGGTGCCCGACTTTTCAGTTTTTTAGCGGCCAAATAGAACTTCTAGATGAAATTGAGAGTGCTTTTCCCGGTTAGAACCTGGGTACGATAACGGAATATATTATGTTTAGTAAAAAGGAAAAAAAGCCCATGCGTAAAGAAACTCCGATCGAAAAAAGTGAAATAAAAGCGTTTCTCGGCCCTGGCAGCCAATTTGAGGGCAAGTTGGTGTTTAATGAGATTGTACGTCTCGATGGGGCCTTTCGTGGCGAGGTGACTTCTCGGGACACTTTAATTGTTGGTGATAGCGCCGACATTCAGGCGGATGTCGAAGTTGGCACTCTGATTCTGAGTGGCCGGTTCAAGGGGAATATCAAGGCAACAACGCGCGTTGAGTTGCGTGCGCCAGCTCAGGTTGATGGCACGATTGAAACCCCTGCGCTGTCGGTGGAAGAGGGTGTCATTCTTAACGGCACAGTTTCTATGACACTTGTTGATAAGGAACCCTCTTCTAAGCCGACCGTTCCTGTCGACAAGAAATAGAAAGGCCCCGGCTTTTTGTAGTGCTTATTCATGTGTATATTTTATCGCCTTTTTTTCCAAAAGAGCCTTGACATGCTTTGGGTGCTATGATAGTCATCTCCTGCTTTCGGCCCCAGGTTATGGGCAAGGCTTGGGTGTATTTAAGGTTTATACAGTAGACCGTCTTAAGTCGTCTTTGTGGCGCGTACTAAAATGAGGTAAATCGGTGATCAAGCTCGATTGGACACTGTTCCTACAATTTATCAATTTTATGATTCTTATGGCTGTGCTGAACGCACTGCTCTTCAAGCCGTTGCGGGCTGCTTTGCGGGCGCGTAAGGAAACCATTGAGGGTTCCAAGGCGAAGGTGCTGGATATAGACGAGCAGGTACAGGCACAAATTGCTCGCTACGAAGCTCAACTTCAAGACGCACGGTTCCAAGGCGGACAGGAACGCGCAGCCATGCGCAAGACCGCTCAGGAAGAAGAGGCTCGCATTCTTGGCGACGCAAGTCAGAAGTCTGCTGAGAAGTTGCAGGTCATTAAAGAGCAGATTCAGCAAGAGGCAAGTGCCGCTCGCCAGGCTCTGCGCAGTGAAACGGAGGCTCTAGCCAAGAATATTGCTGGCAAAGTTCTTGGGAGGGCTATCTGATGAATCAAAACGTAAAAGCATACCCTAAAATTATTCAGGTTCTTTTCTTCGTGGGTTTGATCTTGCTTCCTGCCATTGCTCTTGCTTCTGGTGGTGAAGGTCATGCCGATAGTGGTCCTATCATTAAAGACTTCCTCTATCGTAGCTTCAGTTTTGTCCTGATGGTTGGTCTGCTTGCTTATTTTGTGACCAAGCCGATTCGCAATGGACTCAAGAGCCGCACCGAGGCGATAGAGAAAATTCTCTCTGACGCCCAGGCAGCCAAAGAAGCGGCCGAAGCCAAACATCGTGAATACAGTGAAAAGCTGGCCAAGGCAACGGAAGAAATTGGCACCATTACCGATTCAATTCGCCGTGAAGGTGAGCTGGAACGTGAAAAAATTATGACTGCCGCCAAAGAGCTGGCGATAAAAATAGAACAGGAAGCTGATAACAAGGCTTCTAGTGTGGTTGCCAAGGCACGTATCGAACTGCGTGAGGAAGCTGCCAACCTGGCTGTGGAACTTGCGGAAGACATGCTCAAGAAGCAGGTCTCTGCCGAAGACCAGAAACGTCTGGTCGATGAATACATGCAAAAAGTGGGAGAAATCCATTGAGCGTCAGCGCACTTACCAGACGGTACGCCAAGGCTTTGGTCGAAATCGCTGTCGAAGAAAAGGCTGTAGAAGCCTACGGCGACGAGTTAACCACGGTTAAGGAGCTTCTGGCACAGGAAGAACTGTTGCGTCAGTTGCTCGACAGCCCCACTCTGGATCTGAAGAAGAAGCAGGCTATGCTGGCTGATCTTTGTAAGCTTCTGGAGTCGTCGGAAGGAATGGTCAAGTTTCTCGGCCTGCTCCTGAGCAAAGGTCGACTCTGCTTCCTGAGTCAGATAGAAGACAATTATCGCAGTCAGGCGGACGAGCTGTCCGGTATCCTGAGCGCTAAAATTACATCTGCCACTGAGTTGGATGATCTACAGCGGCAGGCGATTGCCCTCAGTCTTGAAAAACAGACGGGCAAGCAGGTTGCCATTACTGTGGTCGTCAATACCGATCTGATCGGTGGCTTACAAGCGGAAATTGGCGGTCGTCTCTTTGATGGCAGCGTTAAAACTCAACTGAAACGAATCGAAGAATCCTTGAAGAATCCTTAACAAACAGGGTGATGAGGTCGCAATAATGCAAATCAGAGCAGAAGAAATCAGCGCAATTATCAAGAAACAGATCGAAGATTTTGGACGTGAAGTCGAAGTCAGCGAAACCGGAACCATCATTTCCGCAAGTGACGGTATCGCTCGCATTCATGGTCTGGACAACGCTATGGCCGGTGAGTTGCTGGAGTTCCCTGGTAACACTATGGGTATGGTCCTCAACCTTGAGCAAGATAACGTTGGTGCCGCGATCCTCGGTGATGCCGAGCACATCAAGGAAGGCGACACGGTCAAGCGGACCGAACGGATCGTTCAGGTACCGGTTGGTGACGCACTGATTGGTCGCGTGGTCAATGGTATCGGTGTTCCGATCGATGGCCAGGGTCCGATTGAAACCGATACCTACAGCAAGGTTGAAATCAAAGCGCCGGGGATTGTTGCACGTAAGTCGGTGCATGAGCCGATGCAGACCGGCCTAAAGGCGATCGACGCTATGGTGCCGATCGGTCGTGGGCAGCGCGAGTTGATCATCGGTGACCGTCAGACCGGCAAGACGGCGGTTGCGATTGATGCCATCATCAACCAAAAAGGTCAGAACATGATCTGCATCTATGTCGCCATCGGCCAGAAGCGCTCGACGGTGGCACAGGTGGTTGATAGGCTCAAGAAGACTGGCGCTATGGACTACACGATTGTCGTTTCCGCCTCTGCCTCCGAGCCCGCACCAATGCAGTTCATCTCTCCCTACACGGGTGTTACCATGGGCGAGTTCTTCCGCGACAGCGGCAAGCACGCCCTGATCATTTATGATGACCTCTCCAAGCAGGCGGTTGCTTATCGTCAGCTCTCTTTGCTGTTGCGTCGTCCACCCGGCCGTGAAGCTTATCCCGGTGACGTTTTCTATCTCCATAGTCGCTTACTCGAGCGCGCTTGTAAGCTCAATGATGCAGAAGGGGCTGGTTCTCTGACCGCCTTGCCAATCATTGAGACTCAGGCTGGCGACGTTTCGGCTTATATCCCGACCAACGTTATCTCAATTACTGACGGTCAGATCTTCCTCGAAACCGACCTGTTCTTCTCAGGCGTACGTCCGGCGATCAACGTTGGCCTCTCGGTTTCCCGTGTTGGTGGTTCCGCTCAGGTCAAGGCGATGAAGCAGGTTGCAGGTACTCTGCGCCTGGCGCTTGCCTCGTATCGTGAGATGGCAGCCTTTGCCCAGTTTGGCTCCGATCTTGATGCCGCTACCCAGGGCCAGTTGAATCGTGGTGCCCGTCTGGTTGAGATCCTCAAGCAGGGCCAGTACGTGCCTCTACCGGTTGAGAAGCAGGTTATCGCAATCTTTGCTGTAAACAACGGTTACGTCGATGAGTATCCCACGACGGCTGTTCAGCGTTACGAGCGCGAAATGATTACATTCATGGAAAGCAGTTATGCTGGTGTGCTTTCTACGCTTGCTGAAAAGAAAGCCATCGATGACGAGCTGGAAGGCAAGATTAAGGCCGCTCTCGATGAATTCAAGGGCCAGTTTGTCGCTTAATAACGCAACGATCGGGTAAAATAGATGGCAAGTCTTAAAGACATAAAAAAACGAATAGGCACAGTCAAGAACACGCAACAGATCACCAAGGCCATGAAAATGGTTTCGGCGTCCAAACTGCGGCGTGCTCAAGAAGCTGTTGTTGCTGCTCGCCCCTATGCGGATAAGATGGCTGACGTTCTTTCCAGTCTGGCTTTACGCGAAGATGCTGACAGCCATCCGTTACTGGATGAACGTGGCAAGGGCAAGGCCTTGATCGTACTGGTCACTGGTGACCGCGGTCTATGTGGCGGCTTCAACGTCAATATTGCGAAGGCTGCTGAACGGTTTATCCGTGAGAATAAAGATGGTTTTGAGAGCTATGAGCTATTAATCGTCGGCCGTAAAGGTAACGATTACCTCAAACGTCGTGGCGGCATGCAAATCGCCAAAGTTCACGAAAACCTGGTTGGTTCCGGCCAAGTGACCTACCCGACTGGTGCCTTGCTCGGACAGGAAGTCATTGAACTCTATCGCGGCGGTGAATACGACAGCGTGTTCCTTGTTTACAATGCCTTCCAGAGTGCTATGACCCAAATACAGACGGTGACTCAGCTGTTACCAATCGTACCAAAGGTTGTGGACGAGGGTGAGCAAGTTGCAGATTATATCTATGAGCCAAGTTCCACAGAGGTCTTAGGGGAAATTCTGCCAAAGCACATCGAAGTGCAGATCTTCCGTTCACTACTGGAATCCTCAGCTTCAGAACATGGCGCACGCATGACAGCGATGGATAGTGCCAGTAAGAATGCTTCAGAAATGATTGGCAAACTGACTCTACAATACAACCGTGCACGTCAGGCAGCGATCACCAAGGAATTGTTGGAGATCATCTCCGGCGCTGAGTCCATTAAATCTTAAATTTCCAACGAATTATATATGAACAACCCACCCGGAACCCGAGTGGGCAAATGGAGGAATGGTTCATCATGAATAAAGGACGCATCACACAGGTCATCGGCCCGGTTGTCGACGTTGAATTTGAAGCCGGCAAGCTTCCGCAGATCTATCACGCGCTTAAGGTGACCAACCCGTCGATTGATGGTCGGGAGTGGAACCTGGTTCTGGAAGTTGCTCAGCATTTGGGTGAAAATACTGTACGAACCATCGCTATGGACGCTACTGACGGTCTGACACGTGGTCAGGATGCGCTTGATACTGGCAAGCAGATCGTTATGCCGGTTGGTCCGAAGACCCTTGGTCGGATCATGAACGTCATCGGCGAGCCGGTTGATGAGGCTGGTCCGATCGGTGCCGAGATAGAATGGGGTATCCATCGCCCTGCTCCAGAATTTATTGAACAGTCGACCAAGGTTGAAGCCTTTGAAACGGGCATCAAGGTTGTCGATTTGCTCGCTCCTTACGCTCGTGGTGGTAAGATCGGTTTGTTCGGCGGCGCTGGTGTTGGCAAGACGGTTCTGATCATGGAGCTGATCAACAACATCGCCAAGCAGCACGGCGGTTACTCTGTCTTTGCCGGTGTTGGTGAGCGTACTCGTGAGGGTAACGACCTCTGGCACGAGATGAAAGATTCTGGCGTTCTGGATAAAGCCGCTCTGGTCTATGGTCAGATGAATGAGCCTCCAGGTGCTCGTGCTCGAGTTGCTCTTTCGGCTCTGACGGTTGCTGAATACTTCCGTGATGAAGAAGGCCAGGACGTACTGCTCTTCGTTGATAATATTTTCCGCTTTACTCAGGCCGGTTCTGAGGTTTCGGCGCTGCTCGGCCGTATTCCTTCGGCGGTTGGTTACCAGCCTACCCTGGCAACCGAGATGGGTGAGTTGCAGGAACGTATCACGACTACCAGTAAGGGTTCTATTACCTCGGTCCAGGCCATCTACGTCCCGGCCGACGACTTGACTGACCCTGCTCCGGCGACCGCTTTTGCTCACCTTGATGCGACCACGGTTCTGTCTCGTCAGATTGCAGAACTTGGTATCTATCCTGCGGTTGACCCTCTCGACTCCACCAGTCGCATCCTTGATCCACAGGTTATCGGTGAAGAGCATTACAAGTGCGCCCGTGACGTCCAATACGTACTGCAGCGCTACAAAGACCTGCAGGACATCATCGCAATCCTCGGTATGGATGAACTCTCCGAAGATGACAAACAGACAGTATCACGTGCCCGGAAGATACAAAAGTTCCTCTCCCAGCCGTTCTTCGTTGCAGAGACCTTCACCGGTGCCCCAGGCAAGTACGTGGAACTGAAGGACACCATCAAAGGTTTCCGTGACTTGGTCGACGGCAAGTATGACGATATCCCGGAGCAGGCTTTCTACTTGGTTGGTACCATTGAAGAAGCCTTGGAAAAAGCCAAGCAACTTGCGGCTTAATCAGTAGATTCCGGTTTAAAGGAAGATATAGGTATGGCAGAAAAGCTCAAATTGGAAATGGTTACACCGTACAAGCGTGTGTTATCGGAAGAGGTTGACGAAGTGACCGCTCCCGGTTCCATCGGCGAGTTTGGTGTGCTTCCCGACCATACTTCGCTGCTGACCACGCTCAAGGTTGGTGAACTGGTCTACAAGCAAGGCAACGAGACTTTTTACGTTGCGGTGAACTGGGGCTACGTGGAAGTCGAAGACAACGTCATGACGGTCTTGGTCGAAACCGCTGAACCTTCAGACCATATCGACGTCGCGCGCGCTAAAGCCGCTCTTGGCCGTGCAGAAGAGGCTCTTAAGGGCCTGTCTAGCGAAGACAAGGAATTTAAGGTTATGCAGGCGGCCCTAGAGCGCGCTATGAATCGGGTTCAGGTGGCTGGCAAAAAAACGCACTAAGTCGAAACTATATCAACGATACAATAAGGGCGGCTCTTACGAGTCGCCCTTTTTCTATTTCTCGAAGCGGAGGTTTTCTAGGAATGCCCTGGCTCTTTGTTGAGCCGAAGCTGCACTTGCCGCAAAGAGCGTATCAGATGTTCGGGACTGTGTGCTTCAAGGGTTATGCTGGGTGTGGTGGACATAGCCGTGATGGTCTGGAACAGAGGATTAAAATCAATAAAACCTTCACCAACAGGCAGATGGTCATCATTGCTGCCGTGATTGTCGTGGAGGTGGAGGTGGAACAGTTTAGCTTCTATAGCTTTGAGCCAATCCGCCATTGAGGCCTTCCCAAAAATGTGCCAGTGCCCAGCATCAAAACAGTGTCCTAGCCATTCTGAGTCAAGCTTGTTGACTAAGTTTATCAACGTTGTCGGCGTTTCTTCGTAAATATTTTCAATGGCTAGGCGACAATTGTATCTTTGGGCTTGAACAAGCAGAGGCGGAAAGAAACCGCAGGCTAACTCAGTCCAGGTTTCGTCGAGGTTTGGGTAGCGCCAGCGATCAAAGCCAGGATGGATCACCATTAGACGGGCGTTCAGTTGTCCAGCAAAGTCAAGAGCCTGGCTCAGTCGATGATAGGTTGTCTGGCGAACGAGTGGGTCGATGGCTCCGGGATTGAGGTCAAAAAAAGGGGCATGGACGGTCGGCCGGACCTTGGCGGCCGCGAGAAGTTGGGCCGTTTCAGTGATTTGATCAGGGACTATGGTGTCGAGCTCTGGTCCTTTGATCGCAATTTCAGGAGTCAGATCAAGAGCGAGGACCTTTTCGATAAAGGGCTCGATCTGCGGCCAGGGGATATGGGCTCCCAGTCGGTCAGGACGCAAAATTGCCCCCTCGAGCAATTTTCTCAAGCTGAATAATGGCTGGGCGCTCACCCAGAGTAATTAGTACTGCACCGGGATCAATTATGGTCGCTGGCGAGGGATTGAAAAGCATGTGACCGTCAGGCTTTTTGATGCAGACGATTATGATACCCATGCTTTGACGAATCCCGGAATCGATCAAGTTTTTGCCCGCGAGCTCAGAATTTGCTGCGATGGTGATTTCTTCGATCTGTAAAGCGAGGTTTTCGCTAGCAGTCGCTATTTCGATGAAATCAACCACTGAAGGACGCAGGATAGCCTGAGCCATGCGGTTGGCTCCGATCGTGTAAGGAGAGATGACTTTGCTGGCACCCGCCCGCATCAACTTCTTCTCTGATCCCACTTCACCAGCTCTAGCCAAAATGAAAAGATTGGGGTTGAGGCCGCGTGCGGTCAAGGTAATATAAACATTGTCCGTATCTGAGGTTACGGCCGTGATGAGTCCTTTGGCAGAGTCGATCCCTGCTGCTTGCAAGGTTTCATCGTCGGTGGCATCCCCTACGACGTAAAGGATGTCTTCACGTTCAAGTCGTTCTATGAGTTGCGGGTCTTTTTCGACGACTATGAAAGGGGTTGGTTTTGACCGGAATTCATGGCTGATCAAGTGTCCGATACGACCAAACCCGCAAATAATGTAATGCCCAGTTAGTTTGCTGATACGGTTTTCCAATTTTTTCCTCCCGAGAATTCGTTGCAGTTGTCCCTCAACCGTGAACTGGATCAAACTACTAAGTGCGTAGGCAATGATGCCGGTGCCAGAGATAATCAGGACAATGGTAAATAATTTACCCTCAGGGGACAGTTCGTGGACTTCTCTGAAACCAACGGTGGCCAGAGTGATGACGGTCATGTAAAGCGCATCGAAAAGGCGCCAATCCTCGATTAGGGCATAGCCGATGGTACCAAGACCGATCACAGAGAGGAGGGAAGCAAAAGAAAAGCGTAAATGACGGACTGGATCCATGAGTTATCCTTGAAAAAGCTTGGGCAGATAATAATTCCGCTTCGCCCAAAAAGCAAGAAGTTAGGAGGCTTGAGCGCTTAATTTCGGATAAATGGCTTGACATATAATGTATACTGTATACAATTATTACGTCTAAATAGAACGGAGTTTCCCTGTGCGAAGAAAAACTATAGAAAAACATCTGACTTTGCGTGAAAAGATCCTGGAGACGATTCGGGATGCCATTCTTAAAGGAAGCATGAAACCAGGTGAGCGTGTTTCTGAACCCGATCTGGCAGAGCGCTTTGGTATTAGCCGAACTCCGATTCGGGAGGCTTTTCGTCAACTAGAATCGGAAGGCTATTTGAAGGTTATCCCGCGCAAGGGCGCCGTTGTCGCCTCGCTTTCGGCGCGAGATGTTGAAGAGTTTTACGCCATCAAGATTATTCTTGAAGGTTTTGCTGCACGTATGGCGGCAATAAAACTGTCGGATAAAGATATTGAACGACTTGAAGCCATTAACGAAAAGCTACAGAAACTTGCCAACGAGGGTGATGTTAAAAGTTTCTTCAGGGCTCATAATGATTTTCATGAGCTGTTTATTAAAGCTGCTGGCAACGAAAAGCTCTATGAACTGGTCAATCAGCTGGTCATGAAGTTCCAGCGGTTGCGCTTGGCCTCACTTTCACAACCGGGTCGTATGGAGATCTCTGTGGAAGAACACCGCAACATGATTCAGGCTTTTAAGGATCATGATGGCGGACGCGCGGACAGTCTGGTCCGGCATGCCGCCACCATTGGTGCTGATGTCTTGATCCAGAGTCTGGCTGAGGAAAAAGACGATGCGGGTCTCGTCTCGTCTGTACGGAAGTTGCACTCATAGATCTTCAAGGGTTTGATATAAATTCAGAGGTTCGACCAGAGGGTCGGGCCTCTGGTATGGTAGACAAAGACCTCGCCTTCTGGTGGGGTCTTCTTGGTATAAGCGCTAAATTTTTACAACAAGTTGATTTGCTTCGAGAGAACAACAGAACGAATCCGCTTTTTGTGAGGTGCTTGTTCCGTGGCTTTAATGAATCGCAAAAATTACAGTCTTGATGTGACGGTTCGACCAGTTTATGAAAGGGGTAAGGGCGTCTGTCTCCGAAATTCAGGTTGAACTAAGTGCTTTGACCGGCTGATTTAAAACTTGTGAGGTCTTGTCTGTACCTTTATTCATGGACATATGCCCATTCATCGACCTTTTCAAACCAACCACCGAGGCCTAAGGTAGGATAGTTTTGTAACGGGTAGTAAAGAAACATGTCCCATTTTAACGGACCGGTTGGGGTTTGTAATATCAAAACCCAGGGGTTTCCGTGATAACGCTCAAAAGCGTGGGGACCGGGATAATAGTCGAACTCTGGCAAGGCCCCACCTTTGATGTTGTCTCTGGAAAGAGACTCTGTTGACAACTGTTTCAGGCTTTGCGGTGGATGACCATTTTTTTTCTCATAAGCATTGATTGCCGTGATAAGAGGCCCTGCTTCCTGGGTTAAACGGTGAAAACCATCCATTCTGATGGTGTCGGCACACTTGAGGGATATCAGGATCATCGTGACCAGCAGGCCGGAACCGAGTAGTATCGCAAGGGAAGTACACCGGGCTTTACTAAAAAACAATCCAACGACCAAAGAGACAGCCATAATCGCTATACCAAGTAGGCTGAACCAAACGACCAACTCTTGACCAGAGACCCCCCAACTACCATAGCCGGACACCGACAGATAGCTACTACTGATCGTGTAGCCGCTGAGCAATAATGCGAGCCCTCCGAAGCTGGACAGCGACAGTATCAACTTATTGCGGGAACCATTTTCACACTCAAAATCAAAAACCATAAATTAAATATTCCAGGCAGAGCTAGGTGGTAAAGGTGTTGTGCAGGGAAGCGGTGAGGCTCAATATTGTCCGGCTACGGTTAGTTGATTTTAATTCTGAAAGGTGAAAGCGTCAACCTTTTTCTCTTTGCACCTTTTTTAAAGAGTCGTTTTTATTGGTGCGAAGCCGCCACCGGGGGTTCGGAGGTTGGTCACTTGGCCTTGATAAAGACGGGCAGTGACCCCCAGCACCCTACCGCGATAGGCATAGAGACGCAGGTCGGTTTTCATCGAGCCGTATTCGGGCACTTCGGTCAGTGACGGAAGGGCTAATTGCTGCACCAGGGTTTCTTCTGGCAACAATTTATTAAATCGAGAACGACTTATCTTTGCACCGAGCAAGACGCCACGACTGCCGAATCGTGTCACTGGCTTGAAGACCCAGGACTTACGCGCACGCCAGACTTCATCGCCGCTCAGATCTGCCAGCAAAAAGCTTGGTGGCACGCAAGCTGTTAGCAACTTCTGGTCAGTTGCGGATAATGACATTTGAGAAATCAGCTCCGGGTCACTCCAGAGAACCAGGCGGCGTTTGTCAGCTAATAACCCATACATGTGCGGGTTCGGTGTTAAGCAGACGGAGTGATTGAGGTAGGCGCTTCGGACTCCGGCCAAATTCTCGCTTTCGAGATAAAAGTCGCAGTGACGATTATAGATCATGTCGATCACGGCACCATTGAGAGTAATGCCGTCCGCATCGGCCTTGAGTTGATGCGGTTCCGCGATTTCAGTTGGAATCCCACTGGAGGTCAGCAGGGAGGCAAAGGCCTGCATCTCACCGTAGAGATACTGTTGCTCTGGTGTCTCATCTATGATGACTATACGGTTTGGTTTCGACTTTTTGCCACCAGAAAACTGTTGCATCTCGGAGCTAAACATCGCTAGCAAACGATTTTTTAGCTTAGAATTGATCTCAAGAGGGGAACTCTGTACAGGTTGGTGCGCCAAGTAGGCGAGCAAGCCGCCACCGGCATTGGTGTTGACTTCAATCAGTCGGGGGCCCTCTGCTGTCAGATGAAAATCATAGCACATCATCACCGCGTCATGGCCAGGGTCGAAGCTCGCCACCTCCGGTACGCTCGCATAAACGCACTCACGATAGGCAGAATGACGACTGAGTCGGTCCAGCAGGCGAATCAGGCGGACCATAGTAAGTAGCTCAGGCCTTGAGACGCGAACGGTTGCTTTGCTCAGATTATCGCAGTAGTCGATCATTTAAGGGCCTCTGCAAGCAGTTCAATGGTATGTTTGACGCGTATGTCTTTCTCCTGCTTCTCCAGCCCACCACGCAACTGTAGCATACAGCCAGGACAATCCATGGCGACACAGGTGGCTCCGCTTTTTTCAATATCCCTGATCTTGTCGCCAAGAATCTGCTTGGAAATGTCAGGGTGACTGGTCAATGAATAGGAACCGCCAAAACCACAGCAGCGATCAGCATGCTCCATCTCGACCAAATCCAGTCCAGAGGTTGTCAATAGCTCGCGCGGTTCTTTCCAGACCCCTGCGCCGCGTTTAAGATGACAGGAGTCATGATAGGTGACTTTTTCTGGGACAGCCTCCCCTTTGAAGACCTCGGCGGCACCAAGCTGGTTGACGATGAAGCCGGCAGCATCAACCGTGATTTCTGCCAGATGCTCAGCCCTGGCAGCCCAAACCGGATTGTCCTTGAGAAATTCGACAAAATCCCTTTGCAACGCCATGGTGCAGGTCGGACAGGTGGTCAAGACGAAATCAGGATCGTCCTTGAGCATTGCGGCAATATTCTGTTCGGCCAGCGCAACGGCTGTTTCCTTGTCTCCTGAATAAAGAGCCGGCACCCCACAGCAGTTCTGATCGAGCGGGTAAGAGACTTCGACATCCAGTTTATTCATCACCTTGATCAGGTCAATGCCGAGTTCCGGGTAAAGGAAGTCATTGGCACAGCCGCCAAACAGTGCGACCTTGAAACGTGGCTTTTCGATCTTCTGTGGAATCTTTTGCCACTGGTCGCGCAGCGATTTTTCGGCGACCGCAGGCAACGTTCGCCACTCGGTCAGTGAAGAGAAGAAGAGTGGTAGATGACGAATGGTGCGTTGCCCGCCGGTAACAGGTTTCTGTAGCATGGAGGCGGCCCGGATCAGGCTGTGGAACAGTTTACGGTTACGCATCACCTTGCGGAAGACGATCGACTTGCCAAGCCCGATTCCCTCTTCGTGGCCAATGGTCTCACGCAGACTGAGAATGATATTTTCCAGATCGATGTTCGACGGGCAGACCGTGACGCAGGCGCGGCAGCCGATGCAGGCGCGAACGATCTCGGCGGCCTTGTCCAAACCGTGAAAGAAAGCTGTCAGAATGATGCCGATCGCACCAATGTAGACATGGCCGAAGACATGGCCGCCGACGGTCTGATAAACCGGGCAGACGTTGGCACAGGCGCCGCACTTGATACAACGCAGTGCGTCACGGCACTGCGGCGACTCGGCTAGAGCACTGCGGCCGTTGTCGAGCAGCACTAGGTGCAGCTCTTTGTCACCGTCACCACAGGGAACCGCGCCGCGGATCCAGGTAACGTATGAGGTCAGCAACTGGCCGGTGGCGTTCTTCGGCAGGGTTCGGATGATGGTCGCCGCATCCTCGAGGGTCGGTACGATCTTCTCCACCCCGAGCAGGGCGACGTGAATCTTCGGCAGGGTCGAGACCAGCCTGGCATTGCCCTCATTGGTAATCAAGGCAATGCCGCCTGTTTCAGCCACTGCGATGTTGGCCCCGGTAATCCCCATGTCAGCATCGAGGTAGCCTTGGCGCAACTGCTCGCGAGCGACCTGCACCAGATGCTCGATTTCAGCAGGTTCCTCGCTACCGGTCACCTTACTGAACAGTTCCGCGACCTCTTCTTTAAACATGTGGATCGCTGGCATCACCATGTGACTGGGGCGCTGACCGGCGAGCTGAATAATCCATTCGCCAAGATCGGTCTCGAGCGCCTCGACACCGGCACCCTTGAGAGCGTTATTAAGATGGGTCTCTTCACTCGCCATACTCTTGCTCTTGACAGCCAGCTTGACCCCTCTGGACTTGGCCAGTTCGGCAATATAGGTGTTGGCGTCAGCGGCGGTTTTGGCCTGGTAAACCGTTGCGCCTGCGGCCTCGGCATTGGCGATGAACTGCTCAAGATACTGTTGGCGATGTGCGGCCACCTCATCCTTGCAGTCGGCGATCGCTAGCCGCAACGCCTCAAAATCATATTGGCTGAAGGCTTTTTCGCGGGCGAGCAGAAAAGCGTCGCCGAATTTGTGTAGGGCCTCCTGCAATTTCGGCGTCGCCAATGCATGATCTATGCGGACCTGGTATTCCTTGGCGCGAACTTTATTCATGATTTAATCCTTAATAGTCAAGCCTGCTCGACTACATTTCCAACGGATCATTGGAAAGGCCGGTGAAGAGCAGAATATGCAGTTGCTTCGGACCATGAACACCGATAGTCAGCACTCGCTCGATATCCGCGGTGCGGCTCGGGCCTGTAATATAGGCCAGATAGTTGCGCGGGCTGTTCTGATGGAAGCTCCGCAGATGAGGGACTGCAGCCAGATCGTCTTCGAGAATCTTGGCCGGATCGAGCAGCACTACGTGATGCTCCGGCAGGGTGGTTGCCAGACGGATGTCTTCGCGGGTGCTTTCCAGTACCACCGTGCCGGTGGCGGCAAAAGCAAAATTGGCTCCGGTCACCCCGACTGCAGCAGTGGCAGCGCCCTGGCGGAGATCTTCTTGCACCAGCGCGACTCCGGATGCCTTGAGGGCGGAAACCAGGTCAAGCCGTTTTGCCGAGGCAAAGTCCGGCACCATGACCAAACAAGTCGTCAGTTGCTTGACGTAGTCCACCACGGCTTCAACATCTGCGACAATAGAAACCTCGGACCCAACGGCGCGGGCGGATTCACTAAAAACTGCGACCAGTCTCTCTTCTTGCATCAAACGCACTCCCGCTGTTAATTGTTCTTACCAAGACATACAACCCTAATACGGGTTCCAGAACCCTGTCATCTCTGTCACGCCCAGGGAATCAGCAAACAACCGCGTGACCTGATCAAAGCAATCCCAGGCATTGATTACCGCGAAATGAGCGAGGCCAGTTGGTGCTGCGGTAGCGCCGCGACCTTCAGCCTCAAGTACACCTTCGAGAGTCAGCAGATCCTGGAACGTAAACTTGAGAATGTTCAGTCAACCGGAGCCGAACTGCTGGTTACGGCTAATCCTGGCTGTCATCTGCAACTGGCCTGGGGACTTAAACAGGCGGGCATGCAACAGCGGGTAGTCCATGTGACTGAACTGCTCAGCATGGCAATGCCGAGAGGCTAAAGCTGCAAACCAAAGTAGCTAAAGACCTCCCCTTGTCTTTAGCGACTTCTCGCATTAAGCAATTCAGCCATCTTCTCCTCGACCATAGTCAAGTGTCCAATCATCTTCAGCCGAGCCAGTTCTGGGTCGTGAGCGGCAATCGCTTCCATGATCTCACGGTGCTGGGTGAGCAATCGTTGCACATGACCTTTCTGTTGATAGAACTCCATGAGCGCCACCTGGATCGTGGTATGAAATAGGGTGTGAATGGAGTCGAGGACATGCATCTGCAGGCTGTTGTGGCTGGCTGTAGTGATTGCATAGTGGAACTCGGCATCTATCTCAGAAACCCAACCGCCTTTGGCTGCCTGTTCTTCCATAATTCGATAAAGGCGTTGCATCTCGGCAAGATCTTGTTCGGTTGCGCGCTTTGCGGCCAAATAGGCGGACCAGCCTTCCAGCCCCATCCTGACTTCAACAAGAGCGCGCAGAAGCTCAGGATCATTCTCCTCGACCAATCTGGTGAGCGGGTCAGTAATGCTGGTTTGGGTCAAAGCGCGCACGAAGGTTCCGCCGCCCTGACGAGAATCGAGAAAACCGAGCGCCTCCAACACCATGATCGCCTCTCGAACCGAGGGTCGGCTGACACCAAGCATGGTGGCCAGTTCACGTTCTGAAGGAACCCGATCCCCGGGCTTGAGTTTGCCGCGAGAAATCAGTGCCTTGATCTGCTCAACAATTTCCTCAGAAATCTTCTTTGGTTTTATGGGCTCAAAAACAATGGTCATGCCTTTTCTCCAAATGTAAGTTGGTAAGACCAATTTTTAACATAAACAGGGCCTCATTTCAAAACTTAAAGAGGACTTTCTCGCTCCCAATAAAATCGACCCCCTCCAAACCACCTTTCCGCTCTGTACAGGGCTCAAAACAACCCTATATTTGGCAAATGTCTACCTAAAAACACCATTAACAATAATCAATAAAAGCCAATGCCTGACCAAATGTCCGCTTCCACTCCCCTAGGGCCGGGATTCTTACAGAGGGAGTATAATAAAGATTAATTTTAAAAACGTCTTAAATACATACACTTATAAACAAATCGCGCTTGGATGAAAATAATTTAATCTTTTTTGTTGACATGAAAATATTCTAATGTTAAGGTTTAGCCACAATCAGGAACGAAAAAACAACAAATCGACAGGAGGTCGTTATGAAAACTCAAACTAGCTTTATGGATACCGTAAAAAGCAGTTATCTCGTGATGGTTATTGCTGCTCTTGGCATCTTTGCTTTCATCTCGGCGGTTCTAATTGCCTGGCCAGCACTGGCCTACATTGGCTCAAAACTGTTCAACTAAGAGACCACTTTTTTGAATAACAAACACCCCCAAAAAGCGGGGACACCACAGGGAGAACAACAATGAAAAACGCAACTACAGTCGTCGAATCCGTAAAAGCCAGTTACACCGTAGCCGTCATGGGCGTCCTTGGTGTCGTTGCTTTCGTCTCCGCTATTTTGATCGCATGGCCTGCTCTGGCGTATCTCGGATCCAAGATGATGTCCTGAGAATACCAGCGGAGGTTAAGCTCCTCCGACCAGAACAGACAAAGGCCGCGACCCATTAGAAGGGTGCGGCCTTTGTCTGTATATATTGAGTTCAGGTAGAAACTTTATCCCATTCCAGCCTTATATCTTTTCAACCATGTCTGCAACTCCTCTTCTTCGTGCTCAAGTTCGAAGGCATTGATGAAACCACACCGCATGGCTGCATTCTACAAAGGTAGGTTGATAAGACTTGTTTTTAAATTAAACAGGCCCTATTTCAAATTTTAAAGAGGATTTTATCTTTCTCCAAAAACCAACTCCAGCCAAACTACCTTTCCGCTCTGTCCAAGGCTCAAGACCGGGGCAAAACAACCCTATATTTATCAAATGTCTACCAGAAAACGTCATTAGCCATGGCTAATTACAACCAGTGATTGATCAAATTGCTGACCAAATGACCGCTTTCTCCTGGGGCAGAAATTCCCACAGAGGGTTTTCAGAAAAATTAATTTTTAAAATAATCTTTTAATACGGTGACTTACAAATAAAACGCACTTGTATGAAAATAATTTAATCTTTTTTGTTGACATGAAAATATTCTAATGTTAAGGTTTAGCTACAATCAGGAACGAAAAAACAACAAATCGACAGGAGGTCGTTATGAAAACTCAAACTAGCTTTATGGATACCGTAAAAAGCAGTTATCTGGTGATGGTTATTGCTGCTCTTGGCATCTTTGCTTTCATCTCGGCGGTTCTAATTGCCTGGCCAGCACTGGCCTACATTGGCTCAAAACTGTTCAACTAAGACACCACTTTTTTGAATAACAAACACCCCCAAAAAGCGGGGACACCACAGGGAGAACAACAATGAAAAACGCAACTACAGTCGTCGAATCCGTAAAAGCCAGTTACACCGTAGCCGTCATGGGCGTCCTCGGTGTCGTTGCTTTCGTCTCCGCTATTTTGATCGCATGGCCTGCTCTGGCGTATCTCGGATCCAAGATGATGTCCTGAGAATGCTAGCAGTCTGTCTGCCTATCAATGTACAGGCTGCAAGAGGGGGTTGAAAACCTCCGCACAGAACAGACAAAGGCCACACCCCTGAGAAGAGGTGTGGCCTTTGTGTTGTTGCAGAGCACCGTTCAAATTTCAGCCCAGCCCAGCCTTGTAACGTTTTAACCAGGCTTGTAATTCTTCTTCTTCGTGTTCGAGTTCAAAGGCATTAATCAGGCCGCGCCGCGTTGCCACCGCCACTGCGCGGTTGCGCAGGTTGAAGGCCTCGCCAACCTTCTCACTATGGAATTGCTCAAGATCCAGACTCAATTTGCCGTAGAGCGAATTCAGGCGGCTCTGTACCCCTCGTCGAGAGAGATAACGCCGTTGAGCAATCAGGTTGTCAGTCAATCCCATAGAGATATCGACCAACGCTTCGTATTCTATGTCAGACAATGCGGTCTGGCTGTGGCCGGTACGACCCTGGACCTTTCGTACTTCCGGATCAATCCAGCACTGCTCTTCGAAGAGAACCGTGGCCATTGCGGCGGAAATCTTCTCACGCGGACTTGATTTGAGAACATAGCCGTAAACCGTTTCCGACGGGACGGCTTTGGCTAGGGCACGCACATACATTTCGTCTTTGAACTGGCTCCAAAACACGATCCGGGCCTGAGGTTTAAGCTCCCATAGCGCTTTGGCAAAATCGACCCCGTTCATTTGTGGCATCTGAATATCACTAATAACCAGTGGTGTTGCGTAAGCTTGCGCCAGTTCTAAAGCGATCAAGCCGTCTGGTGCATGCTCGATCTGGCAATCATATTCCCAATCGGCAACCATCTGCTTCAGGAATTCAAAATCCTTGGGATTGTCTTCCGCTATAACCAGATGACAAGGTTTCATGGGCAAGAGCTCCTTCACACGAGACTCGACGGCAACACCAATTCAAACCGGGTGCCGGAAGAAAAACGCGAGTGGCGCCAACTGGCCTTGGCACCGATCGCTCGGGCGCGTTCTTGAATATTATGCAGCCCCCGACCTCCTGAGGCCGTTGGTGGTTGAGGCACATAGTCGAAACCACGACCATTATCTTCCACTGCGATTACGAGGCTGTCGCCGCGCAGGGTCAGGTTAACTTCCAAACAGGTGGCATGGGCGTGACAAATGGCGTTGTTGATTGCTTCGACGACTATTCGATAAAGGGTGACTTGTGTCAAACGGGAGAGCGGTCTTTCTGCAACACCGTCTCCGGCCATAAAGTGGCATTCGGGAGCTCCAGGCTGTTCACTGGCTTTGGACAGTAAAGATTCAACCGCTGCGGGAAGACCAAGGATGTCAAGTGTTTGCGGATGCAGGTCGTCCATTACCAGGCGCAGGTTGCCTATGGCCCGCTGTAGATCGGTCTCGATCTTTAGCGCTTCTTCGCCACAGGATGAGGCCGCCCGCAACTGCCCAATGCCGCGCTGCACTGCAGAGAGGTCTGAAAGGGTCTGGTCGTGGAGGTCCATGGCAATGCGGCGCCGTTCCTCCTCGGCACCCTCGAGAAGTTTTTCGGCTGAAACCACCCGGAACAACTGATCGGTCATCTGATTGATGGAGACGGCCAAGCCATCCAATTCGTCACGCACCTGGTCAGGGGCGGGCGGCGGGGTGAACTCTCCACGGGTAATTCTTTCGGCGCTATCGGACAAGACCTGAATCCGGTGTAGAATCCTGCGGGCAAACATCAATGAGAGCAAAATGCCGACCAGAATTGCCACACCAAGAACGACGATCGAAACGAAAGTCGTCTGTGCTACCAACGCATCCATATCAACACGATGCAGGTCGCTCAGGTCATTACGATTCTCGTTTAAGGAATTGAGCAGTTGCCTCAAATGCGGTCGTAACAACCCCAGAGCAGTGTCAAATCGCTCCAGCTCAAAACCCTGATCAGGGTCCAGGTCGGCAACCCCTTGTTGCATAAGACTCAAAGATGATGCCGATAGCTGGGTTGAGTCCTGCAACCGTTCAATGGCCACTGACAGATGCAGATACAGATCAGTCATCTGTTCAATGGATTGAACGTTTGGCGATTGCGCTTGGGATAGAAAGTTTACAACGCTTTGCATTCGCTGGGCCGCCATCTCTGCTTCCGCCAGCGAAATATAAGCGGTTTTAAGGTTTTGGGCCTGTTGCCGCTTGAGTGACATGTCCCAGTAGGTGTACTGCAGGAAACCAAGCAAGAGAGTCATCATGCAAAGGACCGCAGCAGGGGCCATGATTATCTGGTGTTTTAGTGCAAGTCTCATCCTTCAAAAGTATCACAGAAGAGTGCGTAGAACACTGTGCAATTGCACAGTGCAAAGAGTCTCTGAAAAGACAAAGTTGATTTACCGCCGACGGCTGTCCTGATAATTATTCAAGAAAAGTTGATTTGGGGTGGGCCCCCTCGACTGGGCCTTTGATCGGGAGACGGATAGTAAAAGTGCTGCCCTGGTCTACCTTTGAGGTCACGGAAATGCTGCCGCCATGAGCTTCTGCGATCCATTTAACAATCGCCAGGCCAAGCCCGGTGCCCCCGTCCAGGCGATTGCGTGCTTTGTCAACCCGGTAGAAACGATCAAAGATATGGGGCAAGTGTTCGCTAGAGATACCGATTCCGGTGTCGATAATATCGACTCTGGCAAAGGTGTCTTCAATCGTCAGCGCAATCTCCTGACGGCCCTCTTCCCGAGAATATTTGATGCCGTTGGAAATTATATTGAGGAACATCTGCCGTAATCGTAGTTCGTCGCCACGAATCCGAATCTCTTCCTCAACTTTGAGGACAAGTTGTACATCAATGTTTTTTGGTTCACACAGGATCTGGCTTTGCAGATAAAGCTCCTGAACCAAATCGCTCAGGCTGAGCTCTTTTATCTCCAGCTTCAATTCGCCGACTTCACTTTTGGCCAGAGTTAACAAGCTCTCGATGATCCGTTCCATGCGATCGATCTCTTCCATGTTGGAACGGAGCATGTCGCGGAATTCTTCTGGTGTTTTGGCCCAACGCAAGGTTACTTCCGTCTCCCCGCGCAGAATGGTTAAAGGCGTGCGCAACTCATGTGAGGCGTCGCCGGAGAACTGTCGAACTCGGCGGAAAGATTTGTCGAGGCGGTCAAGCATCTGATTAAGACAAATCACCATTTGCGACAATTCGTCGCGGTAATGCCCCATCGGCAGACGCCGTGAAAGGTTGTCGGCGGTGATGCTCTGGGCCGCTTCAGTGACCTCAACAATCGGCGCCAAAGCTCTTTCGGCGAGGAACCAGCAACCGAGGCAGAGCCAGAAGATGGCAAAAGGGCCAACGACCAGGTAAATCAACCGTAGCTCTTCGATGGTATTCTGGAGCGGTCCGAGTTCCTGGCCAACCTGAATGATACCGATCAGACGATCATTTTCAATCAGCGGATGGGAGAGGAGTCGTAGTTGCCCAGCACCTTCCAACTCAATCGTCTCGAGGTGCTCATTCAGCCAGCGGACCTGTTGCCGAGCAACTGGACCGAATGGAAGCTCCCGGTCCAGCATATTGTCCGAGGTGCAAACAAGTTGCAGGCTGGAATCACGCAGTAACACATAAGCGCCCCAGTTGTAATGGTGTGTCAGGTTTTGTAGCCCATCGCAATTGATGGCTTGATCTTGGTTCGAAATAATCTCGTCGCGATGCTGGTCAAGGAGGTGGGCAATTTCATGCACCTCCTTGTCGATCTGTGTTTTGAGGTTATGCGAAAAATAATGGTAGGAAAAAAGAGCACTGACTGCCAGGATGACAGCCAGTGTCATTGCGTACCAAAATGTTAGGCGGACCCGAATGGACCGAAATGGCGATACGGTCAAAGCTAATCCTCCTTAAGGACGTAGCCAACACCGCGAACAGTGTGAATCAACTTCTGGGTATAATCACGATCAACTTTTTTGCGCAGGTAGTTAACGTACACATCGATAATGTTGGTGAATGAGTCGAAAGTGTAATCCCAGACGTGCTCAGCAATCATGGTCCGGGTGAGGGTTGTCTCCGGGTTGCGCATGAAAAACTCGAGCAGAGCATACTCTTTAGCGGTCAGGTCGATTTCATTATCACCACGCCAGACTTTGTGTGCAACCGGATCAAGCTTCAGATCGGCATAAACGATTTCCGCACCACGCTCCTGAGTTCCGCGCCGCACCAGAGCACGCACCCGGGCCAGCAATTCGGCAAAAGCGAACGGCTTGGTCAGGTAATCATCACTGCCAGAGTCGAGCCCGGCGACAATATCTTCAACTGTATCTTTAGCGGTCAAGCAGAGGACCGGAGCGGGCACACCCTCTTCCCGCAACGCCTTAATTGCACTGAGGCCATCCATCTTCGGTAGCATGATGTCCATAAGAATCAGATCGTAATTGTTCTGTTTCCCCATGGCCACACCCTCTTCCCCATCACTGGCCAAATCGACAGTAAACCCTTCACCTTCCAGGCCTCGCTGGATAAAACTGGCAACCTTTTTTTCGTCTTCAACCACAAGAATTCGCATCACAACTTCTCCTTTTTGGCTTGTTCTAGTTTTAAACCTGTTTTGCAATAAATTTTGACATCAGAACTATTTTAAGCCCAGCTTAACCAGGACTTCATTGGCCGTTTCTTCTACTGCTTTACTTGAAACATCTATAACGACCCAAGGTTTGTCCCGGAAAAACTTCCGGGCGTGGATTAATTCTTCTTCGATTTCTTCATAATCAGCATAAGCGGCCCTGGGGTCCTGCCCCAGATTGCGTAACCGGGCCGCACGTACTTCCAGCAGGCGTTGTGGGTCAATTACCAGTGCCGCCACCCGTTTAGGGTCAACTTCAAACAGCTCAACAGGTGGATCGATACCTTTGACCAGCGGAATGTTGGCAACTTTCCAGCCCCGGTGGGCCAGATAGATAGAAAGCGGTGTTTTGCTGGTTCGAGAAATACCAACCAAGACGATATCCGCTTTGTGCAGGTTGCGCGATTCCTGCCCATCGTCGTGCTTGACCGTAAACTCGATGGCCTCAATGCGTCGAAAATAAGCCTCATCAACACCGTGCAGCAACCCCGGTGTTTCCTTGGGAGAACGACCGAAACAGTGGGCGACCTTCATCAACAGAGGCGTTAACAGGTCAATACTTATAAGCCCCAGACTGTCGCATTCATCATGAATCAACTGCGCTAAATCTCGATTGACAATGGTATAAACCACAAGGCCCTGGTTATCGAGAGCTTCATCCAACGCCTCATAAACCTGATTCTTGGTGCGAACATTGTTGATGCGTTTCAATCGGGCCGGTTTGTCCCGGAACTGAGTCAGGGCAGCCATGACCATTTTCTCGGCTGTCTCGCCGGTTGCATCGGAAAGCAGATAAATAACCTGAACTGTAGGCATTACCAATCCTCATGAGAACATCAGTGAATTCTAACAGAGCCTAATGAAAAAGCAACTATGAAATGGATTAATGAAGAGTCTTCTCAGAGAAGGTGCGTGGGGTTACAGCCCATCCAAGCCTATCCAGTACCATCCAAGTAAGTGCCTTTTTCTCATGGGTGGTCGTTGGCTCATTAGAAGCGTAGTTTCATTATTCCAGAAGTTATCGAGCCCGGTCAAGATTTTCTGTTGCATTCGTTGAGAAACTTGGTTAAACAGGCCACATGACAAAGAAATGGTTGGAAATGCGTCTCGCTGTGCCCGATCACGCGGTTGACCTGGTGAGTCAGAGTCTAACGGAACTCGGCTGCACCGGAGTGATTGCAGCTGAAAAGTCCCTCGACACCTTCGTTGCCCCTGCGCCCGAAAAGCTTGGCAACGATCCGATGGTTCGCGCTTACTTTCCATACCCAGAGAATCCCGAGCAGCTCTGTCGAATTGTCAGCGAACAGTTGTCGGCGTTGGCGGGAATTTACCCAGAGCTTGCCCAGCCACGTTTCGACTATCGGGAATTGGCTGACCATGACTGGGCCAGTGACTGGCAGCAGCACTTCCCCCCATTCAAGGTCGGACGGCGTCTGCTCATACATCCTTCCTGGATCGAACACCGGGTTGTTGGTGACGAGGTCGTTTTGACCCTCGACCCGGGTCAGGCTTTTGGTACTGGCACCCACGCGACCACCGGTCTCTGTCTCGATGCGCTGGCAGAACTTTTTGATGGCAGCAAGCCACCGCAACGGATTCTGGATGTAGGCACCGGTTCGGGTATTCTGGCTATGGCCGCAGCAGCCTTGGGCGCAGAAACTGTCATGGCCTGCGATATCGATGAGGTGTCGTGCCAGGTTGCAACCGACAACGTAAAGCAGAACAACCTAACCGAAAAAATTTGCATTACCGATTCATCTCTAGAAGAGATTCCGGGAAGCTACGACCTGGTCTTGGCCAATATCCTGGCAGCAGAAAACCTTCGCCTCGGGTCGTTACTGGTTGAACACCTATTGCCCGGAGGGACTTTGATTCTTTCAGGGATTCTGATCGAACAGGAGCAGCAAGTTCTTGATGGCTTTGCCGTTTATCCCCTAACCTTGTCAGCTATAAACCACCGTGACGAGTGGACTTGCATCGTCTATCGACGCCATGAGTGATCCCCTGCGGTTCTTTATTTCCGGAGGCCTCCTACGGGAAGACAAAATCAGTCTTTGCGGCGAGCCGTTTCATCATCTCTGTCACGTCTTGCGTGTTAAATCCGGAGCTGAACTGCTGCTGCTTGACGGCACTGGTCTTTGTTGCCTGGTTCGGCTTGAACAGATCGAGGCACAGCACGCGACAGCCAGAGTCTTACAGCGGTGGCAAGAGCCCGAGACCGGTTTATCGATAACGCTGATCCAGGCTTTGCCAAAGGGGGATAAGTTCGATCTGATTCTGCAGAAAGGCACAGAACTGGGGGTCTGCACTTTTCAACCGGTACAGACGGAGCATGCCGTTCCCAGGCCCAAGCCTGAGCGATTGGTCAAACGGAATCAACGTTGGCAGCGGATCATCAATGAAGCGGCCCGCCAGAGCCGGCGTACGGTACTGCCACAACTCCAACCGCTGCAATCATTACCTGAAGTTTTGGCTCAAGAGAGCGGTCATTTGAAACTGGTTCTTTGGGAGGCCGGATCCCGGTCGCTTGCTGCCGCTCTGCCAGAAACTTCTCCCGTTGGTGTTACCTTGCTGGTTGGCCCAGAGGGCGGGTTCTCTGCCGCGGAAATGGTGCAGATTACAGCCGCAGGTTTCCACGCTGTGCATCTTGGACCACGGATTTTGCGCACGGAAACTGCGGGCTTGGCAGCGACCCCCGTTTTGCAGTATCTTTATGGCGATTGGCATCAGGCTCCTGCCAATGAAAATTTCAACCAGCACGAGGAGATGTTATGAAGTGTCCTAAATGCGGGTATCATAGCTTTGAACACTTGGACGATTGCAAGAAGTGTGGTCAGAGTTTGGCCGAACACAAAGCGAAGTTTAACCTGAAAGGGTTCTTCTCCCCTGGTCATGCGGTCGCAACCGTGGAAGCGGTAACCGCAGACGCTGTGCCAGAACCCGATGTCAGTGAAGAGGCTAGCGGCGATTTCGGTTTCGATTTTCTCGAAGAGGCAGAGGGCCAAGGTGTTGCCGACAGTCCGCTTGACGAAGAGAATGCCAATATCAGCATAGACCAGCCGTTCGGTGTCGACGCTGAATCTGTCCCGGCCGATGACTTCGCAACGAACTTCGCTGCGGATGATAAGTCAGAAAAAGGCTCAGAATTCTCTTTCTAGCATAGCGAGAATTCTAAGCCGACAGAATCAAAGCCTCAGCCCTGCCCTTTTCGTCATCAAGAAAGAGCGGGGCGTTCTTTTTTGAGCTCTAATCAAAACAATGGCGGTCCAATAACAACCAGCCTGAAATCGGCGCCATCAACATGGTTAACGGGAAAGGCTTTCCTCATGTTTCGGAAAAACAGCAG
Source organism: Desulfuromonadales bacterium (assembly GCA_030145195.1). Lineage (GTDB taxonomy): Bacteria > Desulfobacterota > Desulfuromonadia > Desulfuromonadales > BM103 > JAQYVY01. Next base: position 28,368 of record JAQYVY010000007.1, on the reverse strand, counting down.
CAATGGGTATAAATCAGTAATGGCTGGTATTGAGCAAAAGACGCTTGTCCATGGTGAAAAAACACTGATGACCGAATTTATTTTGGAGAAAGGCCGTCAGTTGCCTAAACATGTCCATCCGCACGAACAAACCGGCTACCTCATAACAGGACATATTCGACTCACAATTGGAACCGAAGAATATAATGTCGTGCCAGGTGATAGTTGGTGCGTTCCTGGTGGCGTGGAACATGGCGCAGAAATTCTCGAAACGGCAGTTGCGATAGAAGTGTTTTCACCTGTAAGAGAGGATTATTTGCCGAAAGAAGAGGACGCCAAGTAAGTTACGCGCTGTTTCAGAAGTGATTATCCCCTGTCCCAAGACTCTTTAAGACGTCTTGTTGGCTTGATACGGACATTGGTCCTGAGGCTTTTCCAAAAGCGGTACTATCCCATTCTCAGCTCGAGAAAATTCTCCAGATTTGGGCACTTCAAATACTCGTTGTGCTCTCGCTCAAAAGCAATCGTGGAGTGCGGCTTTGGCCCGTAGTCATGGCCAGGGAAGACTTGTGTCTCCGCAGGGAAAGCGGCTAAGCGCAACAGGCTGTGGTAGAGCGCTGCCGGATCACTGCCAGGGAAATCTGCCCGCCCGCAGCGTGTCACAAAGAGCGTGTCGCCGGTAATCAGCGCGCCCGGCGGGTTAAACGCCAGCGAACCCGGCGTGTGCCCCGGCGTATGTAAAACATCGACCGTGATCGTACCAACCTGCAATTGGCTGCCTTCGCCCAGAGCAATCTCCGCGCCCGGCACATCAAGCAGATTCGCCGCCAGCTTGGCTCCGGTTGCTTTGAGAACCTCGCCATTGCCTGCAATATGGTCTGGGTGACCATGCGTATTGACCAGAAATTGCAGTGACAGATCACGGCTACGGATGATACTCAACAGACTTTCCGGTGACATCCCCGGGTCGACACCGAGGGCCTTGCCGGTCTGTGGGCAGATTACCAGGTAGGAGAAGTTATCCGTACCAGCAACCGGGATCTGGACGATTTCCGCAATCATTCCATCCACGGCTCGATCGGGAAGGGTCGATTACCGACCTTGCGAACCTCACCGTCAACGATTTTGAAGAGATCTCCGGTTTTCTTAACATGCCACTCGTCGCCCTCTTCTGGAGGCAAAGGGAATTCACGACAGCCGATATATACATCCTCATTATCAAGCATGGCCCACCAGTCAAGAGAACCGGTCTGCCAGATGCGGGTTTTCAAGTTGAACGCCATAAATCATCTCCTTGGTTCATTAAAGTCACGAACCGTCTATAATCGGACGGCTCGTTCCCATTATGACCTGACGGTCATCTCGTGGCAAGGCCTGAGAAACAAGCGACCGGTTAATTCATCACCTCTCGAGGTCGGGGGACAACTCCTAGTCGTTGAGCGGATCCTCCCCCGGTTGCCACGAAGGCAGAACTCGATCGCTGAGTTGAAAGTCCGGCCCGTCATGCTCGGTATAGATGATATAAATATGCTCGTTCGGCAAGTCCCATCGAGTACCGATCTCATGCATAATCGCCAGTGCCAGGCGGCGCTTCTGGTCCGCGGTGCGTCCCAGGCGAATATCGGCGTTAAGAAAGGCAATTTTTCCATTGTTGCCAGCTCGGCCAAAGACCAAGTCATCATGGTGATAACAACGAAAGGTCAAGCCAATATGATCTGTGCCGGTACTCATGATGGTTGCGAAATGATCTCTAGTAGCATCGGCAAAAGAAGCTTTCTCCTCACGCTTCGGCGTGAAATTAAGTTCAAACTGCAGATGGGGCATTGGGGTCTCCCTTGTTTGAGTTTTAATCATAAGCATAGCAGAGCAGAAAAGATCAGCAATGGACGGTTGTGGCAGGAAACCTTTCCCCTTATAATGAATTTTCAACACGACGACCCTCAGTGAGGCCACCTATGAAATTCGTCAAGATGCACGGTGCTGGCAACGACTACGTTTATATCGATTGTTTCCGACAAACGGTTGAAGAGCCAGAGCGCCTGGCCCGAGAGATCAGCGACCGGCATTTTGGCGTCGGAGGCGATGGCATGATCCTGATCGAGCCATCGAAACAAGCCGACGTGAAGATGCGTATCTTCAATGCCGATGGCAGTGAAGCGGAGATGTGCGGTAACGGCGTACGCTGCGTCGCCAAATATGCTTTTGACCATGGTCTGGTGGATCGCACCGAGATTACCATCGAAACCGGCGCTGGCAATCTGCCGCTGACCATGTTTGCCAACGCTCGGGAACACATCGACAAGGTCAGGGTCAATATGGGGGCACCGCGGCTGACACGAGGAGAGCTTCCTATGGTCGGAGCTGCCCATGAACAGGTCATCAATATGGAACTTGAAGTGCTCGACCGCACCTTCCAGATCACCTGCGTCTCCATGGGCAACCCGCACTGCGTTATCTATGTCGATGATGTCGCCAACTTTCCGGTTCAGCGCTACGGTCAAGCGATAGAAAACCACGAGCTATTCCCACGGCGGATTAACGTGGAGTTTGTCGAAATCCTCTCGCCAAACGAAGTCCGCCAGCGCACCTGGGAACGTGGTGCTGGCGAAACCCAGGCTTGCGGCACCGGCTCCTCTGCGGTCACAGTCGCAGGAGTATTGACCGGTCGCACCAAGGGCAAACTGCTTAATCACCTGACCGGCGGCGACCTGGAGATGGAATGGGACGGCAAGAACGCGGTCTTCATGACTGGTCCGGCTGTGGAAGTTTTTTCTGGAGAATATATCCCCAGGTAAGAATCTGGTTAAAACTTTAACGCCCGTTCGCTGCGCTCACTCACCAGAAGTCGGCGCTCTGAGGCGAGACGCTAAGGACAGCAAAAACGCAAAGAAAGAAAAGCTCATAAGCTTTTGTTAAAATCAAACAGGTCTCTTTGCGGCCCTCTTTATTCCTTTGCGTCTTTGCGTTAATAGTTTTTTTGTTTTTAGATAACCCATGGGACCCTGGTATGGATGTTTTAATCTTCGATCTCGACAACACCCTCTACCCTGCCGAGAAGCAGCTTTTCAGTCTCATTGATGTCCGCATCAATCGTTACATGACTGAGGTTGTCGGCATCCCCGCACCGGAGGTTGATGGTTTGCGGCGCGATTATTGGCGGCTGTACGGCGTGACCCTGCAGGGTTTGATCCGCCACCATGCGGTCGATCCGGAGGATTACCTGGGTTACGTTCATGATATCGATGTCCCCTCCCGACTTGCCCCCGATCTGGTTCTACGAGAGGTTCTGGCCAACCTGCCGCAACGCAAGGCGGTTTTCACCAACGGCTCCCTCTGTCATGCCAATAGAGTCTTGTCGGCACTGGGCATTCAGGATATGTTTGAAAAAATTTACGATATCCGTATTGCTGCTTACCAGCCGAAGCCCCATCCGGAACCTTATCATGCGGTGTTAGCCGAACTGGGGACAACGCCTCAGCGTTGCATCATGATTGAGGACTCACGAGACAATTTGCGAACCGCCAAGAGGCTGGGGATGGGAACTATTCTGGTTGGTGATGGCCAGACGCCTGATTTTGTCGATGTCCACCTCGACAATGCCCGGCAAGTTCACACCGGTCTGCGTTTCTGGGAAGAGGCTTCATGAAACGTTTACTTGGTGCCCATGTTTCTGTTGCCGGTGGGCTTGAAAAAGCTTTCGCGCGTGGGCTTGCGAGTGGTTGTGCGGCCTTGCAGATTTTTACCAAGAACGCCAACCGCTGGCAGGTCAAACCGATTACAGACACTGAGGCCGCCGCGTTTGGTCAGGCCTGGCTTGCGAGCGGGATCGGTCCGGTCATGGCCCACGATGCCTATCTGATCAACCTGGCTTCACCGAAAGATGATGTCTGGGAAAAATCAAAAAATGCGCTGCGCGATGAACTGGTGCGCTGTGCTCAACTCGGAATTACCAATCTGGTCATGCATCCTGGTGCCCATTTGGGCACAGGTGTAGAGGTGGGACTTGCGCGAATTCGCACGGCCTTTCGCGAAATCCTGCCAGACTCTCCGCCAGAGGTTCGCCTGCTCCTGGAAAATACCGCCGGTCAGGGCAGTTATTTTGGTGGTGATTTTGCTCATCTGGGGGCGTTGCTGGAAGCTTTTGACGGCAACCGATTCGGGGTTTGTTTCGATACCTGCCATGCTCATGCCGCCGGTTATGACCTCGCTACGGCAGAGGGTTATGCACAAACCATGGCTGAATTCGATCGACTGGTTGGCCTGGAACAAATTAAGGCGTTCCATCTTAACGACAGCTTGAAACCGTGCGGGTGCAAGGTTGACCGCCATGCCCACATCGGTCAGGGCACAATCGGTCGCGACGGCTTTGCCTGTCTGATGCAGGACCAGCGATTCGTCGAGATTCCTATGGTTCTGGAAACACCTAAGGGCGATCAAGACGAGATGGATAGTGTGAATCTGGCTCTCTTGCGCGAATTGACCGTCGGGACAAAATTATGAGGGCCATTATTCAACGAGTCACCCGGGCCTCGGTGGTGGTGGCCGAAGAGACCGTCGGTGCTATCGATCAAGGTTTGCTTGTCCTGCTGGGTGTAGCGCAGGAAGACTCCTCAAAGGACGTGGTTTACCTTGCCGAGAAAACTGCGGGACTGCGTATTTTTGAAGATGCAGAGGGCAAGATGAACCGCTCGGTTGAAAACCTCAATGGTGGTATCCTGGTGGTCTCGCAGTTTACTTTACTCGGCGACTGTCGCAAAGGGCGGCGACCGGGGTTTACTGACGCCGCTCCCCCGGCGCTCGCGGATAAGCTTTATGAAGAATATGTCAATGCTCTGCGTAATCGGGGGCTCACTGTCGCCACCGGGGTCTTCAGAGCTGACATGCAGGTTTCCCTGGTTAATGACGGTCCAGTGACCATAATGCTCGACAGCAGAAAGCAATTTTGATGCATATTGATGACGAAGAAGAATACCGTTCTGAAGGCCGCGGCCGCACCGCCAAAAAACGTGAAGCCAAAGCGGTAGAACATTTGGCTCAGCGTCTGGCAGAACTTTCCGATGCGGCGGTGGCCAAGTTGCCTAAAAATCCTGAGTTAAAAATAGAGATCGAACTGGCTCGTAACACTCGTGGTCACGGCTCGCGCAAGCGTCAGATCAAGCGCCTGGCGGGGGTTCTTCGCAGTAATGATGAACAGCGGGAAGCGATCGAAGCGGTTCTCGACGGCCAGGCCGTCAGCCAACGTCAGGAAACGTTGGCTTTTCATCACCTTGAGGAGCTGCGTGATCGGCTCTGTGCTACCGCAACCTTCGATGCGGCTCTGGCTGAACTCCGCACCACCTACCCAGAACTCGATGACGGCAAAATCTCTCGTCTGGCTCATTCGGTTCACGACTATGGGGACAAGAAGGCAGCCCGGGAGATTTTCCGTCGGCTGCGTAAGGTGGCTGAAGAGAGAGACGAGTAATTTCAGGTTCTGAGCTAATTGGCGGGAAAGACCTTTTGTGGGAGCGCTTGATCTAGCATCAGGCGAACAAGTGAAATGGTTGAGATATTGTTCCCGCCGGCAAAATTATTCAGCTTGAAAGGAAACACCAGCCCACCGACGGTGCGGAAATCAGCGTACTCCGTTCCCAGAAGGCTGCTGCCCATTTCGCCCATGGTGAAAGTCGCCTCAACTCTCCTGATGAGATGTGTTTCCAGATCAACGTAAACTGTTAATTCCGGAGCCGCTTCCAAATCAATCAATAACACCGCCATCGGTCTGCCGTGTAACTCCCGAATTCCTTGATATTGTGCTTTTGCCGTTTCATCCGCCAGGCTCATTGGCAGGTCGAGGTATCCATATTGATACCGCATGGAAGAGAGTGATAAGGGTTTGGCTGCGCTGAGGGTGTTGCCGCTGCCTTGCCATCCTTTGTCCTGGTTCAAGATTCGCACCTCGCCGCCCTGCTCTGGCCTGATGTCGATCCGCAATTGACCAGGACGACGCATGCTACGGGCATAGCCTCCTGAAACTTTGCGGAGAAAATCATCGATGCGTCCATGCGCAGCAATGGACTTAACCGCTGCCAGCTTTTCTTTGCCGCCATAAACGGCCAAAATTGACGCAACTGTCTTCTGGAGGTTCTTTTCGTCGGCGTGTGCGTTTTCGCCCAGAAAGATCATGGCCGTAAACAGCAACCCCAGACAAAACCCGCCGCCTAGATTTTTGGCCAAAAGCGTTGTGCTGTCAAAAAGACTCTTCAATGGTATTATCCGTTTTTGTCAATACAGTGACTGATCCCCTCGGCATAAGATGTCGGTTGCAGACTAAACGCTTCGGCCCACTTGCGCGGATCGCAGACATTGCCTTCAGTCAGCATGGTCAGTTGGTCGATGGTGATGGGAAAGCGATCGTGGTTCTGTAGCAACTTGATCATCGGCTTTATCATAAAGAGCGGTTGGTGCAACTTGCCAACGGCTTGCCGGCCCATGGCCTGAGCGGTCAGGTCGAGAATTTCATCGTAGGAAAAACTTGCGCCGCCGCCGAGGTGGTAGCTTTGACCGATTGTCTCTGGAAGGTTCAGGGCCTTGACAAAGCTTTCTGCAACCTGCTCCACAGCCACCGGCTGCATCCGGTAAAAACCGTCACCGAGAACAGGGATAATTGGCATCTTGCGAATCAGTTCGACCATAATGGCGACAAACTCGCTACCGAGACCGAAGATCAGGGACGGCCGAAAGATGGTCCAATCGAGATCGGAGTGCCGGACCGCTACTTCTGCAGCCCATTTGGTCGTGTGGTAATGCGCGACCCCGGTGGCTCGGACACCGTTGGAACTCATATGCAGGTAGCGTTTCACGCCTTGGTTTTTGGCGGCCGCCAGGATGTTCTCGGTCGCTTCGACATGCAGTTTGCGAAAGGTGATCCCGCGGCTGGGATATTCGCGGATGATGCCGATCAGGTGGATCACGGCATCGCAGCCGCTCAGCCCGTCGTCAAGACTGTCGCTGTCAGTGACATCACCGTGATGAATTTCGATTTGATCTTTGAGTGCCAGTTTGTCCTCAGAATCCGGCCGCACCAGGGCCCGTACCCTATGCCCCGCAGCCACCAGTTGCCGTAACACCTCGCTGCCCACAAAGCCGGTTCCTCCGGTCAAAAAAACATTCATAACGACCTTTCCTCCAAGTAAAATCCACCCAGCGCCTAGTACTCAGAACTATCCCTTAACCACTGCCATCGGCCGTAGTCTACAACGTTGTCGAGACCGGCTTGCTACACCACGACAATCGCCGAAGATCAGAGATGATAACCCTTTTGCCGCCTGGAGGTAAACCTCGTTTCGGCTTGTTGCCCAGGCTTCACTCCCCATGTCTGCCGTATGGTTCAAGAGACGAAACCCTGCCGTTCCAGTCATCGAACGATCCACATGGAACGCGGCTTCAGACAAGCTCTCGTGTTAGCCCGGTCAGAACAAAGGTTTACTCTGGTAGAGAAGAATAATTTTAAATCCATAGCGTTATTATACCAAGCAATCCTTTTCTGCAAAAATAAATAACCTGTTGACTTTGCAAACTGAAAAAATCAGTTAAAATTAATGAGTCTTGATCAACCACAGTTTAAAATGGAAGCATTTACAGTAGATACACCTCAAGGGAAGTGAAGTCTAATTCTCTTGACAGAACAGCGTTATAAAAGATATCAATAACATGGAGATGGTCTTAAAGAAAACCCCATACAGTCTGTTTAACCTATTGAAGTTTAATGCATTAGGGAAAGCTTAGAACCTACGAATAAGGAGGTCGCTCATGAAAACTGACCTGGATGCCGTATCTCCTCCGATTCCCGAGGAAATCCTCCAGCGTGTGGAAGCAAGAGGAATCAATCGCCGTGACTTTATTAAATTCTGCACGGTGACGACTGCCGCTCTGGCTTTGCCAGTCAGCTTCATTCCGACTGTTGCCCAAGCCATTGAGGACAAGCGTCTGCCAGTGATCTGGGTGGAATACCAGAGTTGTTCCGGTGATTCGGAAGCGTTCCTGCGGGCCAATCAGCCGACCGCTGGCGAGATTATCCTCGACCTGCTGTCGATTGAGTATGCGGAAGTGATTATGGCCGCAGCGGGCCATCAAGCCGAAGAAGCCAAGCGTCAGGCGATGGAGAAATACAAGGGTCAGTACATTCTGATTGTCGAAGGTTCGATCCCAACCGGTGCTGGCGGTGGCTACTGTACGATCGGTGGTCAAAGTGCCGTGGATGATTGCAAAATGCTAGTGCAGAATGCCGCGGCAACTATCGCAGTCGGCTCCTGTGCCACCTTTGGTGGCCTTCCCGCAGCGGCACCCAACCCGACTAGCGCAGTTTCGGTCAGCAGTTTGGTCCCGGGTGCAACGATCATCAACCTACCTGGTTGCCCGGTCAACGCTACCAACCTGACGGCAACGATTGTGCACTTCATGACGTTCGGCCGTCTGCCTGCCGTCGATCGTCTTGGGCGACCGAAGTTTGCCTACGGTAAGCGTATTCATGACAACTGCGAGCGTCGCAGTCATTTCGACGCTGGCCAATACGCCGAAGCTTTTGGTGATGAGGCTCAACGTCAGGGGCACTGCCTCTACAAGCTCGGCTGCAAAGGGCCGGAGACTTTCCACAACTGCCCCACCGTGCGTTACAACGAAGGCACGTCCTGGCCAGTTATGGCTGGTCACGGTTGCATCGGCTGTTCAGAGCCGGGTTTCTGGGATACCATGAGTCCTTTCTACCGGCGTCTGCCCAAGGTGCCCGGTTTTGGTATCGAAGATACGGCCGACAAAATTGGTATCGGTCTGGCGGCGGCCACCGCAGTGGCCTTCGGCGTCCATGGGGTTGCTAGTTGCTTCCGCAAGGGTGATGCTATGGAAGAAGACAAGGTCGTAAAGGAGGACTAACCGATGGCTAAAAGAATTGCCGTTGATCCGATTACCCGTATAGAAGGCCACCTGCGCATCGAAGCACAGATTGAGGATGGCAAGATCGTTGACGCCTGGAGCTCTTCCACTGCCTTCCGTGGTATCGAGACGATACTCAAGGGCCGCGATCCTCGCGATGCGCATCATTTCACCCAGCGTTTCTGTGGTGTCTGCACCACCGTACACTCCATGGCCAGCATTCGGGCGGTGGAAGATGCCCTGAACATTCAGATTCCCGATAATGCCCGCCTGATCCGCAACTTGATCATGGGCATCCAGAACGTGCAGGATCATGTGATTCACTTTTATCATCTGCATGCGCTCGACTGGGTTGATATTACCAGTGCGTTGAAGGCCGATCCGGCGGCGACCGCGAAATTTGCCCAGTCGATCTCCACCTGGCCGAAATCGAGCGCCACTTACTTCAAAGGCATCCAGGACAAACTGGCGGCCTTCGCTGGCACCGGTCGCCTCGGGCCCTTCCAGAACGCTTACTGGGGACATAGCGCCTACAAGCTGCCACCGGAAGCGAACCTGATGGCGGTTGCCCATTACCTTGAGGCGCTCGAATGGCAGAAAGATATCATCAAGATCCACGCCATCCTCGGCTCAAAAAATCCACATCCGCAGACCTTCCTGGTCGGCGGTATGTCGATCCCGGTCGATCCAGACAGCCAGAACGCCATCAACGCTGACAAAATCGCTTACATCCGTAAGCTGTTGCGCAAAGCCCGCGCCTTTGTCGAACAAGTCTACATTCCCGACCTGTTGGCAGTCGCTCCCGCTTATCTCGACTGGGCGGCTATTGGCGGCGGCGTTGGCAACTTCCTCTCTTTCGGCGACTTCCCGATGGACAACAGTCCAGGAACCGGCAGCCTGTTCTTCCCCCGCGGCGTTATCATGGGTAAAGATCTGGCCAATGTCATGGAGATGGACGAGAAACACATCACCGAATACGTCACCCACTCCTGGTACAACTACTCGTCCGGTGACGACAAGGGCTTGCACCCTTACAAGGGTGAGACCAGTCATAATTACACCGGACCAAAACCGCCTTACGAGTTTCTCGATACTGATGGCAAGTATTCCTGGGTCAAGTCGCCGCGCTACCTGGATCAACCGATGGAAGTTGGCCCACTGGCGCGCATTCTGGTTGCTTATGCTTCCGGGGTAAAAGACGTTGTCGACACGGTTAATTTTGTCCTCAGCACGCTCGGTGCTCCGGCTTCGGCGCTCTTCTCAACCCTTGGTCGCACCGCCGCCCGTGGGGTCGACTGTCTGTTGCTCGCTCAGAAAAACGAGCTCTGGCTCGATCAGTTGGCCGATAACATGGGGCGTGGTATCTACGACACCTTCAACAAGGATAAATGGGATCCGGCAACCTGGCCCAAAGAAGCCCAGGGCTTCGGTTACCACGAGGCCCCGCGCGGTGCGCTCGGCCACTTCATCCGCATTGAGAACCAGAAGATTGCCAACTTTCAGGCCGTGGTACCTTCGACCTGGAACGCTGGTCCGCGCGATGCTGCCGGACAGATGGGCCCCTACGAGTCGGCTCTGATCGGCACCCCGATTGCCGATCCAGAGAAGCCGTTGGAAATTCTGCGAACTATCCACTCCTTCGATCCCTGTCTGGCTTGCGCTGTGCACGTCTTGGACGGCAAGGGTACGGAGATCGTCAAGGTTCGGGCACTGTAAAGATAAGGAGGCGCATACCATGCTACGCATATATTACGTATGGGAATGGCCGGTTCGCATCTGCCACTGGATTAACGTGATCTCCATGATCATGCTGTCAGTTACCGGTTTTTATATCGGCAGCCCTTTCATGACGGCACCAGACACCTCGATGTACATCATGGGCTGGATGCGGATGTTGCATTTCTCCTTCGCCTACCTGTTTGCGGTGTCGGTGGCAGCCCGTATCGTCTGGATGTTCATCGGCAATCAGCATGCTTCGTGGCGAGCTTTCTTCCCTTGGCTGACCAAAGAAGGACGAACGGCATTCATTAAGATGTTCCGCTACTACACCTTCACCGGCAAGCAGATCTCTTACGAGACCGGCCACAACCCGGTGGCGGCAACAGCCTATCTCGGCATCTTCGCCCTCTTTATTTTCCAAATTGTCTCAGGCTTTGCCATGTACGGGCAGTTTGCACCGGGTGGCTTTTGGGAAGGAATTCTTGGCGGACTCAATGTGCTAGTGGGCAACCAGTGGCTGCGCTTACTACATCACGGTGTTATGTGGCTACTGGCTGGTTTTATCATCAACCACGTTTATAGCGGCTGGTTGATGGACGTCAAGGAACGCAACGGCACCATGAGCGGCATTTTCAGCGGTTACCGTTTTATTGAACCGGAGGATCTTTAATGTCAATCCTGGTCCTTGGACTGGGCAATACGATTATGACTGATGATGGGTTCGGGGTGAAAGTGGCGACAACGCTTTCATCCCGTTACCACTTTCATGGCCCGGTGCAGCTACTTGACGGCGGCACCCTCGGTCTGGATCTATTGCCCCACCTAGAAGAACTTGAATCGTTGTTAATCATCGATGCTGTGGATATGCGGGCTGTACCGGGCGAGATTTTTCGTCTGGAGGGTGAAGACGTGCCGCGAGCGTTTGCCAGTAAACTCTCGGTTCACCAAATGGGTTTGCAGGACCTGCTTGCCGTGGCTGAGTTACAAGGGCATGTTCCAACCAATCTGGTCGTATGGGGCGTTCAACCCGAGTGTATCGAGATGGGGACCGAATTAACCGCGACTGCGGAAGCGGCCGTTGAGCCGGTGGTGACTCGGGTGCTGGAGGAACTGCAAGGCTGGGGCGTTCAGTTTGATGCGAGAGATAAATAAAGGAACAGAATGAAAAGGTCCTATGGCAATTTATTGCGACGGGCCATAGTCCTTTCTTTGGTGCTTTTCGGTTGTGGAGAGAGTCGGGTCGATTATCCGCAGCGTCAGATGCCAGAGGGCCTGTTGCGGGAGGCTGCACAGTTGAGCGCCGGATATACTTTGTTTCACGACAAGTGTGCCTCCTGCCATGGTAAACTAAGCGAAGGGCGGTCCGATCGGGCGGTCTTCTTTGATCCGCCAGCTCCAGATTTTACCAATATAAATGACCCAAAGACGGATCCTGCTTATCTCTATTGGCGGATCGAGAGTGGCAAAAATGTCGAGCCTTACCGCTCGCAGGGCTCGGTCATGCCCGCTTGGGGCGGTTATTTAACCGAGCAGCAAATCTGGCAGCTCGTTGCTTATCTGCAGTCCCGAGGACCTTGATCTAGAAAAATAACCCGAATGATAAGAGCTAGATACAACACCAACGGGTTTTAGTAAAAATTTCTCTTTTTTATTCTGGCTAAATTTGTTAGAGTGCCGCACTTTTAATCTTTTAGCTAAAATTAGAACAGCGTCTCTTATGCTTGGATTGTTTTGCCGGCCGTGTTGATTTTTAGACAAAGGCGCTTTATAGTTAACCGTACTAGTCGTAATTGCAAGGTCTGAAAAGGTTGCAGTTGTTTGGCTTGTTACTGAATTATTTCGGTAATGGGCCCCTTCTTTTTACCTAACGTGAGTCAGGATCAAACCGAAGGAAGAGTTGCTCTTCCGCGAACTTTAGGGAGTCACACAATGCAAAACCTTACCGCCCAGGAACTCGGACTGAAAAGTATCGGTACAGTTCGTCACAATCTTGATTATGATGAATTGTTCGTGCTGGAAAGCAGCAACAACGAGGGCGTCGTCTCTGAAAATGGCACCATGATGGTGGATACCGGCAAGTTCACCGGCCGTTCACCCAAGGACAAATACTTTGTTCACCAGAAACCCTCTTTTGAGAATATCGCCTGGGGGAAAATCAATCAGGCCATGGCTCCTGAGGTATTCGATGAACTTTATGACGAAGTGATCAACTATCTGGATGGTAAGGATATCTATGTCACCGACGGCTTCTGCGGCGCCAATGAAAAGACCCGCACCTCGGTTCGTTTTGTCACTGAGTTTGCCTGGCAGTCTCATTTTGTGAAAAACATGTTCATCCGTCCCACCGCAGATGACCTCGAAGGTTTTGCTCCTCAATTCACCGTTTACAAAGCGAGTAGCCTGACCAACGAGAAGTGGGAGCAGCACGGTCTCAACTCCGAAGTTTTCATTGTCTTCAACATTGAGAAAAACGTGGCAATCATCGGCGGCACCTGGTACGGCGGCGAGATGAAAAAAGGCATTTTCACCATGATGAACTACTGGCTGCCGATGCAGGAGATACTCTCCATGCACTGCTCGGCAAACGTCGGTAAAGGTGGCGATGTAGCTCTCTTCTTCGGCCTGTCCGGTACGGGCAAGACCACTCTCTCCACCGACCCCAATCGCAAGTTGATTGGCGATGACGAGCACGGCTGGGATGAAGACGGTATCTTCAATTTTGAGGGTGGTTGCTATGCCAAAACCATCAATTTAAGTGCCGACAACGAGCCGGAGATCTATAAGGCCATTCAGCGCAATGCCCTGCTGGAGAATGTTGTCGCTAACGATGATGGTGTTATCGATTTTGACAGTGATGCCAAAACCGAAAACACTCGGGTTTCTTACCCGATTGAGCATATCGAGAACCATGACCCGAGCCTCAAGGGTGGTCATCCGGAGAATATCATCTTCCTTACCTGCGATGCGTTCGGTGTTCTGCCGCCGGTCTCCAAACTGACCAAGGAGCAGGCGATGTACTATTTCCTTTCCGGCTATACTGCCAAGGTTGCCGGTACCGAACGCGGCGTTACTGAGCCGCAGGCGACCTTCTCGGCCTGCTTCGGCGAAGCCTTCCTGCCACTGCACCCCACGGCTTATGCCAAGCTGCTCGGCGAAAAGATGGAGAAGCACAACGTCAACGCCTATCTGGTCAACACCGGTTGGGTCGGCGGCGGTTATGGCGTCGGCAAACGCATGAGCATCAAGGCGACCCGCGCCTGCATCGACGCCATTCTTGATGGCAGCATCAACAATGTCGAGTTTGACCAGACCCGTTGGTTCCGTCTCGATATTCCCAAGAGTCTGCCGGGAGTTGACAGCCAACTGCTCAATCCGCGCAATTCCTGGGCTGATAAAGAAAGCTTCGATAATACTGCCAACAAACTGGCCGGCATGTTTATTCAGAACTTCAGGAAGTACATAACCGACAATGATGATTTCGATTACACTCAGGCGGGTCCGCAGGTCTGAGTTGTCTTAGAAAATTGAACTGGTAAAAAAGGGCGTCTCGATTGGGACGTCCTTTTTTGTTAGGTCGTCGATAACTCTGCTTGACAGATAAGTTTTCACAAATGAGAATAGAGCATTAAATATTAAGAAACTGGGAGTAAATGCTTTGAAGCTTGGCAAACTAGGCGAATTTGGATTGATTGGAATGATCCGCGAGAAGGTGTCAGACGGCTGCGGAGTGCATCGTGGGATTGGTGACGATGCCGCCGAGGTCGAACTCCCGGCAGGCCATCGTTTGCTCACTTCAACAGACTTACTGATTGAAACAGTGCATTTTCGCTTTGACTGGACCGATGCGGAAGCACTGGGCCATAAAGCCATAGCGGTTAACCTCAGCGATATTGCGGCCATGGGTGGTACTCCACGCTACCTCTACCTGGGTTTGGCCTGTCCAGTTGATGTTGATTTGAACAGGATCAATGACTTTTTGGACGGAGCCCTGGCTGAAGCGAACAGCTATGAGGTCACGCTGGTTGGTGGAGACACCTGTCGCAGTCCCGGCCCCTGGATGATCTCGGTAACAGTCGAAGGCAGTGCGCCTGCGGGTCAGTCTGTCGGCCGTGCTGGCGCGGAGCCCGGAGACCTCCTGATGGTTTCCGGTTCTTTGGGTGATAGTGCTCTGGCTTTGCAGTTGCTGTGTGATGGTAGGCAGCCGGAAGCGGCTTTGCTGGCGCGTCACCATCGGCCAACCCCACGAGTTGAACTCGGTCGTTTGCTGGCCGAGCAGCAGCTGGCTAAGGCCATGATCGATCTTTCTGATGGCTTAGCCTCGGATTTGGCGCATATCTTGAGGGCTTCAAAAGTTGACGCCCTGATCAATCCAGAGAGCTTGCCGCTATCAGAGGCTTTTCGCCGACAGTTGTCGGTGAACCCCGATCTTGGCCACCTGCCCCTTCATGGCGGGGAGGATTACGAACTGCTCTTCAGTGTGGCCCCGGAACGGGCGGAGGCTGCGATGGCACTTGGTCAGCATCTGGGGGTCTGTGTTACTCCAATCGGAGTGGTAAAGCAAGGCCCCGGATGCACTTCCGTACGAACGGTTGATGGCGAAATTCGCCCCCTTCTTGCCCGCGGCTATGATCATTTCTGTTCGGAGCGATAACCGGAACAAAGAATGATAGGCCTTCAACACCAAAGCTTAGAAGAATCAAGGGATCGCTCGCAAGTCGTCGTTCCGGAAAAGTTTCGTTCCTTGGCTTTAGCTGCTGCTCTCCCTTGGACGTATTGCTTTGGCAATAACCGGCAAAAATTTTGTTAAAGTTGTAACGCCCTTTGGTCGCACGAAAACTTTCAGTGGTGGATCATGACAGAGCAAACGCAAAAAATGTGGACAGGTGACGATCTTACTGACGCCGAAATTACGCAGATCACGGCTCTGTTGCGTCGTCACCGCCAGTTTGATCTCGATCAATACAAGGACCGTTGCATCAGACGCCGCATTGCCAAGCGTCTGCGGGCTTGCAAGGTCACCGATTTTGAGACCTATCTGCAGCTGCTGGAGAGTGATTGCGACGAGCTCGACACCCTGCTTGCGACCATTTCCATCCACGTTTCCAGGTTTTTTCGCAACCCCGACACCTTCCGGGTTCTGGAAGGAACTGTTCTACCCGATCTTTGTCGGCAGGCCAGGGCCCTTGGCCGTCGTGAGCTGACGCTCTGGAGTGTGGGCTGTGCTTCAGGCGAAGAGCCCTATTCTCTTGCTTTGCTGGTTGATGAAATGGCTATTTCTGATCTAGAGGTTCGGATCATTGCCACGGATGTCAGCGAGCCGGTCCTAGCCATGGCCCGGGAAGCTTTGTTCGATCCCGTTCGCCTTAATGAGGTGCCAGAGGCGGTGCTAAAGGAGTATTTCTTTGCCGAAGGCAACCGGTTCCGTCTGGTCGAGCGAATTCGTGACAAGGTGGAGTTTTTACAACACAATATCATGACGGCGTCCGATTATCCTGCGGCCGATCTGATTTTGTGTCGCAACGTCTTGATCTATTTTACCCGCGCGGAGCAGGATCGAATCTTGACTCGGTTTGCGTCAGCAATGCCGCAGTACGGAGCTTTGGTGCTGGGACGTTCCGAAGCGCTGGTCGGTGCCGTTCGTGAATTATATTGGTCTGATTTTCCGCTAGAGCGAATCTATCGCCGGAAGGCGGAAGGCGAAGTCGAACCTGTTGCCCCGGGGCGCGGCCAATGATGGACTTCTGGCTTTTATCGATGACTGGTTAGCAAGGAGAGGAATGATGCGCATAGAAATCAGCTACAAATTTATAATTGGTTTTATGACTGTGGTTGTTTCCGGGGTCTTGGTCAATTTGGCAATTCCCTACAGTGCGGTTCCAGCTGAGTTTCAACAGGTGCTTTCCATTGCCTGTGCGCTGGTTCTCGGTCTAATCATCGGGGTGATTTTTTCCAAGGCGTTTACCGCAAATATCCGACATCTGACAGCAGCCGGTGACCGGATTAGTCAAGGCGACCTGTCCGAAGACATCAAACTCAAAGAGAGTCGTTTCCCCGATGAGTCGAGCGATCTGGCGGCGTCCATGAACCAGACCCAGGAGCGTCTGCGTAAGCTGGTTGGCGATATCCGGGGCACTGCTTTCAATATTGCTGGCTCGGCGCAAAACCTTTCAGGCACCTCGCAGCAGATGTCGGCGTCGGCTCAGGAAGTGGCCGGGACAGTTAATCAGATCAGCAAAGGTGCGGAGACCCAGGCGGAAATGGTTGAACAGTCAAACCGGTTGTTCAAGGAAGTCGCCATGTCGATCAATCTAGTCGCTGCGTCGGCGAAAAAGGTTGCCGAAGCGGCCAACCAGACTGTGGATACGGCCCGGAGCGGCGGTACTCTGGCCGATGCCAGCCTTGGCCATATTCGTCAGGTGCTGGCCGAAGTCGAAAGCAGCGGTCAACAGATGGTCACTTTTATCGCCCAGCTCCAGAAAATAAACAAGTTTGTCGATGTGATCAACGCGATCGCCCAGAAGACCAATTTGCTGGCGCTCAATGCCACCATTGAAGCGGCCCGGGCCGGTGAATACGGTCGTGGTTTCGCGGTCGTGGCTGAAGAGGTCAGTAAGCTGGCTGATTCGACCACCGCCTCTGCCGACGAGATTACCCTTCTGGTTGAGGGAATCCGTGACGAAGGCCAGCAGGTTCAGTCCTCCATGGCTCAGGCGATTGAGGAGATGGAAAGCGGCCGGGATGCTGTTGACCGAACCAGCCAGGCGTTTGTCGCGATTACCGAGAATGCTGAAGGGACTCGTGCCAAAGCTAATGGCATCGCTGAGCTCGCTGGGCAACAGATCTCCAGCGCCGAGCGCATTACTCGGTCGATCGACGAAATTGACAGGGTGGTGTCTGATAACGCCGCGGCCACCGAACAAGTCTCGGCTGCTACCCAGGAGCAATCGGCTGCGATGGAGGAGATGGTGCAATCTGCGGTAGATCTGTCCCAGCTGTCCGAAACCATGCTCGACATGGTCAAGCAGTTCAAGCTGTCTAAGGAAGAGCAAGACTGATTATGGCTCTAATCCTGATTTTTACACTTGCCGAAGAGACTTACGGTCTGGAGATTGAGGCGATTCAAGAAGTCGTGGAGAAGCCCGCTCTGCACTTCGTGCCGCGTGCCGATGGGGCTCTGCTCGGTGCAATCAATTTCCACGGTCAAATCCTGTCGCTGGTCGATTTGCCCCGGCTGCTTGGTTTCGATAGTGAGCAACTGGATCACCGGCGGGTGGTGTTAACCGCAGAATATCAATCTCTGGCTCTGGCCGTGACTCTGGTACAGCGCATCGTTAAGCTCGATCTGGCTGCGTTGCAATCCAACCTCACCGGCGAGAGCAAGAATGCCGCGCGCGGTGTGGTCGATATGGATGGAACGCTGGTCAACCTGCTTGATCTTGACGAAATCCTTAAACAACTACGAAAGCTTTATCAATAATCAGGAGGATCCTATGCCCTTACGGGTGATGGTTGTCGATGATGCGCTCTTTATGCGCAATATACTCAAGGAAATCTTCGTCCGGGCGGGGTACGAGGTGGTCGCTGAGGCCGAGAACGGTGAGAGAGCTCGGGAACTTTACCGGGAGACTAAGCCCGATCTGGTAACCATGGACATTGTCATGCCCAAAAAAAGTGGTATTGAGGCTCTGCAGGAGATCATGGCTGACGACCCGAACGCGTGTGTTGTTATGGTCAGTGCCCTCGGTCAGGATTCGCTGGTTCTGGAAGCGGTCGAGTCCGGTGCGCGTGATTTTATCGTTAAGCCGTTTAAGGAAGAGAAGGTTCTTGAAATCGTGAAGCGGATTATGCAGTAAAGCGAAGGTTGTCAGACGGAAACTTTATGGACATGTCTCAGTACCGGGAGCTCTTTTTCTCTGAAACCCGGGAACATCTGAATAATCTTAATCAGCTGGTGGTCGAGTTGGAACAGCAGCCGGGCAATCGTGAAACGATTGATACTCTCTTCCGCGAAGCCCATTCGCTCAAGGGCATGGCTGCGACCATGGGTTTCAATCGTACCGCACAGCTGTCTCACCATTTGGAGGATCTGCTCGATGGCTTCCGTAAGACCGGGGTCGTGCCTGCGGCAACGGTCGACTATCTCTTGGCTGGGATCGATCTGCTTGAAGGTTTGCTTGACGATATGACGGCAAAGAGCGCAGAGCGTTCCATCGATGAATTTTTACAGCGCTCGCCGTCAACCGAGGTTGTTTTGGTGGCTGAGGCCGACGTGTCTTCCCCTCCGCAGGTTAATGGCAACGACGATCAGTCTCTGCCTCTGGTTGCTGTCGAGGTTGAGCCGTCCGATCTCGTTGAACCGCTGGCCAATATCGAAGAACCGGATGCTTTTCAGGTCTTGGTGAGTTTGGCCGAAGGTACGGTAATGGCCTCGGCCCGCGGGATTCTCGTCTTGCGCGAACTGGAAAAATTTGGCGAGCTGATGTCGAGTAAGCCGGACCTGGACGCGTTGCGCAACGGTGCGCCCTGCCAGCAGATTCAGGCTTGGCTACGGACCTCGTTGACCAAAGACCATATTGAAGAGGCTCTGCGAAAAATCACCGATGTGGCACAAGTTCGGTTTATTGATGACCGACGCAGGGAAGAGGTGAGTCGGGAGGATGCGGCCAAAACCATCCGGGTTCGCACCGAGCTTCTGGATCAGGTTGTCAACTTGGTCGGTGAACTGATTACCCAGCGTTATCTGCTAAATAGCGCCGCTGCAGGACGGAACTGGGATGAGCTTCGGCAAGCCCTGGGGCAAACCTCGCGCTTGGTTGATGATCTGCATCATCATGCGCTGCAAGCCCGGCTGTTGCCGTTGGAGAGCATTACCGGCCGCTTGCCCCGTATCGTTCGCGATTTGAGCCGTAAGTCCGGTAAAAAAGTGACCTTGAGGTTGACCGGCTCCGACGTTGGGATCGACCGGGTCGTGCTTGAGGCTTTGACCGACCCGTTGGTCCATCTGGTTCGTAACGCCGTAGATCACGGAATTGCCGAGGAGGGTACGGTCACCGTTTCGGCTCGTCGGGAGAAAGATCTGGTGCTGGTGGAGGTTGCTGACGATGGCAACGGCATGGATTCAGAGAGGTTGCGTTCGCAGGCCGTAGAGAAGGGTCTGTTGACTGCACAACAAGCTGAAAATCTGAGTGATCGCGATGCCCTGATGCTGGTCTGCCAGCCGGGCTTCTCAACGGCTGCGGAGATAACCGAGACCTCTGGTCGCGGTGTTGGCATGGATGTCGTCAAGTCAGCGGTTGTCAACCTTGGTGGCCGCCTGGACATTCTTTCCGCTCCTGGCGAGGGTTCCCGTTTCCAGCTGCGGTTGCCACTCTCTATTGCGATCATCAAGATTTTGTTGGTTCGCTGCGCCGGTCATCCTCTGGCGATACCGATCACCCGTATCGACCGCACCTTGGGTTTGCCGACGGCAGAGATTGAGCGCTCTGGAAGCGAACGCGTTTTCCGCCTGGGTGAGGAGGTTCTCAGCTTGGTCTCCCTGCCGCAGCTTCTGGGTTTGCCGGAACCGGCTGTTGGAGAGATAACTTTTGTGATCCTGACTGAATTACAGGGTCGTAAAATTGGTTTAGAAGTAGATTGTTTCATTGGCCAACGGGAAGCCTTTGTCAAAAATCTCGGCTTCCCTCTCAATCACTTGCCGGGCCTCTGCGGTGCGACCGTGGAGGGCGACGGTCGGGTCGTTTTTATCGTCGACCCTCAACCCTTGCTGGAAAATCGCCCGCTTTTGTCAAGCAATTGAAGTAGGAGCCTGTGCGACAATGAATGACCAACTGCAAACCCAACGGGTTGACCCAAACTTCTGGTTTTTCGCTTCGGCCCTTATTCTCGAACAGGCTCCTAGGAGGAGACATGCCCTTTCGAAAACTCAACAACGTGCAACTGGATATCCTCAAAGAGGTGAGTAATATTGGCATGGGCCATGCCGCGACTGCGCTTTCGCAGCTGATCGGCCAGCCCGTGATGTTGCGGATTCCTCATGTCACCATTACCGAAATCAGTCAGGTGCCGGATCATCTTGGCGGTCCGGAAAAATTGATGGTTGGCATCACGTTACGGATTCTTGGTGACGCTCGTGGCAGCATTATGTTGCTCTTCCCCCAGGAAAGTGCCCATCGCTTGCTCTGTTGTTTGCTCGGAAAACAGGAAAAGGGTTTGGTGATGAATGAACTCACCGTTTCCGCTTTGAAGGAAGTTGGCAATATTCTCGCCTCGGCCTATCTGAGCGCGTTGGGCAGCCTCCTGAACAAGACCCTGATCCCTTCCGTGCCTATGCTGGCTTACGATATGGCCGGGGCGGTGGTTGATTATGTTCTGATCGAACTGAGTGAGAACAGCGATCTGGCCTTGATGGTCGAGACCGATTTTATTGGCGAGGCCAGTCCGGATTTTGCGGTGAAGGGCCATTTCTTTCTGCTCCCTGATCCGGCCACCCTCGATATCTTTCTGAATGTTGTTGGAGAAGAATCGTGAGTGAACGAGTCAGCATAGCGCAAGCCCGGATTGAACGGGCTCCAATGCTTCTTAAAGCTTACGGTCTTGGCTCTTGCCTAGCTGTCGGTCTTTACGATCCGCAAAGTGGCCTCGGTGGGTTAGGCCACATGTTGCTACCGAAACGGCCGAAGCACAATCCGATTGGGACCGACGGTAAGTATGTCGATGCCGGAATTTACCAGATGGTCGATGTGCTGGTGCAAGAAGGTGCTGATCGCGAGAGTCTGATCGCTAAAATCGCCGGTGGCGCCAATATGTTTGAGTCTGTCCACCAGACTCTGATCGACAGCATCGGGGCTCGTAACTCGAAAAGCGCCCGCGAGACCCTGGCCGCGCTTGGCATCCCTCTGGTAGGTGAGGACGTTGGCGGTAATCGCGGCCGGACTGTGGAGTTTGATCTTGCCACCGGAATAATGATGGTTTACTGTGCCCGTGATGATTGCAATTTGTCGATCTAATGCATGCTACCAGACACTCCCTGACGTGAGGAGCTTGAAATGAAACGGACTCTGTTAACAGTCTTTTTGCTTGGCGGTCTTCTGACTCTGACGGTGAACTTGAGTTGGGCTGTCGGTCTCAACGATGTCATCAATACTCTGGAGACTCCGTTTAAAACCGACACGGCCAAGGAGTTGAGAATCTACGATTACTCGGCCGATTTTTTTCAGGAATCGCGGATCGCTTCGCTTGATCGCCTGCAACGCGCTCGCGGTCGGGTCTCGGTCGCTTTCAATTATGGCCGCCCGCAGACGGTGCCGCAAGTCAAGTTTCGCTGGGAGTACGATCAACCAACCCGCCAGGAAATTGTTTCCGACGGCAAGACGCTCTGGGTTTATCTGCCGGAAAACAACCAGGTCATTCAATCCGATATTGAGATGGTCAACCAGGCCCGCGAGAACGATCCGATGACCTTCCTCACGGGCCTCGGCAATATCTCGCGAGATTTCATGATCAGCTGGGCGTCACCGAATACCGATATCGATGGCAACTACATTCTCAACCTGACGCCCCGAAAGACTTCGGCGTTATTCAACCGCATGGTGATTGTTGTCGACCGTTATGCCGTTGACGTCTACCAGAAGCGTCAGCAAGCAGACGATGACCCTGCTCCGTCGATGCCAGCACCGGTGAGCTCCGGGAGAGGCGACTTCTCTTTCCCTGGCTACGAAGGCGGTCCGAATGACATCTGGTTTCCGATCATGTCGACGACGGTCTATGATCCGAATGGCAACAGCACCATCATAGAATTCAGCGGTCTGCGGGTTAATTCCGGGCTTTCGTCAATGACTTTTGACTTTCTTCTGCCGGGCGGGGTCCAAGTGGTCAGGCCGACCGGTAAGGAGATGGGCTTATAGTTCTGCAACTGTTCACTGCTTTGAGTTTAAACCTAAGGCCATCTGGTTTGATTACTGGGTGGCTTTCTTTTTTTTGTTATGCGATGAATAGAAAATCCTTGTGCGAACACACCGATGCAGGCTTCTCTTTGACTGAGCCTAACTGGGTAAAGAGGACCTTGAGCCTGTTGAGGTCATATTGGATAAGGACTCTCAGAAGGGTACTTATTCTCTTAAGGTTACAGAGCAGTCTGGCGAGAAAAACAAATTCAAACTTTCACCCAGCGTTGATAAAATGCACTGGGAGCTTTTTTTACAGACAGCGGTTGAAAAGGTTTATGTGGTCGAACTGATAGTTTCATAAACCACGCCACTGGAACGCAAAATCGGGTGCATCAGCACCGAGGTGAATAGTGCCGTGTTAAGAGGTTATCAACTTAAGAAGGAGTGATTAATTATTCATGTTATCTGCAAAGAAATTGTCCGAAGCCCTCCAGCAGGCCGGTATAAAAGTTGTTAATTACGAGGAGTCAAAAGATCCGAAGTTTATGGATGGCGAGATCGCCCTTGAAAACTTACTCAATGTTCAGCTGGGTTTTGATTATGCTTGTCTCTGCCTCGTCAAAGAGGATGGTATCGACTATCTTTTAGAAGTGGAGGAAGTTCATAATGAGGCCGACATTTCAACCCAGATTGTAAGGTTCCTTCAAACATGGCAACCGTAGAAGCTTTCACAGCATGATTATGCACGTATGCGAGTTTGACTTCCTAAGTCTCCTGGCCCTGGAGCATGAAGCCAGGTATATCTGTTGCGCGCCCCTGAAACGTTAAACAGGGGGTATCTCATCTCTCGGGCCCTTTTGCTCTTAGCTTTGGTTGAGACAGAAAAGAAAATCAGCGCCTGTTGCCCATAATCCGTAACAGCATCAGAAACAGATTGATGAAGTCGAGGTAGAGTCGTAACGCGCCGAGGATGGCAGCCTTATGTTGACTTTCACCATCGGCAAAACCGGCTTGGCCGATCTGCTTGATCTTCTGCGTGTCATAGGCAGTGAGACCAACGAAAACGAACACGCCGATATAGCTGGTGACCCAGTAGATCATGGTGCTTTGCAGGAAGATATTGACGACCGAGGCGATGATGATGCCGATCAGTCCCATAAAGAGGAAGCTGCCCCAGCCGGTCAGGTCGCGCTTGGTCACGAAACCATAAATGCTCATGGCCGCAAAGGTTCCGGACGCGACGAAAAAAGTGCTGGCGATTGAGCTGCTGGTATAGATCAAGAATATTGCCGCAAAGGTGACGCCGTTGAGGGCGGAATAGCCGAGGAACATCAGCGTAGCGACTTGCGCGCTAATTTTGTTGATCGCGGCTGAAAGAGCGATAACCAGGCCGAGTTCGGCAATGATCAGAGCGTAAAAGACCATTCGGTTACCAAAGATCAAGTTGAGCGTTGCCTCACTGGAGAGTGTCAGCACCGAAGCCAGAGCGGTCAGGGCCAATCCGGCGGTCATCCAGCTATAAACCTTGGAAAAGAAACCGCTGGTAACCGCTGTCGCGGGTGCCAGGGTGTAGGCGTTGTTTCGTTCGAGCATGATTTTTCCCCTTCGGGTTGGTTGATTAGACGAAGCTTTATTATAGCAGATCCGCTGAAAATGATGGCGAATTCATGGTCATGGTCCGAATTTGACTAGACAGTGAACCAACACAGATGGCTTGCATATCAGAAAAAACACGCTAAGCTATCACAACCACTAAAGAATAGCGGTATTTCGTTGGCTTATATTTTCTAGAATGTTTAAGGAGCTTTATTATGAAAATGCTGTGCAAGCTTCCCTTGGTTGCGCTGGTTTTGGCGCTGGCGTTCTCTTCACCGGTTGCTGTGGCCGCGGAGATGGTGAAGGTGAAAAAGGTTGACAACTTTATCCTGCTGCTGGACCAGTCAGGCTCTATGGCTGAGACTCATGCCACCCTTGGCCAGAAGAAAATCGAGTTGGCTGTAGACGGGGTCTCGCGCCTCGACAAGGCCATCCCTGCGCTTGATTTTACGAGTTCCATGGAGCTCTTCTCCCCGGCTGAAACGCTGACTGCTCCGGCGCTTTATAAGGACGGGGTGTTGGCTGCTGCCGCTACTGGCGTCAACACGGGCTTCAGTGTTTTTGGGCGGTTTACAGCTCTGGGCGATGGTCTGATGAACGCGGGCCCGGTCATCGGCGGCTTCACAGGTAAAACTGCTCTGGTGGTTTTTACTGATGGCGACTCTAATAGCGGTTCCGAACCGGTGGCTCAGGCCAAGGCGCTTTACAGTAAATATCCTGAACTGTGCATTCATATTGTCAGCTTTGCCGATTCAGCTCATGGCCAGGCGGTTATTGACCAAATTCGCGACATCTCCTGCTGCACTGTGGATACCAATATCAATGCGCTTGCTTCTGATGCCACTCTGGCTCAGTTTGCTAAAGACGTTTTTTACGATGAAGTCGCTCCGAAACGAGCTCCAGCCCCAGCTCCAGTCCCAGTCCCGGTGGTAAAAAAACCCGTGCCGATGAAGAAAGAGGTGATCACCTTCAGTCTGCAGTTCGGGTTTGACAAATCCGCCATTACAGATGAGATGGTTCCGATTCTTGAGCAGGTCAAGATGCTCCTGGATGAAGACAAGAAGGTTGATTTCACGGTTGCTGGTCACACCGATTCTACTGGTGCAGAAGACTACAACCAGGGTCTCTCCGAACGTCGCGCGGCTTCCGTCAAAGGCTGGCTCGTCAGCAACGGCACCTCCGCCGCTCGCTTGGATGCTACCGGATACGGCGAGAGTCAATCTAAATATGACAACGCAACCAAGGAAGGACGTGCACTCAACCGTCGCGTTGAAATTCAAACCAAGTAACGGCTGCTTTGCCGTTTCATTCTGAACTCTCAGTCGGCCGGGTCTTATGGACCCGGCCGTTGTTTTCTCCACCACGGAGTCAAGGGTCAAGGTTATAAGCATTCATTTCGCTGGGCTTTGCGCCGTGATTTGTCATCAGACACCAACCCTGCTGCAAAGACAGAAGCTTCTTGTCTTTGAAATAATTTTTCTTTTGTTATGATATCAATGGGTTAATCTAGGACAGGCTTTTCTGGTACGAACATTGCGGAAGTGTTTACCAAGACCAACACACTTATTGCGAGGTTCATCATGAAAACTATAAATAGGCTCATTCTGTTCCTGACCCTCTTCCTTCTGTTGGCCCTTCCGGCGGGAGCTGCTAGGACTGTCGCCAAAGGTGCCGCCGACAGCGCGTCAGATCAGCAGTTGACCCTTAAGTACAACGACTTCATGCAGTTTGCTCGCAACAAGGTTAAGGATTTAAACCGTAATCACAAATTCTCTCGCTCCCGGATGCAAATCTCAAAACAACCAGACGGTACCTACCGGGCACTTTACCACCAGATTGAGAATTCCGAGTTGGTCGGCACGGTTCGTCGTTCCAGTTCCAAGTCCGTTCCGTTTGTGGGCATTCTCTCTTATCAGGAACAAGTCTTTGAATCGTACGGCAAGACCCCTGAAGCATGTAAACAGGGTGACTTTTCTTTGATTTCGATCATCCCCAACAAACATATCTTCAGTTATAAGAAAGGTCTCTGGAACTAATCAGGGGCATTTCCGGGGCCATCAGACAAGATCTGCCGGAGGCGCTCGCGAGCGGTTTGTGCGGATATGAAGGCGGGACGATCCATGAGCAGGTCGTTCGTCATACTCGACTGGCAGAGGAGAGGGGTGCTATTGATTGCCCTTTATGTATCTCTGCAACTGTTTGATGACAAAATCTTTCTGTTCCAGAGAGGCCTTGACCAAATCGCCGATTGATGCCAGACCGACCAAATTGTCATCCACCAGGACGGGCAGGTGGCGGCAGCGGTTGTCGGTCATAATTGACATGGCCTCATCAACGGAAGTCTGTGGTGTGATATAGCAAATCTCTTCGGACATGACCTGCCGGACGATGGCTTTTTTTGAGCAGAGCCCACCGAGATCTACTTTGCGGGCATGATCACGTTCGGAAAAAATCCCAACAACCTGTCCCTGACTTTTAACCACCAGCGCGCCAACCCCTTTGTCGGCCATGATCTTCAACGCTTCGTAAACACAGACCTCCGAGTCGACCTCCCAAACGTCTTTGCCTTTGATTTTCAGAATCTGTGCAATGGTTTTAGACATACTAGGCTCCCTTTAAAGCATTATATTCAGCGCGAGATTATACCAAAAAAAGGCTAAGAACGAAAGGCAGGATTACGTTATCTTTGTTGTCGCTTGGCCATCGAGGAAGCGGTCTTCGAGCATGATTTCAAATTCAGCCAAAGAGATTTCGTCGATACCGAGGAATTGAGCCTCGGCGGTGGTCGGTAGAATCAGATCAGCCTGTTGGTTTAAGCCGAGACCAACCTTGCTGCAGCCTTTGTTGGCCAGTTTAACCAGAGGCACAATGATATTCTGGGTCTCCAGATTGGTGCCGTGATGTTCTGCAATCACTTCTTGGTAAATCTCCGACAAGTTCCATTCTTTAAACATGCGTAAGCCTTGTTCAACATGCATAGTTTCCAGAACTTCATGCACCAATTGTCGCGTTAGAGTGATGCCCAGTTCATCGCGGGAAGTGATTTCCTCAAGGACGGAAAGAAGGAACTGTTTGCCAATATCGTGCAGCAAACCCGCCATGTAGGCTTGATCGGCGAGTCTGACATAGCCGCAGCGCTCAGCCAGCCAGCGTGCCCCTTCGGCACAACCTTGGGAGTGTTGCCAAAGCGTCGGCATGTATTCAGGGGTCAACTGGCCCTGTGGACAACTTCTGCCCTTCTGGCAGGCCGATTCGATGACCTCAAGCACTTTGTCTTGACCGAGACGAGTGACGACCTCGTCAATCGAGAGGGTTCTCTTTAGACCGGCAAAAAAAGAGGAGTTAGCGGCACGGAACAAGTTGCAGCTTAACGCTGGATCGCGACCAGCCAGAGACCATATCTGGTCGAGACCGTTTTCTTCGTGGGCCAAAACTTCTGCAATTTCTTGAGCGATTCCGGGGTGGACAGGCAGGTGGACTTTGTCGGCGTCGACCATCTCCTGAATGATTTCAGCCAGGGGCATACTTGACATGACTATTCTCCCAACAGGCGACGCAGTTCATGTAATGGTCGCAGGTTTGCTGTCCGCGGCAGTCGGTGCATTACTTCTGGCAGCGAAACCTCCCCGCGTGCCGCTTTGGCGATGCCATCTTCCATCAAGGTGACCATCCCTGAGCTTTCGATACTGATGCGACGAATCTCCTGAACCGTCTTGCGGGCAAGGACCGCATCCTTGACTTCGTCCGTCAGAGTCAAAAGCTCAAAAATACCAACTCTTCCCTTGTAGCCGGTAAACCGGCAAGTCGAGCATCCCCGGCCGATTTTCAAGTCGGCGCCAGCCAGATCTCCATGAGTGTAGCCGAGACGGCGGTACTCTTCGGGGGTGGGTTTGTAGGGAACAGCACAGTGTGGGCAAACGCGCCGCAGCAACCGTTGTGCCAGCATGCAGGTAATGGTCGAGGCAATCAAAAAAGCTTCGATGCCCATATTCAGCAGACGCAGCAAGCCGCCAACGGTGTCTTCAGTGTGAAAGGTGGTCAACACCTTGTGCCCCGTCAAAGCGGCCTGAATGGCGGTTTCGGCAGAAAAAGTGTCACGCACCTCGCCCATGACGATGATATCGGGGTCTTGGCGTACGATATGCCGCAGCGTTTCAGTAAAGGTGACCCCGATTTTAGGATTGATCGAACATTGGGAGATGCCGTCGATGACGTATTCAACCGGTTCTTCGGCGGTAATGATGCTTGATTCCAGGTCGTTGAGATGATTGACACAGCT
>JAQYVY010000056.1 GCA_030145195.1 Desulfuromonadales bacterium | reverse complement strand
TGTAACCACCTGAGGAGGTGACGTTTTGGGTCAGAAAGTTCATCCAGTAGGATTTCGCTTAGGCGTTATTCGCACATGGGAATCCAAGTGGTACGCAGAGAAGGATTACTCTAAGTTACTGCATGAGGATATTAAACTTCGCAACTACTTGAAGGAGCGCTTGCATCATGCTGGCATCTCCAAGATCGAGATAGAGCGTGCTGCCAGTAAGGCCAAGATCAACATCTTCGCGGCCAGGCCCGGAATCATCATCGGTAAAAAAGGCTCAGAAGTCGAGGCTCTGAAGAAAGAGCTCGCTAAGCTGACTGATAATGAGGTGTTCATCAACATTCAGGAAGTACGTAAGCCTGAGATTGATGCGCAATTGGTCGCTGAAAACGTTGCTCTGCAATTGGTTCGCCGTGTGGCTTTCCGAAGGGCTATGAAAAAGGCGGTCAGTCAGTCGCTCAAGTTTGGTGCTCAAGGCATTAAAATTGAATGTTCCGGTCGTCTCGGTGGTGCTGAGATGAGTCGACGGGAGTGGTACCGCGAAGGTCGTGTGCCGTTGCACACCCTACGTGCTGATATTGACTACGGATTTGCCGAGGCCAAAACGACCTACGGTATCATCGGTGTAAAGGTTCTTATTTTCAAGGGCGAGATCCTTGGTAACAAAGAACCGCAGAAATAAGTAAGGCGTCAGGAGTTTAACTGCCATGTTAATGCCTAAAAAGGTTAAGCATAGAAAACAGTTCAAAGGTCGCATGAAAGGTGCGGCTAGGGGTGGCACAGAGTTGAATTTTGGTGATTTCGGCCTACAAACTCTGGATTGCGGTTGGCTCTCTGCTCGTCAGATTGAGGCCGCTCGTCGCGCAATGACCCGCTACATTAAGCGTGGTGGCCAGATTTGGATTCGTTGTTTCCCCGACAAATCTTTGACTCGTAAACCTGCCGAAACTCGTATGGGTAAAGGCAAGGGATCTCCTGATAGCTGGGTCTGTGTTGTTCGCCCAGGTATGATTCTTTACGAGATGCAAGGTGTTACCGAGGATATTGCGCGAGAAGCGTTTCGTCTGGCAGCACATAAACTACCAATGAAAACCAAGATCGTGGTTCGAGAGGAGGCCGGTCATGAAGCCTGAGGAACTACGTAATAAAACAGTTGAAGAACTCAATGCAGAGATTGCTGAATTGAATCAGGAAATGTTCAACCTGAAGTTTCAGCTCCATACCGGTCATCTTGAAAATTCCTCACGTATCCCCCGGGTGCGTAAGGAAATTGCCAGGATCAAGACGGTGCTTTGCGAGAAGTCCAGCTAATCCGATTAAACGAGGACGGCAATGACGATACAACGTGGTAACAGAAAAGAACAGGTCGGGGTCGTGATAAGCGACAAGATGGACAAGACGGTTGTGGTCAAGGTTGATAACCTCGTCAAACACGCTGTCTATAAGAAATATATCAAACGACGTGTTACTTATAAGGCACATGATGAGCTTAATGCTTGTGTCGCTGGTGACAAAGTCCGGATTGTGGAGTCTCGCCCCATGTCTAAGGACAAGAGATGGCGAGTTCGTGAAATTCTCGAGAAACATGTCAGCGTGTAGGAGTTACTGGCCATGATTCAGATGCAATCAATGCTTGGAGTTGCAGATAACTCCGGTGCAAAAAAACTCTGCTGTATTAAGGTGCTTGGCGGGTCCAAGCGCAAATATGCCGGAATTGGTGACATTATTGTCTGCTCGGTCAAAGAGGCGATGCCTAATTCTAAAGTGAAAAAAGGCGATGTCGTTCGTGCTGTAATTGTGCGTACTGCAAAGGAAGTTACTCGTCCGGACGGTTCTTATATCCGTTTTGACAGTAACTCTGCTGTTGTTGTAAGTGCATCAGGAGAGCCGATGGGAACTCGTATCTTTGGACCGGTAGCACGCGAATTGCGCGCTAAGCGGTTTATGAAGATTGTTTCCTTGGCCCCTGAAGTTCTTTAAGAGCTGGGAGATATATAGTCATGGCAGTAGCAAAGCTCCATGTGAAAAAAGATGACCTGGTGATGATTATCGCCGGAAAAGAAAAGGGCAAGAGTGGTAAGGTTTTGCGTGTCATTCCCGAAAAGGGCAGGGTTCTGGTTGAAAACCTTAACCTGATGAAGCGGCACACACGGCCATCTCAAGCGAATCAGGCGGGTGGCATTATCGAGAAGGAAGCCCCGATCGATCTCTCTAACGTCCAATTGGTATGCTCGGCCTGCAATAAGCCGGCACGTACCGGGATGAGGGTTCTTGAGGACGGCACAAAAACTCGCTTTTGCAAGAAATGCAACGAGATTGTGAATAATTAACGGAGTTTTTCATGGCAAGACTCAAAGAAATATATCAGAAGGAACTCGTTCCAAAACTGATAGAAGAATTGCAGCTCAAAAACGTGATGGAAGTACCTCGCGTTGAAAAGGTCGTTATTAATATGGGCCTCGGCGAAGCGATTCAGAATGTCAAAATTCTTGAATCCGCGGTTGTGGAAATGTCTCATATTACCGGTCAGAAAGCTGTAATCACGCGTGCTAAAAAGTCGATTGCCCAGTTCAAACTGCGCGAAGAGATGCCAATCGGTGTCATGGTGACGCTGCGCAGAGATCGGGCTTATGAGTTTCTTGATCGCTTGATCAATGTCGCTCTGCCGCGTGTTCGTGACTTTAAGGGTGTTTCTGCTAAGGCTTTTGATGGTCGTGGTAACTACACTTTGGGAATTCGTGAACAATTGATCTTCCCTGAGATTGATATCGAGAATATTGATAAGATCAAGGGAATGAATGTGACGATTGTTACTACGGCACGCACCGACGAACAAGGTCGTGCTCTGCTGACCGGTATGGGCATGCCCTTCCGGAAACAGAATGTAGCAGCATAGCGGAGGAAGCTCGTGGCAAAAAAATCGATGCGCATAAAGGCTGCAAGGCCTCAGAAGTTTAACGTGAGAGAGTATAACCGCTGTCCGATCTGTGGTCGGCCTCGCGCGTACTATCGTAAATTTGATATGTGCAGAATCTGTCTGCGCAAGCTGGCGTCTGAAGGTAAGCTTCCGGGCGTAACCAAGTCCAGCTGGTAATAGGGCAATAAGGAGCAGTATTCATGGGTATGACGGATCCTATCGCGGATATGCTGACCCGCATCCGCAATGCAGGCATGGCGCAACATCCCAAGTTGGATATGCCTTCCTCGAATGTGAAGGTTGCTATCGCTGAAGTCTTGAAAGAGCTTGGTTACATCAAGAATTTCAAGATGATCAGTGATGATCTGCAGGGCGTCTTGCGTGTTTATATGAAATATGACGAGCAGAATGTAGCCGTGATTCACGAAATAACGCGGGTGTCGAAGCCAGGCCGTCGTGTTTATGTGGGTAATGATGAGATTCCTCGTGTCAAAAATGGTCTCGGTGCTGCCATCCTATCGACTTCCAAGGGAGTTATGGATGATGTTGCTGCCCGCGATGCCAATATTGGCGGCGAAGTTCTCTGTACTATCTGGTAATTTGAGCAACAGCTCTTTTTAAGGAGTCGATAAAGATGTCGCGCATCGGCAAGAAACCGATAAGTATTATCTCGGGTGTTAAGGTCTCACTTGATGGTCAACACATCAAGGTTGAAGGCCCGAAAGGATGCCTCGAGCGGACCATCCATGATCAAGTCAAGATTGTTATGGAAGCTGATCAGCTGTTGGTAACTCACCGCAACGAGAAGTCCGGTACTGCTCTGCAGGGTCTGTCACGCACGCTGGTTGCAAATATGGTGGATGGCGTAACCAACGGATTCTCCAAAGTTTTGGAGATCAATGGTGTTGGGTATCGTGCTGAACTTAAAGGCGCCACTCTGAATTTATCATTAGGTTATTCGCATCCAATTGAGTATCCGCTGCCTACGGGGATCAATGCAGAAGTCGATGTTAAGGCCAATCGCATCACCGTTTCTGGCATTGATAAGGAACTGGTTGGAGCGACTGCGGCTAAGATTCGGTCTTTCCGCGAGCCTGAGCCTTACAAGGGCAAGGGTATCAAGTACCTTGATGAACGGATTTTGCGTAAAGCTGGCAAGACCGGAGCGAAATAAGCTGAACAGGATGAGGTGAGAACAGTGAATGTCTCTAAAGAACGGCGGGTCTCCCGTAAGAAGCGTCAAGCAAGGGTGCGTAAGAAGGTTTCTGGTAGTGTTGAGCGCCCACGGTTGTGCGTATTTAGAAGTGCTAAGCATATCTATGTCCAGATTATTGAAGATACAACTGGCAAAACTTTGGCTGCGGCTTCGACCGTTGCCAAGGGCGTTGGCGACAGCGTAAAGTACAGTGGCAATATCGAAGCTGCCAAGGTGGTTGGCAAAGCTATCGCTGAAAAAGCCATGGCACAGGACATCAAACAAGTAGTTTTCGACCGCAACGGCTTTTTGTACCACGGCCGGGTAAAGGCTTTGGCTGATGCGGCTCGCGAAGCTGGCTTGACTTTCTAAGCGGCAAAGGAGAAGAGCGTTGCAACGCGTTGACAATAACGAAAATAATATTATAGACCGCGTTATTCACATTAATCGTACGGCCAAAGTTGTTAAAGGTGGCCGTAGGTTCAGCTTCTCTGCCTTGGTCGTTGTAGGTGATGGTAGCGGTCAGGTCGGTTATGGCCTAGGTAAGGCTAAAGAGGTTCCTGAGGCGATCCGTAAGGGTGTTGAGAGAGCCAGGAAGAACATGATTACAGTGCCGATCCAGGGTACGACAATCCCTTACGATGTGATCGGCAAATTTGGTGCGGGTAAGGTTATGTTAAAACCGGCATCGCAAGGTACTGGTGTTATTGCTGGTGGCGCCGCACGCGCGATTCTTGAAGTTGCCGGTATTAGTGACATTCTCTCCAAGTGTCTGGGATCTAATAACCCACACAATGTTGTTAAGGCGACTATTAAGGCGCTTCAGCAACTACGTAGCCCGGATGAGATTCTCGCCAGGCGCGGTCTTGGGGCAACCAGTTCAGAAAAAAAAGCCTGAGGCGGGAGTGAATAATGGCTGTTGAAATCAAAATAACGCTCAAGCGTAGCGGTA
Source organism: Desulfuromonadales bacterium (assembly GCA_030145195.1). Taxonomy (GTDB): domain Bacteria; phylum Desulfobacterota; class Desulfuromonadia; order Desulfuromonadales; family BM103; genus JAQYVY01. The sequence goes on along the minus strand of JAQYVY010000056.1, from coordinate 11,177 downwards.
TTGGACGCAATAAGTATTTCACCAAGGTGCTCAACGGACTTGGCCTGCGACGTCTTCACCAGACAGTAGTTCTGAAGGACACGCCGGAAATTCGGGGTATGATCAACAAAGTCACCCACATGGTGTCTGTTGAGGAATAATCACAAGGATAAAAACCATGGATTTAAGTAATCTCCAGCCTTCATATGGCTCGACACATAGTAAAAAACGCCTTGGCCGTGGCCATGGCTCCGGTACTGGCAAGACTGCTGGTAAGGGGCATAAAGGTCAGAATGCTCGCTCCGGTGGCGGCGTCAAACCCGGTTTTGAGGGTGGTCAAATGCCTCTACAGAGGCGTCTACCCAAGCGCGGTTTTACCCCGTTGAGTCGCAAAGAGTATGTCCTGGTTAACTTGCGCGATCTCGAACTGTTTGAAGCGGGCAGTGTCGTTGACCTTGAGGCTCTCGGCAAGGCTGGGTTGCTCAGCCAAATCAAAGATGGCGTCAAGATTCTTGGTGATGGTGAATTGACCAAGACCCTGACAATCAAGGCTCACAAGTTCAGCAAGTCTGCGCAAGCCAAGATAGAGGCCGCAGGCGGCAACATCGAGGTGCTCTAAGTTGTTAGCCAGCATCCAGAATATATTCAGCATTCCCGAATTGCGCCGTCGTATTCTCTTTACTTTAGGGATGCTGGCAGTCTATCGGGTCGGTTGTCATGTCCCTCTGCCTGGCGTTGATAGTGCCGTTTTGGCACAGTTCTTTGAAGGTACCCAGGGAACTTTGCTCGGGCTGGTCAGTGCTTTTACTGGTGGTGCTTTAGAGCGCATGACGGTTTTTGCACTCGGGATTATGCCTTACATCAGTGCATCGATTATTATGCAGCTACTGTCTGTGGTATTTGAACCGGTTGAGCGCTTGTCTAAAGACGGCGAGCAGGGTCGTAAAACCATGACCAAGTGGACCCGCTACGGTACGGTCCTGCTGTCTATTGTTCAGGGTGCCGGAATTGCCGTTGGTCTTCAGACCATGCGTGGTCCAGCTGGTGAGCCGGTTGTGGCGATGCATGGGATTGGTTTTATTCTGCTGACGGTCGTCACTTTAACGGCGGGAACTGCATTCATTATGTGGCTCGGTGAGCAGATCACCGAACGTGGTATCGGTAACGGTATCTCGTTGATCATCTTTGCCGGGATTGTCGCAATGATCCCTTCTGCTTTGGTGAACAGCATACGTCTATTGAAGACGGGTGCTATGTCGCCAGCGGTTATGCTGATTATTATCGTAGCCATGGTCGTTGTCATCTGGGCGATTATATTTATGGAGCGCGGTCAACGTCGGGTTCCTATTCACTATGCCAAGCGAGTCGTCGGTGCACGCAATATGGGCGGGCAAAGCAGCCACCTTCCGCTCAAGATCAATATGAGCGGCGTTATTCCGCCGATCTTCGCCAGTTCGATTATTATGTTCCCTAGCACAATCGCAAATTTTGTTGATGTGCCCTGGGTTCAGTCTTTTGCTGCGATGATGACGCCTGCACATTGGTTGTATAATGTTTTTTATGTAGCTTTCATCATCTTCTTCTGTTACTTCTACACGGCTGTAACATTCAACCCTGCGGATGTTGCCGATAACATCAAGCGTCAGGGTGGGTACGTCCCTGGTGTCAGGCCGGGCAAGGCAACTTCAGAATACCTCGATACAGTACTTGGTCGTCTAACTTTTGCCGGAGCAATTTATATCTCGGCAGTATGCGTTTTGCCGACATTGTTGATTGGTCAATTTAATGTTCCGTTCTTTTTTGGTGGAACATCGCTGTTGATTGTCGTTGGTGTCGGTTTGGATACTGCCTCACAGATCGAAGCACACTTGATCTCGCGCTCCTATGAGGGTTTTATGAAGGGCGTCAGTATCAAGGGTCGGCGCGGCTGATAGGATTAGGATTAATGAAGCTGATATTACTTGGACCGCCCGGGGCTGGTAAAGGCACCCAGGCCAAGATGTTGACAGAGAAATTCTCGATCCCGCAAATCTCCACCGGTGATATTTTACGTGCCGCTGTAAAGGCTGGCACGACCATGGGCCTCAAGGCTAAAGAATTCATGGATGCTGGTGGTTTGGTTCCCGATGAAGTGGTCGTCGGTATAGTGCGTGATCGTTTGCAAGAAGTTGATTGTGAAAATGGTTTTATTCTGGATGGATTTCCCAGAACTGTGGCTCAGGCCGATGCTCTGCAGGTGAGTCTCCAGAAGATGGATAAAGAGCTTGACCATGTGATTTCGTTGGATGTTGATGCGGAAGCCCTGGTAGAACGGTTGACTGGTCGTCGCACCTGTAAAGACTGCGGCCGCGGTTATCACATCAGCTTTGATCCCTCAAAGGTAGAAGGTGTTTGTGATGTTTGCTCTTCTGAATTGATCCAACGCGACGATGATCGCGAAGATACGATTCGCAAGCGACTTCAAGTTTATGCAAGTCAGACCGAGCCTTTGATTAATTATTATCGGGAAACCGGTGTTTTGATTGAGCTTGATGGCATGCAACAAATCAAGTTGGTTCAGGAGCAAATCCTGGCAAGGCTGCAGGCGAGCTAGTGTGATTGTCCTCAAGAGCCCATCAGAGTTGGAAAAGATGCGAGCTGCAGGGCGGATAGTTGCAGAAATTCTGGCACTGCTCGAGAGTCGGATCGGTCCAGGAACGACAACGTCTGAACTTGATCAGTTAGCGATAAAAGAGTGTCAGCGACATAAAGCAAAGCCTGCGTTCAAGGGCTACGGTGGTTTCCCTTACGCTGTCTGCGCATCGCCAAATGATCGGGTGGTTCATGGTTTTCCTGATCAAAACCCTCTAAAAGAGGGTGACATTATAAGTATCGACTTTGGGGTTCTTTATAAAGGTTTTTATGGCGACTCAGCTATTACAGTCGCTGTCGGAAAACTGGATGCTGCGACGCAACATCTCGTGACTACAACCCGCGAGTCACTTGAGAGAGCCATTGAACAGGTGGTTCCTAACGGACGCCTCTCAAATATCTCCCATGCGGTGCAGTCTTGGGTCGAACCCAAGGGTCTGAGTGTTGTCCGCGAATTTGTTGGTCATGGTATTGGCCGTAAATTGCATGAGTCACCGCAGATACCAAACTACGGCAATGCAGGTCAGGGTCCGCTCCTCAAAACGGGGATGACTCTGGCGATTGAACCTATGATAAATGCCGGCCTGCCCGGTGTAAGAATACTGGAAGATGGCTGGACGGCAGTAACGCAAGATGGTTTGCGATCCGCCCATTTTGAACATACGGTCGCTGTCACTGAAAATGGCCCGGAGATACTGACCAGGCTTTGAAGGCGACAGCAGGACAGGTCGGAGCGTTACCTGACCTGATTTAAAGGGAAGAATCATGAAAGTCCGTTCGTCAGTAAAAACAATTTGTGACAAATGTAAAGTCATCAAGCGCAAGGGGATCGTCAGAGTTATCTGCGAAAACCCCAAGCATAAACAGAGACAGGGTTAGTAGGAGGATCGGACATTGGCTCGTATCGCTGGTATCGATTTACCAAGAAATAAACGGATTGAGATTGCACTGACTTATATTTTCGGTGTTGGTCGTTCCAAATCTCAGGAGATCCTCACTAAAGCCGGTGTTGATTTTAATACTCGGTCGGACAACCTGACAGAAGAAGAAGTTGCCAATATTCGGAAAGTTATTGACAGCGATTTCCAGGTTGAAGGTGATCTGCGGCGTGAAATTACCATGAATATCAAACGACTCATGGACCTTGGCTGTTATCGCGGTCTCCGGCATCGACGTGGTTTGCCGGTTCGTGGACAGAAAACCAAGACAAACGCAAGAACCCGCAAGGGCCCGCGTAAGACAGTCGCAGGTAAGAAGAAGTAACAGGAGGTAGTATGGCCAAGCCTGGCAAGCGTGTACGCAAAAAGGTAGAAAAAAAGAATGTTCCTAATGGGATTGCCCATATACAGGCGACGTTCAACAATACGATTATTACGATCACAGATGTAGCTGGCAACGTGATTTCCTGGTGCACTTGCGGTTCTAAGGGTTTCAAGGGGAGTCGTAAAAGTACTCCTTTTGCCGCTCAGATGGCTGCTGAAGATGCTGCTAAGAAAGCTCAGGATCACGGTTTGCGAAGTATTGAAGTCTGGGTCAAAGGTCCGGGTTCCGGTCGTGAGTCCGCGTTGAGGGCTCTGCAGGCTGTTGGCTTGACCATCACCATGATCAAAGATGTCACTCCTATACCGCATAACGGGTGTCGTCCACCCAAGCGTAGAAGAGTTTAACCAGACATAAGGAGGACGAACGTTGGCGAGACACACTGGACCCGTTTGCCGCATGTGCCGGCGGGAAAATATGAAGCTGTTCCTCAAGGGTGACCGTTGCTACACAGATAAATGTGCTTTGGAGCGTCGCAATTATGCGCCAGGTCAACATGGCCAGGGTCGTATTAAAGTTTCAGATTACGGAACTCAGTTGCGCGAAAAGCAGAGAGTCAAGCGGACTTACGGCTTGTTGGAAAAGCAATTCCGTGACTATTTCAAGAAAGCTGACCGCATGAAGGGTGTTACTGGCGAGACTTTGCTGGTGCTGCTTGAGCGTCGACTGGACAGTATGGTCTATCGGATGGGGTTTGCAACTTCACACAATGAAGCGCGCCAATTGGTTCGTCACAATCACTTCATGGTCAACGGCCGGAAAGTGAACATCCCGTCGTACCTGGTTCGTCCGGGCGATGTTGTTGAACTTCGTGAGAAGAGCCGTAAGGTCGCACGCATTAATGATGCTCTCGACGGTGTTATGCGCCGTGGGCTTCCGTCCTGGGTGGAACTCGTCAGAGAGAACTTCCAAGGTACGGTTAAGACATTGCCGGTGCGTGCTGAAATGACGACTCCGACGTTCCAGGAACACCTGATCGTCGAACTTTACTCGAAGTAATCGATAGGCCTCGGTCTGACGATTCGAAACCTTGTTATAACTGGAGAATACGCATGTATAAAAACTGGAGGGAACTGATTAAGCCCAAGCGTCTCCAGGTCGATGCCGAATCGCTGACTGCCACCTACGGCAAGTTTACAGCGGAACCATTTGAACGTGGTTTTGGTACGACCATGGGTAACTCCTTGCGCCGGGTTCTTTTATCGTCTCTGCAGGGTGCAGCGATTACTTCGGTGCGGATTAAGGGTGTGCTGCACGAGTTTTCCACTGTTCCTGCTGTGACAGAAGATGTTACGGATATCATCCTCAACCTGAAGGGTGTACTGATCAAGCTTCACGGTCATGAACCACGGAATATTCGGATCGTCAAAAAAGGCGCTGGCGTGATTAAGGCTGGAGATATTATCACTGATTCACATGTGGAAATAATCAACCCTAATCATCATATCGCATCTTGCGGCAAAGAGGCTGATCTCGAGATGGACATGGTTGTTGCTATGGGCAAAGGATATGGGCCTGCAGATCGCAATCGAGATGAAAAAGCTCCGGTTGGGACCATTCCTATCGACGCAATCTTTTCGCCGATTAAAAAAGTTAACTTCAATGTCAGTAATGCCCGTGTCGGTCAGGTTACCGATTACGATAAGTTGGTTCTCGAGATTCATACTGATGGCAGTGTCCAGCCTGACGATGCCCTAGCTTATGCGGCTAAGGTTGTCAAAGAGCAGATTCAGTTGTTTATCAATTTCGATGAAGCTCTTGAGCCGGAAGATACTGGAGAAATAGTAGGTACGAAGCCGCCGATTAACGAGAATCTTTATCGCCGGGTTGATGAACTTGAATTGTCGGTTCGTAGTGCCAACTGTTTGAAAAACGCCAATATTCGCCTGATCGGAGAGCTCGTACAAAAATCCGAAGCAGAAATGTTGAAAACACAGAATTTTGGTCGCAAGTCACTTAACGAAATCAAAGATATTCTCTCTGAGATGGGTTTGACTCTAGGTTTGACAATCGAGGGCTTCCCGGATCCTGAATATCTGAAGATGCTCGAAAAGAGCGAAGAAGAACTCTAGGGGCAAGCCCTGACGGGATGTTACCCGGAGAAAGGAACAGATACTAATGCGCCATAGAAAATCAGGTAATAGGCTGGGCCGCAACACCAGTCACCGCAAGGCCATGTTGCGCAACATGGTGACTTCATTCTTTGATCTTGAAAAGATCACCACGACTGATGCCCGTGCCAAAGAGTTACGGAAACTGGCAGAGAAACTTATCACCACAGCCAAGCGCGGCGACCTGCATTCCAGACGTCTTGTGCTTGAAGTTGTTCGTGACAAGAAGACAGTTGACAAGCTGTTTGAGCGCATTGCTCCACGTTATGCGGGCCGCCCTGGTGGTTACACCCGTATTATTAAGGTTGGTCAACGTGTTGGCGATAATGCTGCTCTTTCCCTGATCGAGCTGGTTGAGGAAGAGTTTACCGCTAAGCCGAAGAAAAAGGCTCCTGCAAAAGAAGTCGCCAAGGCTGTTGCGCCAGAACCTGCTGAAGAGGCATCTGCTGAAGAGGCATCTGCTGAAGAGGCACCTGCTGAAGAGGCACCTGCTGAAGAGGCACCTGCTGAAGAGGCACCTGCTGAAGAGGCACCTGCTGAGGAAGTAAAAGAAGAGAAATAATTTAAAAAACTGCAGTTATATATAGAAGGGCGAGACTCGATGTCTCGCCCTTTTTTTGTTGATTGCGTGGCTAGGCTCTTTTGGGATTCTTTTAGCGCAAAAGACATTGCCCGGCTATTTTCTTAAGTCTTAAGTGCACGCTTTGTTTCCCTGCCTGGCCTAGCGGCAAGTTTATTGATTGCCCGACTGTCTGCTAGCAACATTGCAAGTCGTCTTTGCTTTTACCTCAATCCACACGCCCCTGGCCATGAAAAGCTCTGGAAGGAAGATAGCCATGCCAGATCAGCTCTTTATTGGCAAGACGGGTTGCTTCTTCACGGGCAGGTGGACGGTAAACCAGGCGGAAACGGTTATGCCATGGAAGGCTACCGGTCTCGACGGTCTGATCTTTGTCGATAACCTGCCATCTCGGCTCGGCGAAGTCGATCTCCCAGGTTTTTTTGTCATCTGGTGACAAGGTGATGACGTGGTCGTTGGCAACCGGCAGGTCCTGGCAAGGGTCATTGGCTAAGGGGAACGATGCCTCATGACTCACCGGTTCCAGTGCAAACGAACAGGCGTGGGCGAGCTGGACATCAGGATAGCGGCCTTTGATTGCCGCCCCCTGATCCTTGGTGATAATCCCTTCCGCACACCACTGTTCAACCTCTTTCGCTAACCACCTGACATGCTTAATCATAAAAACCTTCTTATCTTAGACCTGTTCAGTTTGCACAACGAATCGGAGCCGAGCCGCTTGCGGTCAAGTTTACCCAATGGATAACGCTTTTTCAAAAAACCACGACATGATCAACAAGGTATTTGCCGTTTTGATTGACCAACAGCATTTCGGCAACAAATTCGCCTTGTGCTTTCGTAAACCATTGCTTCCAAATTATTGCCGCCGATTCAGGACGTTTGAAGACTGCAACGGGTTCACGCGTTGTGAAAAAGCCTTTTTCCTTTTGATACTGCTTACAGACTTTTTGCAGATGCTCTTCCGTCACAATTTTTTTTATTCTGTCCGTGAAATCTCTAACATGACGAGCATGGTCAATGACTGTTGATGCGTCCATCAGGTTATCCATGAGCGGATTCGCAATATCCAGGATTTCCTGATCTGTCATTTTGTCGAAATTCATGATCTGTCCAATTTTCGTGGGTAGGTCTGACGTCCAACGGATTGAATTGAGCGGCGGGCAAACAAAGGGCCGTCTTGTCGCATGTCTACGCGAACCACCTCTGTTTAACGCGGCGACTCCTGCGAGTGGGTAGCCAGAATTCGATGGTCGTTTCTTTGCGCTGTCTGCAAAGCTTAACATTAATACGCTAACAAAATAGAGGATAGTGAAAGAAACCGTGACCTTGTATTGTCCAATTATTCTGAGATAATTGATGCTCTTCCCTCACGGATGAACCTGCAACGGCTGTCACTGCATTCAGAAGTACGGTCTTAAAGGCCTGAGAAGGTTAAAATGAAATTTTTACTGTTGTTGTTCGGCACCTGCTTGTTGGCCGGGTGTGCCGCGACCCCGCAAGGGGTGAAACCGGTGGATAATTTTGACCCCGAGCGCTATCTGGGGACCTGGTATGAGATAGCTCGACTTGATCACCGCTTTGAAAGAGGGCTCAGCCAGGTTTCAGCGACCTACAGCAAACGCTCGGATGGTGGGATCGATGTGCTTAATCGCGGGCTGAATAGCAAAACAGGAGAATGGAAGGAAGCCATGGGACGCGCGTACTTTATTGGCGATCCGTCTGTCGCTCGCTTGAAGGTCACTTTTTTCTGGCCTTTTTATGGTGGCTACAACGTGATCGAACTCGAACGGGAAAACTACGCCTATGCATTGATTTGTGGGCCCAACCGAAAGTACCTGTGGATTCTGTCCCGGACACAACAACTCGATGAAACCATCATGCAACAGCTTCTCGTCACCGCGGAAAGGCTCGATTTCGATACCAGCCAGCTGATCCTCGTTGACCAGCAGGAATGACCGCTATGCACCTTCTCCAGCGTGAGATCATACTCAACATTGAGCCACAAAAGCTCTGGGAGTTTCTCTCTACCCCCATCAACCTCAACGAACTGACTCCGCCCGACCTCCACTTTCAGGTGCTATCCGAAGTCCCCGACACAATGTACAACGGCTTGACCCTCCTCTACGAGATACAGATCCCCATTTTTGGCAAACGCCGTTGGCTGACTGAGATAAAGCACATTCAAGCCGGTGCTTTCTTTGTCGACGAGCAGCGGCTTGGACCGTACAGACTCTGGTACCATCAACATCGGGTTGAGAGCTTCGAAGACAAAAAATCGCGTATGCTCGACCAGGTCATCTATCAACTTCCCTACGGAGTGCTCGGCACCCTGGTCCACAAATTTTGGGTTAAAGGTCTGTTAGAAGAGATCTTCGACTACCGGTCTCGACGTCTGGTGGAGCTCTTTGGGGAATAGGCCGCAGGCTGAAAACTTCGCGAAGGGTAGACTTTAATAAATGAAAATGTTCCAGTGAGGATTTGCCGGTCAAAAAAAACGGTAACAGGATGGTTTGCCCTTGGTTGTATTCTTTTTGGGGTGGAGCTGGGTTTTTTCTACAGCCTCAACGGTTCGCGATAAGCGGCGGCGACGAACTACTTGCGCACCACCGAACTATTCAAATTTATTGCAGAAGTATTTTCCGTCCGGTTGATCTACTATTGTTATGGGGCACCCAACTTTCTCGGTTGGACCTCAATCTCTGATCTGGGACATCCACCACTCAGGTCTCTCAGTATATCCCAGGAATCAAGCGATAGCGCACGCGTCGTGCATAGTCTCGATAGTCCGGCAACTCTTGCTGTAAAGTCTGGTCTTCAAGTACGGTTCTAATCACCGCAATGATTGTTGCCATCGCCGCAGGTATAAGTGTCCATACCGAGCCCAGCGCAAGAACAATACCGAACATTGCAAGAATATTTCCAGCATAACCCGGATGCCGAACAAACCGGTACGGGCCGGTATCACACACCACATGCCCTCGTTCCGTCTGAATACGGACCACGCTGGAGAAAAAACGGTTTTCTGCTACTGCCCATGCAGCGAAAGCGTATCCGAGCGAGATCAAAATGAAGCCAATCACGATGAGCCATAGCGGAAATTCGGGGGACCAGTTATAGCGATGGTCCAGCCCTGCCACAATAACCATAGGGTAACCGACACTCACCGCCATCAGTGGAGCAAGCACTTTGTCCCAGGCTTTTGCGTTTTGGATATTTTCAATATTTTGTCGTTCGGCCGTCAATCCGGGATGTCGTTGTTCCGCCCACATGCGCCCACCAATACCAGCGACCAAGATAAGCATGCAATATAGCCAGGCCTGCCACCAGCCGAGGTCGCCACCGCATATAAATAAAATCAGCGGGATTAGGAGATACACCACAACTAATCTGAACCACTGGCGAGGGGATGTTGTTTGATTTGCTTTTGGATCATCTGCATTCGATGCCATGCCATTCCCTCAAATCACATCACTTTTATTGAGCGCCTAATGGTTTTGACCTGAGCTGCCAGCAGTGCAAACACAGGCGAGTAGAATGTCAAACGTGAACCGCCTCAGCCCCAGGTGTCAGCTCTTGGGATTGGTTAGGGTTTATAACCCAAGAAATATAGAACATCACATCCTGTAAATTCCAGGTAAAACAAAATGAATACTAATAGCAACAGTGGGGTAGCAAAAGACCTTATGTAAGGTTCGTTTTTGGCTAAAAAGTATTCGATAGATCTATATATAGACTCCATTGAGAGAGCTATAATTATGATTGGAATAAGATATAAGGAAATTAGCGAAGGTAAGAAACCAAAACCGAAATGAGCGGTATTTCGCAAGAATAGCGGGAGCAATAAACACCAAGTTAATGCGAAGATATAAATTATGGTTCTAAATGGGTTTGTTTTACTCTGTGGATGAATATATGGCTCTACACATTTTTCTGAAATATTTGCCCTTTCGTAATATTTCTCGCCGCAATTAGGGCAGTAGACTATTTCAGTGTCACATTTGTTGCCACATGTTTTGCAAACTTCCACGGTATACCTTAACGGTTTAGACCTGAGCTGCCAGCAGTGCCGACTCAAGCCTGTAGGCTTTCAACGCGAACCACCTCTGCCTCAAATGTCAGCTCGTGGGAGTGGTTAGCCTGCAGTGCTCCATATTCTTCTGAAACGTTTCAAATAAAATGAATGCCAAAGGAAAATATCAAGATCGCCCTGATCCCACTCATAACAATCAGAAACCAACCGCAATTTCTGGAAATTTTTGCAAAACGCCCTGCACGTTCCTCTCCATGTTCTGCTGAAACTTTTTCATAAATCGATTCACTTTTGGCTACATGCAGCAGATATAAGCCAAGAGACAGACCGACTATGCAAACGATATATTCCATATGATTAATATTCTCAGTTACATAGCAGGCTAACGGTTTGGACCTGAGCTGCCACCTGTGCAGACCCAAGTAAGTAGAATGTCAAACGCGAACCGCCCCTGTTTCGCTGTCAGCTCTTGGGAGTGGTTATACACCTTGTGTGCTGATGCGTTTGATTAGCTCCCCGTACTCTT
>JAQYVY010000006.1 GCA_030145195.1 Desulfuromonadales bacterium | reverse complement strand
CTTCCCTGAGGCCAAAAGGGATACAGGCTGTTATCTGATGGATTATTACAACTGTTACCGGCCACATCAGCGAAATGGTGGGATAGCACCAACTGTGGCAGAAGAAAAACTTAACTTACTGTCCGGAAATAGTTGACCACTACATATAGGCAACGGCCTGATTTCTCAACTCTGCAGGAACCGACAAGGCCAAAGCCTTAAACACCGGAGGAAAAAAACAGACGGCAAACAACGGTTGAAGAAAAACCGGCACAAACAACCAATACCCCTGCAGCACGCCGATGAGAGCAGTTAGTACCCCCCCTGTGATTAGGATAATCATAAGGGAGCGGCGCACGCCAATCCTATCTGTCAGCCAGCCACCGATAAGCACGACAGGAATGCTCAGCGTCCGCGATGCCGACAGCATGCTGTTGCCCAGACCTCGTTCAATTCCCTGATCGATAAAATAGACAGGCAGCATTGAGTAGATTCCGAGCGTACTTCCCACACCTAGGCCAAATAGCAGAACCAGCTTCCAGAAATTCTTTTGCCGGGACAAGTCTCGCAAAGTGCTCAGTTTCGGTGCGACGCCCCGGCTCCCACCCTGCCCGGCATAAAAACGATACGCGGCTACAATGCCTAGGGTCAGCAATCCCTGGAAGAGCAAGACCTGGTGCCAGTCAAAAAAGCGGATCATAAGTTCCACCTGAAGAGGGGCCAGGAATAGAGCGAAATTCGGGCCCAGTTCGTGGACGGCCAGCCCAACCCCCCAGTGAGTCGAGGGGATCAGCTCGGTCAGTTTGGCCATGCCCGCTGGCAGATAGAGCCCCGCCATGAAACCGAGTACGGCGACAAGTACTCCGATCTGAAAATAATTGCGGCTGAAGGCAATGCAGATCAGACAGAGGCCGAAACCGGACACGGACAACTGGATCGTCTGGGTAAAAGTCCAGCGCGAGGAGATCACCCCGGAAGCAAACAGGCCGAAGAAATAGCCCAGCGATGTCATCAGGAAAAGGGTCCCGGTGCCGGCATGAGAGTATCCAAACTCCGTCTCCATTACCGGCGCCAGCGGTGAGAGAAGAATGCGGGCGATAAAGTTCAGGTAGAACAGCAGGGTAATAAAAAGTAAGGGAACAAGCCAGGGGTGTTTTCGCAACATCGCTATCTCCGGTAAATGAGGAGCCTATCATAACCCCAAACAAAGCAGGATCGTATGCGGTTTTTATTATGATGTTTATAACTCCTGACAAAACGATGGCCACCCGTCATCAGGTGGCCATCGTTTTGTCGGTCTAAATGTCTCTATCAATAATACAGCTATTTTCGTCTCGGCAGTGGTGATTTATAAGACTGCAAAGACATCAGGTTTTGATCTTGAGCTAGCGTGAGGAGAGCAACAGATGCTCTCCCCACGCCCGACTCGGTCCTAGGCTACCAGAAGCAGTCACCCCCCTTAGCTCTCCGCTCCGAAGGGTGGCCGGTTTGTTCTGAGTCTCTATATGATTTTACTTACAACGCTTTGTAGCGCTTGGGCCCCTTCCGAGTCGGGGTGCTCCATAATAAATGGTTTACCGCTGTCACCGGAATGAACCATACGTGGGTCGAGTGGGATTCTGCCGAGGAATGGCACGTTTCTTTTGGTAGACAAAGTCTCTCCACCGCCACTTTTGAAGATATCTGATACCTCCCCGCAGTGTGGGCAAACAAAACCACTCATGTTTTCAATAACCCCGAGCAGATTCAGTTTTAGTTCATTGCAAAAGCTGATCGACTTCTCAACATCGACCAGAGCGACGTCCTGGGGCGTGGTGACCACAACGGCATCGGCGTCTTTGCCGAGCAGTTGGGCAGCTGACAATGGTTCATCGCCTGTGCCGGGAGGGCAGTCGACGACCAGATAGTCGAGTACACCCCAATTGACATCAGCCAGAAACTGCTGGATGGCTCCGTGTTTCATCGGGCCCCGCATGATCATTGCCTGACTGTCATCCTGGATCATGAAGCCCATTGACATCACCTTGACACCTTCGAACTCAAGCGGCGTAATGCCTTCTTCGTTCGAAAAGATCTGATCATTGTTCAGTCCGAGCATGGTCGGTAGGCTGGGGCCGTGCAGGTCGATATCAAGTAGGCCAACTGTTTTGCCCTCTTTGGCAAGTGCCAGGGCCAGGTTGACGGCCATGGTGCTTTTGCCAACGCCACCTTTGCCGGACATGACCAGTATCTTCCGGTCGATTTTGCAGAGACGGCTTTCCAGCCGTTGTCGGATTTGAAATGCCTCATCATTCTCTTGTGAGTGTTGAGTTTTGGTTGCGCAGGATGAGTCACTGCAGCTGTCGCAATCACTATGGTCGGTCATTGTCTGGAGTTTCCTTTCGGGAAAGTTATTCACGGGAAGTGGGTGATTGTTAGCGTTTTCCAATATTTTTAGGTGCAGGATGGAATCTAGTCACTCGAAGAGCAACTGTCAAGGTAGATTAACAATAAATCTTCAGAGACGGCTTTCTCTGCCTGCCTGGATCACAGCGTCGAATTAATAAGCGGATCTAAAGTCCGGAGAAGGAAAAGGGACCAGGGAAAAGTAACCCCTCCCATAGCCCCCCCCTCCGTTTTTAAGTCAGCTTGACAAACTTGCTCCACAAAACAACAGAAAGAGCGACTTGAAGTCGCCCTTTCTGCGATAAACACTTATGTTCTCGTGACCGTTTTAAGTCACCACGTAATCAATTCGGCCTGACACAACGACTGCGTTGGATAGAACTGGCCGGCGCAGTTTCCGGCAACTCGTGCTGTGTCCCCTGTTCGTTCGTACTCTCAAGCACGAACCCTGCAGGGAGTTCGGGGGACACCCCACTTAATTCATTCAACATACAAGTTGTCGGCAGCGGGCATTTCTTCTAAAATGACCGCTGTTGTTTTTTATGATCTGACATTTAGGAAAATCCTACCACGTCAGCACAGAGTAGCAACTGGCGTCTTATTTATATTGTTGCATTGTTTCTTGGTGCTCTGATTGGCAGAAATGCGAAATTCTTACTGATGCTGCAATCCAGTAACGCTGAAAGCTTCCTGGCAGTCGTGATTTATAAGAGAAGTTAAGCTTGCAATTCCTGTCCAATGCGACTCCCCATTATTGACATAACTTGACACCGGGAAGAGGCGCTTAAAGTTTAAAACCGATGCTTTGTAAAGCTAAATTAAAATCCAAACAAACTATACGGTTCAGAAGGACATAACTCTGCTTATTTGGTCATCTCGTGAAGCCTCGCCAAATTGTTAAGTTTTCTCCCCCATTCACCCAACTCTAAAGCAGGCACCTCCTCACCCTCAAAATATACATTATAGAGAAATGAAGAATCATTCCGTGGCTCATAAACAAAACAAAAATTAGCTGTTAACTCCTTATCAGATTCAGCAATGGTAATTTTTGTTTTCAGCAACCACCTATTGTCACCAAGCCTGACCCATTCCTTTTCATGCTTTATGAAGGAATCATATACGGACTTCAAACTATAATCTAAAACATAAACCGTGTTTTCTTGATAACTATACTCAGCGGTGGAAGATATTCTAGCGTTCAACATTTTTCTTGGTGGTGATTCTTTATGTCCAGCTATAAATATGTAAAAAATGAGTGCTAACAACAGAAACAATGCGAAGCACATTAATTTTCTTAACGGTTTTCCAGTGCCGATAGATGAAATGGATTTTGAAGATGTGTGTACGGAGTTGTTCTCTTTCATACCACTAGAAACACTATCGCCAGCAGTGCCTACTTCTATAGATTCGCCATATGTGTCTTTATCTGTAAATTCCAATATTTCCTCTTTAAAAAGGATACTATTGTTTCGCCTATTGGTAGGTTTCTTCCTTAAATACACCCAGACACAAAAACCAACAAAGAAGGCAGCCAAAAGGATACATATTGAAACTACTTTTTCCTGCCTTTGTTTTTTAACTTCCTTTTTTCTTGATACTTCAGCCTTCTCAGCCAGCCTTGCTTCTTTAGCCAGCCTTGCCTCTTTAGCCAGCCTTGCTTCTTTAGCCAGCCTTGCCTCTTTAGCCAGCCTTACTTCTTGAGCCAGCCTTACTTCTTGAGCCAGCCTTGCTTCTTTAACCAGCCTTGCTTCTTTAACCAGCCTTGCTTCTTTAGCCTTAGCTAGACTTTCTTCTTCAGCCAGTCTTTTTTCTTTAGCCAGATTTGCTTCTTTAGCCAGTCTTTCTTCCTCAGCTAATCTAGCCCTTTCATCCAAGTACTGTTTTTTGTTATTAGCGACCCTTTGTTGAAAATTAGCCATTGGTATCTTGAGATTCAAAAAATCATACATCAAAGTACATGTATCTAAGGCTTTTTGAGAAGGTGGCCCATAGAATACAACAAACTTATTGCCTTTTCTGATAGTTGTTTTGTTGCCAGAAAGTTCGGAAATTGTGCCGACTACAAAACCAAGCCCATATTTATTTATTAGTTCCTCTAAAGCTTCAAAATCTGCGTGTAGTGGTAAAGGATTTGTAAAATATTGTGGAGGGCAGGTGTTTGGCAATTGAGGGTGAAGGCCAGCGACCTCACTATATGCTAAATGGATAGGCGTAAACAAAAGGACAAAAAAGAAACAGCAGAATATTCGCACACTAAACATAAAATCCCCTATCAAGACCCAAGAGTTGCATGTTCTCGCAACCCGCCAAAGCGCAAAACAAAAAAAACACCCGTTAATCTACGGATGGCCTGTAGTCATCATTCGCCGTGCCCCCTGCCTTCTCAGATACCCACACAAATAAGATATTGCTAACTTAAACCAGGGCTGGGGTGATGGGGAAGAGAAATGTTTCCTGTTTATGCTGTTACATTGCTATGGGCTGTTCAGATAGCCTCCTTTAGCCATACATTTTAACGGGGCGTCCAAGCAAATAACCGTTTGGGCTCATATCGGCAGGAGGAGTCTCTTGATATTCGCTTTCGTACTGCTTCCGTCGGCAGATTTCATGCAGCGTCCCCTGACAGTAGCTTTTGATCAGGAGCCCATATTGTTTTTCTGCGACAATATCACTTGGTAAAATATTCAGAAAAGGGCAGTTGCCGTGGTTTGCACAAGCCACTAAATCATTCTCCAGGCTCACTAGCCAAAGAGACGTCAGCAGCACTAAAGACCTTGTCTATATCTAGCAAGATCAAAAACCGGTCATCAACCTTTCCCATCCCCTGAATATACGCTGTGTCGATCTTCGTGCCGAGCCGGGGCGGAGCCTCAATTTGATCGTCAGTTATATCCAGGACCTCACTGACTGCATCAGCTAATAAACCTACGACAATAAGGCCTCCGTCTACATGGATCTCAACAACAATGATGCAGGTGTTCTCTGTCTGCTCACTTATAGGGATATTGAGCTTTATCCTCATATCAATGACTGGAACAACCTGACCGCGCAAATTGATTACGCCAAGCATAAAGTCAGGTGTCTGAGGAACCTGGGTCAAGGGCGCCATGTTAAG
The DNA here is from genome assembly GCA_030145195.1 of Desulfuromonadales bacterium. Classification (GTDB taxonomy): domain Bacteria; phylum Desulfobacterota; class Desulfuromonadia; order Desulfuromonadales; family BM103; genus JAQYVY01. Next base: position 82,228 of record JAQYVY010000006.1, on the reverse strand, counting down.
AATTTCGCGAGCCCGGTTGACCTCGACCCCAAAAAGTTCTTCGCCGAGGAAGAACGAGACGTATTGTCGCATATCGGACAAGTCTTCAGCGCTGTTATTTCTCATCAGAATGCCTCGAATTCATTGTCTAGAGAATCTGCTTTACCGGAGGAATCGACAGTTAACTTACCGGTTGTCTTCACGGAAGGACTTTGTCCTGCCGCAACTTGCCTATCAGGGCCTGGCAGGGTCGGTTCCGAAGAATACTGACCATCATTAATGGCAACACTCAATGCAAAGAATTCAACCATCTTTTCAAGCTGACCTGCCTGACGGGAAAGCTCCTCGGACGTTGAAGCCATCTCTTCAGACGCCGCTGAATTTTGTTGGATAACTCCGTCGAGCTGCTGAATACTAGTGTTGATTTGTCCTGCACCGGCGTCTTGCTCTTTGCATGCCGCGCTGATTTCCTGCACCAGTTCTGCGGTCTTCTGGATGCTGGGGACAATCTTTTCCAGAAGCTCGCCTGCTTTTTCTGCTACGTCTACACTGGAAGTGGACAGATCATTAATTTCCCCGGCAGCAACCTGACTACGCTCGGCTAATTTTCTGACCTCCGCGGCCACTACGGCAAAGCCTTTGCCGTGCTCGCCGGCCCGAGCTGCTTCAATGGCTGCATTAAGCGCTAAAAGATTGGTCTGTCTGGCAATCTCTTCAATAATGCTAATCTTATTGGCAATTTGTTTCATTGCCGAAACGGTTTCGCTTACCGCCTTTCCACCTTCCAGGGCATCTCTGGCGGACTGAAAAGCGATCTTTTCCGTCTCCATTGCGTTGTCAGCATTCTGACGGATGTTTGCAGTCATCTGCTCAACACTGCTGGAAGCCTCTTCTGCTGCAGCGGCCTGTTCTGAAGCCCCCTGAGACATCTGTTGAGACGATATCCCCATGACTTGAGTTCCAGAAGTAACTTGGCTCGTAGTTGTTTTGACCTGGCTGATAACCTCACGCAATTTCGTAACCATGTTCAACAACGCATTGCCTAGCTGATCGTATTCAGAGGCAGGCTTCACCTCAACCTCAAGGTTGCCCTCGGCGATTTCTTTCGCGATATCTGCTGAGGCCTGAAGTTGCTCCGACATATCATCAAGCGCCGTGGCGAGTTGACCAATCTCATCTGCTCGTTTGAGATTGAGCCGTTGTGAAAAGTCCCCTGACGCTATAGCTTGCGCTAAATTGACCCCCGCCTGGACGGGGACCGATATCCCGCGTGCAATAACAACACCCAGGAAAAGAGCGAGCCCGACTCCGATCAGAATAAAGACGATCAGAACGCTTTTAACTGTGCTTGCTACCTGCTCTCCCTCAGCAACACCGGCTTCTACTTTAGTGCCGATAGCATCAACAATCAGACCGAGACTGGTTGTCATAATCGTATGTGCAACAGTCGCTTCGTTTTTCTCTAGCTCGGCCATGTCATGGTAATGATTCAAGGCTATATTCACTAAATCGTTTAAGTCGTCGACGTAGAACTGAATAGTATCAAAGCTGGCAACGACTTCGTACAGGTAGATATCGCGGGCCAGTTCATATTCTTCCATTTCGAGAAATTCAGCAATACTGTCAACAGAGAGAAATGCCTCGTTGAGTTGTTGAAGGATATACGTTTTGCTTTTTAAGGCGACCTCGTTTTGAGTGTCCAGTTGGTTTAGCCACTCATAGAATGGCGATGCTTCGACGCTTAGGTTGCCGAGGAAAGCTTCTTGTTGAAGGATGGCTTTGCCACTTGCTGCGGCCCAGGCACGGTATTCACCAAAGTTGCGTTCTAGTTCCAGGGCAAGATTTTGCGGATTCTCTAGCTGAAGTTGGTTGATCTCGGTGCTGATGGCTAAAAACTCATTGGTTTTACTGCGCCACTCTGTCCAGGCTTGTTGAAAACTAGTCCAATGCTCTTGTTCCGCTTCGGACTTTTCCGAGCCTTCAATTTTCGCAATCAAGCTCATGGCTTTTTCAAAACCGAGGTCGACGTGCTCATGAAGCTCTAGTCGCTCAGAAAGTGCGAGGTCGGGGTTAAGAAGAGATTGCTGGTCTGCGTTGATATTACTAGCCACTCCTGCTAGGAGTAGGACCGATTTGAGCCCCGGAACATCTTCTCGACCAGTAGCGGCAAGACTCTTGTCAATACGGTCTGCACCGAACCAACCGGCAACACCAATAATTGCGCAGATCAAAGCAATAATGCCAAAGCTGAGGATGAGTTTCTTTTGTATATTGAGAGTCATGGCCACCAACCTTATTCTTATAAAGATAAGTAACGCAGGGGGCGCGATAGCGGCGCCTCCTGCGGCAAAGACCTAATCAAGGATTTGTTTCTTGCCTTCGGGAGAGCGGAAGAAGTCGATAATTTTCTGCACGTCCGGAGTTGGGTCTCCAATAGTAATAAGGGCAAGTGGTCTTGATATGGTGTCTGATTTGACAACCTTTGTTCTGCCTGGGTTCAGGTTGAAGAATCCGGCACTGACAGCACCAATGCCGCCAACATCCTTGGACACTTCATTGATCTCAAGACGGGTGCTCTTAACCAGAATGGCGTCAGCAGCATAGTCCGCTTTTTTCATGACCTGCTTCTGGAAAACGGCTTTGGTTGAACTGCCTGCATGGCTGGTAACAACTTGTACGTCTTGAGCATTGCCACCAACATCTTTCCAGTTGGTGATTTTGCCTGTATTCAGATTGGAGAGTTGCGCCCAGGTCAAACTATCCACAGGGTTGTCTTTGTTGACGATTGCGACGATGAGGTCCTTGGTGATCTCATGGAATTGAATGTTCTCAGGAATTTGAGCTTCTGGCTTGCCATCCTTCTTAAGAACTTTTTGGGTTGATTGGATAGTCCCTTCCAAATTGTTGGAAGTAATAGCAACATCCGTCTTGCCATCGAGAAGCGCGACCATACCCTTACCAGTACCAACACCAAACACTTTAATCTTGACACCGGTCGCTGCTTGTAATGCTTTTGCGCCAGGCTCAAGAAAGCGTTTCTGGCAGGTTGTTGAACCCCAGAGGGCAACGTCTCCAGCAAAGGAGCTTCCTACGGCCAACATAACGATCACAACTGCTAGTACCATTTGCTTGCCAAACTTTTTCATGTGTATTTCTCCTGTGATGATGTTTTACAACCTATCCATTTTTATGCAGGCAAAACCATCCGTATGACGGACAAAAGTTTTTCGGGTTTAAAGGGTTTGTTGAGCCAACAGGAGGCCCCTGCAGCTTTACCTTCTATTCTTAGTTCTTGCTGAGTTTCTGATGTGAGCATCATGACTGGCTTAAAACGATAACCAGGTAGAGATCTGACTTCACGGATAAACTGGATGCCGTCCATGATAGGCATGTTGAGATCAGTAAGTACCATATCGATACTGCCATCGGAAACAGATAGCACAGACAAGGCTTCGTTTCCATCCGACGCGAGAATGACCTGGTAGCCTGCTGTCTCAAGTGTTGACCGCAAAAACTCTCGAACGGTTGCAGAATCATCTACGGCAAGAACTTTCTTTTTCATGTTGCCCCCTACAAGATAAACATTAACCAGTTCCTGCAGGGGTTTGTGCAAGCTAAGTGCCAATTTTATTTCATCATAACCATACAAAAGCACTTGTCTTTATTGAAAAATAAATAGGCCAAAAGCCAACCTTAACTGTTTATAACGTAAAAGTTTTAACCTTTAGTAGTTTGGTTTGGTAGCAAATAAGGTATTTCTAATGTTGCAATAGGGGCGAGGGTCATTGTGGCTTAAGTTGTGTTTTTTGGGGGTCAAATGGCTGGGGGGTTATCAAAACAACGTTATATCACGTAAGTTACTATCTGAGTGATAAGATCTACTGAGTTGACGGTCTACCGTGAGTGAAAACCCTGTTGCGTCAAGCCTCCGATCCATAGCAAAGGGCTTCCTTGGTTTTTGTTTTAGGCTAACGGTTTAAGCTTTTGTCCACATAATGATGTTTTTGGTTCTCGGCGCGAAAAACAAAGAGCAGAGAAGAGTAATGTCGCAATGAGGGGGTATCTCGAATGTTGCGTCAGAAGGTTTGGCCGGTCGAATTCGGACTATTTGGCTTTTGTCCTGAATACTCTGACAAATAATAAATGGCCACTCTGAATTGCTCCAGGTGGCCACCATTTTGTTGTCCTAAATTGCGCTATCAATAACACGCCAGTTTTCGTCTCGGTAGTGGTGACTTATAAGAAAACAGCAATCTTTCCGTGGCTCAATTTGCAGACTGGCTGTAAAATGAAAACTTACAGCAATTCCAACTTGGTGATGGAGCTCTACATTTCATGGCAACCTGTCAATGTCAGAATAAAACCAAGAGTTTGACCACTTACCGTCGACGCACTAAGCCGGAAAGATTCTCTTTTTGCTTGAGTGTCACCGCGACCTTATTTGCCACATTGTGATCGTCGTAGGGCCCAATCATAACTCGGAACCAGACCCCTTTTTTACCTAAGTCAGCACGATCAATAAAAGCCATGTACTTGTCTTCCTGTAACCGACTCGCCAGTTTTTGTGCATCTTCAAAGCTTCTGAGATCCATTTTAGGGGACGTTGTTGATAGATCCATTTTAGTGGACGTTGTTGATATATTGACATTTACCAGCATCGCCCCTATTTTCCCCAAATGCCACACCATGCACGTATAGATATCCCAGGCCTTTTGCAGCACGACAGGGTTATACACGGCCAGCGGTGAGTCTTGCGTGAGAACGAAGGAAGATTATTTTTGATGGAGCTGAGGTGTTGCGGAACTTGATGAGCTGAATATCACAATAGCGACAACGTCCCGTGTTCCAATCATCCATACCAATGACGAGTATTCTCAGTTGTCTTGAGTTTTAAGACCAAATTTCAACCAGGTAGGGAGCTTGATTCTTGCGAGAGGATATTTACTGTTTATCCTCTCGCATTGTTTTGAGGGTGTTGGTTGAGCAAAACCACGAAATCTACTGATCGAACTCCGCCCCCAGAACAATCATGGAAGGGGTGATCAGCTCGGCCTGCCATTCAAACTGACGCTGTGAATAACCCCATTGAGGAATACATATTTCAAAAGTGCAGACTTCTGAGCCATCCTCTTTGTTATGAAAATCTGTAAAAACCGCCCTAACTATCGGATCAACAAACCTTATATCGTATGAAAACTTCAGCTGATCAAAAGCGAAAAAAACGCCCGAATCCCCAGCTAGACCATCTTTGGAAATCCTACAGGTAGACTGACTATTATGCATTCGCGCCCGAACGATGGTATTCATCATTAGATGAGCGTCTTGCTCCGTCAAACCATCAACCATAGCCTGATCGACCTTGTGACTGTCAAGAGACAGGTAACCATTACACCCTTGAATCAAAAGGGGACACAAAATCAGCAAAAACAGGGGAGCCCAACTTGTGAACTTATTGAAAAATTTCATCTACGCCTCCTAAAACTCTTCCAGCTTTTCGTTGTTCAGTTCTATGCCCAACGAAAACAACGCTGTTGCTATTTTATTTAACTGGCCGTCATCATTTGGCCCCAGGTAGGCCGCACAGGACGCTGAACTATCTTTCCGAAGAACCACCACCCTATTCTCTCTGTCGGAAGCAGCGACGGAATCGAAATGATGCGTAAACACCATAAACTCCAAATCTGCATAAGGAGTATAACCTCCAAGCATATGCACACCGACACTGCTGAAAACGCACATCCAGGCTGGATAGCTGTATCCCATCACCTCTTCGCTCGATAGATATTCCAAGGCGGCCTCTTGAGGAATCAAGTCTACCGACTTTTCAATATAGACGGATTTTGCTGAACAACCTGTCACAACCAGTAATACAACCAATGTCAGTAAATAGCGCACAATTTCTTCCTCTCTTATGAATAACTTTCAGGTTAGTTATAAACAAACTCTTTGGAAACCTTGGCTCCCTGATCAATCGGATAATTCCAGGTGCTCGGCGCCAAAGACATCTTGCTGTCTTTCACCTTCTTGACCGTGGCATCAATCGTGCGCTCACCCAGTTCGATTTTAACCGTATCACCAAGATCGGGGCGCTTGTCACCCACCATTTTGGCCACCACGAAACCCCAGGCCGTATTGACCGATTCAACCGTTCCCACCTGAAGCGTCTGGATCTTTTTCGTATCGGGAAATCCTGCCAGAAAAACCGGCTCAAGAAGCGAGTTTTGCTCCCATGGAATCTGCTTGTAGTTAGTCTTCTCAGCAACAGAAGCACGAACCCTGGTCATCAGTTCGCGAACCTCCAACTTCTGGTCCATTTGATCAATCAACGCCTTTGAAAACGGGCTATTGGTTTCACCTGCAATCCCGTCGACAGCAAAGTTCCCTGGCTGCGTAGCAAAGGCGACGAACAGGTTCTGGTTGCCCGATTCAAGGCGAGACAAGCCTTTCTCCGTACTCATCTTGATTTTTTTACTGAGAGCCAGTCCGCGGGAAACCTCCACGCCAGACAAAGCGGAGACACGTTCGATAAAAGGATTGTTCCGACAGGCATCGAGAAAAACCAGAAGTTTCTGTTTGCTACCATCAAAGCCACTCACAACCGAATCCACTTTTACCAGTTCGAGATCGGCTGCGTTCTTGGTTGTAAGGCTAGCATCAACGGGAATCATGTAGTTGCTGCCATTAATAGCGATCCCATGCCCGGCGTAAAAGAACAGACCAACATCACTCTGCTTTAGCCGTTCCCTGAAAACAGTGATGGCATTGCGCTGTTGATCTACCGATGCATCAAGCAGCTTGATGACATCAAAGCCAACCGATTCGAGTTTGCCCGCAACGCCCTCAGCATCGTACTTGGTGTTCTGCAATGCTTCCACGTGCTGGTATTGTGAATTTCCGATCACCAACGCAACCTGCTGACTTGCGATAGCGGAACTCGTAAGCAGGCTGAGAGTAAGGATCAAAAAAAGAAGCCAAACCCAACTACATTTTCTCAAAACCAATAGCAACGACACTCAACGACACCTTTACGTCAGAGGCCTGACAAGAGATAGTGATACTTCTCAGAAACCTGCATTAAAAAGCTCACGACAATTTACAGAAAGCGCGATCTATGGTCAAAGGTTATAATATCCCATATGTTGCATATGCAGGTTTAGTGGGCAAAAGTCAGTAACCGAGGCGGGAGCATAACAAACGCATCTCGCAATTTTCTTAAAACTACTCCTGCATTGTTTTGAAGTGGGTGTATTTGCTGAAATGCGAAATTCTTGGATACCCTGACATATAGAAAAACGCCCCAGAGTTTCCTGGGGCGTTTCTGTGTTGCTTTCATTCTTCGAGTGTTCCCGTCGTGGGAACCTTTGTTGGATCACCCAACTTCAGCAATCCAATTATTATCACTTTTCAGTTTGATGAAACTTCCTCTAAATGGCCAGGCGGATCAGAGACAGTCATAAAATCTTCCTCCTTTTCCTTATAACCTCTTCTGCTATTGAGGTTATTTCATTGTATCACAAACGCCAACATGAGATGCAAGAGAGCCACTCGGGATTGATCCAGATGGCCATCATTTTGTCATCCTAAATACCTCTATCAATAACACACCAGTTTTCGTCTCGGCAGTGGTGCATCTCTGTTATTCTCATTTTTAATCATAGAAACAAGATTAAGCTTAGTCAGCAACCAAGAAGACCGGATGACAATTCAGCGGACCTTCTTGGTTTTACGAGTTGCCGTAGCACTCCACGGATCATCTGGCCACGGATGTTTGGGATAACGCCCTTTCATCTCTTTTTGAACTTCGGGATAGACCTCGTTCCAGAAGCTGGACAAATCCTGTGTGACCGCCAGCGGCCGACCGGCTGGCGAGAGTAGATGAATCACCACCGGCACCCGCCCAGCGGCCAGGCGCGGCGTTGCCGCCTGGCCAAACATCTCTTGCAACTTGACCGCCAGCACCGGGGCGTCGCCCTGGCTGTAATCCAAACGAATCTGCGAACCACTCGGCACCTTGAAACGCAACGGTGCCAACCGCTCCAACTCCTGTTTCTGCCGCCAGTCGAGACAATTATTGAGCGCAGTCGACAGGTCAAGCCGTCGTAAGCCTTCCTGACTGCGGATATTTCCCAAAAACGGCAACAACCACGTCTCCAATGACTCAAGCAGCACCCGATCGTCCCAATCCGGCCAGTGGCTCTCCGGCAGGCTGCTCTGCAGCAAAGCGACGCGCGCCCGCAACTGCAAAGCATCAGCAGACCAGGGCAAGCAGCCAAGCCCTTGCCGCCGAATCAACTCCAGCAGTGCCGGGGCCGTATCTTGCAGTCGGGCCTTAACGGGCCTCTCCTGCAACACGATCGCGCCGATGCGCCTGACTTCCCGAGCCACAACCCGATTGCCAACTTCATCCCAGCTAACCTCATGCTGCCACTCAAGATTACGACCGAATAGTGACTCCACGGCTTCTGGGGTTAATTCGGCGGCCAGACGAATCTCGGCTTCTGCGCTATCTTTTCCGGCCACATCAAGCACGACCAGCCACTCTGCCTTTGGAACGACAGCCCGCGGCGATAACCGCGCTCCGCGACCGCTCCTCAACAGGTAGCGATCACTCCCCTGCTGCCGTTGCCTGGCCAGCCGGTCCGGATACGCCAGAGCTAGCAGTGAGCCGAGCTGTACCGCATCGGGCAATGGCTCCCGCCCGGCTCTGGTTTTATTTTGCCAGTAACGAACGGCACGGCGGATCACAGCACTTTTGGCGCTACGGTCACGACGCAGCAGTTCCAATCGATCCAGCAGGTCACCGACACCACCAGAGCGGGAGAAATCACCGGCAGTGAAAGGATCCCGCTCGGAGAGCAAAGCGGCCAGTTCACTGCCCAGTCCAGGACAACCTTGCTCCACCGCCGCAACCAATAGCCGGGAAATTCTCGGATGAGCCGGGTAGTCAGCCATAGCCCGACCAAGCTTGGTGACGGCTCCCCTTTGGTCGAGCGCCCCTAACTGCACCAGCAGGTGACGAGCGGAATCGAGAGGTTTTGACGCTGGCGGCTCCAGCCAGGCCAGAGCCGAGGCATCAGCAACCCCCCAGAGCGCCAGGTCAAAAGCCAGCGGCGCAAGGTCAGCCTGCCGGATCTCCGAGGGCGCAAACGGCAACAACGCCCCCTGCGCCCCTTCGGTCCAGAGGCGGTAACAGTGACCAGGAGCAAGCCGACCGGCACGACCAGCGCGTTGGTCGGCGCTCGCCTGCGAAATCCGCACCGTCTCTAAAAAGTTCAACCCCCGCGCTGAATCAAAGCGTGGCCGTCGTTCCCAGCCACTGTCAACAACAGCACTGATGCCCTCGATGGTTAAGCTGGTCTCGGCAACATTGGTCGCCAGCACCACCCGTCGCTGAGATCCGGGCAAGATAGCCCGTTCCTGTTCGGCAAACGGTAAGCCGCCATAGAGAGGACAAAGCTGAATTTTGGGCGAAAGTTCGGCGAGAAGATTTTGACAGCGATGAATTTCACCGGCACCGGGGAGAAAGACCAGGATGTCACCTTCGACTTCACTCAAGGCCTGACGCACTCCGCGGGCAGCTATGTCAGCAATTGAGCCTGCTGGCTCCAACTCCAGATAACGGGTTGTCACCGGGTAACTTCGACCACGGGTTTCGATGACGGGGCAATCGTTGAGTAACGCACTGAGCGGAGCAACATCAAGCGTCGCCGACATCACCAGCAGCCGCAGATCTTCGCGCAAGCCCTGGTGGATATCGCGGCAAAGCGCAAAAGCCAGGTCGGCATGAAGACTACGTTCATGAAACTCGTCAAAAATAACCAGCCCGATGCCGGAGAGTTCTGGGTCGGTCTGCATCCGCCGGGTCAGCAAACCTTCGGTCATGACTTCAATCCGGGTGTCAGCGGACGTCTTGTGTTCATAACGGATCGAAAAACCGACCGTTTTTCCGACCCGTTCACCCCGCTGGCGAGCCATAAACCCGGCAGCGTTGGTCGCCGCCAGCCGTCGCGGTTCGAGCATGATGATACGCTGGCCTTGCAACCAATCAGAATTCAAAAGTGCGGGAGGGATTCGCGTAGTCTTACCGGAACCAGGGGGAGCCTGCAGTACCGCCGCACGGGCTTGCTGCAACGCCTGCTGCAGTTTCGGCAGGATGTGATCGACAGGATATGTTTGCTCTGAATGATTCATACCGGTTCATAGTGTCACAGACCGGCCGGAACACCAACAACGGAGGGGAGAGGAGAGCTACAGAGGTTCCTGCTCGGGTTAATCACAGACGGAAGGAAACGTGAGGGTCACAGTGGTGCCCTGCCCCGGGACGCTCGCAATATGCACCAGACCGTGTTGAGCTTCCACTAAGAGGTTGACGATCGTCAGACCAAGCCCGGTGCCAGAAATTGCAGTATTGGTGGCATCGGCCCGATAGAATTTATCAAAAGCCCTTTCCATCTGGTCAGAGGTCATGCCAAGGCCCTGATCGGCAACTGAAAGTTGGCACAAGCCATCCTTCTCGACAGCGGAGAGCTTGATGATGCCCCCTTGAGGTGAATATTTGACGGCGTTGCTGATCACATTTTCGAGAATTTGAAGAAAAGCAAAGCGGTCAGCTAAGATCATCGTTGGTGAGACAATATCAATGACGAATTCATGGGCTGCCGCCTGAAGATGGAAACCTTGCAGAACCTCCTTGCAAAACAGCACGAGATCACAAGGCTTCGCCTCAAGGTCCAACCCCTCTCCAGACTCAATTCGACTGATATCAAGCAAGTCGCCAACGATATCACCCAACCGTTCGGCCTTGCTCTGAATCAGCTCCAAATAATTTCTTTGCTCGACCGGACTCCATTCCTCTTCCATCAACAGGAGGTCAGCGTAACCAAGGATCGTTGTCAAGGGGGTTCGCAATTCATGAGCGGCGGTCGAAATAAAATCACTTTTCATGCGATCTATTTCTCGTTCCTGGGTGACCTCGTGAAGGATCGTAATACAACCTTTGAAACCAGTTTTGGTCGTATTAATCACCGTCGCCCGGGCCTGATGGATATGTTCCTGACCGCTGGCCCCGGAGAACGAAAAATCCTTGACCAGAAGATCCTGACTTTGTGCCGGAGCCATTCGCAGGAAATCAACCAGTTCCTGATGCGGCAGCAGATCGATTTGAGGTTGTGCCCGTTTATCTGCCAGGCAAAGCCCAAGTAGCTCTTCGGCCCGGCGATTCATCAACACAATCTGTCCGGTCGCATCGGTCACCAGCACGCTATCGGCAACAGAATTCAGAATGCCGTGAAGTTTAGCGTTAACCTCTTGAGTTTCAGTCAAAGCCAGAAACATAGCTGTCTCAGCGTTGCGACGAGCCGAAACGTCAGAATAACTCATGACCACATGACTGAGCTGCCCCGTCTCATCAAACATTGGGCGACCGACCACATTATAGCTGTTGCCGTTAAAATCCCAGTTATTAAAATGCTGCTCCCGCCCCTTACTGGAGACTTTTTTAAACATACAGCGTTCGTCCGGCGTTTGATTGCGACAAATGTATTCCTGGCAGCTTTTACCAGTGACATCAACATCACGACCGATCAGTAGGTCTTGAGTTTTCTGGTTGTATGAGACCACACATCCTTGCGGGTTCAGAACTAGGATGGCAGCACCAACAGTATCAAAGACCGTCTGGATTTCGTCATGGGCGAAGTGCAGTTTCTGGTTGGTTGCACGCAAATTTTTGAGGACATGCTCAAATGCATTTGAAATGATCCCTAACGGGTCGAACTCAACCAGACCAAGGTCATCAAAATCTTCAGGCTTGAGCGTTTTGGTGCCGATAATTGATAGCAGATCATCAACCTTGTGGCGAATATAGCCATAGAGTTCGCTGTTGCTTGCCTGCAGGCGAGCATTCTCCTCGCGCAGCAATTCAAGCTCACATTTCTCGTCAAGGTTTATTGCAGAATGGTTCTGACGTGGTTGTGACATAGATAGCTAGTCCTGTTGTCGCAGAATAATGCGATAATAGCCGTCGACTTTCTCCACCGCGGAAGCAACTCCCATGTTGTGAGCCGCATCAGGAATGGTCGAGGTTGCATCCCGATTGTCGGTCAAAATCACCAGAGTAATATCACCGCTGGCTATTTTTGCGTAATATTGATTAAGTTTGCGCAACGCCAGCAAGAGTGACGACGGACAGACTTGCCCACGAATATCGATTTCAATTATTTCCATCTTGTTAATTCCTTGTCTGCCTGAGTGCTCTCCGTTAGCAATACCCGTTTCAAAACCATACTACCAAGCCATGCCCCAGGTAGCAGACCGACAACAAAAAGCATGCTCTGCATCGTCAACAGCGGCAGACCGCCCCAGAGATGCCAGACATTACATCCAGGAGTCATACGCGACCCCAGAGCCATAATGACCCCTCCAACAAAAACCATCGTCACCTGACGTTTTGGCAACCGCCAGACCAGCCGCAACTCACCGAGCAGAGCAGCGGAGAGACATGAGCCAAGAACTATACCGAGAATCAGCGGAACCTGCAACATAGCGACGACATCAAAATTCGGGCCAGCACCACCAGCGCGCATCACACCTTCGATGGGCACGGCATACTGAACTGATTGGCTGGCAAAAAAAGTCAAACCCGAGAGATGTTGCGGCACAAACCATGATTCGATCAAAGCAGCCGCCTTCGCATAAGATGTCGTCACCCCGATAGGGATGCCAGCAACCAACACCGTCAACAGCCCAAGGAAAGCCAGGGCACAGGCGGTCAACCATCGCGGCACAAACCCCTCCGCCGAATTACGGGTGCGCCAAAAACCGGCTTGTTGCCATCTCAAGCACAAAAAGCTTCCAGCTGCCACCAAGAAGAGAACCACATAAGCTGACGGCAACGCCAAAAGCTGCGGCAAGGTCACTGCGCCTGAGGTCAGAACAGTTTGTTTCGCCACAGCGATCCACCAGGGGTGAATTTCTGCATAGAGCGCACTACCAACCAGCAGCCCAAGAAAAGCAATCGCCGCCAGCAAACTACCACTACCCATCTTGTAAAGCACGCCCACCACGCAACCACCAGCCAACACCATACCAACACCGAAAATCAAGCCACCGATAAGGTTGACGCCTGCAGGCGGTGAAAACCACGGAAAGGGATAAACAGGCAACCAGCCAAGGAGATGAGTCAACTCGAACAACAGGGCGCTGAGTGTAACCAGCAGGACAAGGGGCCGAATCATATTAAATGACTGGAAGAGAAAGATATCACGAAACGCTCCGGCCATACAAAAATCGGAACGGTACATTAAAAACCCGGCCACTGCACCGAACAACAACAGTGCAGCCATAACAACCCAAGCTAAAACACCCATGAATCAAACCTTTATCCTTGCCCCCACGATGAATTAGATTACACCAATTAATAAATACCAACAATAAAAAAACCTCGAAAACCTCTTTCACGCCTTAACTATGAGGCATTCTTGACCATCAGGTGGAAATTCTAGCAATCGAATAGGGGCCTTTCAATAAGAAAGGGCAAGAAATCGGGTAACGGCTGCAGCCATCTTTGCTTCTGGCAGGTTACCGAAAGCAAGGCGCAGATAGCCATTCAAGTCAGGGCCGAAAACCTCGCCCGGCAGACAGGCAACAGCTCCTTCTGCGACCATGCGCTGGGCTGCGGCACGACTTGAAATGTCCGGCCAGGGATGCTTGATCCAGGCAAAGAAGCCGCCGCTGGCGATCAGTTGGAAAGGATTCTCCGGCACGTTGAAAAGAGCGACAAACAGTTCGTGACGTCGCTGCATCATGCTGTTCTTCTGCCGTACCCAGTCATCGAGAAACTCGCAGCCGAAAGCAACCGCATGTTGGGTCAGGCACGGCTGACAGACCGCCATAGAATCCTGCACCTTGAGTGCCTGATGGATCATCTGCGAACCGGCAACCAGGGCACCAGCCCGGTAGCCGGTCAGGGAAAAGGTTTTACCAAACGAGGCCAGGTGGACAAAGTTCTCTTGCCAGCGATCTTCTTGAAATAATCGGTGAGGGAGGATCTCTCCGGGCAGAAACGCATGGTAGGTCTCATCAACAATCAGGACCAGATCATGTTTGCGCACCAAACGATAAAGTTCCAGCAAATGCTCCGCAGGAATCACTCCACCAGTCGGGTTGCACGGAGAAACCAGCAGTACCGCCCGGGTGCGAGAGGTTATCCTTGCTTCGATCTCGGCAATGGTCGGCAGTCCGGCGGTCTCCTCGCGAAACGGCACCCAGACACAACGGACCCCCAAGGCCTGTAACGCCATCGGATGGTCGAAATATGCTGGGGCAGGCAGAATCACTTCATCACCAGCCCGGCAGAGCGTCATGATCGCCAGCCAGAAGGCCTGACTGGCTCCAATGGTCAGGCAGAGTTCATCCACAGAGGGCCCCGCACCATAACGGCGCTCGTACCAGGCACAGACTGCGGAACGAACCTCTGGCAGACCTTCGTCAACGCTGTAACGCGCCACAGCAGGATCACCCACTTTTTCGCGTAGAAAGTCGAGCAACTCAGGAGCTGGCGGATAATCGGGGATCGCCTGGCAGAGATCAACCAAGGGTCTCTCCGCTGAGAAAGTGCAGTCGGCGACCCAGCCTTTAACTTCGGAAATCGGCGGAAACGGGACTTTTTCGACATGAGGAGAAAACTTCATTTTAGCCACTCACAAAATCTGGCGAGGACTGATTACAGCCTGAACCAGAGGGCTTGAAGGTTTAAGCATGACGGATGATCTCAACCAGAAGTTCCGCAACGTGGGCCATATCGTTCACGGCGACATGCTCCTCAACGGAATGAACCCGCTGCATACCGGTCCCAAGAATGATCGTTTCTATGCCGTGGGCATTAAACATATTGGCATCGCTGCCGCCCCCGCCAACCCTGACTTTAAGGTCATGACCGGCCGCCGCCGCCGCCGCTTTGGCCAAACTGACCACCGGGGCCTCTTCTGCAACCAACATACTCGGGTAATCAGGCTGCACATCGAACACAACCTGAGGCTGAACCGTTTGCCCGTCGATCTCACAGCTCATGCTTTGGGCTGCCTGTTGGAAGCAGTCACGCATATGCTCGGTTTGTACTCGGAGTTTTTCCTGATCGTGACTGCGGGCCTCGCCTTCCAGTCGGACGTTGCGCGGTACGATATTACAGGCGACGCCTCCTTCTATCCGGCCAATATTGGCGGTGGTCTCATGATCAATCCGCCCCAACTGCATCGGTTCGATAGCCCGGGCCGCAGTCAGTATCGCAGAGAGACCCTGTTCAGGAGCCACCCCAGCATGAGACTCGCGACCGGTAATTTCGATGAACAGACGATTTGCCGCTGGTGCCCGCAAGACCATCCAGTCGATCCCCGGGGTGTCGAGCGCATAACCGCGCCGCGAGGAAATTAATTCGTAGTTGAAATTCTTCGCTCCAACCAAGCCGATTTCCTCGGCAATGGTCATGACAACTTCAATCGGGCCGTGGGGAATTTTCTGTTCGCGCACCACTTCCAAAGCTTCAATTAATTCAGCGACCCCGGCTTTATCATCGGCCCCCAAAATCGTCTCCCCGGCGCTGTAAAAAACCCCGTCTCGCAACACTGGTTCAACCTGGCCGCCAGGCTCTACCGTATCCATATGCACCGAAAAAAGGATCGGTTCGGCGTCACTGCCAACCGCGGGCAACTTTGCCACCAGATTACCGACCTCCCCTCCCGTTGCCGTCGCAGCATCATCGAACTGCACGACCGCGCCAAGCTGCTCCAAGCGCTCCGACAGATACTTCGCGATAACGCTTTCCCTCAAGGGTGGGCTATTAATTGATGCAAGCCAGGCAAATTCATCAGCGAGTCGTTGTTGGTTGATCATACTTATCTCCAAAAAATTAATCTGTGATTGTGTGGTTGTTAAACAGTCTGTTTTTTCAGAAATTTGTCTACGTATTGCAAGATGTTTTAAAATTCAAAATTGATTGTCGCATTAGATCTGAGAGTGAGCAACCTCATAGTGACTGACGGCCTAAAAGACACTGTCATCTGGACAAATAGACCGTGCACCTGTTAGGATAGTTCAGTTTACTTTTTCAAGATATTAACGCTTTTATCTCGCAGGAATACAACTTTGGATTTCAATTTTCACCCGCCGAAAAACTCCATGGCCAGTCGGCGCCGGCCACCCATTCGCTGGCGGTTCTGGCTGTTTCTGGTTCTAACCGTCTTTCTCGTCGTCCCGTTTTTTTTGCGTCCGACAGTCACAGACACCGAAGCGCATGTTGTGATCCCGGAGGTGACAAACCCACCGGCGCCACAAATCCGTAAAGAGCTCGTCAAAGGCACGGTTGCTCAGGGTGACACGTTGACCGGGTTGCTCGGTGACTTCTTTACACCCGGCGAAATTTATGTGCTCAACCAGCAGAGCAAGCCAGTCTTTCCACTTTCGAAGCTTTGTGCCGGTCAACCTTATCGACTCTGCCTGTCTGACGACAATTTTGAGCGTTTTGAGTACGACATTGATCGCGACGAGCAGTTGATCATCGCCCGGGATGGCGATACTTTCTCGGTCGAAAAAATCCCTATCCCCTATACCACCCGAGTTGAACGGGTGCGCGGCACCATCGAAAGCAGCCTGTTTGAAGCGGTAACAAATGCTGGCGAGAGCGATGTTCTGGCAATGAATCTGGCTGACATCTACGCCTGGGATATCGACTTCATCCTCGATATTCGTCAGGGCGATTCTTTCCAGGCGTTAGTGGAAAAGCGTTTTCGTGAAGGGCAGCCAGCCGGTTACGGCAAAATCCTGGCCGCCGAGTTCACCAACCAGGGGAAAACCTTCGAAGCGATCTTGTTTCAAGATGGCGACCGCCACCCCGACTACTACGATGCATCGGGTCAGAGCCTGCGAAAAGCTTTTCTCAAGGCACCACTCTCATTTTCGCGGATATCATCGGGCTTCACCATGCGCCGCTTCCACCCAATCACCAAAACCTGGAAGGCTCACCCGGCGATCGACTATGCTGCTCCGAGCGGAACACCAATCAAAACCGTCGGTGACGGCGTCATTATCAAAAAAGGTTACACTCGCGGCAACGGCAACTACGTAAAAATTCGCCACAACAGTACCTACGAGACCATTTACCTGCACATGAAGAACTTTGCCAAGGGAATACAGAAAGGCAAACGGGTCGCTCAGGGACAACGCATCGGCTACGTCGGCAGTACTGGCCTGGCCACCGGACCACACCTCTGCTTCCGCATGTACAAGAACGGCTCAGCGGTGAATCCACATCGGGTCAAGGTTTCAGCGGTAGACCCGATTTCAGCGGCGAACCGTGGCGACTTCAACGCCCACGCAGGAAAGATTCTGGCCCAGCTCATTGGTCAACCTTTGGTTGTAACTGCTGCCGTAAAACCAGCGGAAGCATCGACATCAGCACCAGAGAACTAGGGACAATTATGGCCGATAAACTTGGCGAGCTCCTGATAAAGAGAAACCTGCTCAACCAGGCCCAACTTGAAGAGGCTCTGCAAGCCCAGGTTATTTTCGGCGGGAAGCTGGGAACCATCCTGATCGAGATGGGCCTCATTACCGAACACGCGTTGGCCGAGATGCTGACCCTGTTGCTCGGTGTCCCCTGCGTCAAACCTGGAGAACTGCAGAAAATCCCCGAGAACGTCATCAACCTTATCAGCCAGGATCTGGCCGAAAAACACCAGGTCATTCCGGTTTCCGTCAGCGGCAAAAAACTGACCCTGGCGATGTCCGACCCCCACCATCTTAAAGTGATCGATGAGCTCTCTTTTCGCACCGGCTTCATTATCGTCCCAGTCCTGGCCCTGGAAGTGCGGATGGTGTTCGCGCTGGAGAAGTACTACAACATCAAACGCACTATGCGCTACATTGCACCGCCCAAACAGGTTCGCGATGAATTGAACCAGCTACCGTCTGCTCAAGCCCCCAAGGCTGCGGTTAAAGCCCCCAAGACCGCGGTTAAAGCCCCGGAGGTCGAAGAAGACCTCGGCATCCCCGGTTCAGAGCATATCTTCCATAAACAGAAGATGAAAAAAGCCGCCGTTCCTGAAGACGTTGAAGAGGTCATTGAAGTTGTCGAGGAGTTAAGCAACGAAGATCTGATTGAAGAACTGGAAGACGAAGAGATTACCTTGGCCACCACAGCACAGGCTCTGGTCAACATTGCTGACCGTAATGATGTCGCTGACGCTGTGATTCAATATCTGGGCGCGAACTACAAACGTGCCGCCCTTTTCATGGTAGTTGCCGGGCAGGTCACCGGCTGGCGCTCGGTCAGAGACGGTCAACCAATACCCGGTTTCGATCAATTTCAGCTGCCGATTTCCGAACCCTCAGTCTTAAAGACTGCGGTCGAGAGCAACAGCTATGTTCTCGGCCCGGTCCCCCCAACCGGTGCCAACCTGGCCTTGACCACCTTCCTCGGCCAGCCAGCACCGAAAAGCGCCTTACTGCTGCCGATGAGCATGCTGGGTCGCGTCGTCGGTCTGATCTATGTCGATGATCCATCGGCCGACCTTTCGGAAGCTGTCATCGAACTACGGCAGGTGGCGAGCAAAGCGCTGATGGCGTTTGAAATCCTGATCCTGCAAAACAAGATTCTGAGACTATAAAAAGGGCGGCCAGGATCTCGACCCGACGAACCGACTTACAGCCTACAGAACGTGTTCAACGGCAGCTTGGAATGATTGCGGGAGGAACAGGACAACGATGCTGACACTAAGAGAAAGGGTGTCTCATTGACAGACATTCAGGGTATTAATTACCAGTAAAAGTATAGCCACCAGGGTTCGTTCCTTGGTGGCTATACTTATAGAATCAATCGATTATCTCAAAAGTTACACTCAACATCTGAACCATACATTAGACACAATATATTTTTTTTTTACAAGCTAGAAAATGGTCGGCTCCTCAGGTAAAAAGCTTGGAAATTCTACCTGCCAGAGGAGGCTCTGAATCCAATGAATGCTGAAGGGTTGGTCAACGTCTGTCAAGCGGTTAAACACGGCAACATGCGCCAAGTCAGGAACCTTAACACCAAGGAACTAGGGACCGTTATCAACAGCGAAGGCAATGTATTATCTGTCCAAGTGGGACAAGCTGTCGAGGTCTGGTCTTTTGAGGACTGCGAAGAGCACAACATGGACTAACGCCGCCAGAGCCCAAGGTGCAGGAGGGAACAACCAGCTGGGTTTATTGACAGATGGTCGCACCAATAACGACCCGCTGTATTTCGCTGGTCCCTTCGTAGATCTCGGTAATCTTGGCATCCCGCATCATTCGTTCAACCGGGTACTCGCGGGTGTAACCGTAGCCGCCATGGATCTGAACCGCTTTGGTCGCAACGTTCATAGCGGTCTCGGATGCGTGCAACTTGGCCATAGCCGCCTCCTTGCTATACGGCAAGCTGGCGCTGGCACGGTAAGCAGCCTGGTAGGTCAAAAGCCGGGCAGCCTCGATCTGAGTCGCCATATCGGCTAACTGAAACTGAACCGCCTGGAACTCGGCGATTGGCGTATCGAATTGCTTGCGCTCTTTTGCATAGGTCAAGGCCGCCTCATAAGCCCCCTGAGCAATGCCCAGGGCCTGAGAGGCGATGCCGATTCGACCGCCATCCAGAGTCTTCATCGCCACCTTGAAACCTGCTCCGGTTTCACCCAGAAGGTTCTCTCTCGGGAGCCGACAATTCTCAAACACCAGCTCTCTGGTCAAAGAGGCACGAATTCCCATTTTTTCCTCTTTTTTACCAAAGGAAAACCCAGGCGTGTCTTTTTCCAGGATAAAAGCACTGATGCCATGATGCTTTTGAGCCGCTTTATCGGTGCGAGCAAAGACAATATAGATTTCGGCTTCACCTCCATTGGTGACGAAAATTTTGGAACCATTCAGTATCCATTCGTCGCCAGCAAGGGTTGCCGTTGTTCTGGTCCCACCAGCATCCGAACCGGCAGAAGGTTCAGTCAAGCCGAACGCCCCCATTTTACGGCCTTCGGCAAGCGGGATCAGGTACTTTTGCTTCTGCACTTCGGTTCCGAACAGATAAAGCGGGTTGGCCGCCAACGAAAGATGAGCAGAGAGGGTCACGCCGGTTGAGGCACAAACCCGCGAAAGCTCTTCAACGGCAATGGCATAGCTGATGTAATCGGCACCAGCCCCACCATACTCTTCAGGGAAAATAACCCCAGCGAGGCCTAACGCTGCCACCCTATCGAACATCAACTCACGATCGAAACATTCTGTTTCGTCTCGCGCTTTCACCCCCGGAGCAATTTCATTTTCAGCAAAAGCCCGCACGGTCTGACGAATCAAGCGTTGCTCTGCGGTCAGCTCAAAATTCATATCAAGGCCCTCACTTAATGATCAACAGTTGGAATTTAAATACAGCCGACAGGAGCACAATAGCTGCTGCAACAGTATCCAACATCCAGCAGATATCAAGTTCTACCTACTCAACTTCGAGCGAGGATTCAGATAAAACATGCAATTTATCAGGGTCAAGAAGGCTACCGCAGGTCTTAAATCCCAGAAGATCAAACCGGCGGCTAGAGATAAAACAACAAGAACAGCAACGGTAGCACAACCCCGAGACCACTCAGGACAAGTCCACGGCGCAAAGTCTTGCGCCGCATCATGAAGAGACCGCTGACGGCGAGAAACGCCAACGCCACGGCGTAAAGGTCGGCAACCCAGGTCCAGGCTTTTTTCGGGTGATTGAGATGCAGGAAATTCATTTCGCGCAAACCGGGACGGGGAATGGCACGATCATGCACCACCTGACCACTGACCAGTTCAACCAGGATTGAGCGGCCATCAACAAACAGCTGCAAACTCCCGGGATCTGGCCGATAGCTGCTTTCAAGCTTGCCCGGCTCATCAAGACGCTCGAGAATCATTCGAACGGTACCGGCATCGCCAGGATTGCCCACCACCGGACCGATATTGGTTTCGACCCGCTCCACCCGATAGCTCGGATTCCACTGCGCAATATGATTGACGGCCACCCCAGAGATCGCATAGATCAGGGTCAAGCCAACGCAGAGGAAGCCAATATCACGGTGTAAGACAGAGTTCCAACGTCGCCAACTCATCACTAGAGTCCAGGAATTTCGGCACCCAATCCACGGACACGGAGAATCGATTCCCCTGAGGTCACAGACGCCGGATCAAAGGCTTCTCCGGTCTCCTCGGCGTGGTGTTTTCGTCGGGAGATCACTTCTTCACGGGTCAATTCGAGGCTTTCCACGACCCCTTCAATGCTTGCGATTTTGCCGCGGGCTTCCATGGGGAAGACGATCTCACCATCGGTGACCTTGATCCGAATTTTTTCGAAATCCCGGTCACCGGCCAGATAAATCCAGCAGCCTCTCTTGCTGCATACATCAACCACCAGCCCGGTGACTTTGACTTTTTGACCGACGTAGTTTTCAGGATGATCCAAAATAGCAGAGATAGCGGTCTCTTCTGACAGGGCAACGCCCTGACCAAAGGTTTTAGCAAAAGCAACGGACGGTGTCAGCATCAAGAACAGCAGAATGGAGATAAGGAAGGTACGCATGATTTGCTCCTGTCGTTGAGTGAATAACTGGAGGCATCATACTTTCTGAATATATTAAATGTCAACAGGCAAGAGACGAGTCGGACTATCAGGGCTGAGCTAAGCCGATCCACAACCAAAGGGTTAGGGATCGGCAGAATCAACGCTCAAGCATGAATCGGCCATTCCGTCTCATAACCATCCGGGAAGAAGGTCTCTCGGGTTCGATTGAAATAGCCATATTGCAACTTTGGGAAGCGTTGTTTGTGCTGTTTGAGCATCTTCAGCATGCCAATGCCGCCGCCTGTTATCCCCAGCGAGGAAAGATAGAGCACCGGATCAAGGCTCAAGTTGCGCATCTGGATCATATCAACCCCAACCAGCTCGACCAGCTCGGCCAAAGCTTCGATTTCATCGGGACGGTCCGTCACCCCTGGGAAAACCAGGTAATTCAGCATGATGTACAGACCGGCTGCCTTGGCCCGCTTCAGCGATTCAACCACATCGGCAAATTGATAGCCGCAGGGGCGGTAATAAGCATGGTAAAAAGACTCCTGAGCCGAGTTGAGAGAAACCCGAATCGAATCGATGCCAGCGGTCGCCAGGTTGTCAATGGCATCAGGCAGGGACGCGTTGCTATTAAAGTTGATCGTGCCGTAATCTGTCTGCTGACGCATTTCACGCACCGCCTCGCTGATGACATCCGCCTGAAGGATCGGATCCCCTTCACAGCCCTGGCCGAAAGAAACAATTGCGTTTTGTGCCTCTTGCAGATGCGGCACCGCCAACTCGCAGAGTTCCTTGACCGTCGGCACAAAGGTTAACCGCTCCTGGCTGGAGGGACAACAGTCTGATTCCTGCTTGGAGATGCAACCGATACAACGGGAATTGCAGGTGGGTGAGGTCGGCAGAGGCGCTTCCCAGCGCCGGAAGAACAGATTTTTCGCGGCAAAACAGTGGTAGTCGAGGGCGCAACGCGACAACTGTTCCAGCAGGCGATTCTCCGGGTTGACCTGCAAAGCTTTACGCACCAGCGGATCAAGCTTGCGATCATCAAAATGATCGGGTTGCCATTGCCGGTTTAGGTCGACCTGGACGCCCGCCACATAGAAGCGTTCTTCTTCGACGCACCAGCCGACAGCCGTATACGACCAGAGCGGCAGGGTCATCTTTTTACGTTGATAATCGGCAGCAGGCAAGAGAGTCCGGGTATATCCCGGGGTCAGGAATGCGGAAACCGCCTGGATTGAGCCGCCACCCCATTGTTTGGGCATTCGCTCAGAGGTCAGGCGCTGACCGCTGCGGCGATCAAAGCCGATCGGTGGCGTCTGCGGGATGGTAAAGAGGCGGCTGCCTTCAGGCATCGGGATCATTTCTGCCGCCAGCGGTCGCACCACATCGGTACCATTCATGCCCGCCATCAATAGATCAGGATGCTCAAAAACCTCACCCTGTTCGTCGGCGACCACCGCCAATATGGTTTTGCTATTTGCCACGTGTGATACCTCTGCTCTTGAATCTTCGGGAAAAGAAATAATCACTAAAACTTACCACAGACAGTTATTTTAAAACAATTTCTCCGTTACGCCCTCACTGACCAGCGCCAGCGAACGCCCTATTGTTCAATGAACAGCCACACATAAAAATTACAAAGATCCGAGCCCATTCGAAAAGCTGGATGGACTCGCGACATTCCACGCGCCATTTAGGCACACATTGTTGACGAACGAGGCAAAGACCGATAAAAATACAAATGTAGATTTTACTCTAATGCCAACGTTTCAGGAGAAAGCTGGATGTCGATAACAAATAGAATCAAGAATCGCCTGATCGCTAAAGTGATCACCCGCTACCCAAGTCTCGCACAACGCTTCATCACCGCCTATGAGCCATGGGAGTCGGGCGAAGCGATCCCCTGGACCTCCTTGAAAAAACCTCTGAGCGACTGCAAACTGGCCGTGGTCACCACCTCAGGCGTTCACCACACCGAACAGGCCCCCTTTGACATGCAAGACAGCGAAGGCGACCCGAGCTTTCGGGAGATAACCAGTGCGACCATCGGTGACGACTACCGAATCACTCACGACTACTACGACCATAGTGACGCCGAGAAGGATCTCAACATCATACTGCCGCTCGACCGATTGCGAGAATTGCAGCAAGAAGGTGTCATCGGCTCTCTGGCCGACACGCACTACTCTTTCATGGGCCACATCGACGGCCGCCACATTGCCACCTTGATCAGCCAAACGGCAAAGCAAGTCGTCGCCAGGCTCAGACAGGACGACATCGACGTCGTGCTGTTGACTCCGGCCTGAGGCATCTGCAATCAGTCCGTGGGACTGATCCAGAGAGAGATTGAAAAAGCGGGCATCGCGACCATCGGAATCTCAATCGTGCGCGAGTACACTGAGAAAGTGCAGCCGCCGCGAACCGTGTACCTGCGCTGGCCCTTCGGTCACCCACTGGGTGAGCCAGGCAACGCCGCCCAGCAACGCGCGGTGGTTTTGGAGGCCCTGCGCGCCCTCTACAATATCACCCTCCCAGGGGAGATTGTTGACCTGCCCTTCCGCTGGCGACGTCACGACTACAGCACCTATGTGGAGCCTGGCAAGTTCGTTCCACGCAGTTAAACTTTGACAGGTTTAAAACCAGAAAACAGGATTGCTGGCCACTAAGGCACGAAGCCACCAAGAAGTTTACGTTGCCCGGTAAAAATCGATATTTACGATTACGAAATTTTGCTGTTTAAAGACGAATACAAACATTTGCTCCGTGTCTTGGTGACTTAGTGGCTAACCTTTGTTTTGGTTATAAGTCCGAAAAAGATTAATCTCTTAAAGTTGTAAATACGTATAAATTTCTTCGCTTCGTGCGAAAACCCAACATTTCTCCTTTATGTCTCGCCGCAGCTTGGTTATTCTTACCCCATGCGCACACTTCTGACGACCCTGCACAGCAAATTCATTCACAACAGCCTGGCCCTGCCCTGCCTGGTCGCCTACTGTGGCGATGATTGCGGCGACCTCTTGATCCGCGAGTTCACCGTTCACGAACCGAGAGAATCAATCCTCGCCATGCTGTTGTCGGAGAAACCGGAGGTCGTCGCCTTCTCGGTCTATATCTGGAACCGCCGGGAAATCCTCGATTTAGTCGATGCCCTGTCGGTGGCCCGCCCCGAATTGCGCATTGTCCTGGGTGGCCCCGAAGTCTCCTTTGAGGGTGACGAACTCTTTGACCGTCATCCTGGCATTACGGCATTGATCCGCGGCGAAGGCGAAGAACCGCTGCGAACTTTACTGACGGCCTGGCAACAGGGACAGCCACCGGGCGTCATCCCTCGCCTCGTGCTCCGCCAGGGCTCAGAACTGGTCAGCGGACCTGACAGCCCGCCGCTCACTGACCTCGACAGCATCCCCTCGCCTTTCCGGCTCGGCTTGACGGACCTCAAGCGCGGCTTTGTTTATTACGAAACCAGCCGGGGTTGTCCCTTCCGCTGCAGCTTCTGCCTGAGTGCCCGCGACAACCACCTGCGCTCCTATTCGCTCGAACGCATCCACAGCGACCTGCTTTTTTTGATGCAGCACAAGGTCGCCAAGGTCAAATTGATCGATCGCACGTTCAACTACGATGCCAAGCGAGCCAGGGAACTGTTCCGCTTCATTCTTGAACACAATCAGTCGACCCATTTCCATTTCGAGATTGCCGCCCATCTGCTCGACAAGCCGACCCTTGAACTGCTCGACACAGTGCCGCCTGAGATGTTCCAGTTTGAAATCGGCGTACAATCCACCCTGGAGAGCACCCTCGACGCCATTGATCGCAAGGTCAGCCTGACAAAACTCGAAGAGAATGTACGGCATCTGCGCAAAAGCAATCGCATCAACTTGCATCTTGACCTGGTGGCCGGTTTACCCGGTGATCGCCTTGACAACTTTCTCGCTTCGATCGACCGGGTGATGCTGCTTGCGCCGCAACACCTGCAAATCGAACCGGTCAAGTTGCTCCCGGGTTCGCCACTGCGTGATCAGGCCGCAGAGTTGCAGATCCGATTTGACCCGAATCCGCCGTACACGGTCCTGGCCAGTCAAGAGTTATCCTTTGCGGAGTTACAGCAGCTACAGGAGATCAGTCGCCTTATCGACCTGACTTACAACAGCGGCTGTTTTCAGACGTTTCTACACGAGTTAAGCACAGCAACCGGCTCCTTTGCTGCGGGGCTAGTATGGCTGGCGGGGCAATGGCGTCAGCGCGACTTGTTCCGTTTTCCACTGAGTCGTCAAGCCCTCGTTCAGAACCTCTTTGAAATCATCCAGGCACGCGACAAGGACGCATTGCAAACACGTCTTTTAGAAAGTCTGGCCTACGATTATGCCCGTTGTGAACGCGTTGTCACCAGACACCTTCCCGCTCTGTTTGAGACCACGCTCACCTCAGCCGAACAGCACTGGGTGCAAAAAGCCGTGCAAAGCAAAACTGATGAAATTAAAGGACAAGGAATCAAGTTGCAGTATTTCGCAACGATATTCAAAACCTTGCACAGCTCTGCGCAGCGCACGACTTATCTTTTCTTCTACCTGACTGAAACCGGGCAGAAAATGCGGGTCGAGGAACATCATTCCAGCCAATAATCAGCTATAATTACGAGGAAAGTCGCAAGGGCAATTCAACGAGCGAAGAAAGGCTGTTACCGGATTTTAAGTTTCATCTCACGCAAAGGTGAACCACCAGGCCAGGGTTAAAGCACAAACAGTTGCATTGCTTTGTGTCCTCTGCGAACGAGCATGCTTTTTTTGTTTTTAAAGGGGAGAGGATATGTCTGACCAACCGACAGAAATTGAGCAGAAGATGATCGAGTTTGCCACCAAGTCTGCGGAGACGATCCAGAGTCAAGCGGGTCAAATTCAGGCCATCAGTCACGTGTTACTCATCGCCCTAGTCTCATTGAGTGAACAAAACGCGGCCTTCAAAAAAGATTTTATAGAAAGGATTATTCAGATTCGCAACCAACTTTCAGAACGACCGATCGATCAATTCACCAAGGATTACTTTGAGGAGCTCGTTCGTTTTCTGGAGAGTCCCTACCAGTATTCGGTGAATGATTCGACCGACAATCGGCCCGAATGGTTTAAGGGGATTATTGCCGGCGGCAAACCCCCGATTGAAGAGCAGCCGGAACCGCTACCGGAAGATTGAAAATATAGAGCGTTTGGCCACAAAGACACGGAGACACCAAGACAAACATTCTTGTTTTGCGTTGCGCCCCAGTGCCTTCTCAGCAAATCTTTTGTTGTCAGAGCTCCTCAAGCTGGATAATCAAGCCACCGACAAAGCGCGGATCAATATCTTCAAAACCAACCGAACAAAACTCCCCAGCCCAAACATCCAGGCAATAAGCAGCAAAAGCACCGCAACCCGGCAATAACGATTCAAGCCACTTCACGGTTTCTTCGCGCAGACGTGGGTTCATCTCTCCCGATTGCGAGACCATGCCGTGCAGACCGGCAAGTTCTTCCTCGGCGATCGGCAGGGGCAGAAAGTCCCGTCCGAGAAGCTTGTTGGCCAGCGCGGTCAGGAAGAATTCCACCAGGGTCAGATCATCAACATCATTGGGCTGACAACCGTCAAGGTTCACGACCTGAGGATCCGGCAGTGGAAAATGCATGATTTCGACAAAGAGCTGGTGCTGAAGTTCAATTTGACCAAGCCATTGCTCCGCTAAACCGATCTCAGCAAGAGTGGCAAAGAGGCGCGTACCACCTCGGGTCGGATCGGCAATACCTTCAAAAAAGAGTGGCGGAAACTGCTTGAGCGCCGCAAGACAAGAACGAAAATGGTGATTGAGGTAAGGGGCAACCGTGGTTTTCAAGAGAGCATCACCGCGGCGTTTCAGGCGCAGCGTCAGGCTGAAGCCGAGGCGAAACAAGTCTTCACAGTAGCAGTCATTCAGACAGCTTCTGGCGGCAGCAACATCGTTATCAGCCAGCCACTCAAGCCCCAGGTTGAGATAAGCATCGACCTTGCTGATCACCTGGGTGACTTGATCAACGTTGCCCATCTCAATCCGATCGGCCATGATCACCTTGTTAACCACGTTGGCCAGTTCCCAGGCCAGGCTTTCATCCAGCCCGTCAGCCAACACTTCGGCCAGCAGACCCTTGGGTCGAACCAGCGTCAGGGTAAAACCGGGGGCACTGGTTTCACTCACACCGGGGGTCAGCTTAATCGGTCGCTCCTGACGATACGACTCCGGGTCAAGCCAGGTATAAACTTTGCGCGCGGTAAAAGATTCCGGGATGCCCATATCCTGCAGACGTCCGGTCCGTTGCTGGTAAACACTCTCCACGATCAGGCCCATGGTCTCGGCGCGAACCGCCTCTAGCAGGTAGACAAATAATTCTGGAGAATAGCTTTGCAGTACATCAAGAAGTCTGCCGAACAGCTTGGAGCCATTCTCGGTGTAATAGGAAATCTCGTAGCCGCCATCACGCTTGACTGCATCAATCCGGGCGTCACTGTTCTCATCTGCATCTGGACCCGACAAGATGTCCATTTCAGCCTTGAAGATCAGGACCAGCTGCTCAAAGTTCATCTCACTCAAAACAGTAAAGGCAGTTTCTTCTTCACCCTGCAGCAACGAAATAAGCCAGCGATGGGTGTTATCGGAATTAAACTGGTCACCGTCCCAGCAATCGAGATCAATGAACCCGCTCCACTGCTCGGGGGTCGCCAGGCTCAGCAACTCGGGAAGATGCTCTGGACCACGCTCCACAGCAAGCAGGTAAACCTCTTGTGCCGACAATTGAGCCATGAGTTCGGCACCGTTTGGCGCGTCAAGAATCAAGCTGGTCTTTTGCCGGGCATCCTGACAGCGGAGCACATCAATTTGTTCGGCAGGCGACAACCGGGAAAAATCAGCTGAGTTGATTCCAGACATGGCAGGTTTTATGGACATTTCAAGGCTCCGTAACAGTTAAATAGGGCGCACACATTAATCGATGTGCGCGTATGGGTCAAGATAACACCAAGCGGCGTGAGCTCATGCGATAAAAATCAGCGAGGCTCATTTCTCAGCGCGGCCCTCGACGCTCTATCCACAAGCGTAAACAGTCTATCAATATGATCTTTTTGCTTTGACGCCTGATGGCCACAGACTTTAACCAACTCAAAATCCAGGCGATCAGTCAACCGATAAAACTCCTGATACAGCTCATAATTATGCAACCGTCTGTTTTGTTTGGAACGATAATCCGTTTGCTCCAGGCGTTCTCGTCTTGCCGGTAACCCGACAAGGTTTTGAGAATCCGTGTAGACCGTTAATCTGCACCCAGAAACCTGAATCTCGTTGAGAGCCCACAACAACGTCTGCAACTCCAGTTTGGTTGAAGAGGTCTGCTCAAAGCGCTGCAACTTCACTCGAAACTTCAACTCCGCCGACGAAAGTTCCGTAGGGGACAGCAGAAGATAAGCCCCATAGCCAACCTTCGACTGCGCATGCACACTGCCATCGGTAAAGAGTATCAGTTCATTCATAAACAACCTTCGCCGCCACAGGTTCGAAATTCAACCCTCTGCTGCGGATCGCGTTGGTAGAATTTTCTCAGTTCCACGTACTTTTCAGGATTTTTCAAGTGCAGCTGCCGTGGTTTTTCGAAAGGTATCTCGGGTCGCAACGAACCTTCCGGTTGAGCAGCAGAAAACTCGCTTGGGCGGGAAAGAAAGCTGCCAAAGCACGGCGGCGCTGGCGACTCGGAGATGGATGGCTTTGCCAAAAACAGCCTTGCCGGTTACTTAATCATTCCAGACGATAACACTTCTGGCAAAGTCGACTTCGTATTTATGTTGCCGCAAAAAATCCATCCCCAGCAAGCCATCGAAAGGAGAATTTCTGACACTGTCAATAATCATTATTGACATACGCTTTTGTACATATGGCCCGACTTCGACCTTATAAAACTCAACGGTTTCGGTCGGCACAACATAGCCGCCCGCAAGTTGGGCAAAACCAAGCTCACTCCGACGAAAGCTGAAGCGCTCCAGGGCTGGCAAGTAGATAACGGTTTTACTGGCGCCGGTGTCGAGCAACATTTTCAAGGTTGCGGTATTACGCCCATGCCGAACCTTGATGGGGACGATAACCATATTCCCCATAATATTGACATGAGTCACACTTGCCGCACGGCTTTCTTTCTCAGACCTGAGCTGTTCGGCACTACGCTGAGCGGCAGCTTTCCCGGCCGACTCCGCTTTCTTGTTGTCCTCATAAGTTTTGCGCTCTTCGGGAGACATCCCATCGGTCACTTCCTTAAGCTTTGAGGCTTTGGTCCGATATTTTGCGGGGATCTTTGACTCATCATCGACAAAGGACATCGTGCCTTTATCATCCACATACTTATAGATCTTTGCACAGAGCTCGGTGCGATCAGTGGCCAGCAGAAAAAAACCAAAGAGCAGAAAGAGCAGTATCTGTTTCATAACAACAGCCCCTTACCACCAAGCGGAATCATTGGTGGACGGATGTTCTATTGAGAGCAGAAAACGTTTAAAGAAGACTATAACCAGAGGCTGGAACACCAGGTTCATTTCGCTTTGTCGGCATTCAGACGCAACCCGCAATGGACACAGCTGCGAACCGGTAAGAAGGTCGGTCCGTTGGTATGGTAGGTATTGTCACAACGGGGACATTTGACGACAGTCGCCAGGCCGACAGCGATACAGAGCAGGACAATCCAGCAGGCGAATAACTTCGCAAGGGTCCCGCTTGCGGCCCCCAACTCAAGCGCGAGGATCAGGCCTGGCATGTAGATCAGAATGGTTGCCCAGAGTATCCAGCGTCGGTTGCGAACCTTTGCCAGACCCAGATGAAGGACAGCGGCATCCGTACATGTCTCTAGTGTCATTGGTGCGTCCTCCACGCCGGGGCAAACATCAAGATTTTTAATCAGGTCAGAGAAAGGCCCAGGCTTTCTCTGGCGACGGTCAAGCTATGCAGACAGCGAGGCAACAGTCACGAGCCCCGCAGGTTGTCTTGGCATCAGTAACAATACGTCAATTTAAACAGGGAATGGCCTCAGATGTAAAGAGCCTTCACTATAACAATTCGCTCTTTTGGCTGGCGAGGTATAAGTCTTCGACCCGTTTCCGCGCCCAGGGAGTCTTTCGCAAGAATTTGAGGCTGGATTTTACCGAGGGGTCACTCTGAAAGCACCGAATATCAACACGCTGCCCCAACGCGTCCCAACCATAGGCCTCGACCAGACGGTTCACGATCTGCTCCAAGGTCACGCCATGCAGGGGGTTATTGGCTTGAGGTTGAGTCATTTACTGGGCTTGGTCCTGCTCAAGCGGCGACCGACCTTTGGGGCGGGCTGTGCGGTCACAGCTTTATCCCGTCGGGTGGTTCTGGTCTTTTTAGAGCTTGGAGCCTGCTTTGCCGGTGGCTTAGTCTTTGGCGATGGTCGGCTCTTTGCCGAGGTTACGGATTTCTTCTTGGGCTTGGACGAGCCTTTTGCCGCTTTGCCCGTCTTCGCCCTTACGCCACGTTTGACTGCAATCTGGGGAAATTCCGCAATGCTCTGTCGTGGGATGACATATTCAAGCAACTGCTCAATAGCCAGCAACAGCGGCTGCTCTGCCGGGCAGACCAACGAAACGGCGACGCCATCCTCTCCGGCCCGACCGGTGCGGCCGATCCGATGGACATAATCTTCGGGAACCTGCGGCAGGTCGTAGTTCACCACAAACGGCAGGCCTTCAATGTCGAGACCACGGGCCGCCACATCGGTCGCCACCAGCACCCGAAATTCACCCTGTTTGAACTCCGCCAGAGTCCGTGTCCGGATCGACTGACTCTTATTGCTATGGATAGGAGCGGCTTTAATGCCGTCGAAGAGCAACTCTTCGGTCAGCTTGTCAGCGCCGTAACGGGTGCGCGTGAAGACCAGCACTTGATGCCACTCGCCCTTACGAATCAAGTGTGAGAGCATTTCCCGTTTGCGACTGCGCTCCACCGGATAAACGGCCTGAGTCACCGCATCAGCGGCAATATTGCGGCGTGCCACCTCAATCCGTCGCGGCTGATCGAGCAGTTCGTCGGCGAGTTGTTTGATACTTTGCGAGTAGGTTGCCGAAAAAAGCAGGTTCTGGCGTTGCGACGGCAGATACTCCACGACCTTGAGGATGTCGTCAATAAAGCCCAGATCGAGCATCCGATCAGCCTCGTCGAGCACCAGAAACTCGATCTCAGAAAGCTCAATCGTGCCCCGTTCCGCGTGATCGAGCAATCGTCCCGGCGTTGCGACCACAATATCGACGCCGCGGTGTAGCCGTTCAAACTGCGCCTGGATGTTGACCCCGCCATAGATCATGGTCGAGCGTAGCGCCAGACGCCGTCCGTAATTTTGCATCTGCTCACTGACCTGAGCCGCCAGTTCGCGCGTCGGCACCAAAACCAGAGCGCGGGGACTTCTCCGCTTTTTCTTAATAATCGTTTCACTCAGGACCTGCACGATGGGCAGGGCGAAGGCCGCCGTCTTGCCGGTACCCGTCTGAGCCCCCGCCAGCAAATCGCAGCCCTCGAAAATAACCGGGATCGCTTGCGCCTGGATAGGGGTCGGCACAGTATAACCCTGACCGGAAATCGCACTCAGAAGTTCATCGCACAGGCCAAGAGAGTCAAAAGACATCGGTTAAATTCCTTAGGTAAAAAGATCAGTTTCTAGCAGCCGGTCGGACTATCAATGAACTCGCTGCCAGTGCTGGAATCAAGCATCTGCCGGGAGTTCGTGAAAGAGCGCCTCGTGCAGGTTGACCGTGTGGTTTTTGATCCGTCGCAGCGCAACGGCCATATCGCTAAAAGTCAGGGCGGGGAGTGCGCCGCAGGAACCTTGCTTCATCCGCGCAAGATGCGCCTTACGAACTTCATCGGCCAGATCATTGAGTCGATTCGCTTCATCGTAGATCTTGCGGGTACTGCTCACATCTTCGTCATTGAAGGCATTGCAGACTAGGGTGAAGAAGGTGAACACCTCATGATGGAAGTTGCGCAAATCTTTCCAGCCCTCCGCACTGTAATCGAGATCGTGCTTATCGAGCCTTTTCATATATGAGCAGAAGGAATAGGCGTAGTCGGCAATCGACTCCAGCTCGTCGGCGGCACGGACATAGCTGTAAGCCCGCTCCGACTGTGCAGTACTAGCACCACCGGATTGCATCAGGGTGACGGTGAAGGTCGTGATCTCGTGCTGCATGATATCGGTTGCTTCTTCGAGATCCTTGACCTTGCGGTAGACGCGATCACGCCCTTTGAGGTCGCGCTGCAGATAATCGACCGCATGGGTCAGGACTTCTTGAACAGAGGCCTGCATCCGCTTGAGTTCCTCAAAGACCATCGAGATCCCCATCGCCACGGGCATGGTGCCGGGAGAACCAATATACTTGAAGGCGCCTTTTTCTGCGCCCGCTTTCTCTGGCACCATCCTGGTGACCAGTTTCGCCAGATGGTTGAGAAACGGCAGCATCACCAGGGTGGCGGTCACATTGAAGAAAGTGTGCGCCATGGCGATGTGAGCGGCAATGTAGGGACGGCCCCCGTCGGCACCGACAAAACCTGAGAGACCTGGCACAAACCTCTCGATCATGTCGACGTAAGGAGAAAAGAAAGAAATAATTATAAAAACACCCAGCACGTTAAAGACGCTGTGGGCCATCGCCGCGCGTCGCGAGGCAATGGATCCGCCGATAGCAGCGAACTGGGCGGTGATGGTGGTGCCGATGTTTTCACCCAGAACCAGAGCGACAGCCGTATACAGCGGGATAGCTCCAGTCGCAGCGAGCGCGATGGTGATACCGAGCATCGCCGAACTGCTCTGGATAATCATGGTCATCATGCAACCGATTGCAACGCAACCGAGGATACTCAGCAATGACTGGGCATCAAGGGTCAGCATCAGGTTCATGAAGCTTTCATCACTACGGAGTGGTTTAAACGCGCCACTCATGATCTCCAGACCAAAGAAGATCAGGCCCAAAGCGACCAGCACCTTGGAACTCGCCGAAATCCGATCATTCTTGGAAAAGAGCATCGGGAAGACACCAATGGCGATCAACAGCAGACCGTACTTGCCGACCTTAACCGCCAGAATCCAACCGGTGATGGTGGTCCCGATGTTGGCGCCGAGGATAACGCCGATCGCCTGGGTCAATTGCATCAGCCCCGCGTTGGTCAGACCAACAACCATGACCGTAGTGATCGAAGATGACTGGACAAAGGTCGTGACAAATAAACCAACCAACACCGCTAAAAATCGGTTGGTGGTCACTGACGAGATCGCTTTGCGAATCATTCCGCCCGAAAGCGACTGCAGACTATCGGACAGGTACTTCATGCCGAGAATAAAGATCCCGAGTCCGCCGACGGCAGTATATCCCATCTTGAAAGGTTCGATCATTTGGTAAGCCCTTGAGAATTAAAGGTTAGCAAGCTCATACTCACGCCCAAATAAAGCCAATTGGGCGCAATTTAATCGGCTTTAGGATCCATGTCAAGCGCCGCAATCAACGAAGCAGAATCAACAGATAAATATTCGAGGTCTGGCTCAAACAAGAGAACCCTTTCTTTTAATCGCTAGCAGTCTGTCGGACTCGCAATGAACTGGTAGCTAATGACCTGAAATCAGCGAACTTCGGCTGATTTACTGGGGTGAACTCACCCTGTTTGAACTCTGTCCTCATAGGGCCTATGTTAAAATTCACTCTTGAGTTATGGGGTTGTTCATAAAAGGCAGGGACTATGCCGTTATACCGGTTGTTTTTCAACGAAACCCGGTATAGGATGTTAAACGTTTCTACTTACCAAGTATCAAGACAGGAGAAAGTTCATGATTAAAGAGGTTGGTTTTGTTGGACTCGGGACGGTTGGTAAGCACATGGCAATCAACCTGATTAAGGGTAACTATAATCTGACCGTTTTTGACAATAATGCTGAAGCGGTCAGTGATCTGGTGAAACGTGGAGCGACCGGAGCGTCAACGGCCGTGGAAGCCACCAAGGGCAAGGATCTGGTCATCGTGATTCTGGCCGAGCGAGAAGAACTGGAAGCCGCTCTTTCGACGGAAACAGGTTTTCTTGACGGCCTTGATCCTGGCACCATCCTCGTCGATATGGGCACACATTCCCTGGAGACAACCCTGGAACTTGCGGAAAAAGCCACCAAACAGCGCATTATGTTTTTGGAAGCACCGGTCTGGGGCACCAAGGAGCATGCAGCCAATGGCATGCTCACAGTCCTGGCTGGCGGTGACCCAGCGCTGCTCGGTCGCTGCCGCGAACTCTTCTCCTATTTTGCGCTTAACCTCATCCATGTCGGCGAGGTTGGTTCCGCGACCCGGATGAAGTTCGTGGTCACGCTGTTCCAGGCCCACCTAATGGAAGGTCTGGCCGAAGCCCTGGTTTTCGGCGACAAATTGGGCTTCAGCGCCGACAGGATTCTCGAAGTGCTTGATTCTGGCGGCGTCGCCTCGCCGCTCTTGCACTCCAAGGGCCGCACCATCTCGCGTGGGGACTTCTCCCGAAACCTGGCCCTCAAGTATGTTTATGAAGGGTTGCAGATTGTCAAAGAAGTCGCCGACAAAGAAAATCTAGAGTTACCAGCCAATGACGCCATTCTCAAAGTTTACGAGCAAGCGGTTAAAGATGGTCGAGGCGAAGAAGACTTCTCTGCTGTGATCAAGGTGCTTCGGCGATAAAGATCTTTTGTTGTTGAGCAACTGAACAAACCCACAGGGGCGCCTCCGTACAGAGGCGCCCCTTTTTGTTTCTGTCGTTGCAACGAGTAAAAAAAGGGGGGGGGTCATATTAAATCCCGTTTGACATGGTCGTGCCAAAAGTGGCACAATCTAAAATCTTTCCACCCGCGGGCTAATCACCGAAGGACTATTATGGGTCCAATCATCACCATAAAAGAGAATTGCCGAAAATGTTACGCCTGCGTTCGCAACTGCCCGGTCAAGGCAATTGGCGTTCGCAGCAATTACGTTGAAGTGATTAGCGATCGTTGCATTGCCTGCGGTAAATGCGTACAAATTTGCTCGCAAAAAGCCAAGATCACAACCGACCACATCGAAGAGTGTCGGCAGTTCCTTGCCGCCGACAAGTCGCCGATCGCGATCCTCGGCTGCTCACACCCGGCCTTCTTCAATGACATCAAATCTGGACAACTCGTAACAGGACTACGCCGACTCGGCTTCAAAGAGGTTCACGAGGGTGCGGCAGGCGTCGACCTGCTGCGCGAAAGCTACAGTGAAGCCCTGGCACAAGACCGAGCCTTCCCCCTGATCACAACCCACTGTCCGACCATCGTTGAGCTAATTGAACGACACTACCCGCAACTTCTTAAAAACCTGATTGGTGCCGTCTCACCGATGGTCGCCATTGGCCTCTTCATCAAAAGCCGCATTGACCCTCAGACGCCGGTAATCTACGTCAGTTCGTGCCTTGCTGGAAAGTTTGAGATTACGACCGAACAAACCGAGGGCGCTATAGATTGCGTCATCTCATATCAGGAACTGAGTCAACTCTTTACCGAGAATGGCTTGGACCTCAAACGGATGGGAGAGACCGCCTTTGACGGCATCCAGCCACAGCGTGGTCGGCTGTTTGCGATTTCCGGCGGCCCATTTCAAGCCTTCGATATCGACAGCCACATAGTCAACCCGGACTATGTGGAAACTGAGGGTGAAGAAAACGCTCTGGAGGTCATCAAAGATTTAGCCGCAAAACGAATCTCGCCAAAGCTGGTCGACATCCGCTTTTGCAACGGCGGCTGCATTGGCGGCCCTGGCAGGAACAATCGCCTGACCACCTTTTCCAAGCGCAACCTGATCATCGACCAGCACCTGAGTCACGATCTCTACTATCGCACCAAATCAACCTATATCGCCGACGTACCACTGCCCAAGTTTTCGAGAACCTTCTCCAACAATTACAAACGGCCAAGTATGCCGAGTAGCGAGCGATTACGCCAGATTCTACAGGCGACCGACAAGTACGACCAGAATGATGAGTTAAATTGTGGTGCCTGCGGTTACCCTGACTGCCGAGAGTACGCGGTTGCGGTATATCGGGAACTTGCGGAAAGAGACATGTGCCTGCCCTACTCCCTTAAACGCCTGGAAGAAGACCACATCAAATTGACCCAGAAATATGAACTGGCACAACGCGCCCTGAATCAGGAATTTGGCGAAACCTCGATTGCGGGAAAAGATCCCCGCACCATTGAGGTTATCCGGCTCATCCACCAAGTCGGACCAACGCCAACGACGGTTCTGATTCGCGGTGAAAGCGGTACCGGCAAAGAGCTTACGGCCCGCGCCATTCATGCTCAGAGCCAACGATCGGACAAACCGCTGGTAACCGTCAACTGCACAACCTTAACTGACAGCCTCCTCGAAAGTGAACTTTTCGGTCACAAAAAAGGTGCCTTCACCGGCGCTATCAGCGAAAAACGCGGACTTTTTGAAGCAGCCGATGGCGGCACAATTTTCCTCGACGAAGTCGGTGACATCACACCCAAATTGCAGGCAGAGCTTCTGCGCGTACTCGACAGCGGTGAGATTCGACCCGTCGGAGGGAACGACGTAACCAAGGTGGATGTCCGTCTGATCGCTGCCACCAATCGCAACCTTGAAAAAGGGGTCGAAGAGGGCTGGTTCCGTGAAGACCTCTTCTATCGACTGAACGTCTTCACCATTACGATGCCGCCCCTCCGCAGCCGGCTTGAGTCGCTGGATGAGCTGGTTCAGATCTTCATTGTCAAGGCCAGCACCAGGGTCAACAAATCTCTGGTCGGAATTGAAGATCGGGCAATTCTGGCCATGCGTCAATACCATTGGCCGGGGAATATCAGAGAGTTGCAGAACATTATTGAACGAGCAGCGGTATTGACCCACGACGAAATTATACGATTGAGCAATCTACCGGTCATCTTCGGTGAACTCCTGCTGCAGGCACCTGACGAACAGAACCAAACCAACCTGCGCAGTCAACGTCAGAAGCACGTTAACCAGATTGAGAAGAGCCTGCTCACCCGTTATTTGCGCGAAGAGAAGGGCAACGTTTCTGCCGCCGCTCGCCAGGCCAGCATTCCCA
Organism: Desulfuromonadales bacterium; assembly: GCA_030145195.1. Taxonomy (GTDB): domain Bacteria; phylum Desulfobacterota; class Desulfuromonadia; order Desulfuromonadales; family BM103; genus JAQYVY01. The sequence goes on along the minus strand of JAQYVY010000006.1, from coordinate 44,526 downwards.
GACGTACTTTTTATCGTATGATCAATCGTTACGGCCTTAGCGGTTCAGACTTCAAAGAGCCCTCCTGAAATACCGGTCGGAATCGACCCTCAACCCGCCCGTCTATCAATTACTGCTACGGATTAAATTTGTTGTGCCAATAATGGCACAGCCATATCACCCGCTTTTCCGGCGTTTTCCCTATATACGGTACAAGACAGTGCCACTAGTGGCACACTTCAAGCCTCACCCCGCGCCGTCACATACCCAAAAAACTGCTCAAAGGCCCAGAAAATGGGGCCAATGAGAAAGCATGAACTTTTGGCACAAAGATTGCTAAAGGAGTTATAACTGTCTAGGGACAACTCTTCCATCTTAACGGAATCCTGTTCCCTTGTTTGCGCCGCCACGGGATCTCTCTCCCCCGTGCGGCGTTTTTTTATCTCCACATCAGAAAAGCCTGCAACCTAAAAGCACCGATCAACCCCTGACAACTCTGTCAATCAAGCTTATTGCTGACCCATAATGTTTTTTACTTCATCAAACCATAGACCTTCCGCTATCATGGCGTAGCGTATCTATCCACTCAGCGTCCCATGTGTATACTTATGTCATCAACCACCAGCCCCCTGGCTTACGGACAAAGCACGACGGCGCTGGTTTTGTTGAAGATCGAACAACAAGAGATCTTGCGCGACGAAAGGGACAGGATTAGCCTCACAGAACAACAGACGGAAAGCTAATGTCACCCAAACCATCAACACAAATAGGCGTTGCCACACTTGAAGATATCAGCACGCTGATTCTACAGTCACACGACCTCGACGAGACCCTTAGCAACATTGTGTCACTTGTGGCACGTCGCATGGGTACAGACGTTTGCTCCATCTATCTCCTCGAAGCCGACAACGAAACTCTACGCTTGCGCGCCACCAAAGGGCTTTCACGTCGTGCTGTTGGCAAAGTCACCCTTCGTATTGGTGAAGGGCTCACCGGCATGGCGGCCCAAAAACGCCACGCCATAGCCATCGAAGAACCTCAAGAACATCCCAGCTACCGCTACTTCAAGGAAACCGGGGAGGAACGATTCCACTCATTCCTTGGTATCCCTTTGTTTGACCGCAAAAACCCACTCGGCGTTATTGTTTTACAGACTAAAAAACCCCGTCAATTCAGCAAGGACGAGATTAGCGCCTTATCCACTATCGCCTTTCAGATCTCTTCCATCGTAGTTAACGCACGCCTTCTCGACTCAATCCGTCAACACGAAGAGGAGAATCAGCGTGTCACAGAAGCCGCAACCCATGCCCTTAACTCCCTTAACTCTCTGAAATCCCTTGAGAGTAGAGAAGAAGCAGAAGAGGCTACGGGTCAAAAAACCTTGGCGGGTAACGTCGCCTACCCTGGTGTCGCTTTCGGTCCGGCATCCATACTTGAGGAGCGCCTTGGGTTTTCCGACATCCTACACGAGGAAGAGATCGACATTGAGGCAGAGCTAAAGAGTTTGGATAGTGCTCTGGAGAAGACCTGTATCCAGACGATTTACCTGGAAAAGCGCGTCGCAAAACGTCTTTCAGAGAATGATGCTTCAATTTTCCATACGCACCTGATGATCCTCGAGGATCGCAGTTTTATCAAAAAGCTAAAGAAAGAGATTCGAAAAAGGCACGGTGCCACCTACGCTCTGGAGAAAGTCGTTGCTGGCTACATTGAGGCATTCGACAATATGGAAGACCCCTACCTCAGGGAGCGGGCGGCAGATATGGAAGATATCGGCCGTCGTATTCTCGCCAATCTGGTCGGTGACACCTCAGACCGAACTCTCCGCTTGAGACACCCAAGTATTCTGGTGGCACGACAAATTCTACCTTCCGACATGGCATCACTCGATACTGAGCATCTCCTCGCCATCGTCACCGAAAGCGGAGAGAAAAATGCCCACGCTGTTATCATGGCGAAATCGATGGGCATCCCTGCCATCGTTGCCGTTCGCGGCGCGTTAAAGAACATCGCTCCCGACGACAGCTTAATTGTCGATGCCAACTCAGGCCGCATCTACATCAATCCGCTGGAAACGGTAAAGAACGAGTATCTGCGACTACAAGAAGACCAGAACCGTGAGCTCTGCCGCCTTGATGAGTATCGTGATCAACCCGCAGAAACCGCTGATGGCGAACGAATTACACTGCGCGCCAACATTGGATTAATCAGCGACATAAGCGTCGCCAAACGCTTTGGAGCTGAAGGTGTGGGCCTCTACCGAACCGAGTTCCCCTATATGGCCCGCGGCGATTTTCCCAGCCGCGAAGACCAGTACGAACTTTACAGCCGGGTTGTTAAAGAATTCAAAGACCAACCAGTCACGATTCGGACACTAGACATCGGCGGCGACAAGGGTCTGCCTTACTTCCAGCCGCCCAAAGAAGACAACCCCTTTATGGGCTGGCGCTCAGTCAGGGTTTCACTCGACAATCGTGATATTTTCCGCACCCAGATAGAAGCCATCTTGTTGGCAGGACAACACGGTCCGGTCAAACTGCTCTTCCCGATGATTTCCAGTATGGATGAGACGCGTGAATGCATTGAAGTGGTGCGCGAAGCAAAGGAGAATCTCGAGCGAGAAGGATTGCCCTACCTGAAAGACATTCCGATCGGGGTCATGATTGAAGTCCCTGCGGCAGTTCGCATGGTCCCTCAACTGGCTAACATAGTTGACTTCTTTGCCCTTGGAACCAACGATCTGGTTCAATATCTGCTCGCAGCGGATCGCAACAACCCGTTGGTCAGCAAATATTACGACCCACTCCATCCCGCAGTGATACAAGCCCTTTATGAAGTGACCGATACAGCCCTTTCTCTTGGCAAAGGGGTTTGCCTCTGTGGCGAGATGGCCACAGACCCGCTTAATCTCTTGTTGCTGCTTGGCATGGGGCTGCGAGAATTCTCCATACCAGCGCCGTTTATCCCCCGCACCAAGGCTTTTCTGAAAGGAGTCTCTTTGGAGATGGTCCAGCACCGCTACACCGAAATCCACAACATGGATAGTAGTTCCAAGATTCGTGCGCATCTAGCAGAAACACTTGCTGAAGTTGAGCTTGGGTATTAAGAGATCAATGAACCGAAATGACCAAGCCTGCGCCTGGCCCTGCGTACTATAAATCCTTAGGTCTTGCAAGAATGAATTGCAGTAATACTTACAAGAAAGCCCCAACCTTGTGAACAGATTGGGGCATTCTTTTGCTTTGAATTGTGAGTTATGAGACAACGGAAGAGTACCAACAACTAGCTTCCTTCTGAAACAAGGAGCTCCCCCCCCCCTGCGTAATAGAATTATGTGTCTTCACTTAAAGGGAGAATCATCGTCACCTTTGTAAGGCTCGTTGGCTCACTGCATATTTCTAGTTTGCCGTTATGCTCCTTCATTATTTCTTCTGTGATACTTTGTCCCAGGCCAGTTCCTTCGTTCTCACTTTTTGTTGTAATGAAAGGAGCTAATACATTTTTGAGTATTTCAGGAGGGATATTAGGCCCATTGTTGGCAATAGTGAGATGAAGGCTGCAATCAGTGACTTCTCCTCTAATTTCGATGAGTCTGTCATCAGAGAAATTGTCGGCTAGTGCTTGATAGGCGTTTTTTATAATATTGATTAAAACATGTTCGATCTGCTGAAAATTACACTTTACGAGAGGAAGTCTCTCGTCCCACATAAATTTATGCGGATGGATTCTTTTCTAAAACTCAGGTCGAGAATTGAAAGTGCTTCATAAACGATGTTCTTGACGTTATTGACCTGTTTTTGACTTTTTGTATCACGGCTATAATTCAATAAACATTTATCCTCCCACATTGATCGGAGGCTGTGAAATTGGCAGAGGCACCGGATTATTACAACCTCTGCCAACACTTTGCAACATAGCATGGACTGTCTCACGAGGTCTGGTCTCCTTGTAATGAGGAGTGACCATTAAGGTTTTTAGCTTAGATTACACACCTTAATTGTTCATGTTATTCAGGCGACGGTAAGGTCTTTTTACTGTTTGTTGACGAATATTCAAGCTTTTCTTTCAAATTAAAGAAATCAACCGTTTCCTGTAAGCGTTCTGCCTGTATAGTCAAATTTGCAGAAATAGAGACTGATTGTTCCGTTGCATAGGCATTTTGCTGCGAAGTCCTGTTAAATTGTTCTACCGTACGGATAATCTGCTCTGAGTTGGCTTTCTGCTCATTACTGGCTGCTCTGATTTCCTGCACCAGTTCTGCCGTTTTGCGGATGCCCGGAAGCATGTCCTTAATCAACGATCCTGCGCGCTCAGAGACGCTGACGCTTGTGGCGCACACTTCACGAATTTCTGCGGCTGATTGTTGGCTGCGTTCGGCAAGCTTACGCACCTCAGAAGCAACTACGGCAAAACCTTTGCCATGCTCACCTGCTCTTGCCGCCTCTATCGCAGCATTTAGGGCCAGCAGGTTTGTCTGTCGGGAAATTTCTTCTATGAAGCCAATCTTTTCGGTGATTTCACGCATAGCTGAAACGGTTTCTTCGACTGCCGAGCCCCCTGTTGCTGCATCTTTGGCCGCTTGCGCAGAGATCTCCCCGGTTTCTGCGGCATAGCTATGGTTTTGGCTTATACTCTGGGCCATTTCTTTGGCGGCCGCAGCAACCTCGCCGATCATATTTACTTGTTCAGAGACGGATTCGGAAGTGGTCTTGGAACCTTCGCTCATTTGCTGACTGCCGAGTGCAACATGGTCGGCAGCAATCTTGACCTGGCCCAGAGCCGCGGTAATCCGATCCAGCATAAGCTGCAGTGCCTTCATCAAGGTATCTTGCTCGCTACGTATTCCCACATCAACGGCGAGGTTTCCTTGGGACATTTCCTTAGCCAGGTTGACAACATCGTCCTGTGATCGCGAAAGATCGAGCATTGCTTGACCGAGTTCGCCTATTTCATCTTCACGCGCTGATACGATATTTTGCAATGTCACATCATTCCCGATGGCCAGATTGGTCATGTCGGCACAAATTGTCTGCAAAGGTCTACGGACCGTCAGGCCGATCATGAAGAATACTCCGATCGACGATACAAAAAGCCCTGCCAGGCCAGTCAGCCCGCCGGCGAGCATTGCTTGCCAGGTGGCTTTGTCTGTGAACTTGGCCATGTCGGACGCAGCTATGCGCAGTTTTTCCAGGCTGTAGCGAACGTAGGTCACTCCGGCTACATCGTTGATGCTCGCCTTAAAGTGACAACGCAGACAATCCTGTTCCATTAAGTGCGGGCGATAGAGATACAAAGAGTTGTTGCGTTCGCTCCGAGTAATTTGTGAACCGTTTTCAATGGCCGTCTCAAAATCATTCTGTTCCAGCTTTGTGTCAAGTGCCTTTTCCCGGCTTGAATAGACAATCTTGCCAACCTGATCCGAGAGACCGATCTCCTCAACACCTTCGATTTGGCCGAGGTCTTCCAGCAGCGACTTGAAAACCTCCATCTCGCCTCGTTCCAAAGATCCTGCCGTACCAATTTCAAGGCTGCTAAAAACATTAAGCGCCTGTTCTGCTGAAGCTTGATGAAGTGCCTCTTCTGAAAGTCTGGAGGCATCTTGCAGCAGAGAGGTTGTTTTAACCGTCGAGACCAAAGTGGTGATTGCGAACGCAACCAGCAGGACTATCACCAGGAACTTGGTAACCTTGATTTGAATGCCGTTTCGCATCTATTAGCCTCCGTTCTCAAGATTCTTCTGTTCGTTGAGACGATAGAAAGCAAAATTCTTGTCCCTGGCAAATTCGGGGCGGGCGCAACCTGCGCATGGAGCGTTAGCTTTAACACACCAGTTAATGCCTCCGTTCCAGCCACGCATCGGGCAGTCCGCATGAGTGATTACACCCTGACAGCCGAGCTTGAAGAGACAGCCTTCTTCTCCGGGGGTGACAACAAAGTTCATTTTTTGATATTGAGCAAAGTTCTGGCACTGGTCATGAAGCAGTTTGCCGTATGTTTTGATTGGACGTTTATGGTCATCGACTTCGGGAATGCCTACTTTGAGCAGGTAAGCCAGATTACCGACGATCCATCCCGGATGAGCGGGGCAGCCTGGTAGGTTGATCAATGGAATGTTTAGCTTATGCTTCGTAAAAAATTCCGCGACCGATAATGCTCCAGTTGGATTGGGTGGCGCTGCCGGGATGCCGCCGAAGGAGGCACAGGTTCCGACCGAAACCACGGCTTGCGCTTTCCGGGCTGATTCGAGTAAGAGATCGTTAAAAGACTTTTCTCCAATCATGCAGGCTTCAGGCATTCCAGATGGCACCGCTCCTTCTACTGCAAGGATATACCCGCCCTGGTCTATAGCCTTACTTAAGGTTTCCATGGCAACTTTGCCGGTTGCAGCTGAAAGGGTTTGATGAAAATAGAGTGACAGGTAGCGGGTTATCAGGTCTGCGGGTCCCGGGCTTTCCGAGTTGATCAGGCTTACAGAACAACCGGAACAGGACAGTCCCTGTAACCAGAGTAGCGGCGCACGGCCGCTGGCCAAGGTTTCCAGAGCTTCTGCGAAGCCCGGTTGCAGTGCCGGGGCCAAACTCATGCCGGCCAGTAGTATGGACGCATCTTTCAAAAAAGTACGACGGTCGATGTTCATAATCAGATAACTTTCCTCAAATCAGTGCACAGCACAAGCAATACACGGATCGAATGAACGTACGATACGGACAACTTCAAGGCCTCGGTCAGTCTCGTTGACTTGTGCCCCTTCAATGGCAGTTTCTACTGGTCCCGGCCGCTTATACGAGTCTCTGGGTGAGAAATTCCAGGTGCTCGGAACTAAACACTGATAGTGGGTGATCTTGCCTGCTTTGAATTCTATCCAATGCCCCAGGGCTCCTCTTGGCGCTTCGGTCAGTCCAACGCCACGGCCTTCCTGGCTGGGAGTGTAATTCGCAACAGAGATAGCTCCCGGCACTAAATTGTCGAGCCAGTTTTCCATGCGCTCTGCAACAAGCGACGCTTCCAGGGCGCGGGTCGCGTGGCGGCCGAAGACGCTGGGTAGGTCAGAAAGTTTGCCCCCTACCTCATGCAATAGTGCGTCGAGACGTTCACGAACAGGTTGAACGTCGGCATGGTAGGCGACCGTCATACGCGCCAAGGGACCTACCTCAAAGGACTGATTGTCGTAGCGAGGCGCTTTGATCCAGGAATATGCATTGGCCTTGTGTGGTTCGGGCTGTGTTTTGCTGTTGGATGGGTGACCTCCAGAGTCGTTCGTGTAGCGACTGAAACCGATGTCTTCACTGATTTTGTCTATATCAAGTGGCACAAACTTCCCTTGAGTCACGGTCCCGCCCGGTAGCCAGAGACTATTCTGTTCTTGGAAAACCCCAAAACTAAGGAAGTTCTGCACTCCCCGACCTGCTTTCAAGTATTGCGGGAATTGCTTGGCGGTTGCCATTACATCGGGCAGATAGCTGTTTTCGATGAAACGCCTGATGGTTCGCAAGCGCCCCCGGAAATCTTCTATGCTGCCGACGCCGGCTCCGCTGGTCACCCCTCCCGGGATGACTGAGGCTACGTGTGGAATTTTGCCACCGAAAATAGCAGCCATTTTATGTGACTCACGGCGTATTTCTAAAGCTTCCAGGTAATGTTTCAGCAATCTGGTGTTCCATTGATGGTTTGCCGGATATTTACCTGAAATTCTTGGAAGAAAAGGCGCAGCAGGAAGGATGTGGTTTGATTTCAACTCACCTTCTACCCAGCCTTTCAGCTCGCGCAGTGCCGGTTCGTTGCCGTTATAGGCAAGGATAGCTTCAACATCAAGGAAGTCGAGAGCGCTCAGTTGATAGAAATGCATGATGTGACTCTGCAGGTAGTTGGCCCCCAGAATCAGATTTTTCAACAAATGTCCATTAGCTGGAACCTGAAGTTTTAGCGCATCCTCCAAGCAGGAGGTCGAGGCGATGGCATGGCTGACCGGACATACCCCGCAGATCCTCTGGGTAATGATAGGAGCATCAAGCGGATCACGACCAGACATGATCTGCTCAAATCCCCTGAACATTTCGCCACTGCTGTAGGCTGCGGTGACTTTTCCTCCCGCAATTTCGGTTTCTATACGCAGATGACCTTCGATCCGTGTGACCGGATCAATTATCAGCTTGGTCATGGAGCCTCCTTTGAATGGCAGGGCAAGTCAGAACAAAAGAACCTCTTGCACAATCTTTTCGAGTAAAAGTTGAACAAGATGGCCATCGAAAAATGGATTAAAGATATTCCTGAAAACCTCTACCATTAAGCCCCGTTTAAATTTACTCGCTTTAATGCAATAATCATTCCTGCAATCTTCATAATGAATATTCATAACAACTACGGTTAGTTAAATCTATGAAGGCCAAATATGTATTAGAATAATCGGAAAGAATAACGCTTTTTCGCTGTGGGACCTGCGTTACAATGTAAAGCTAACTTCTGTGGTCTTACCGACGAGAATTGACACTATTAATGGTTTTAAAAAAGTCCTAAACACCTCGGTCCTGACACATCGTCAATCACGTTCCAGCAGCGCGATTTATAAGAATGTTGCTCAGCCTAGTAGTACACTTGCTTCGGGAGCAGGGGGGCGCTGGTTCAAATCCAGACATTACTGTTTCTATAAATCCTCCCGCATTGTTTTGATGTGTTCAGATTGTCTGAATTGCGAATTTCTTGCTGACAAATAGAAAATGGCCACTCGGAATTGATCCAGGTGGCCATCATTTTGTTGTCTTAAATGTCTCTATCAATCTATGGTCTCTTGCATGACCAAACATCAACACAAACTATTTCAAAGACTGAATCTTCCCCAAACTCTCCTGAAGAACCCCTAACTTCTCCCCGGCATCCTTTAATTTACCACGGTCCTTCTCCAACACATGCGCCGGAGCATTGGCGACGAACTTCTCGTTGGAGAGCTTCTTGGTAAAGAGATCCACATCTTTTTGCACCTTGGCAATCTCTTTCTGCAAACGCTTTTCCTCTTCAGCAACATCGACCAACCCAGCAAGCGGCAATGAAATTTCCACTTCACCAGAAACCTGAGTCGCCGACTGTTCGGGCCGCTCGACCCCTCGGCCAATGGTCAGTTCACCAATTTTACCAAGCACACGAATTGCGGCAGAACCTTGCTCTAGAGTATTGATCGCCTCTGCCGACTTACAATCAAGGATTGCCGTGACCATCCGTCCAGGAGGAACATCCATCTCACCACGGATATTGCGAATCGCCCGAATCACGTCCATGACCAGTTCCATTCGATCAGCCCCGGCTGGATCAGTCGGCAAGTCGGTGCCGTCGGGATAAGCTGCCTGCATAATTGAAGCAGTCGGTCGCGTGCCAGGAAGTACCTGCCAGATCTCTTCGGTAATAAAGGGCATGATCGGGTGCAGCAAGCGAAGCAACTGCTCAAGGACGGTAAAGAGGACACTCTGGACCCGCGCTTTGGCGCTTGGGTCGTCACCGTAGAGATCGTCTTTCGCCAATTCGATATACCAGTCACAGAAGCTGTGCCAGGTAAACGCATAAAGGATACTGGCGGCCTCGTTGAACTTGTACTCGTCGAGCGCCTGCCCGGTCTGACGGATGGTCTGCTCCAGGCGGGTGAGAATCCAACGATCGGCATCGCAAAGTTCAAGTTGTGCCAGATCGATGGTCTGCGGCTCGAACTCTTCGAGGTTCATCAGAGCGAAACGGCTGGCATTCCACAACTTGTTACAGAAGTTGCGATAACCCGCGATCCGGTCAGTGGAGAGCTTGACATCACGACCCATAGCGGCGAAGGAGGTCAGGGTGAAACGGAAGGCATCGGCACCAAATTCATCGACAATATGCAACGGATCGATCACGTTGCCCTTGCTCTTGCTCATCTTCTGGCCCTGAGCGTCGCGCACCAGCGCATGGATATAGACATCTTTAAACGGGACCTGATCCATGAACTTGAGACCCATCATCATCATGCGGGCCACCCAGAAAAAGAGGATGTCGAAGCCGGTGACCAGACAGGAGGTCGGATAAAACTTATCCACAGTCTCAGATTGTTCTGGCCAGCCCATGGTTGAGAAGGGCCACAGCGCTGACGAGAACCAGGTATCGAGAACATCGGTATCCTGCTGCAACTCGCGACTGCCGCAATGCCCACAGACCTCAGCATCTTCACGGCTGACCGTAATCTCACCACAGCTATCACAATACCAGACCGGAATGCGATGCCCCCACCAGATCTGGCGACTGACACACCAATCTTGCAGGTTGAGCATCCACTCGAAGTAGGTTTTTTCCCACTGCACCGGAATGATCCGGGTATCGCCGTCTTGTACCGCCTTGATCGCCTGTTCTGCCAGAGGCTTGACGCTGACATACCATTGCAGGGAAAGATAAGGCTCAATGACTGTCCTGCAACGGTAGCATTCACCGACAGAATTGGCGTAGTCCTCGATCTTCTCGATCAAACCCAGGTTTTCCAGGTCGGCCACCACATTGGCGCGGGCCTCGTAACGCTCCTGACCGAGGTAAGGGCCACCGTTTTCATTCACCACCCCAGACTCATCAAAGATATTGATTTTGGGCAGATCGTGACGTTTGCCCAACTCAAAATCGTTGAAGTCATGGGCGGGAGTAATTTTGACCGCGCCAGTACCAAAGTCTTTATCAACATACTCATCAGCGACAATCGGAATCTCGCGGTTGAGCAACGGCAACATCACCATCTTACCGATCAGATCCTGATAGCGTTCATCCTCAGGATGCACTGCCACGGCCGTATCGCCAAGCATGGTTTCCGGACGAGTGGTCGCCACCACCAGTTGCCGATCAGTACCAGCAACCGGGTAACGCAAATGCCACAGATGGCCCTTCTTGTCCTCATGCTCAACCTCGAGGTCGGACAGGGCGGTATGACAGCGCGGGCACCAGTTGATCAATCGATTGGCGCGGTAGATCAACCCATCATCATAGAGACGAACAAAAACTTCACGCACCGCCGTGGACAGGCCCTCATCCATGGTGAAACGTTCCCGTTCCCAGTCACAGGAGGCACCCAAACGCTTCAGTTGCTGAATAATCTGTCCGCCAGACTCTTCACGCCAGCGCCAGACCCGTTCAACAAAAGCTTCACGCCCGATCGCATGACGATCAAGGCCCTCGGCTGCCAACTGCTTTTCCACCACGTTCTGGGTTGCAATCCCGGCGTGATCGGTTCCCGGCATCCACAAGACCTCGTAGCCGCACATACGCTTCCAGCGGGCCAGGATATCCTGCAGGGTGTTGTTCAGGGCATGGCCCATATGTAGCACGCCCGTGACGTTGGGCGGCGGGATAACGATCGAATAAGGAGGCTTGGAGGACTTTTCGTCGGCACGGAAATTACCGTTTTCTTCCCACGTCTGGTACCATTTTCGCTCTACCTCGTGCGGCTCATAGCCTTTATTTAGCTTTTGCTCCATCAGGGTCGCATCCTTCCAGCAAGACAATTTCGGCAACCTGTCTCCGGTTGCCGTCAAAAGGAAATGGGGATTTTAACAATCCCCATTTCTCCAGTCAATCGATTGGCGTCAGCTTTGCAGCTTTCACCTTGATAATTTCATTGATCAGGCCGCAGCGTTCTTGATCTTGCGAATTTCCTCGCGAATCAGGCCTTCAGCCAAGTCAGGGACCACCTCCCAGGCAACCTTTTCCAGAATTGTCCCGGCAAGCCGTTCAACAACCTTGTTAATAACCTTCTCAACAATCTGCTCTAGAGCCTGTTCTGTCAAGGTCGCCGCACGGTCTTCAATATCAACCATGGTTGCAACAACAGCGGCTGGCTCTTCATCGGCAAAATCGGCCACGGGCTCAGCTGCGGCCGGAGCCTGATCAACAGCAAACGCTGCTGCTGTAACCGGCTCAGGCTCAAATGCTGATTCAGGCTCAAATGCTGATTCAGGCTCAAATGCTGATTCAGGCTCAAATGCTGATTCAGGCTCAAATACTGGCTCAGGCTCAAATGCTGGCTCAGGCTCAAATGCTGGCTCAGGCTCAAATGCTGGCTCAGGCTCAAATGCTGGCTCAGGCTCAAATGCTGGTTCGAGCTCAACTTCAGACGAGAGGGTCTCTTCCATAGGCTCGGCGAAGATATCTTCTTCGACCACATCGTCGCGAGACCAGGGGGCCAGAGTCGACTCTTCGGCAATAGGTTCAAGATCCTCGGCACCAAGGATATCATCGTCACCAAGAGGCATGATCTCGGCATCAGTCGAGTCAAAATCGCCAAACTCTGCCTCAGCGGCAAGCGTGCTATCGGCAAAGGCAAAATCATCAACAGGATCAGCAGCAGGTTCGGCCGCGAGAATTTCGTCATCGAAAGAGAAGTCCTCTTCGATGGACTCTGGTTCGCCTACAGATGCAAAAACATCAGTCTCTACGGGCGGTTCAGATGGGCTCAGCGCTGCGCTAACATCGCCCCAGTCATCAGCCACCTCCATAGCCTCAGGTTCCACAACGGGGATTTCTTCTGCGAAAGAAATTTCGCCAAAAGGATCGACCTCCGGCGTTTCTACAGCATCCAGATCCTCGCTGAAAGGCATTTCAAATGCCGTAGCGGGAACCTCTTCAGCGGTGACCTCGGCCGTTTGCGCAACAGCCGCTTCCGAGGCTGCGGCTAACAACTCCGAGACCTTGTCGATCAGACTCTGCGACTCAAACGGCTTTTCGATCCAGGCCTCGGCCTGACAGCTCCGGGCTTTATCTTCATCGAAAGGTTCGAAAGAACCAGCCAACAAAAGCACCGGGATATGCCGAAGGGTCGGATCTTGTTTAATGGCACTGGCTAATTCATAACCGTTCTTGCCGGGCATATAGACATCGGACATAATTAAGTCAGGTTTGAGCTCCTGAGCTTTCAGCAGCGCGGCATCACCATTATCGGTAATAGTCAGCTCATAGTCTTCATGGGCGAAGGTAATCTGAATGACCTTCTGGATCGTTATACTGTCGTCGGCCAACAGCAGTTTCTTGCTCATGCCAATCTCCTTAGCATTCCAACCCACACAACGCCAGGGCTGGTGCCTCGAGCACTCGTTTTAAATCCAACAGGCGATAGATTCGCCAACTGACTTCACAAGTATCTTTGGACGAGCCTTGAACAAGGCTTACGCCAAGATCAAACTCCCCGGTTACGGACCTTCTTTCACTCGAGTCTACAGGCACGCCAAACGGGCCAGAAAGTACAACGTGCAGTACGATAGCGTCGCCATTGACTCAAAAAACAGCTTGCATGTAATCGGCGACAACTCTCATTTTCTTCAGTTGACAGAACTGGCAAATAGCCGTAAAGGCGCTAAAAAACTATCATATGGGCTTCTCAGGTGTCAAGCTTCGCGACACGAGGGTGGCTCATAATCAAAGAGATTTCCACGGTTGCGGAAAAAAGAGTTTCTGATAGAGGTTCATGGCATAGCGATCTGTCATCCCAGCCAGGAAGTCGGCAACTGCAACTTCCTTCACTCCATCAGCATAACAGCTCCCCCCATACGCAACGATTTCCTCCGGTTTGGCCATAAAGTAAAGAAACAATTCTTTCAAGACCCTACTGGCCTTGCGGAACTCATCTTCAACCTGTTCAGCTTGGTACACATGTTGGTACAACCAGTCACGCAGATCGGCAACATTCTCTGCAACAACGGGTGAGAGCTGCACCGAGTCAAGCCCGCTATGCAAGGTAGTCTCGATCAAATCCTTGACCATAGTATTTAATCGTTGCGAATGATTCTCTCCCAAGGCCTGGCGTAGCAAGGGCGGCACGTCCTCATTACGAATCAGGCCGCCGCGAATCGCATCATCAAGATCGTGATTAACGTAAGCGATCACATCGGAGAGCCGCACCAGTTGCCCTTCAAGTGTCGCGGGAAGAACCAGATTGCTGCCATGCAGAGCACCTCGGCCTTTGGAGTGGTGCAAAATACCGTCTCGTACTTCCTGCGAAAGGTTCAATCCCCTGCCGTCCTTTTCCAAGACCTCAACAACCCGTAAACTCTGGTTCACATGATGAAAACCCTCAGGCAGAAGTTCGGCCAGAACGCGTTCTCCAGCGTGGCCAAAGGGGGTATGGCCGAGGTCATGACCCAGAGCGATGGCTTCGGTCAGATCCTCATTCAGTTGCAGGGCTCGGGCCATGGTCCTCGCCACCTGGCTGACTTCAAGGGTATGGGTCAGACGTGTCCGGTAATGATCTCCTTCAGGGGCCAGAAAAACTTGGGTTTTATATTTCAACCGACGAAAGGCTTTGCAGTGCAAAATGCGATCACGATCAACCTGAAAGATGGTACGTATTGGACACGGCTCTTCGTCATATTGACGACCAGCAGACTCATAACTTCGGCAGGCCCCGGCGCACAAAAGCTTCTTTTCTGTCGCTTCTATAACCTGGCGAATAAGCATAAGTTAAGCCCCTTTACGGTCTATTAACCCAAAAAATCATTTCAGTAAAAACTTGACGATACGCAGCATTCTACTTTCTCCTTTGTTCTGAGATGATGAATGCGCTAGTATCGGTGATGGGCAGTAATTAACGCTTTGCAACAACTTCATCTGCCGACCCTAAATCGGCAGATTTAACAAACCTCAGAGAACAAAGAAAATGAAAAGTTTTATAGTCGCCGACAATCGCTCCGACCTATTAGCAACCTTGGAACCAATTCTCAAGCACTGGGGCTACCGGGTACTTTCCACCAGGAAGGCCCATGATGTCATGACCTTTGTTCAAGAAAGCGCCCCATGCCTGCTAATCATCGGCGAAGGACTTCTTTCTGACCAGCACTTGGCGCTTGATGCAGCAACCACCGAAAAGATCAATTCCGGAGAGTTGCCTCTGATTGCCTTAAAGCAGGAGGCAACGGGTCCAGTCAACTTAACGCCAACGGCAACCCTCGCTCCACCCTTGGATCTTTTCGATCTTTTCGCATTCATTCAGCGTAACGTGGAAAAACATCCTCGTCAGAATTTGCGACTGCGCATGATGTTGCCAGGCATGTATAGCACTCAGGGTCAGAACTTTATCCTTGCCGAAGTGCTCAGCCTCAGTATGAATGGGCTCTTTTTTAAGGCGCCCGCTCAGCTCAAAAAAGATGATCGCATTACCGTTGTGGTTCCGCTCCTCGGGCAAGGCAAAGAGATTGAAGTTGAAGCGACCGTGCTTTACACAGTTACGCCGGACACGAAGAACAACTATATGCAGGGTTTCGGGGTCTCTTTCAACGACATCCCGAAGCATCATCAGGAAAGTCTACAGCATTTCGTCAAGGAACGCTTCCTCAACGAAGTCAGCGCCCACCAAAATGGCGTCGGTGACTTCAACCTTGAGCAGCTCAAGAAGGGGTGAAGTGACTCTAACAGGCTCTCAAGGGTTCAAACCAGATCGCTGAAAAAGCTGTCACCCTCCGCCATCGTCTCTAGATCAAAGAACTCCGCCAGAGTCGCACCAACATCGGCAAACGACTGTCTCACTCCCAGATTGACCCCCTCTGACATCCGCTTGGACCAGCAAAGAACAGGGACATACTCGCGGGTGTGATCGGTACCCGGCACGGTCGGGTCGCAGCCGTGATCAGCGGTAATAACCAGCAAATCCGCTGGCTGCATCTCGGCACAAAGGAGCGGCAACCAGTCATCAAATTTTTCCAGTGCCCGACCGAAACCCGCTACATCATTGCGGTGTCCGTAAGCCATATCGAAATCAACCAAATTAACCATAAGTAGGCCCGAGTCCAATTTCGACAAAGCCTCCAAGGTTTTCGCCATACCGTCGTCATTATCCACTGACAAAGCACTGCTGGATATTCCACGTCCGGCGAACAGATCCCAAATTTTACCGACAGCAGAGACCTCCACGCCATCAGCAATCAAGAGATCAAGCAGTGTTGAACAAGGTGGCGGCATGGAAAAGTCCTTACGCCGCGCCGTGCGCCTGAAACCATCATGGATATTACCGCAAAAGGGGCGAGCAATAACCCGACCGATCTGGTAATCATCCACAAGCTGACGGGTTTGAGAACAGATCTCGTACAATCGTTCTAACGGGATAACATCTTCGTGGGCAGCAACCTGAAAGACCGAATCGACACTGGTGTAGAGAATCGGTCTGGCCGTTTTTACATGTTCCTCGCCGTACTTTTTCAGGATAGAGATACCACCGGCAGGGACATTCCCCAAAGGTTCTACGCCTGCAATAGCGGTAAACGGCTCGACCAGACTTTCAGGAAAACCTTGCGGATACGTTGCGAGCGGCTGATCTGAAACCACCCCTGCAAGCTCCCAATGCCCGACGATGCTGTCCTTACCGACTGACCGTTCGATTAAGCTGCCGAAAGCACCACGCGGCGCAGCAACTGCAGGCACCCCCGCAATCTCCACCAGATTTCCCAACCCGAGCTGCTGCAGATTCGGCAGACGCAGACCACCACATGCTGCAGCAACATGCGGCAGGGTTGCAGCCTCTTCATCACCATATTCGGCAGCATCGGGCAAAGCCTTGAGACCGACCCCATCAAGAATGATCCAAATAACACGTCGGGAACTCATCCTCAAACCAACCCCACACTGGCCTGCCATTGCCGCATAATTTCAACTCCGGCGCTCGTTCCGATGCGATCAGCCCCGGCAGCCAGCATTTCCTGAAAGGTCGTCCAATCCCGGATTCCACCGGCAGCCTTGACCTTGATTGCTCCGGCTGCTGTCTCGGACAGGAGCGCAACATCAGCCAAAGTAGCTCCACTTTCGGCAAAACCGGTCGAAGTCTTGACATAGTGGGCACCACTCGCCGCAACGACTTCAGTCAGCCTCCGTTTACTGTCATCATCAAACAGACAGCACTCAATAATGACTTTGACAATCACATCTCCGGCCGCAGAGACAACTTCACAAATATCTTCCAGAACACGCTCAAAATGCAGCTCGCGGGCTGCGCCCAGATCAATCACCATATCGATTTCCGTAGCGCCAAGAGACGTCGCCTGAAGGGTCTGGAAAGACTTGACGGCACTCGTCTCAGCACCAAGCGGAAAACCGACCACAGTACCGACTGCGACCTCTGAGCCGTACAGCATTCGGGCCGCTTGAGCAACCTGACGCGGTAAGACGCAGACTGAGGCAAAACCATGCTCTACAGCTTCTTCGCAGAGCTGAGACAGCTGTGGCGTAGTCGCATCAGCCTTTAACAAGGTATGATCTATGTAGGGCGCGATAGGATCCATTTAATAGTTAACAAATCAGTTGTCAGGTTCTGTAATCAGCATTGATTCGAACATAGTCATACGAAAGGTCCGACGTATAATAGTAGGCGCAGCCAGAACCCAGCCCCAGATCGACTGTCACCGTAAACTCCGCCCGTTTGAGAACCTCGCTCGCCAGGATTTCCTGCTCGGGGCCAAGGCCGAGTCCAGCGGCGACCATTGGTACGTTATCAAACCTGATACTGACCCGGTCAGGTTCAACCTCTGCACCTGAATAACCGGCCGCGGCAATAATCCGCCCCCAGTTAGCGTCCTCGCCGAAGAAGGCGGTTTTTACCAACGCGGAGGTTGCAATTGAGCGTGCTGCCAGCAAAGCATCCTCTTCAGAGCTGGCACCATCGACCTGAATCCGCACCAGCTTGGTCGCCCCTTCACCATCGCGGACAATCATCTTGGCCAGGTCGAGCAAAATCTCTCGTAACGCTTGGTTAAATGTCTCCGCATCGGGGCTATCACTAGCAAAGGGGGCGTTCTCTGCGGCACCACTGGCCAGCAACAGCACCATATCATTGGTCGAAGTGTCGCGATCAACCGTGATGCGATTAAAAGAACCGTTGACCGCCTGTCGCAGCGACTGATCCAGAAGCTCGGCGGGGATGGCCGCATCAGTCAGCACAAAGGCCAGCATGGTCGCCATATCGGGATGAATCATCCCGGCACCCTTGGCGACACCAAGAATACGCACTTCGCGGTTGCCGAGAGTGATCATCCGGGCACTCTTTTTTGGAAATGCGTCGGTGGTCATGATCGCGGTGGCGACAGCGTCAATTGGACCACAATTCAACGACTCTGCCAGCAAAGGAATGTGTTTTTCAAAGCAAGCCATGGGCAAGGTCGCGCCAATAACCCCCGTCGACGAAACAGCAACCAATTCTGTTGCAATGCCGAGGGCTTGAGCCGTCAACTCACCGCTTCGTAGCGCGTCGACCAAACCGGCCTCACCGGTGCAGGCGTTGGCGTTGCCGCTATTAACCAGAATCGCCTGACATTCGCCATTACGAACCCGCGGTGCCGTCACCACCACCGGTGCCGCAACCACCTTATTGGTGGTAAAGACCCCAGCACACGAGGCAGGCTGATCTGAACAGATTAAAGCCAGGTCGAGCTTTCCGGACTTCTTGATTCCAGAACTGCACGCGGCAACACGAAAGCCCTGTGGTAACTCAAAAAGATTTTTCTCCATCTTTTAACTCCTGGTAAGCTTGACGAGTCGGCAAAACAACACTGATACAGGTTTCCCCTTCCTGCGCTGTGTCTTCAAGACATATTTTACCGTGCATCTGGCGTAAAACAGCAGCACTCGTGGCCAGGCCAATCCCAACACCGCTTGGCTTTCCGGTGTCAAAATCACCCAACTGCAAGTACTCCTGAAAGATATCATAAGCTTTTTCAAGTGGCACGGCTTGGCCCTGATTGGTAATTTTGAGATAGACTACGGGCAAGCCATCTACAACCCGATTCTCTCCAAAAACAGAAAGAGTTCCGTTCGGTCGATTGAACTTGACCGCATTATCAACCAGAGCATCCAGCAGTAGCGTCAGTTTGTCCTCAGCCCCCCATATTGGCAACAGATCTTCGGCGAGATCATATTCAAGGTCGAGATCCAGTTCCGCTATACTGAGTTGATATTCCGACAGAACCTCTACAAGACAGGCACCCAGAGAAAGCTCCTGCCATTGCCAGTTTTCACTACCGGAATCGATTGAAAAGAGTCGCAACATCCCAGTCAGTAATTTTTCCAGATGTGTTGCCTCGGAATAAATCCTGGATATATATTCGCTCACCTGCTCGGGGCTAATCTGTTCGAAAAAGTTAAGCAGCAGATCCGAAAAACCTAAGACTGAAGTCAGTGGCGTTTTCAGTTCGTGGGAAAGGTTGCAGACAAAACGGGTCCGGCCCTGATGCAGGTTCATGAGATCAGCATGGGTCTGTTCAACCTCTTGCGTCTTCTTCTGCAGACGGTTGACCAGTTTCAGGTTTTCTATCGCCAGGGCTGTCTGGTGAGCGATCATCACCAAAAGATCCTGATCGGCACCGGTAAACGCCTCGCCGTTGCGCTTATTATTGACGTTCAGAACGCCAAGGATATACTGCTGATACCGAATCGGCACCGACAAAAGCGATCCAGTCCGGTAACGTGCGACCCCATCACTGGGGGGGAAGCGACCATCAGTCGCCAAGTCATCGATCAAAACCGCTTCGCCATGTTCAAAGACATAGCCGGAGACGCCCTCGCCCGCCCGAATTCGGGTCGATTTCCAGACCTCCTCCGGCAACCCGCAGGCCGCACTAATTTCAAGGACATCTTCATCGGCAAGCATCAAAGAGACGATCTCCACCTCTAAAGCCGACTGGATAGAATCGACGATACGAGCCAGGAGTTGTTGGAGGTCATCACTACTGAGGGTGGTCTCGCCGATGGTTCTGAGCAGGACTAAGTCATCAAGAGAACGTTCTGCGGTCTGCTGGGTCAAGGCCAGGTCAGCATGGAATTGGCTCTTGGCCAAAGCGCGTTCTTTGGTGTTGAGAAGGTCTGACGGCACGAGAGGATGCACCAGGACATCATCAGCACCGTGGCGAAAGGCGGCTAGCGCCAGGGGGAAGTCTTGATCGGGAAGTGCCAGGACAAAAGGTAGCGAGGGGTGGACACGACGGGTTTGTTCCAAAACGGCAAGACCAGCCTCTCCGCCGTTGTACAGGTCGCAAAACACCAGGTGCATTCTTTCACGCGAAATGAGATCAGCAACCCCCTGCGCCTGCTCAACGGGTTGCACGACAACCTCCGCCTCGGGCCAAAGATCACGCACAGCCAACAAGCTGCCGGGGTACGCCTCAAGCAACAGCAGTTTGAATGGAATGGTCCGATCCGGGCCGCCGGGCATGGGATGTCTCCTCACGGTCAATTCAGCCTGCAGGCATGATTAAACATCTGTTGCTCACAGCAGGACAAAACCGAAATTAAAACGTCAGGGGCCGATTACTGCCCACAACATTTCTTGTATTTTTTACCGCTGCCACAAGGACAAGCATCATTACGACCGACCTTATCAGCATCACGCGTCGCGGGGGCCTGTGCAGCCGTCTGCGGTCCAGAGCTCTGTCGAGCCAGTGCGAGGCGCTGGCGCCGTTGTTCAGCTTCCATTTCAGCGACTTCGTCTTTTCGCGCCAATTCGACCAGGAAGAGCTTCTGCACAACTTCCTGACGAATGCGGCCCATCATCTCCATGAACAGGGCATAAGCCTCTCGTTTGTACTCTTCCTTCGGGTTTTTCTGGCCGTAAGCACGCATACCGATCCCCTCTTTGAGGTGATCGACTGAGAGCAAGTGGTCCTTCCATTTTGTATCAATAGTCTGTAATAACAGCACCTTCATCAGGTGCTCCATGACCGGCGGAGTGAACTCCTCAGTCCGGGCAGCCAGATGCTGAGCAACCTGCTCCTTGAGAGTCTCAAGCACAGCTTCAGGCTTGAGCCCTTGATAGGGTTCAGGCACAGTCGGGATAAACCGGAAATTCTCAGAAAAATCTGTGATCAGGCTCTGCCAGTTCCACTCCATGGCAGAGACCTTGTCCAAACAAAAAGTAGCAACAATATCCTCATTGGTTTCATCGATAATCGACTCAATGGTTTCCCGGATATTCTCACCCGCCAGAACTTCTTTACGTTGAGTGTAGATGACCTCACGTTGTCGGTTCATGACATCGTCGTAATCGATCAGGTGCTTGCGTATTTCGAAGTTGTGCGCTTCGACCTTCTTTTGCGCACCCTCGATCGCCTTTGAAATCATGCCGTGCTCAATCGCTTCGTTTTCCGGAACTTTGAGCTTCTCCATAACAAAAGCGACCCGTTCCGAACCGAAGATTCGCAACAGATCATCCTCAAGGCTCATATAAAACCGGCTTTCTCCGGGGTCACCCTGGCGCCCGGATCGACCTCGCAGCTGGTTGTCGATCCGGCGGGACTCGTGTCGCTCGGTGCCGAGGATATAGAGACCACCAGCAGCCAGAACCTCTTGCTTCTCAGCGGCGCAGAGAGTCTTGCACTTCTCCAAAAGCGCAGGGTAGGCCTGCTCGGGATCATCAGTCGCGGCGGCTTCACGTCTGGCCATCATCTCGGGGTTTCCGCCAAGAACAATATCAGTCCCGCGACCAGCCATATTAGTGGCGATAGTCACGGCACCCTTACGTCCAGCCTGGGCAACAATTTCAGCCTCGCGTTCATGTTGCTTGGCGTTGAGGACATTGTGCGCAACACCACGTTTCTTCAACAAGTCAGAAAGCAGTTCGGAATCCTCAATCGTGATGGTGCCAACCAGGGCCGGCTGGCCCTGTTCATGGCAGAGCAAGATATCCTCAATTACGGCCTGAAACTTTTCCTTTTCCGTCTTATAGATAACATCAGCCTGATCGATACGAATCATCGGTTGATTGGTTGGGATTACCACCACTTCGAGATTGTAAATCTGGCTGAATTCAGCAGCTTCGGTATCGGCCGTACCAGTCATCCCAGAGAGCTTATCATACATGCGAAAGTAGTTCTGAAAAGTGATCGTTGCCAGAGTCTGGTTCTCTTTCTCGATCTTCATCCCTTCTTTGGCTTCAATCGCCTGATGTTGTCCATCACTCCAGCGACGGCCAGGCATGAGCCGACCGGTGAACTCATCGACGATCATAACCTCACCGTCTTTGACCACATAATCGACGTCTCGCTTGAAGATGACGTGCGCCCGAAGGGCCTGATTGACATGGTGCAGCATCGCCATATTACTGGGCTCATAGAGATTTTCCACGCCCAGCAATTGTTCGACTCGGGAGACGCCTTCTTCCGTCAGCGAAGCCGACTTGGCCTTCTCATCGACGGTGAAATCGCCCGTGTAAGTCCGAACCTTACGACCGATGTTGCCATCACGCTCCTCGATCAACTCACCTTTCTTCAACTTCGGGATCAGTTGATTCGCCGTGTAGTAAAGCTCGCTGCTGGCGTCGCTCGGCCCAGAAATGATCAAAGGAGTTCGGGCTTCATCAATCAGAATTGAATCAACCTCATCGACGATCGAATAGTAGAGATCGCGCTGGACATAATCCTCGAGCGCGAACTTCATGTTGTCACGCAGATAATCAAAACCAAATTCGTTATTGGTGCCGTAAGTGATGTCAGCCTGGTAGGCCACCTTGCGTTGATCGTCGTTCAGACCATGGACGATGCAATCAACCGACAGACCAAGAAAAGTGTAGACCTGGCCCATCCATTCAGCGTCACGTTTGGCCAGGTAATCGTTAACGGTGATCAAGTGCACACCCTTGCCAGCCAACGCGTTGAGATAGACCGGCAGAGTCGCCATAAGCGTCTTACCTTCACCGGTTTTCATCTCGGCGATCTTACCGCTGTGCAGAACCATGCCACCGACCAACTGCACATCAAAATGACGCATACCGAGAGTACGCACGGCAGCTTCGCGAACCACAGCAAAAGCCTCCGGCAGCAGAGCATCCAGGCTCTCGCCCTGAGCCAAACGACTGCGGAACTCGATGGTCTTTGCTGTAAGAGCCTCATCTGATAAAGCCTGAAACTCCGGTTCCAAAGCATTAATATTATCAACGCTCACCTGTAACCGCTTTAAATCACGTTCATTTTTACTACCAAAAAACTTCTTAAGAAGACTTCCAATCATTATGGGACTCCGTTACCGGTCGATTATTTTTCGGGCAGGTCTGGCTCAATTCGCAATTGGAAATTTTAACACAGCTGTGAGAATTCTCACAAGTTTAAAGGAGCATTTCTGAACCAGATTTCAGGCATAAAAAAACCCCGGACCAGCCGGGGTTTCGTCAATGTAGACATATTGTTATCAGAGATATTTGCGCGGATTAACCGGCACACCATTAAACCGGATTTCGTAATGGACATGAGAACCGGTGGAACGACCAGTATTACCAACTGACGCGATTCGATCACCGCGACGGACACGCTGGCCAACCTTTACATGGTTTTTCGAGTTATGACCGTAGGTCGTACGGTAGCCGTAGCCATGGTCAATGATAACCACCTTGCCGTAGCCGGAGCCGCTCATGACCTTACTGACGATACCATCGGCAGTGGCATAAACTGGGGAACCGGTGCGCGAAGCGATATCGAGCCCTTCGTGCATCTTGCGGCGACCGTTAAACGGATCACTGCGCAAGCCGAAGCTAGAAGTCAGCCAACCCTTAACGGGCCAACCTGACGGCTTGGCCGCGACCAGAGAACGCTGGTCATTGAGGATGCCCTGGATCTCTTCCTGACTTTCCCGCCGCAGATCAATCTGACGACGCACATCATCAATCCGCTGCTGGATGTCACTAAAGTCCTGACGCACATCATCTTCACCAGCCGGGCCACCGACTCCAGCGATACTGTCACCCTTCGGCGCAGAAAGCTTGGCCATGACACGGACCTTCGCATCATTTTGTGACAGGACAACCATCTCTTTACGCAGGTCTTCCAACCGGACCACCAAATGATGCAGGTCCTCCCTCTGAGTGAGGTTTTCAACCTGCAAACGCTTAAGTTCATCACGATCAAGATTGATCACGACATAATCGGCAATCAATCCGACCAGAGCCAGAACAACAACCAAAGCCGCAGCCAGAATTCCTTTGATCATGGAGCGACGTATGCCGTAACGACGCACCTGATGGGAACCTTCGGGGATTATTAATAAAGTAAAACGTTTAGCGGGCAAGACTTGCAACCTCCCAGCATATGATATTTTTTTAGATTTCCACGGATATTAATAATTGATTATCAACAACACTGTCAAGTTTTATAAAATACTAAACCCCTTTTAATTACTGACAAAAAGAAGATAAAATTAATGCTGGGGGGTTCAGTTTACAGAGAGATACTCAGTGCGATCTCGTCACATTCAGGGAATTTTGCACACTTCATGCAGTCACCCCATATCTTTTGCGGCAGCGCAGCCTTTTCGATCAGCTCAAACCCGAGTTTTTCAAAAAAAACCTGCTGATATGTCAGGGCAAAGACCCTGGCAATCCCCAACTGTCGTGCCTCTGACAAACAGGCTTCCACCAGATGTCGGCCAATTCCCTGCCCGGCGTAATCTTGATGCACCACCAGCGATCGAACTTCAGCCAGGTCTTCCCAGCAGATATTGAGACCAGCCACCCCGGCCACCTTATCATCAAGCGTAAAAACGAAGAAATCGCGGATTGACTCGTAAATCTCCATCAGAGACCTTGGCAGAACCAACCCATCCTTGGCATAGACCAACAGCAACCGATGGATTTCACGGGCATCGGGAAGAGTCGCTTTACGAATCATGGGTTCTCCTCATAAAATCCAGATCAAGACAAGCATCAATGCCATCATTCAGCGGTAGAGGTCTCAATTAGTTCTCTGGCGTGGGACAAGGTCCGTTCCGTTATCTGCGCGCCACCTAGCATCCGAGCCATCTCCTGCACCCGCTCATCGCCGACCAGAAGTTCCATGCCAGCAAGGGTTCTACCCTCAACTTCCCGCTTCATGACCCGATGATGATGATCAGCAAAAGCGGCAACCTGCGGCAAATGTGTAACACAAAGAGTCTGCGCACTGCGACTCACAGCCTGCAGCTTGCGCCCGACAGCCGTCGCCGCAGCACCACCGATACCGGCATCCACCTCGTCGAAGATAATCGTCGGCACACTGTTGGCCTCTGGCGCAAGGCGTTTTAACGCAAGCATCAAACGTGACAGTTCACCACCGGAAGCAACCTTGCCAAGAGCCATCAACGGCTCTCCCTGGTTCGCACTAACCAGGAATTCAACCCGCTCCAAGCCCTCGTTTCCAGGCTGTGACAGAGGCTCAAAAGCAACTTCAAACGCGGCACCGGGCATGGCCAGATCCTCCAACTCGCTGCGGATCGCAGACATCAGTACGGAGGATGCCTGATGACGTGCGGCGGAGAGTGTTTCACCCGAGGTGATAACCGCCTGTTTCAGTTCAGCTAAATCTCCGGCCAAAACGGCTCGCGTTTCTGCGGCATTTTCCAGTTCGGCAATCTCACGGTCGAAAGTCTCTTGCTGTGCCAATACCTCGATCAGACTCGGCGCATACTTGCGTTTGATGCGGGTCAATTCAGAGAGACGGTCTTCTATTTTGTCCAAGCGACCCGACTCGAAGCTGATCTGGTTCAGGTGAGTACGTAACTGAACGGCAACGTCCTCTAGCTCAAACATGCAGCGGCGAACCGTTTCTGCCTGAGCACCCAACGCAGCATCCACCTGCGCAACACTCTCAAGTTCGTCGCCAAGAGCACCAAGCACTTCGCAAACAGCGCCCTGGCTACCGTAAATGCCATCATACCCCTTTCGGGAAATCGCCGTCAAACGCTCAGCATTCTGGAGCAGGAGCCGCTCGGCGACAAGCTCTCCCTCCTCTTGCGGCGAGAGCTGTGCCGCAGAGATCTCAGCACTTTGATGTCGCAAAAAATCGAGTCGCTGCTGTCGATCACGTTCTGCATCTTCCAGACGGCCAAGGTTCTGCGCAACTTCGTGCATTGCCAGAAAGGACTGGCGATAACGCGAAAGCAGCTCAACCTGACCGCCGTACTGATCAAGAATCGCCAGATGCACACCCCGCTGAACCAGAGTCTGGTGCTCATGTTGACCACAGACTGAGACCAGTCGTTCCGTCAATGGCTGCAACTGCGCAAGGGTCGTCATAGCGCCGTTGACATAAGCTCGACTACGACCACCGGACTGCACCACCCGACGCAGCACCAGTTCGTCTTCGACCGGAAAGCCAGCAGCAGAAAACGCCTGCAGAATCGCATCCTGGCCACTCAAGTCGAAAAGAGCCTCGACCGTAGCCTCAGTGGCACCAGCACGAACCAGATCCGGCCGGGCCCGATCACCGAGGAGCAAACCGACCGCATCCAGGATAATCGACTTGCCCGCACCAGTTTCTCCGGTCAGGACATTAAAGCCTTCGTCGAACTGGACTTCGAGACGATCAATAATGGCAAAATTAGTTATAATCAGATTGAGTAGCATTTTAAATACACGAGGGTAAGAGGTGAGGGGCAAGGAGTGAAGAATAAGAGACCCTTTCGGCGCTCAGCACCAAACACTCAGCACTGAACCTACCGTTGTCCCCACCGCAGCTTGGTTCGCAAAACTTCAAAGAAATCCTTGCTTGGGCTTTTAATCAACAAGGTCGTATGGCGGGATTTGCGCAACTCCACCACATCACCACCTTTTAATGGCATGCCCTCCTGACCGTCGGCGGTGAAGACCACGTCATCGTCTTGAAACTTGACCTCAATCCGGATCACCGCCCCGTCAGAAACGATTATCGGGCGGTTGGTCAACATATGCGGGCAGATCGGCGAAATCACCAGGCAGTGATTGCCAGGATAGATAATCGGCCCGCCAGCAGCCAGGTTATAAGCTGTAGAGCCAGTCGGAGTAGCAATGATCAGACCGTCTGCCTTAAAGGTGGTCAGATAATCATCATCAATCGAGGCTTCCATATCGATGATCCTCGCCAGCGCCCCCTTATTGATAACGACATCGTTGAGTACACGATAACGCGCGACTTCCTCGCCTTTGCGCCGAATGATTGCCAGCAAGCGCATCCGTTCAGAGACCTCGAAGTTGCCCGCAAGCACCTGCTCCAGCATCGGGAAAAGCTCATCAGTCGTAATTTCGGTCAGGAAGCCAAGACTGCCGAGGTTGACACCGATAATCGGCGTACGCAAATCACCAATCAAACGGGCCACGGAAATCAGGGTGCCATCGCCTCCAAGCACAACGATCAAATCGACCAGCGGTGGAATCGACTTACCGGGATAGCCTCGAACTCCGGTCATCGACTCAGCCAGAGCCTCATCAACGCAGACTTCAATGTTCCGTTCAGACAGCCAGGCAATCACTTCTTCAGCGAGCCGAATAGCATCCTTCTGATGTCGCTTGGCAAAAATCCCTATACGCTTCATTAAGCAACCTCCTAAAAAACGTGCAACCCTATCACAGGACACAGTCAAAGTCTATGCCTATCAGGTACTTACGACATCATATCCTTGTTCATTCACACCCGCTGTGATACCCTTCCGTCTTAACATCACACACAGGACAACAGATGGATCTTTTTTCCTCGACAACTTCCGAAAAAGCCCCGGCACCGCTAGCCGAACGCTTGCGGCCGAACCACCTTGACGAAATGGTCGGCCAACAGCACCTGCTCGGCGATGGCGGCATCCTGCGCAAACTGGTCGAACAGGACCAGCTGGCCTCAGCCATCTTCTGGGGACCACCTGGCACCGGCAAAACCACCTTGGCGCGCGTTATCGCCCAGAGCACGCGCAGTCACTTTATTGCCTTCTCAGCCGTGCTTCAAGGCGTCAAGGATGTCCGCGAAGTCGTCGCCAAGGCACAACAGGAGCGAAACTATCATGGTCGCCGCACCCTGCTCTTCATCGACGAAATTCACCGTTTCAACAAAGCGCAGCAAGATGCTCTGCTTCCATGGGTGGAAAACGGCGATATCATCCTGATCGGTGCCACCACCGAGAACCCCTCGTTTGAAGTCAACTCGGCCCTGCTCTCCCGTTCTCGGGTCTTTGTCCTTGAGCCACTCTCGCCAGAAGACATCGGTCAACTCTTGCAACGGGCTCTCTCGGCCCAGGAAGGTCTAGGGATTCAACAGCTCAGCCTTGAGGCCGAGGCTCTGGAATTCCTCTCCGAGCAAGCCCACGGCGACGCCCGCATCGCCCTCAACACACTGGAGATTGCTGCGGCTACGACCGAGGGGCAAAACATCCGACTGGATGATGTCGCGACGGCAATGCAAAAAGCGCCCCTACTCTATGACAAAGGCGCTGAAGAACATTACAATGTCATTTCAGCTTTCATCAAAAGCATGCGCGGCTCAGACCCGGACGCCGCAATCTACTGGCTGGCCCGCATGATTGAAGCCGGAGAAGATCCGCTCTTTATTGCCCGCCGCCTGGTGGTTTTTGCTGCGGAAGACGTCGGCAATGCCGATCCACGAGGGCTACAACTTGCCGTATCCACCCAACAGGCGGTGCACTTTCTTGGCATGCCGGAGGGCAGAATCCCCCTGGCCCAAGCCGTCACCTACCTGGCAACCGCGCCGAAAAGCAATGCCGCCTACGCAGCGATTGGCGAGGCCCAGGCCGAGGTGCGGCAAAGCGGTGCGCTGCCAGTCCCTCCCCACCTGCGCAACGCCCCCACCCGACTGATGAAAGATCTCGGCTACGGCAAAGGCTATCAGTACGCCCACAACCGAGAGGAGGCCGTAGTGACTCAATCGCACTTGCCTGAAAAATTGGTCGGGAGTCAGTATTACCGGCCCAACGACCGCGGTTACGAGAAAAACATTCGCGAGCGGCTTACCTTCTGGGCCGAGCAGAGGCAACGGCAAGCCAACCCAGAAGACAAGAGCTAGCAGCCAGTCCATTGGTAGTCCGACAGGCTGCTAGATTCAACCACGACAGCAGCTCTCCACTCCTCAAGCCCCTTGATCGCCCTTCACGCCAACTGAAAAACCTGGTCAAACCGCACAACCTCGCCCAACAAACAAGCTCTAAGCCCCAAGATACAGTGCGTTAACGTCTGACTTTTGGGCTTTGGAATTGGCCAACAAAGACCAACACACAAGTGAGTTTATTGCATATAACTTCTTGACATTTGTTTTAATATACATATAATTAGGCATAATTTTATAAAACTATAGTGTAATTGCATCATCTATTACATCCCGCTTCTGGGATAATTTTTAGCGGGCAGAGGGGGACTGCCTAACTTGCTTTTTTCACAAGGGATATCTGTGCAAAGAGTTGAATTAAAACCTTCCTCTGCAGATTCACCGAAGGCACGTCGTCACGCTGACGATATCGTCTTAGCCCCCCCGTCCCCAAGGCAGGAAACTCGCAAAATCAGCCGAGAGACTCTGGTCAACCGACTGAACTACCTACACTTCCAATCTGCACCCCTGACCATTATCCTCACCCACAGAAAGAACGGTCGCAACCTGCGTCTCAACGCACGTCCCGATGCGTGTCTTGATGAAATCATCAACTGCACCTGGGAGTCGCCGCTTCCCGACGGTCTCGACCGGGGGGACTTTGGGCTAGAATATCTGGAAGTTCCACACGGCCATCACATCCTGCAAGTTGACCTGAAGAACCCGGAGCTGACGAAAACAGGCATGACCTGTCGCCTCCCGGAAATCTGCTGCGAACTGACGTCGCGCCACATCCGACGGCGCAACTGCGACAACATCGCCGTCGAGGTGATCCAAAATGGAGCCATATTCTCTGGGACACTCGAAGACTTCAGCGCCGCGGCCTTCCGCGTTGAGCTTCAGACCAAACCACCGCAGACTTTCCAGTGGCTGAATCGTGATGAGCCCTTGACGATTATGTTTCGCCAGAACGACCAGAACCTGCTGACAACATCGGGACAACTGCTACGCAGTCATGGCAAACGGGACCGGCACTCCGTGGTTATCACCCCGACATTACTGCATCAGCGGCGTTTTCCACCAAAGAAACACCGCACCCGGAGGCTGGAACTAAACCCCGCCCCGGAAGCCGTCTTCACCCATCCATTAACCAAACAACTGATCCGTCTGGACGTGACCGATCTTTCCGGTGCGGGCATGGCCGTTGCAGAATCACCTCATGAGGCACAACTTCTGCCAGGCCTGTTACTCGAGAAGCTAGAACTGCGTCTGGCAGAGTCCTTCAGTCTCAGTTGTCAGGCCCAGGTGGTCTACTGCCAGAACAGCGAGGAGGCTGGAGACGGCAGACCATTGCGCTGCGGTCTGGCGCTTCTGGACATGAATGTCTCTGACCACACGCGCCTGATGGCCCTGTTGCATCGGGCCGACAATCGCAGCAAGGGTGTCTGCCCTAAAATCGACCTTGATCAACTCTGGGAGTTCTTCTTCGCCAGTGGTTTTATCTACCCGAAAAAGTATCAATCACTGCAAGGTTACCGAGAAGAGTTCAAGGCGACCTACGCCAAGCTCTACGACTCTGCCCCAGAAATAGCCCGACACTTTATCTACCAGGAAAACAGTCGCATCGTCGGCCACATGGCGATGCTGCGTCATTTCAGCAACTCCTGGATGATTCATCATCATGCTGCCGACAGCGCACATTCCCGTAGCGCCGGGCTCGAAACACTGCAACTCGTCGGCGAAGCGGTCAATGAGTCCCAGGCCCTCTACTCCTCGCACATGGATTACGTGATGTGTTTTTTCCGCCCCGAAAATCGTTTTCCACAGCGGGTTTTCGGCGGTGTGGCCGACCATTATAACGACCCATCGCGCTGTTCCATCGACACCTTCTCGTATTTCCACTTCAGTAAAGAGCTGGATGCGACCCGGAAGAATGACAACGCCTGGCAACTGGTTCCTGCAACTGAGGATGATCTGCTCGATCTTGAGGCCAATTACCACAACAGCTCGGGAGGATTGATGCTGCAGGGGATGGACCTCACGCCACAGCAACAGGATGACAGCTCACTGCAAGAGAGCTACGGCAAAGCCGGCTTCCAGCGGGAAAAATCACTTTTCGCCCTGAAACATAACGGTGAAACAGTGGCCCTGCTCATGGCCCTGCAAACCGAGGTCGGACTCAACCTCTCAAACCTGACCAACGCCATCACAGTGATTGTCCTCGACAACAAAGCCTTACCTCGGGACGCCTTTTTCACTGCAGTTTCGAAGCTGGCCTCGAAGTACCCCCAACAAGAGGTCCCGGTCCTGACTTACCCAACGAGCTACACCGAGAGCCAGTCGATTGAGGTTGAGAAAAACTACAACCTCTGGGTGATCGACTGCCGCCACCTCGATCCCTACTTTGAATTCTGCAGCAACTATTTCAAACGTATGCGCTGCAAAAAGGAAGATAAAGCGTCATGACCCCCAAGACTTCCAAAGACCAAATCTACAACAGCCGTATCATCGATACCTACATCAAGCTGTTAAAAAAACAGTCTCCCAATGTTGACACCAACCAGGCCCTTGATTACGCCGGGATGTACAGCTACGAAGTCGCCGACCAGTCACACTGGTTCACTCAACAACAGATCGACCAGTTCCATAAAAAAATCGTCGAGCTAACCGGCAACCCCAAAATTGCCCGTGACGCTGGACGCTACTCGGCATCACCCGAGGCGATCGGTGCCATGCGGCAGTACATTCTTGGTCTGGTCGGACCCTCCCATGCCTTCGGCCTGATCCGCAACGCTTCGAGCAAGTTCACCCGCTCGTCACAATACCAGTCGCGGCGACTGTCCGATAATTCGGTGGAAGTGGTGGTCACACCCTACCCTGGGATTGAAGAGAAGATCTTCCAGTGCGAAAACCGCATGGGTTTCTTTGAAGCCGTTTGCATGATGTTTAACAACAACAGGCCCGAAATAGAGCATACAGAATGCTGCTTTGAAGGCGACCCACATTGTCGTTACGTCATAAAATGGAAGCGCTCTTCCGCCGATTGGTGGAGCAAAACGCGCGATATTTCGGCTTTTGGACTGATCGGAGCCTGCGGCGCCGCAACCTTCTGGAATCCGCTGCTAACAGTCATGACCTTGCTGCCGACATCCCTTGCGGTCATTGCCGGGCTGGCATTCAAGGCCAAAAAAGAAGAAAGCTTCGAGCTGAGACGCAGCCTCGACAACCTGTTCGACTCAAGCGAAAAGCTGATCGATCAGATGAACATCAACTACAGCAACTCCCTGATGAACAACGAGATCGGCCAGGCCATCAGCGCCCCGACTGAAGTCGATGAAATCCTGGCCAATGTCATCCTGGTGCTTGAAAACCGCCTCGACTTCGACCGCGGCATGATTCTGTTGGCCAACAAGGAGCGGGATCAGCTCTTATTCCGTACCGGCTTCGGCTATACCGGGAAACAATTGCAGACCCTCAACAGTATCGCCTTCCATCTCAACAAACCAAGCTCACGAGGGGTTTTCGTTGTCGCCTTCCACGACCAGCGCCCGTTTCTTATCGATGACGTTAGCGAACTTGAGGACAAGCTCTCGCAGCGAAGCTACTCGCTGATCCAAAAGCTCGGCGCCCATTCATTTATCTGTTGCCCGATTATTTGCGAAGGCAAATCGATCGGTCTGCTTGCGGTTGACAATCTCAAGTCGAAACGGCCACTCCAGCAAAGTGATATCAGCCTGCTGATGGGCATTGCACCGGCCCTCGGCATCAGCATTCGCAACGCCGACCTGTTACTGACCAAAGAGCGCCAGTTTCATTCGACGCTTGAGGTTCTGGCGGCAACCATCGACGCCCGTGACCCACTCACTGCAGGACACAGCAAAAAAGTCACCGAATACGCCGTGGGGATTTGCGAAGCTCTCAACATCAGCACCGAAGAAACTGAGCGGATTCGGGTTGCCGCGCTGTTGCATGATTATGGCAAGATCGGGGTCCCAGATGCCATTTTGAAAAAGGAAGGGAGTCTGACTGAGGAGGAATACGCCATCGTCAAGACCCACACCCAGAAAACCCAGAGTATCCTGGAGGGGATAAACTTCGAAGGGATTTATCACAACATTCCGGCGATTGCCGGGGCACACCACGAGAATATCGACGGCAGCGGCTACCCCTGGGGGCTGAAAGGTGATGACATCCCGCTCGGCGCCCTGATTATCTCTGTGGCGGACTTCTTTGAGGCAATCACCTCGAAAAGGCACTACCGTGAACCCATGCCCACGGCTATTGCCTATCAACTCCTGCGTCAGCACAGCGGTCAGCGCTTTGACTCCCAAATTGTCGAGGCGTTTATCCGCTACCATCAAAAGCAACAGGGGGCAGAACAGAACAGTGAGATTGGTCGAGATCAGAGGGTTCCATGCCGCACCGATGTCTCACTACGAACCAACAGTCATTCGAAGTGTGGGTTATCAGAAGACCTCAGTACCCGCGGAATGTTTGTCAGTGTCCCGGAACCGGTCCAGGAGGGCACCTTGATCAAGCTGCACTTCAGCCTGCCTGGGGTTGATGCACCGCCAATTGAGGCGCTGGCGAAGGTTGTCTGGACCAACAACAGCTGCAAAAAAACCAAGCCGGACTTCCCCTCGGGCAACGGCCTGCTCTTTACCCAACTGGACAAACCCGCAGAAGACACTCTCCACAACTACATTGAACATGTGCAGGGCGGGTCTCTGCACTAATTGCTTCCTGGCAAACAAACCAAAGCGGGCTTGGAACAGATTCGTTTCCAGGCCCATTTTATTTCGGGTCTACAACCAAGACAAAGGCAAAGACAAATAAAACCATTCTTTAACGCTAAGACGCAGAGACGCAGAGACGCAGAGACGCAGAGATGAAAGGGCAGAATCAAAGTATTACCTCAGAAATCATTAGTCTTCCCTTTGCGTCCTTAGCGACTCTGCGTTAAACCTGTTTTGGGTTATAGGTCCGTTTCAGCTTGGCCTACAGGATTCAAAGCCCTTACGGCTTCTGCCCACAGCAGGCAATCAATGGTGAGTAAGTAAACCGGCGAGGATCCTGAAACGAACTCGCAAACTCCGCGGCAAACTCCTCAAAGCCACCAGCGTAACGGGTAAAGTCACAGCCTGAGCGTCTGGCCGCCACCAGCACCTTTCGTTCCCAATTGTAGCGCTCGGCTTCATTGAGAGCACCGTAGACCAGATGATGACCGGTCACCTCAACCTTAATCTCCGTATATCCGAGATCGAACAGATGGCCATACAACTTGCGGCCAGCATGAGGGTCGAAATCAGCTTTATCTTCAAGACAGGCAACAACATCCTGAATCGTCAAATCCAACCGTTCCGGCAAGCCGGCATGGCTGAGGCAGTTGTAGTCCAGATCAATCAGACAAAGGACGCCGCCAGAACACACTAGGCGGTTGAGATTTTCCACCAGTTGGGTTGCACGAGTGCGGTGGAACTCAAAGACAAATCGGGCCCAGACAAAATCAAATCGGCCTAAATCAACAAGAGAATCAAAAAAACTTCGCTGGCAAAAAGAAAGCCCGTCACGCTGGTATTGCCTCTGTGCATGGCTGATTCTGCTGGCAGAAAAATCGAGCCCCACCACCTCACCAGCGGGCTGAACTTCGTCACAGAGCAGGCTGGAGGTCAATCCCGGTCCGCAGCCAATATCAGCGACCCGCATCCCAGCAGTCAAGCCAGCCCAGCGGGCCTGTCGCAGCACCGCCTCAGGATCGGTCTTGCGCTCCAGGCGCGCAATCTCCTCCGGATCCTCCATGAGGTATTCAAGGGAATCAATCGTCATAGTAGTGGGATGTTAGCGAGGGTGCTTCTGGAATGCAATTGAATAGATGAAGAGAGTCTCTGGTCAGTTCAAAACAAGTCAATTGACCTTCGGACCCTCCAGCCCCTTCCCCCTGTCACCACCAAGCCCAACCCCAGCCACTTCGTACTGACAAAAATCACAGTGATTACCCGTCATGTTGACCTCCAACATCTGCATCGAGCGACGGCGAATAATCGTCGCACCGCAACCGGGGCACAGGGTATCCTCGCCGCCAGCAGAAGCGACATTGCCGAGATAGACATAATCCAGCCCGGCGCTGCGGCCGATGCTTCTGGCCCGCAGTAAAGTTTCGGCAGACGTTGCCGGCGTGTCCAACATCTTATAAGCAGGATAAAAAGCCGTGACATGCCAAGGCACCTGTTTGCCCAGCTCGGTCGCAATAAATTCAGCAATCTGACGCAATTCCTGATCGCTGTCGTTGTGTCCCGGGATCACCAGTGTCGTCACTTCCAGCCAGATACCCAGCCGCACGTAATCGCGTAAACAATCGAGCACTCCCTGTAGCGAGGCCCCGGTCACCTTACGGTAGGCCGCATCGTCAAAACCCTTGAGATCAACATTTGCCGCATCGAGATAAGGGGCAATCTTCTCTAAAGCCGCGGTCGTGGTGTAGCCGTTGGAAACGAACACATTCTTGATTCCAGCCGCATGGGCCAACACGGCCGTATCGTAGGCATACTCGAAAAAGATTGTGGGTTCGGTGTAGGTATAAGAGATGCTGGCAC
This sequence comes from Desulfuromonadales bacterium, assembly GCA_030145195.1. GTDB lineage: Bacteria > Desulfobacterota > Desulfuromonadia > Desulfuromonadales > BM103 > JAQYVY01. The sequence goes on along the minus strand of JAQYVY010000006.1, from coordinate 9,200 downwards.
AATCGCGACTGAGAGCCCCTTGTACCAGGGCCGCGGGTGTCAGCTCGGTGCCGGGAATGCCCTCGCGCTGCTGCGGCCATTGGGAAATATCGGAGTTTTGGCAATGCAGACAATGCAGATTACAGCCAACCGTCGCTATCGACAGGCTGCGAGAACCGGGCAGGAAGTGGAACAAAGGCTTCTTTTCAATCGGATCGACATTTTCGGCGATGGTCCGGCCGTAAACCAGGGTATAGAGTTCGCCTTCACGGTTTTCGCGCACACCGCAACGACCGCGGCGACCGGGGGCAATCACACAATGAAACCGGCAGAGCTGACACTGCACCTTGGTATCGTCGAGCTTATTCCAGAATTGCGCTTTGTGGAGTTCCATCTCTTCACCTCAAGGAGAGGTAAGTATAGCAGAAAAAAGTTAAGGGCAGTAAGCCAGGCGCTTAAAAAAAGACCTGTGACACTACAGCTCATAGCGGGTCTTTCAGTTAAAAGATAAATCGGCGCATACTCACATTCAGTAGCAATCCGACCCCAGTCATAGTTGTGACCATGCTGGTTCCCCCGTAAGAGAACAGCGGCAGGGGTACACCGACGACCGGCAAGAGGCCGATCACCATCCCAAGGTTGACCACGATGTGCCAGAAGAGCATGGCGGAGACACCAACAGCCAGGAACATACCGAAACGATCGTTGGAACGCAGCGCAATATGCAGGCCCCAGATGACAATCAAACAGTAGATGGCAAGCAACACCAGGCCACCGGTGAGCCCCCATTCCTCGGCAAACACAGAAAAGGCAAAATCAGTGTGCCGCTCCGGCAAAAAAGAAAGCTGGGACTGGGTTCCTTTCATAAACCCGAGGCCATTTAAGCCACCGCTGCCAACAGCAATTTTCGATTGAATGATATGGTAGCCAGCGCCGAGGGGATCTCGCTCAGGATTGAGAAAAGTTAAAATGCGGCCCTTCTGATAATCGTGCAGTAAAAACCAGCCACCAATAGCAGCCAGCAGCCCGGATGCGGCCACAAAGAGAAAAGCCGAGCGCTGCACCCCGGCGAAGAGCGCCATGGTCCCACCGATAAAAAGCACCAACATCGCGGTTCCAAGATCCGGCTGTTTCATAATCATCAGGGCGGGTACGCCGAGAATCAGAGCGGGGATAATCAACTCTGACAGCGAGAAACCAATCACCCGGGCTTTCTCACTGAAGTAACGCGCCAAAGTGATAATAATCACAATCTTCATAATTTCACTCGGCTGGACGTTAAACCCTCCCAGGCTGATCCATCGAGTCGCCCCCATGCTGGTTCGACCAATAAACAGGACCAGCAACAACAAAAACAGGTTGCCCCCATACAATGGGAAACTGAAATATTCCAGATGCCGGTAATCGAAAAGGCAGACGATAAAAACAATCAGAAGGCCGAGACCCAGCCAGTAACATTGCTTGAGATAGACCGGTTGAGCCGCCGTAGTCCAGGAGGACGTCGCGCTGTAGAGGTTCGCAATCCCGATCCCGGAAACCAGGAGAATTAACAACAGATAAGTCCAGTCGAAATGTGTAATCAGACGTCTATCAAACATCGATCAATCTCCGGAAGCGACTTGTCGCCCCGTATCGTTATGTTCAGTTTTTTCGGCAAAATAAGCCTCATACACGGCCTTGGCAACAGGAGCGGCGACGCTTGAACCATGACCACCGTGTTCAACAACCACCGCGACGGCTATCTGGGGACTATCTGTCGGGGCATAGGAGACAAAGAGCGCGTGATCCCTGTATTGATAGGGAACCTCGTCCCCGGCCTGCTCGGCCTCTTCCTCTTCGTCAGACTTTCGACGGACGACCTGGGCCGTACCCGTCTTGCCAGCAAACCGGACCTTTTCCAGGCGACTGCGCCAGGCGGTGCCGCCGACATCATTAACCACCGACGCCATGGCCGTTTGAACCGCCTTCAGTGATTCCGCGGACCAGGCAGTTTCCATGAGCTTTTCCGGCTTGAGCATCCACTCCGTGTCGCCCTCGAGGTCTACGACTTTCTGGACGATCTGCGGCTTCCAGACGGTGCCACCATTGGCCAGGGCTGCCGTCATTGACGCCAGCTGTATCGGGGTGGTCAGAACAAAGCCCTGGCCGATTGAGGAGATCACCGTTTCACCATCGTACCAGCTGGTGCCGAAACGTTTCTTCTTCCAGCTCCGAGTTGGGATCAATCCCGAACGCTCCCCACCGAAAGGAAAGCCCGTCGTTTGCCCGAGGCCAAAGCGCTGCGCAGCACTGGCGATCTGATCAATACCGGTCTCAAGACCAACCCGGTAGAACCAGACATCACAACTTTCTTTAATCGCTTTATGCAAATCGACGGAGCCATGGCCCCTTTTTTTCCAACAGCGATACTCATAGCTGCCAAGCTTGAAGCTGCCATCGCACTGAAATTTAGTCGATGGTTTCACCGTACCGGCTTCCAGAGCCGCCAAAGCCACAACCATCTTAAAAGTTGATCCGGGTGGGTACTGACCGCGCAGAACCTTGTTGGTCATCGGGTGCTGCGGGTTTTCGATCAAGTCACGCCATTCCTCATTCGTAACCCCGCGCGCAAACCAGGCGGGATCGAAGGTCGGTCGACTCACAAAGGCCAGGATTTCTCCGGTATTGACATCAAGCGCGACGACAGCACCAGCTTTGTCAGCAAGAGCTTTTTCGGCGGCCAGTTGAAGAGTGGTATCAATCGTCAAATAGAGCTGATTCCCCGGTAACGGGTTACGAGTTGTGACCTGACGAAGTTCTCTGCCCCGGACATTCACTTCGATTCGTTTCAGTCCCGCCTGACCGCGCAGTTTTTGTTCAAACAGACGTTCCAAGCCGGTCTTGCCAATCATCTCCCCAGAGCGATAATTTGCGAAATCCGTCTTCCGCAAATCCTCTTCGGTCACCTCGCCGAGATAACCGAACAAGTGGGCGGCCACATCACCTTGGGGATAAGCCCGAAGCGGCTTCACCTCGACCAGGATCCCTGGCAGATCAATGGAATTCTCCTGAACTTTTTCCATCGCTTCGCGGCCAACATCTTCAAGCAGTGGCAGGGGTCGATAACGCGGCAGGCCTTGCCCTTTTCGCCACCGCTCCTCCAACGCCTCAACCTCGACACCAAGCAAAACTGACAGGTTAGCAAAGAGCTGTTTACGATCACCAACTTGCTGACGCAAGGCCGAGACAGAAAAAGCCGGACGGTTATCAACCAGCAGCTGGCCGTGCCGATCAAAAACAGCGCCGCGCGGCGGCTGAATCGCCACATAACGAATCCGGTTACGCTCCGAAAGGTCGCGATAATGGTCGACACCAAGTACTTGCAGGGACCACAGTCGCAAGGACAGGATACCGAAAACCGTAACAACAATCAGCGAAGAGATGATAAACCGGCGGCGTAGGCCGGGAGTTTCTTCCGGGGCCGGGTTAAGACTCATAGCGGCTATCGAGTTTACGCAAACCGGGGAGATCGCGTCTGGGAATAAAGATACGCTGTAATCGGACGGTCAACCGCAGCAGAACAAAGGCGGCCAAGATATTGAGGAGGAGTTGCAGCGGAAGCTGACGAAGAATTTGCGGCCAGAGGCCTGCGGTCCGGCTGAAAAAATCGAGAGCAAAGGCGATCAGAAAGACTTGAAGCACCGTCCCGGCGAACACCAGCAACAGCAGCAGCGGTGAGCTCTCGGTATTGACCCGAGTGACGATGCCGCGCACTGCCAGAAAAAGCCCCAACAGAAAAAAGCCACTCAACCCAGGGAAGGTGCCAGCGACCCCATCAAAGCAACATCCCATCAAGTAAACCAGGAGACCTCCGCGCCAAGGATCTTCATGCAGGCCGAGATAAACAACCAGAATCAGAATCAGGTCCGGTTTATAATGTCCCGGCATCACCAACGGTAGCAGCAGCGTCTGCAGGATAACAGCAACGCCCGCCAGAACAAGATAGAACAGGGTCCGATTCATTGCCGACCCCGCAGAAGCACCAGGACCTCTTCCAGATGCGAAAAGTCGACCGCAGACCTCACGGAAACAACCTGAAAGAGCCCGAATTCTTGACGATCGACCGTATTAACTTCGCCAATCACCAAGCCCTTGGGGAAGACCCCGCCCATGCCGCTGGTCACCACCCTATCCCCGACGTTGACATCCTCCTGACGGAGGACAAAGTCAAACACCAACAGTTCCCCTTGGCCACGACAGACCCCGCGTGCACGGTTACCCTGAAGCAGCGAAGCGACCGCTGATGAGGCATCAGTGACCAGCAAAACCCGCGAAAACCTTGGACTGCTGCGCACCACGCGACCAACCACCCCCTCGGCCACAACCACCGGCATGCCTTCAGTCACACCGTGTTCGCCACCCTTATCGATGGTCACAGTACGAAACCAGCTTGAAGCATCTTCGGCAATCACGCGCGCTGGCAAGGTGGCGATTTCCTGAGTCTCCTTGAAATCGAGCAGCAGGTGCAAACGCTGATTCTCCAGTCGAACCTCGTCGCTACGCACCAACTCGGCATTCAGTCTGCGATTTTCTTCGAGGAGTAACTGGTTGTCATCTACCGTATCAACCAAATAAAGGTAATGGTCCCAGATATCGGCGGCACCGCCGATCAGGCGATTAAGTCCGACCTGTACCGGCCCGGTCGCGCGCAACACCAGATTCTCGAAAAAGCTCGTTTCGTCCTGCCGTTTCAAACTGACAGAATACCAGAGCAGAGCCGTCAGCAGCAGCACGCAACCAAGTACCAGCGGACGATTTTTACGCCACCAATCCCACATCAACAACACCCAAGAAAAAAAGAGGGCGTAAGGCCCTCTTTAAGGAGTCAATCAAACTGCTGCATGGCTGCACCGGGCAACCCCGAACCGATTCGGCTCAGGAGGTCACGGTCACCTGCTTGAGCAGATCGAGTTCGTCAAGAACCTTGCCAGAACCGAGTACGACACAAGAGAGTGGATCTTCGGCAATCACCACCGGCAGGCCGGTCTCTTCACGCAGCAACTGATCCATGTTGCGCAAAAGGGCACCACCGCCAGCCAGCACAATACCCTTGTCGACAATATCGGCCGCCAGTTCCGGCGGCGTCCGTTCCAAGGCAATGCGTACAGCCTCAACAATGGCATTGATCGGTTCAGTAAGAGCTTCGCGAATCTCTTTAGATCCGATCTCAAGAGTTTTCGGAATTCCGCTAACCAAGTCACGACCCTTCACTTCCATGGTCCGCTCAGCAGCCTCCACACCCCCCACAGAAGGATCAGGGTAAGCACTGCCAAGCTGAATCTTGATCTGTTCCGAGGTTCTCTCACCGATCAAGAGGTTATATTTACGTTTGAGATGCTGGGTCAAAGCCTCGTCCATCTTGTCGCCACCGACACGCACACTCTTGGCATAGACGATACCGGCCAGAGAGATAACCGCCACCTCGGTAGTACCGCCGCCGATATCAACGATCATATTTCCGGAAGCCTCGGTAATCGGCAAGCCAGCGCCGATGGCAGCAGCCATCGGTTCATCAATCAGATAAACCTCGCGGGCACCGGCTGACTCGGCTGATTCTTTGACCGCCCGTTTCTCGACCTGAGTGATCCCTGACGGGACACAAATAACAATCCGCGGCCGCACCAGCGCCTTACGATTATGAATTTTGCGGATAAAGTACCGTAGCATCTCTTCGGTAATATCGAAATCCGCGATGACGCCATCCTTCATTGGCCGGATGGCGACAATGCTGCCGGGGGTTCGACCAAGCATGTTTTTAGCTTCCGTTCCAACCGCCAGAACCTTCTTCTGGCCCAGGGAATCTTTTTGCACTGCCACCACCGACGGTTCGCTAACAACAATCCCCTTACCTTTAAGGTAAACCAGGGTATTGGCCGTCCCCAAATCAATCGCCAGATCATTGGAGAACATGCCCAAAAACGCATCAAATAAGTTGATCATGATTTACCGAAACTCCTTTTAGTCTGATAGCAGAAAACCACCACCAGGAAAATGTTGTTAACACTAGCAAAAGCACCCTCCGTTTTCAAGGCTGAAAAGGAAAAACTGTTGCATTTCAGAGGGTGATTGTCTAACATTCGTCCCTATTCCTAAAATTGGCATTTAATTCCCTTGAGGAGAAGAATAAACTCATGCTTGACATTGTTCGCAACAAATCGAAATCGATCTTCATCAAGTTAGCCTTCGCCATTATCATTTTTAGTTTTGTGATCGGCTACGCCATGCTTTCTGCACCAGGTGGCCCAAACGAAAGCCTGCCCACTGGAGACGCTGCCTTAGTCAATGGCAAAAGCATCTCTTACAACGATTTCCAGGCTTCCTACGGCAACCTCTACCAACTATACCAGAGTGTTTACCAAGACCAATTCACTCCGGCTCTGGAGCGGCAGCTCAAGCTGGCGGAAAAATCGATCAACAGCCTGATCGACCAGACCCTTCTGCAGGAAGAAGCCGCGCGGCTCAGTTTCGAAGTCAGCGAGAAAGACCTGGTCGCTGCCATTGCCAAGGTCGAGGCCTTTCATCAGAATGGTGTCTTCAACAAAGATCGCTATCTGGAAGTCCTCTCCTATCAACGCATCACCGCCGAACAGTTTGAAGCGATGCAGCGCGCCGAACTGCTGACAAACAGAGTCAGGGAACAGCTCCAAGCCAGCGTCACAGTAAACGCTGAAGACATCGAAGTGGACTTCCGCAACAACAACGAAAAGGTCAACCTGAATTTCGTCAGCCTCTCCCCGGTGACCTTCGAAAAAAAAGTCAAAGTCAGCGACGAAGCGTTAGAAGCCTATTTCGCCGAGAACCAGGAAATCTTCCGCGTACCCGACATGGTCTCGTTGCGCTATCTGCAGTTTGAGCCACATCGCTACCTTGAAGAGGTAACCTTTGATGAATCCGAACTGGTAAAATTCCATCGCCGTCATCTCGACCGCTTCGAAATTCTGGAGCGGGCCAAAGCCTCCCACATCTTGATCAAGTTGGAGGAAGGGGCCGACGAGACAACCAAAGAGAAGAAACGTGCGCTCGCCGAAAAGCTGCTTGCCGAAGCAAAAGCGGGCAAAGACTTCTCAGAGCTGGCGCGCATCAACTCAGATGACAAGGCCAGCGCTGTCAACGGCGGCAGCTTGGGATACTTTACCCGCGGATCAATGGTCGCGCCTTTTGAAAAAGCCGCCTTCAGCATGAAACCAGGCGACATCAGCGAACTGGTAGAGACGACTTTCGGATACCACATCATCAAGCTGGAAGAATATACCGAACCAGGCATCCGCTCGCTTGAAGATGCCATGGACGAGGTCAAAGAAGGCTTAAGAATCGAGAAGTCCAAGCAGGTCGCTTTCGAAAGAGCCATGGACGCCTTCAACATGAACCGAAAAACCGGTGATCTGCAGGCTGCTGCCGAATCCAACGAACTCGGATTAAAAGAATCAGGACTCTTCTCCCGTGAGGGTTATATCGACGGGATCGGCCGGAATGAAGAGATCATCAACGCGGCGCTCCTGCTCGAAGAGAACACTCTAGCCAAACCGGTCGTCACCGATGACGGCGTGATCCTGTTCGGCCTGAAAGAACGGCAGCCCAGTCATATTCCGGAGCTCGCTGACGTTAAAGATATGGCCACTGCGGCTTACCGGTCTCTGGAAGCGGTCAAGCTGGCCAGGGCTGCTTCCGAGAAAATGCTTGCCGACCTTCGCGAGGGTGGCAAGCTGACAAAACTAGCCAAGAAAGCCGGTTTTGAGCTTGAAGAAACGGGCGATTTCACTCGCACCTACAGTCCTTTCGTGCCGCGCATCGGCACTTCAGAAGAACTGGCCACCGCCACTTTTGCCCTGACCGAAGATCAAACTGTTATTGATCAGGTATTCGAAATCCAGAACCGTTTTATCATTGCTGGCATCAAGCAACGCACAGCCGCTGATTTGGCTCAACTCGATGAAGCCAAGCGCGAAGAATTGCGAAAAACCATTCTCAGCCGGGAGCAAGACGCAGCGGTTCAGAAGCGACTTGACGAATTGCGTGGCGAAGCTACGATTGAGATCTACCCGAACGTTCAAGCTCTTCTCGAACAGGAGAAATAATCGTGAGTAATATTGTCCTTGAATCCAACCTCCCTGGTTTGAAAATGGTCAACCGCGGCAAAGTTCGTGACATTTACGATCTTGGTGAACATCTGCTGATTGTCACTTCCGATCGCCTCTCAGCTTTTGATGTGATCATGAACGAAGGCATTCCGAAGAAGGGCCAGGTCCTTAATCAAATTTCGATCTTCTGGTTTAACCTGATGGCCGACATCATCCCGAATCACATTATCGCGACTGCAGTCGATGATTTCCCGGCCGAGACTCACGTTTATCGCGAGCAGCTTGAAGGCCGCAGCATGCTGGTTAAAAAAGCCAAACCGCTGCCGGTTGAGTGCATCGTTCGCGGTTACGTTTCCGGTTCAGGTTGGAAAGAATATCAACAACAGGGCAGTATCTGCGGTATCACTCTGCCTCAAGGCCTAGTGGAAAGTGATTGCCTCAAAGAGCCGATCTTTACGCCTTCGACTAAAGCCGAACTCGGCGAGCACGATGAAAACATCCCCTTCAGTGAGGCGGTTCGTCTCTGCGGTCAAGAGCTGGCAGAACAGGTACGCGACACCACGCTGGAAATCTACAGCCGCGCGCGCGATTTTGCCTGGGACAAAGGGATCATCATCGCTGACACCAAGTTCGAATTCGGTGTCATGCCAGACGGCAGTCTGATCTGGATCGACGAGGCGCTGTCACCCGATTCTTCACGCTTCTGGCCGAAAGACCTCTACCAGCCAGGCGGACAGCAACCGAGCTTCGACAAGCAGTTTGTCCGTGACTATCTGGAGACGCTCGACTGGGACAAGCAAGCACCACCACCGCCCCTGCCAGCCGAAATCGTAGCCAAAACCTCGAAGAAATACCAGGACGCGCTCTTCCAACTAACCGGAATCAAACTATAAAGAGCATATGCCAAAGCCCTTCAGCAACACCGAAATGACCATTGGCAAATACCGTCTCACCTGGGTCATGGCCGCAATCATCTGCGGCCTGACCCTGATTGTCAGCGGCTGCACGTCGAGCGTCATGAAGAAAGATGACTTGCGCCCGGCAGCAGAAGTTGCCAGCTACGCCGAAGAAATGGTAGCAAGCAGGGCCTACGCCTCAGCAGCG
>JAQYVY010000055.1 GCA_030145195.1 Desulfuromonadales bacterium | reverse complement strand
AACAGCGCATTTATTCATCAACAAAACGTTGCTGGATATCGAGCACAGTCGCCATATTATCGACCAGACTGCTGACGCAATCCGCATCAACCTTACCCAGTCCCACCAGCTTCTGCAACTCGGCAAGAGCATCCTGATTCGACCAGGCCCGCTTGTAGGGCCGCTCACTGGTCAAGGCATCGAACACATCACTGACGGCAACAATGCGAGCCACCAGCGGCACCTCATCACCTTTGAGGCCATGAGGATAACCGGTGCCATCCAACTTCTCATGATGCAGTTCAGCGGTTTGACGCAAATAGTCGACAAACGGCAGACGGTCGAAGCCAAAATTGCCGATCAGCCTCTCGATGATTTCACCGCCGACGGGAGCGTGCTGCTTCATAATTTCCCATTCCGCAGGATCAAGCGAACCGGGTTTGTGCAGGATACGATCCGGGGTACTGACTTTACCGACATCATGCATCGGCGCGAAATTATAAATCTGGTCGATTTGTTCATCATTGAGCAAACACACACCCTTATCAACCAGATCGCGAGCAATCAAGCGCGCAAACCGGGCCATCCGTTTGAGATGGTTGCCCGTCTCTGGATCACGGTAGTCGACAATACCGATAGTGGTATGCAAAGCGGCCAACATCGACTGCAACAGGGTCTGATGGTTGACCATCATCTGGCCAATCAGGTGTGCGGTCAGGCTGACACGTTCCAGCGACGGAACCTGAAAAAAGGATTTTTGCCGTGAATTGAAGAACACCACGCCCTGCAGTTTGCCGCTGCTATGAATCGGCAGGGTAAAACTGGAACGGAAGCCCTCTTCCTTGATGAGGCGGGTATGGTCATGGCAACCTCCGCTAAAGGTCTCGAGATCGTTGACCAGACGCGGTTCCCGGGACTCAACACAGTCTGCCAGCGACTTCGCCTCAGCCAGCGGGAATTCATAGTTTGTCAGCGGACTGGTTTCAAGTGGGCTGGACATAAAAGTCCATAGCTTGGCGGTTGGATGGTCATACAGCGCGACCCCGATGCGATCAATGCCAGGGGCTTGTTGATTGAGCAAAGTCCGACAGATCGACAATTTCTCTTGCCAGGTCGTTCCCGAACAAACTTCGCCGAAGGGGTCATTGTAACTCAGGTTGTTTGACATAAGGCCTCTTGAGTCCATTGAACAGAAAAACAACAACTTTGAAGATTAAACCTGACTTTAACACGGACAACCGACGCCAAAAAAGCCCCCAATCACCTCCAACCCAGCGACTGGTAACCTTTCTCACTTAAGCATTGATCCACAAAGCGCATAAAAATCGGCGTCCGTTCCGTGGCATCAAAGGCACCGCTGACCAGCCTGGCGGTGGCCGCTCCGGCACCACCGATGGCGGCGCCGCGGGCAATATCGCTACTGGAAGAGATCGCACCGACCACCGCGCCGGTGGTCGCACCGACCGCGCCGGCTTTGGCGGCACCCATGGCAACCTCGGCACCCTTACCATCATCAGCGCCGCTGGCTTCAGCCATACGCATACAAGCATCGATATCCGCCTGAGCCTGGGCGTTGCCAACGGCATTCAGGTGATTATTGGGATAGAGAACCGGCCGTTTAGCGCTGGAACAACCAAACAGGAACAGGGCCGACAGCAACAACAAAACAGTGAAGATTGTTTTCATAGCGATTTCCTTGGCATAACGGTTAAAGGACCGAGACGAAAAACAAAGGCGAACATCAGCTGTTGCTTGTCATTATAGCACCAGCAAGGGAAAGCATGCTTCTGCTATAAGAATAAGCGCTACCACCCCGCACGTCAAAATTTCTGCAATCGCAGGTTGTTACTTTAAACTACTCAACCCGACAAAGCTGCCATTGTTATCCTCAGCCAGGCGGCGCATCAGGGCAGCAAAACGGGCCGCGTTACGGCCAGCGCGAGGCTCGTCAAGCAGCACCGGGAAGGCCACGGTATGAATCCGCACCCGGCTGCCCTGGCCACTTTTTGCTGAGTTTGTTCTGCGGACGATATCAATCACGTCCTGCATCAAACCACCCGAGAAATCATCGCCAAAGACATACAGACTGATCTGCTTGTCGGCGGCGTAGAAACGCTGAATCGCCTTGGTCACCCCCTCCACCGGACTGGAATTGGAGAATGGCGCCCAACTCGAAAGCCGGTCGAGGATAGACCGGCGACGGGCGGTTGAATCGGGGATCCAGCGGCCTGCATACTGGGAGAACATATAATCCCCCATGTCATTGAGCACCTGGACCCCTTTGACCCGGGGATAAATATCGAGGATTTCTTTCATCTTTTTGCGCACCAGCGGCCAGGCGTAGCGCTGCATACTGCCCGAGGTATCAATCACAAAGATGATGTACTCGCTGTCCACCGGTACCCCGCCGATCACGGCCGCCTCTTTGGGTCGCTGATAACCAGCCAGCAAGCGGCGCATCTCCGCGCTCAGCTCCTGCTTGGCACTCGCCAGTTCACCCGCGATGAGACTCTGCGCTGCCGATGCGGTGTCGGCCAGATGATACTGGCCTTCAATATCGCTCAACGCTCCCTGCAAGCGGGCCAGCTTCTCTTTATCCACCGAAAGCTGCTCTTGCTTGGCGATCAGGTCGCGGTTGAGGATCTGGGTCTCACCCCGGAGCTCATACAGCTCGGCTTCGCGTTGAATGACCAGCCCGGAGAGGTCGGTGTTGGTCTGTTCAATCACCCGCGGTTCGGAAATCTTCGAGATCACCAGCAACAGGATAATCGCGCCAAAGCCGCAAGAAATCACATCCAGAAAGGACAGACTGAAGACTTCGATCGGCCGCCGTGGTTTTCTCATGGCCAGTCCCTCGTCGGTGTCAGAAACGATCCGCCAGTGCGATAGCCTAATTGCCAGAAAGAGACCGCCGCCATCGGATCACCTTCCATCGGGAAGAGGATGGTGTTCACCGGCACCCCCCTGGGTAGCAGTTGGGTTGCCTGTTCAAACAGCTTCAAACGCTCATCACCGGAAACTGTCGTACCTGAGGGTTTTTTATTGCCCTGAGTAGGCAGGCCGTCAGTCAGCAGCAGGATATTATCCGGCCGTGGCTGCATCGCCGCCGCAGCCGCAAAGGCCCGGTGCAGACTGGTGCCTCCCTGAGGAATGGTCTGCTTAAGCGTCGCCAGCATACCGTTGACCGTCTGCTGATCTTTAACGCCGACCCATTGCCCCTGAAGCGCTTTAACAACGGAACCGGCGCTGGTGTTGAAGGTAACAATCTGCAACGCGCTGTCAGCTGGCAGGTTGGCTGTCAGCCACTCGACCGTTCGCACGGTCCGTTGCCATTTGGGCGAGGCGCGTTTAGTCCGGTCATCGAGATTACGCCGCACGATCACGTTGACGATCTTTTCATCGAGCATACTGGCCGAGGCATCGACCAACAGCAGCACCCGCTTGCCGCCAAGACGCAGACCAGTCAAGTACTGTCGATCACCCTGGCCCATAAACTGTCGCACCTGTTGGCCGCGCGCCAGCTCCGCCTGCTGTTCCGCGCCGAGCCGGCGACCTTCCGCGTCAAGATTGAGCAGATCAGATTTCAGCGCGTTGACATGCTGTTTGGTCGCCTGACTCTTGCCGAGCAAGTTGGCCAGTTCAAGCTTGGTCTCCTCAATCTGGACAAGCACCTGCCGCGAAAGACCTTCGGTCCGAACCAGCTCCTGTTCCGTCTCAACCATGCTGTTCTGCAGGGTGACCAGATGCTCCTTGCCGATCTTGACTTCACGCTCGATCCGCGTCACTTCGCTGCGCAAATCAGCCACAATTTCGCGCCGGGTGGAGACCATGTCGCCGTTGAGCAGCATCACCAACAACACCACCGCGCCGAAGCCACAGCACATGACATCGAGAAACGACAGGTTAAAAGGTGTTGAATTGCGACGTTTGCGGGGCAAGGGCAGAGTCTCGCTCAGGCTGAGGGGCTGATTCGCAGTTTGTTAATAAGATTCTGCTGGCAATAGGCGTCGGCATCAAGAATCAAGCGTTCCTGGCGAAGCTGCAGTTGATGAATAAAAAACATCAGGATGATGCTGATCACCAAGGCAATGAAGGTCGAATTAAAGGCGACCCCGAGATTCTGGGTGACCCCGGTGATATCACCCTCAACGGCGCGGTGGGCCTGAGAAAGCGCGGCGCCGATGCCCCGCACGGTACCGATGAAGCCGACCGAGGGAATCGCCCAGGCGATGTAGCGGATAATTGAGAGCTCCGATTCGAGTCGGTCACCGTGGGTATCGCAAGCGGTACTTACCGCCGTGGCCGCATCCTGGATATTGCGGGTCGAGGCAAAGCGATGGATCGCGCTCATCAAAGCTCCGGGAAGCAGGAACTGTCGGCTTTGTACCGGAAGTTCCTGGAGGCGACCGAGCAGCTCCCGGGTATCTTCCGGACCAATCGGCATCCCGCCTGGCAGTTGCAACAAATCCTCATCCAGTTGCCCCTGTTGTTTCCATAGCGCAACCCCCTTGAAAACCAGAATCGCCACCGCCCAAAAGAAGAGGATCAGACAGGCTTCCTGTTCGAAATCACGGATCACAACGTAAAAACTCTGCGACTGCACCGCATCCGGCTGTTGCGCCAAAATGTCCTGCTGCAGAGTCAGGAAAGCTTCGGCCTGGGGCCGGATCAGCGCGACGTAAGCACCGTGCACGATTATGAAAACCAGCAGCAGGCTGAACACCTGAAAGATCATCTCGGTAGGAAAGTTTTTTCTGCGCATAGAAATTTCACTCCTTTTAACTTGAATCTTTGAACGCAAATCTCAGCGCTTCCAAGTCCTCAAATAAAATATGATCCTAAAACAACAAAACAACAAAACAACAAAACAACAAAACAACAAAACAACAAAACAACAAAACAACAAAACAACAAAACAACAAAACAACAAAACAACAAAACAACAAAACAACAAAATAACGCAAAGACGCAAAGACGCAAAGTCAGACTCAAAAAGTCGCAAAAAAGGAATCAACTCTTGCTGTAGGGGGGGCTTTGCATCTTGCCCCCACCCTTTGCGTCTTCGCCTAGAGGCGCCTACTTCTGATGCGTTAAACCTTTTCCCGCTTATGGCTTTTTCTATAACTCAAAAACATTGTGTCTTAGCTTTTAGCTTTGCGTCTTTGCGTCTTTGCGTTAAATCTTTTCCCGCTTATGACTTTTTCTATAACTCAAAAGCATTGTATCTTAGCTTTGCGTCTTTGCGTCTTTGCGTTAAATCTTTTCCCGCTTATGGCTTTTTCTATAACTCAAAAGCATTGTATCTTAGCTTTTAGCTTTGCGTCTTTGCGTCTTTGCGTTAAATCTTTTCCCGCTTATGGCTTTTTCTATAACCCAAAAGCATTGTGTCTTAGCTTTTAGCTTTGCGTCTTTGCGTCTTTGCGTTAAATCTTTTCCCGCTTATGACTTTTTCTATAACTCAAAAACATTGTGTCTTAGCTTTTAGCTTTGCGTCTTTGCGTCTTTGCGTTAAATCTTTTCCCGCTTATGACTTTTTCTATAACTCAAAAGCATTGTATCTTAGCTTTTAGCTTTGCGTCTTTGCGTCTTTGCGTTAAATCTTTTCCCGCTTATGACTTTTGCTATAACTCAAAAGCATTGTATCTTAGCTTTTAGCTTTGCGTCTTTGCGTCTTTGCGTTAAATCCTTTCCAGCTTCTCGCTTTTTCACGGCATAGCTAAATATCAACCGGGAAAGGCACAATGCTGTCGGCGCTGATTTCTTCACTCGGCTGGTGCGGCCGCGGCCAGGTCAGGGATTTTTTACCGCTTGGCGGCTTGGGCGCAGGCTTAACTGTCGGCGCAACCTCACTCGCGAGCGACGCATCTCCACTCGGCTTATCGGTCTGCTGTTCGGCAGCAACACCGCTGCCGACCGCCAGCAACACAATGACCATCACAACAAACATTCTCATTGAGCATACCTCGCAACTCTGAAGCCAATATCATTGGCCGAATCGCGGCTATAGCGCCGGTAACTGAAGCGCAGTTCGGTAAGGCTGGCATCGCGCCAGCTTGAGCCTCGCACCACATGGTGAGTGCCCTCAACTGCACCCATCGGATCGACAACTTTCTCTGCGGCCTTACCGGTAAAAGCCGAATAGTAATCGTGGCACCACTCCGCCACATTCCCACCCAAATCATAGAGACCGACCGGGCTGGCGGCGAAGGATCCGACCGGCGCAGTCGTCGGGTAACTGTCGGTGTAGCCCTTGATCACAACCGGCAGGAAATACCGCGCCGACTCGTCAGCAAAGTTCCCCACCACTTGTTTCGGCGGATAACTCCCGGACCACGGATAACGAGCCCGCTCTTTGTGCCCGGCCACTCGGGCGACAAACTCCCACTCCGCCTCAGTGGGCAAGCGATAACCGCTGCCTGGGCCAGCCGAGGCGACCAACTTGCCCTGCTCTTCCCGGTAGAACGGTGGCAGACCATCTTTCCGGCTCAGCCAGTTCATAAACCGTGCTGCGTCATCCCAGGTCACATTCACCACCGGGTGAGAATCAATTTCGAGTGATCGCTTGCCCGCAGTTCCGGAAGAATGCTGCGACTGATACTGCAAATACTCACGATTGGTCACCTCCCGCGCTGAGATATAAAAGCTACGCTTGAGTGCGACCGGATGTTCCGTCTCGTTGGCCCGGCGCCCCGGCTCTTGTCTTGAGGCGCCCATGACAAAGGGACGCGGATCGAGCCGAATCAGCTTTTGACCAATGCCGGTTGTGGGATCAGCGCTCAGCGCTGGCCCGGCAGCAGCAACAGTGCGTGCGCCCTCTTTGGTCAGGGTGAGCTCGAGCTGCTGGCTGTACCCCGCCTTGGGAGTCACCGTTCTGGTTATGCTTTGATAACCTGGAGCGCTGAGTTTAAGCGTGTGGGGTCTGGTAATGAGACGGAAGCGTCCCGTAGCCAGGGGTTGCGGCTTACCATCGATCAAAAGGGTCGCGGCAGGTGGGGTCGCCGCAATAAAAAGGGTGCCATATTGTGGCTCAAGTTCGAAGACCAGGCTCTGTTCTTCTTCAGGGTTCAGTTCCAAGGAGCGGGTCGCAGGCAGATACCCTGCCGCCGTCACCCGGACAGCATGTTTGACTTGCGTCTTCAAGGTCAGGGCCAGCGGCGTCTGCCCCTGGAACTCACCATCAACGGAGACGGTGGCGCCAACCGGCAGCGAAGAAATCGCCACTCGGCCCGGGGCCGCTTCAAGTTGGTACACGGGAGGGTTCAGCGCCTCTCTGGCGGTGATCTCCAGTGCAACTTCGAGCGGTACAAACTTATCCTTACGAAAAACGAGTTGTCGCGAGCCCTGCAGCAGCTCAAGTTCCAGCGGGGTTACACCCTGCTCTTCACCATCGACCAGCAGGGTCGCACCGGCAGGTACCGTCGCTAAAGCAACCAGAGCCCAGGCTGGTTGCAATTCCACCTGCAGGCTCGATCTGACGCCAAAGCCTTCAACTTCAATCGACCGCTCAACCGGCAGGTAGCGAGGGTGTTCAAACCGCAACAGTCTGGTTCCAGCTGGAATTTCCAGATCCTGCAAGGGCGTTTCACCAACAGCGCTGCCATCCACCAGCAGAGTCACACCAGCAGGGGTGCTGGAGACATTAAACAGTCCCGGCATTTTTTCAAAATCAAACTGATAGCTACGGCCACTGCTGTCAATGGTGACCTTCTGCACAAGCTTTTGATAGCCACTCTTTTCAGCCTGTAGCAGATAGTCGCCCGAAAGCCCCAGGTAGTGACCACCGAATTTGACCACCGGCGGGAAACCCGACACCGAAAGACTATCGGGTGTCGGCGTGAGCGTGATCGTCAGCGGATTGGCCAGCAGCACAAAGGCTGCGCCGAGCAGTAACAACAGGAACAACCCGATCACCAGAGCACGCAACCTGGCGTTGCCGGAAGCGGAATTATCGGGCACAGGCGGCAGTAGTGCAGGAGGAAGGCTCTCGGGGTCAGCGCTTTTCTGCGGGTTTGGGTTTATCTCGACGGCCGGTGGCTCAACAACGGGCGGTTCAACCGGAGGCCGCAGGGGGGTTGCCAGTACTGAGGTGACCCGGACCTCGACCCGTTTGCCAGAGAAATGCCAGTGAATCAGCGTTTCGCCGATCCGAACCACATCACCTGACTTTAACCAGACTGACGCCTGGACCAGGTCGTCATTGTGATAGATCGGAACAGGGCTGTCCTCGGCCGGCTGCAAAAACAAGTGATTGCGCGACTCGCCGACATAAGCGGCAGTTCCAATCCCGGCCTCGGTCAACGCAATGTGCGCATCATCGTTAGCACCAATGACGAGCGGCAGCCCCGCCCCGTGCAACCGGCGCTTGGCGTCGACGCCGTAAATTTCAATCAGACGGCTCAAATTGACTCCTCACAGCGTAAGGTGAATACCGGATCAGAGCCGGGACGAACTTTCAAGGTCAGCCGCACATCCCTGAATCCGTTGCGAGTACCGACGGCCGTATAGTCACCGGTTCGCAGCACCAGCTCCTTCTTGAGGAAACGACCCATGCGGCCGACATGGTAAATCACCACATCGGTAAGATTGTCAGAAAGAATCACCACCGCAACCTCAGCCTCGGCCTGACGCACAAGTTGCGTCAACTGCTCAAGCTGCGCGGTCAAACGTGAACCGTGCGGGGTGATTCCAGAAGCATAGGCTTCCAGCTCCCGCGCTTCCTTGAGAGGTCCATCGGCGAACAACCGCTCCGGTCGCGCCAGGATTGCGTTGAGACGGCCATCAAGATCGATTCGCAGCTTGACCCGTTCGCGACAACCGCCGGCAAAGGCGACCTGAGAATCTAGTTTCAGGGCTTGTTCACAAGCCTTCAGAGCTTCAGGCCAGCGTTCGTTCTGCTCGTGGGCACCAGCTTCCCGCCGCAGACGCTCAAGGCTGGCAGACTGCTGAGCCTGATCGAGTTGTTGACTCAGATCACGAACCGCTTGAGCATCGGGCTTGAGCTTTTGAGCCTGCTGAAGAGCTGTTCTGGCCGCCGAGAATCGACCCGCGGCCAAGGCCTGCAGGGCCCGGCTCATCGCCTCTCGGTAGGCCTGGTCAGCAATGGTCGCACTGACCCGGTCAAGAGCGGTTTGCGCCGGAGCGAACAACGGATCCAGAGCGACTGCCTCGGTAAAGGCCTGCCCTGCAGCCGTCACATCACCACTCTTTTCTTTGGCCAGCCCCACCTCGATCAGGAGCAGAACCTCGGGCAGACCGTCAGCCCGATGCAGACCGGAAAGCGCCTGTTGATTGTTGGCATCGATTGCGAGCGCGCGTTCAAAGTGACTTCGAGCTGTCTCCGGGTCCGCCTGTTCCAGGGCCAGAGTCGCGGTCTTGAGGGCTGAAGCCAAAAGCTCCGGCCGGGAAGACATCAGTTGCTCCAAATCGTTGATGGCCTGTTCACACGCCTGCTGCGCTGGTTGAAACTTACTGTCACCCAAAAGCTGGTCGCATTCTTGCGCTAAGGTGACTGCCTCAACATAGGCACTACCACCCCAAGCGGCGATACTTTCGGCCTCGGCAGCGGCCTGCTTCCGCAGCCAGGTACCAAGCAGCTCATCGACGGCAGTCGCCGCAGCGCTAGCGACAGAGTCTTTTCCAGGAATCACTGACGAGACCGCAGCTGGAGGAGCCACCGGGTTCTCAGGCAAAACGACTGCAACCGGTTCGCGAACCAACAACGGCCAGCAGAGGACCAAGAGTGCGATGACAACCAACAACAAACCGCAAGCAGCCACCAGCAGCATGCGGGTACGAGAATGTCCCGTAGAGTCACTTTCTGCGGCGTCCGGCGGGACCAAAACAGGGGGGGAGCCAGCGCGGTCTGGTTTCGGCTCTTTATGCTTTGAGTCTTCTGTCATTGCTCCAACCGCGCAGATTCAGGAACCGGAACCATTTCCTCCGGGTTGTTGATATCAGCCTCGGGCGGCAAGCCAGTTTCGGCAAGGTAAATAGCCCCCAGCATCTCGCGCCAGCGTTGATACTGTTGCTCCGCCGAACCGGTCAGGCGAACGGTCTCGCCCAGCACCTCCACGACCAAAGGTTCCGCTTCCGCGGCGAAAGAGAGACTCAGTTCCTCGATGGCCTCTTTGTGTATTTTGGTTTCTTCGCTTTTTTGAAAACCACTATAGATCGCAGCAGCCCCCCCCATAATCATGACCTCGGGCAGATTTGAACTCGCCAGATCGCTATCACCGGCGCTGAGCAACACCGCACCAACAATCGAAGCGGCCCCAAGCAATTTACGCGTCAGCGCCTGTTTCTTCACTTCTTTCAACGCTGATATTTCTTCCCCATGCAGCTTGCGCCAGTCTTCGTAAGGCTGCCAAAGATCGTTATAATAAAGCTCATAATAACCGTTGATGGTATCAATCAACATGTCGTCACGTACCTGCGCGGCGCGGACGCGCTCAAGCATGGGGTCATTCTCGACCGGAAGCCGTTGCAAATGAAAGCGACCCTCTTCGTCCTTTGTGAGATAACCAGCAAAAGCTTCTGGCGCCAAATCTTCAGCAAAACGCAATTCGGCGACATGATGAATTTCCTGAGAATCATCAGCGGCAAGTTCCAGTCGAGCTATGGCCAGATCATTGGCGATGGTATTATAAATATCCTGGAAAGAATCTTTTTCCCCAGGAACATTGTGGCTATATTCTGCGAGTCGGAGCTTTTCTGAATAGGTTTTTTCCAGCCAGATCACCCCACGTGAGTCAGCCGCCTTTATCCTTAAGATCATGCTCTCGCCGTCCGAGTGCTCAATGGTGCCACGCACCAGCAGATGTGCGCTATTTTCTGTAGGGACGACTCGCACCGCCCCCCAATAGCCGGTGCGTTGCATCGTATATTTTAAATGGATTGGGACAAAACGCTCTTCGGCCTGGCGTATTTCTCTGGACAGACCCTGCTTCTGGATTTCTTCGTCGGTCAATTCTTTGGAATCAAACACCACAATAGCGACATCGAGCAGTTCGGAACCGACCAGCTCCGCATCCGGGATCAACGGGTTGACCCCATCGGCGACCAATGCTTTCGAGGCACACCCCGAGAGTAGCAGTAGCGCGATCAACAGCACGGCAAATGGGTTAATCCGACTCAACTTCACTTTCTGACAACTCCTTTGTACTTCCAGTATTCCTCCCAAAGCTTTGCTCTCAGTTCAGGGTCGGGCTCTTTGTCTGCGGCTTCCCGCAGTTGCCGGGCAACAATATCGTCATCCTCTGGCGGCGGAAGTTTGCCGCCAGGAGCACCGTAGCGGGCATGGTCGTCGGCACTGGCCTGGCCTTGCGAACCACCAGAATCCGGGGAGGCACCAGTACCGGCAAGCCCGGCCCGTTCAGCACCAAAAGCCTCTGAGGCATCACCCTCTCCGCCCTCCAGCCCCTCGGCTCCCGCGGCAGAAGACGTTTCCGGCGAACCCGCCCCGCCCTGCCCGCCCTGCCCGCCGGCCGTGCCGTTGTTGCCACTGGCGCTTGCCTGGCCATTGCCGGGCTCTCTCTGGCTGGGAATCCTCGAAGCAACCTTCTCATCCTCTTGGGCAAGCAGTTCATCGAACTCACCGAGAGCCTCGAGAAATCCATCATGAAGCACTCCGGTCTGCTCGGAACGGGTTGCTGCTTGACCGGCACTCGAAGCAGGAAGAGGCAACGTCAGCCCCTGATAGCCCTGGTCAACGGTTCCCTGACTGGATTGTTCCTGACCAGAGTCCCTCTCACTGGTACCAAGCATCGCCAGCGAAGGACAAGGAAGTTCTGCGATCAGCGCGGCCTCACCTAACGGCTCCAGTTCGCGACAATAAGTGAAAATCCGGGTATTCAGATAGATCACAAAATCAACGTAATCGGCAGATTCCTCGGCTGAAAGGTTCTCTTCCTCAAGCTCTTTCACCGCCGTGTCTCTGGCACTATCAAGCGCCAGGATACTGCTGCGAATGGAATCAACCCTGGAACTGGCCGCGTAAGCACCGGAGTGAGAAACAATCAACATCACGCTAGACAGGCAAAGGCACAACGAGGCAGAGAAGACATACTTCATAACTGAAAACAGCCGGTAAGGCTTGGTCACTTTTTGCATTATCGACTCTCTTTCCCGAAAGAACCCTTCCCACGTGGAGATCGCTACAATAAAAAGTCTCTCAAGGGCAAACCCCCAAGTCAACCCCTCACGTCTTGCATTATAACATTGTGCTTACGTAAAAGCTCAATAACAATAGCTCTTTCCGGATGTTTTCAAAGGATACTTCTGCTAACATGTCCGCCGTCAGACACTTATCTTGAGGAACCATTATGCACCCCCTGCTCGTAACCGCCGCAGTCCTTCTCCAGAACAATCGCGTTCTGATCACCCGTCGCCCAGAGGGCGGAAGTCATCCTGGCATGTGGGAATTTCCCGGCGGTAAAATCGATCCGGGCGAAAGCCCAAAGGACGCTTTGCGACGTGAAATTCGCGAAGAGCTTGACGTGGAGATTGCAGTCGAAGAGATCTTTGAGGTTGCTTATCACCGCTACGAATGGGGTCCCGTCCTGATCCTTGCCTATCGCTGTCGAATCATGGCAGGAACCTTATGCAATATAGGCGTTGCCGAACATCTTTGGGTCGACCCAAAAAATCTTTCGAATTACAGCATCCTCGCCGCCGACACTCCAATCATCACCCGCCTCAAAAACAACCCGTGATAACTGTTACCCTTCCAGCCTGAATTTGCGAGACATCGCCGACAACGGGGAACAGCATTCAGACCATACCAAACGTTGATTCTGAAACCAGAGTTCGTTCTCCCTCCAGAACTCGTTCAGAATCACATTTCAAGAGACTCTTTTAATACAGAATAATTAAAAAATTAAAACAGTATTTTTTTATCCCTCCAAACCAATATTGAATTCCTAAAACCCCTTTAGCCGGACTAAAAAACCGCTTTACCAGCACACATCAGCCAACACGTGGTATCTTCAGGCAGGGAAAAAGGAATCTTTTACAAACTTTTTACAGCAACATATTGACAATAATAAAACAGCGTACTATTTTTAACACATCGATTCCTATTTATTCTTTTTTTGGGTTTCGTAAAGGAGCAAGACGTGCCCTCCAGAGAGAAAGAAACCTATTCCATTCAATCCGTTGAAAATGCCCTTGACGTCCTTGAGGCTCTCAGCGAGATTGACGAAGATATTCGCATCGGCCAGTTGAGCGAAAAACTCGCCATGAATAAGACCAGTGTCTTTCGCTTACTGGCAACCTTTGAGAACAGAGGCTACGTCGAGCGTGAAGAACAATCCGGGAAATACCGCCTGGGTCTCTCTGCTTACGAAATTGGTCAGAAGTTCCTCTCCCGGATGGGACTGCTACGCCACGCCCGACCGGTTATGGAGCGTCTGGCTCGCGGCTGTGACGAGGCCGTTTACATCGCGGTACACCGTCACAAAGAAGTGCTCTTTCTGGATATGATCGACACGACCCAAAAGGTCAAGATCGTTTCTCTGGTTGGGAAACGCTTCCCGCTTGAGACAACCGCCCCCGGACAAGTCCTGATGGCTTTTGAAAGTCATCAGGGCAATAATGGCGGCAACCGCTCGCAGGCCGTGTCGAATCAGCTTGCCGCGATTCGCCGCAGGGGCTTCACCCAGAGCAGCGATGACCTCGGTGAAGGCATCGCGACGATTGCCGCTCCCCTGTTCGGTAGCGGCGGCAAACTTCAGGGCGCTCTGTGTATTGTCGGCCCGCAATTCCGGCTCTCGGAAGAGACCATTCAAAAACAGCTCATGAATCCCTTGCTCGAAACCTGCGGGATTATTTCCTCAAAACTGGGCTGGCACTCTCCCTACATCCCCCAGAACCTGACTTAACCTCAAAATTTGAAAGCGTGTCTTGGCAACAAACGCACCCACCTTACCGACAAAAAGATTGTCGCCCTCTGCGATCAATGATAAATTCGCCTGCCTATGTGAAGCCGTCATTAGTTAAGTGCAACGAAACGACAAGCAAATGACAATCCCGACGCTGTAGCACAACCGAACCGGTCGGAGAATTATGCCGCTCATCAAGAAACTTCAGGAAACCGAACCGTTCAATCAACTCCCGGAAGCCGCCTTCCAGGAGCTTCGCCAAGTTGCAACAATCCACAGCTACCCTGAAAACCACAACATCTTCCAACAGAACGACCCTCCGACCGACTTTCTTTATGTCATCAAAGAAGGCCTGGTTGCCGTTACCGTAGTGTCGCCTGGCGGCGTCGAGATGGTGGTCGACTATCGCAAGGAAGGGCAATTCTTTGGCGGCACCCCGATTTTCACCGGCGAGCCCTACGCCGGAGGCGCACGCACGGTCAAACCAACCGAGTGCTATCTCATCCCGGCCAGCACAATGCTTAAACTCAGAGATGCCTACCCTCAACTCAGCAGTTTTTTTACCAGCATCGTTCTCTCCCGCGTCAGGAATCTCTACTCGGAGATTGTTTCCGAGCACTCTGAATCAGCCTTGAGCCAGATGGAGGCCTACCCATTTAAAAAACGCCTCTCTGAAATCATGTCCGCCCCGGTTTTGACCTGCACACTGGAAACTCCGGTCAATACTATTGCCCGGCGCCTCACCGAACATAACATCAGTTTCCTGGTGGTGATTAATTCCAGCAATGAGCCGCTGGGGATTGTCACCGGCAACGACCTGGTTGCCAAGGTTCTGGCGCCAGAGAATGTCGACGCAAAAAACATGAGTGCCCGTGATGTCATGCGCGAAGTTCTTCACACCATGCCCCTGCAGACCTACATGTTTGAGGCCATGGCATTCATGACTCGCCACAATCTTAATCAATTACCAATCGTCGACCGTGGGCAACTGGTCGGCGTGGTTACACCGCAAGATTTGATGCGCTACCGCTCCCAGAAGGCGCTGTTGCTGCTCGGCAACATCAAGGATGAACAGACGATCGAAGGGCTGGCGGCTATTCACAAAATCATCGTTCGAATCGCCCACTCACTCCTTTCGGAAACCCGTAGCACTCCCGAGGTCATGGAGATCCTCTCGCACGTTCATCATGCAATCATTCGCCGGACCTATGAACTCTGTCTCGCGGAGATGCGGGCAGAAGGGTTGAGCCCACCAGACATTCAGTACTGCTTTTTAATTATGGGCAGTGGCGGCCGGGGAGAAATGCTGCTGCAACCAGACCAGGATAATGGCTTTATCTTTGAAGATGTTGCCGATGCGCGCATGCCGGAGGTTGAGGCTTTCTTCGAGCCCTTTGGCAAAAGAATCAACGCGGCCCTGGATCAAGTCGGCTACCCCCTTTGCGATGGCGAGGTGATGGCAGGAAATCCGGCCTGGCGCGGCAGACTGTCCGACTGGAAAAACCGCATCAACGACTGGCTGCTTGACCCCGAGCCCGCCCATGTCAGGAGCTCATCGATCTTTTTTGATTTCTTGCCTTTGATTGGCGATGTCGGGCTTGCCCACGAACTGCGCGAAATGGTCAGCAGCACCCTCTGCCAACAACACGGCTTCCTCTACCACATGATGACGCTCGACCTGCAATACAAGGTTCCACTCGGCCTGCTGGGAAGATTCCTGGTTGAAAAAGAAGGGAAGAAAAATGAAGGCCTATTGTCGGTCAAGTATGGTGGCTGCGTCTATATTGTTGACTGCGTTCGGATGTTTGCCCTTGAACGCGGCATCCAGGAGATCTCCACCCTTGCGCGGCTAAAGGCCCTGGTTGCCCAGAATGTCTTCGCCGTTGAAACCGCAGAACATATTCGGGCGGCGTTTGAAGCGCTGGTCTTTCTGCGGCTGCGCCATGAGATCAACCTTCTGGAACAGGGAGAAGAGCCCTCGCACTTCCTCGACCCTCATGCCTTGAGCAAAACCGAGCAGGATCTGCTGAAAGAAGCCTTTCAAGCCGTATCAAAAGTCCAGGACGCAACCAAGCGACATTTCTCCCGCAAACCATTTTAACCCAGCCCCCCCAACCAACCTAAATCGACGCTTACCAGCCTAGCTGGAACTGTCATGGTATGATGTATTCAGCGCACTTTGAACGGTTGTGTTCATCAACCTCTACTTAAAGAATGAGGACAAAACGCCATGATCAAATCAATCTTTCGCACAAAAAACAACGGGGGAGCACTCGTCGCCAGGCTGGCTCTTGGGCTGGTCATCCTGCCGCACGGATTACAAAAGACGATCGGCCTTTTCGGCGGCTCAGGCCTTGAGGCGACGCTCAATCACTTTAGTGGTAGCATGGGCATGCCGATCTGGGTCGCGGTGCTGGTGATTCTGGCCGAATCAGCAGGGGCCGTCGGCCTTATCTTCGGCTTTATGACCCGACTGTGTGCG
>JAQYVY010000054.1 GCA_030145195.1 Desulfuromonadales bacterium | reverse complement strand
CACAATCACGCAACAAACAACACTCAGGAACCGGCCTGGGGCTTTCCATCGTTAAACATATTGCAAACCTCTATGATGGAAGCGTGCGGGTCGAAACCAACGCTGCCGGCGGGAACCGCTTTATCGTGTTGTTGCAGGAAAAGCGCTTTTCGGCTTGAAGCGAGGGGGGAGAGACATAAAACAGGGGCCTTGCGATCAGCAAGGCCCCTGGATGGTTTCGACTTCATTTTTTTGGGCTACTGCATCGAGTAAGGTTGTGTTCTCAAAGCCCCCGTCGAATTGTCCAGAAGTCGACTGACGCTCTCAACATCCTGGGTATCGAGCGCCCGGCCAAGATCAGTCTGGGTCAAAATCCCCGTCATCTGGCCTTCAGCATCAACTACAACCAAGCGACGAATCGACTTCTTCTTCATCAGACTTATTGTCTCATGGGGAGAGACAGAAACCAGAGTGGAGACAATTGAAGAACTCATGACCTCACCGACCGCAACGGCTGTTAAATCAATATCATCAGCAACCAACCGGACAACATCCCGCTCGGTAAACATCCCTACTGGCTGACCGTTTTCGACCACCACCACACAACTGACAGAACGCCTGGCCATCAGTGACAGCGCATAACGTGCCGGCACATCCGGGGTGACATGCAGAACCTGTGATGACATCAGTGTAGAAATATCGGCAATATCGGCGAAAGCCTTCTCCCGCAGAGAGCGAACCAGATCGGTCTGAGTGAAGATCCCAACCATATCGAGACGACTATCAAGAATAACCAGGTGACGAATATTATGCTGACGGAAGACCTGATGGGCCTGAGCGATGCTCATATCCGCTGAACCGGTCATCACCGGTTTGTTCATCACCTCTTTAACCAGAAGCTCCGGTTGGCCGAGAACCCAGTTGGAGGCAAAAATAATATCACGCTCGGTGAGAATACCGATCGGTTCACCGTGTGACAGAACGACCACACAACTGATCCGCTTCGCACTCATGAGCTTCAGCGCTTCCAAAACGGTCGCTTCCGACTCAACCGCAAAGACAGGACTCGAGGCAAATTTTCCGACCGTAAATTTCATACTTCCTCTCACAAAGAAAAACGACAAAACCGGCTAATCGCTTATCAAACAATGCTATTTGCCTGCTTCTGGCGCATACCCCATCTCTTTACCGGTGTTTAGTCTCAATCTGCAATTTTAGTTCCACTTATTACTACCTAGGCGGATTATGCCTTTCCTGACCAAGAACAGGTGCGACAAAACAAATTTTAATCACAAAAAGACCCACTTCCAAACCGGAAACGGGTTATAAGTCCCCCGGATTTAAATTTGTATCAAAATTGCTCGCAAAAGCTCTTTAAAAAATCGCGCAGCCAATGTCCAGCGGAGTTTAAACCCTTGATCAGTGTTTAAACTCCGTGCTGTTAGAGCCCATCTCGCAACAGATTTTTGTTAAACCAAGAGGGGCTACTAGCAACCCGTCGGACGATTAATAAACTGGCTGCGAGAAACAACTAAGCTTGCAGCTCTTCATAAGTTTTGCGATAAACGGCTAGATCCTGCTCCGAGAAACAAGTAAAGAGCACCCGGGGGGCAGACTCTTCCGCCTCCAGAAAATCAAGGACAATCCGCAAGGCAACATGGCTGGCTCGTTCTATTGGAAAATGGTAGATACCAGTACTGATTGATGGGAAGGCAATGCTGCGTAACTTGTGATCGACCGCCAGTTGCAGACTGTTGCGATAGCAGCCTGCCAGAAGGCTGTCTTCGTTGTGGTCGCCACCACCCCAGACCGGGCCCACGGTGTGAATGACATAGTTGGCAGGCAGGTCATAGCCAGCCGTCATCCTGGCTTCGCCGGTCGGGCAGCCACCCAGAGTTTTACACTCTTCCAGAAGTTTTGGCCCAGCGGCACGGTGAATTGCACCATCGACTCCGCCACCACCGAGCAGGCTCTGATTGGCGGCGTTGACGATAGCATCGACCTCCAAGCTGGTAATATCACCTTGAATAATCTCTAGAGCCCCTTGCTGCATAAACGCCCCTCTTTTGATAACGCAATCACAGCTCGCTTCGCCTGAGTTTCTCTAATCGTACCGTGAATCCGTCATGAAGCAAGGGCAGCGAATCAATTAGCACAACCGTGCGGCAAAGCCCCTCGCAAGCCGGTGAACAACAGCTTCAAGCCTGTCTCTGGACTGACGTTCCGGAACCAGCCAGAAGGCCGCCCGCGGTAATTTTCGTCCCAATTCTGTGCAGATACGATTCTTCCTCGGTTTAATAAGAGCCGACTATTTTCCGCCACAAATTGCGCAAGCAACAAAAACGTATAAAATGTATAGTAGAGATTCACCGCATCAGCAAGCAGCCTGTGGCACTATCAATGAACTGGCTGCTCGCAGAGCGAAAGGAGGAGACGATGAGATACCGCATGGATATTGGTAACGACAGCGTCAACCACCTGATCGGGCAATGTATGCGCAGCAAAACGGACGCAGAATGGATTTATGAGCTGCTGGTTTCCAAAAACCTCAGAAAGATCGACCTGATTACCGGCACCGTGCACCTCACGCCAGAAGAGCATGCCGAGTTTGTGGGCCGATTCAGTGCTGAAGTTGAGCCAACCATTTGGCAGTCATCTTTCCGCAAGCAATGACAGGCTGCTTGTAGCGGCTGATCCTCTTTAATTCACCTGCACGGATTAACGGATTCTGCAGGCTCAAAAATCTACGGGTTCCCTTATGCCAAAAATCTGGAAGTGTGACCTCTGTGGCTATGTCCACAAAGGTGCTGATGCGCCACCATCCTGCCCGGTCTGCGGAGCGGATCCCAGCCATTTTTCAACTCTGGAGATCAAACCCTCCCCTTCACCAGCAAGGCAAGCCAAAGCGTGGCAATGCAGCATCTGCGACCACATCACACAGGACTCGGCAGCGCCGAATTTCTGCCCGGTCTGTGGTGCCGCCGCTGCGCTCTTTCACCCTTACCGAGCAACAGAAACCGCGTTTACCCCTGTCGACATCCATAAGGTGGTCATCTTGGGTGCAGGCATTGCCGGGATGACCGCAGCCGAAGAAGCACGCCGCCTGGCGCCTGAAATCGAAATCACGCTGGTGTCCCGAGAAATCGGCCTGCCCTATTATCGTCTTAACCTGACGCGTTTTCTCGCTGGCGAGGTTGCGGAGGAGGACTTGCTCATGCAGCAACAGAGCTGGTTCGATTTGCACAAGATTGACTTCATTTCCGGTGAGGCCTACGCCATCGACCGCGACACTCGCAAAATCACTCTGCGCGATGGCCAACAAATTGGTTATGACCGGCTGATTCTCGCCAACGGCGCACATCCCTTCATCCCACCCATCCCCGGAGCCAACCGCGAAGGGGTTATGGTTCTGCGGACCCTTGAACACGCTCGCAAAATCATCAGCAGTCTGCGCCCAGGCTGCCGAGCCGTTTGTATCGGCGGTGGTCTGCTGGGCCTGGAAAGTGCCTGGGCTATGCAGCGTCGTAGCGCCGACGTCACCGTTCTGGAAGGCTTTGTTTGGTTGCTGCCACGCCAACTGCCGCCCGCCGCTGCGGCACTGCTGCGTTCACATCTGCAGGCACAGCAGATGTCGATCGAATGCGGCGTCCAGGTCAAGGAATTCACCGGCGATGAAGCCGTCCATGGCGTTTTGCTTGAAGATGGCCGTGAGATTCCGGCCGACCTGGTGCTTCTCGCCACCGGTGTACGACCAAACAGCCATCTCGCCCGGCAGTGCGGCCTCAAGGTTAAGCAAGGAGTTGTCGTCAATGACCGGCTCTTTACTTCCGACCCGCAGATTCTGGCGGCGGGAGATGTCACCGAGCATCAGGGTCGTGTGTACGGCATCTGGCCAGCAAGCTACGCCCAAGGCTTGGTCGCCGGGGCCAATGCGGTCGGCGGCACGGCTGAATTCCCCGGACTGCCCATGACCAACCGCATCAAGGTCCTTGATGTCGAGCTCTTCAGCATCGGGCAGATTCAGGCCATCGATGCCAGCACCCGCCTTTTTGAGGTTCAGGAAAATGGCAATTATCGCGGCCTTGCCTGCCACGATGGCCAGGTTGTCGGTGCCGTTCTTTACGGTGACATGCAACTGACAGCGCGCTTGCAGGAAGCTGTCGAGCAAGGACTGCGCGTTCAGGAGCTCTTCGGGTTGTATGACTATTTTCCGGGGTTGAAACAGCTGGCGGGCTGACCCTTGAAGCAAGCCCCCCCGCCAGCGCTCCAAATACTTGAGCTTTAGGCCGAGCAGAAAGACCCCAAACAATTCAGAAAAACCAGTCAAAGGAACCTTTACCTGCCGTCCATTCTGGAGTAGATTGGTGAAGTCTAAGATGATAAGTCCCATAAATGATGGAAAGATAAGTAGAATAAGACAGAGCAGATAAGGGATCGCTACCGCCCGCAAAATGCAGACCGGCGGTTTTTCATGAGACACTTTAAGGGGTTTCCACGAATCCAAGTTACCTAGTGAGGGGGTTTGATGAATAACGATAAAACGGTAATCATCGCTGACGATCACGAGACTTTGGTCATGTATCTTTCCATCCTGATGCGGCGGATGGGTTTTACTGTTATCCCGGCCCGAAACGGCGAAGAAGTGCTGCAGCTTCTGGAGACAATCCTCCCGGACTTAATCATCACCGACCGCAAAATGCCGGTTGTGGATGGACTCACCACTCTCAAAACGATCAAAAGCAACCCACGGCTCGCTGACATCCCGGTCATCATGGTGTCGGCTTATTTTGAGCAGGAGGCCTTTGACCAATGCATGGAATTGGGCGGTGCCGGGTTCCTGACCAAACCGATTAATATCCACGAACTACACCTGTTGTTACAAAAAGATCTTTCCTACCCGAACAATAGGCAACGGAAAAGCTTGCGGGTGTCCTACGGTAGGAAGGTTATGGTCGAACATGAGGGTCAGCAGAAAAAATACTATGCCGTCACCCTCTCGGAACAGGGCATCTACTTTCGCACCCAGAATCCGCTGCCGATCGGCGCTAAAATGCAAATACATCTGGAGATAAACAGCGGAGAGTTCTTAACAACCCAAGGTGCCGTTATCTACCACAAGAGCCTTTCAAACGACATTAACAAGCTGGATCCGGGCATGGCGATTAAGTTTAATGCCTTCTCAACCCCGCACGCAGACGCCCTCAAAGCCCATATCGTAGAGTTACTGGCGGGGGATCTGATGGATGAACAACCCGAACCCGTGATCGTGACCCAAAGTGCTCCGGCCCAACCTCTCCAGAAAACATTAGCTGAAGTAAAACAGCAGTGGAACTTAGTCTAAGGTTTAAGTGGCGCAAGCTTGCCGCCGTGAAAAACTTATCAAATTGAACCAAAGGGAAGCCTCTCTCCCGCAGAGACCCAAACATTGTCATTGCCCGGCCAAACCGCTATTATAACAACAGCCTTGGCCAGACTGCACATCAGAGAGGATACAATTTTGCACAAGCTTTCCATAGAACTGGTGCCACGCGACCACGAAGCATTGCAACAGGAAATGCAATTGGTGCGGGACAACTTCCAGACCATCGACACGATCAATATTCCCGATCTGCTCAAATTCCCCTTAAGAAGTTGGGAGGCGTGCTACCAGGCCAAGGGCCTCTTCACCCACACCATCCCCCACTTACGCGCCATCGACTTTGACTTGAGCAAACCTTTCCCGCTGGTGGAAACCTTCAAGCAAAAGGGCATCGACAGCGTGCTGATCATCGCTGGCGATCAGCCTCAAGATATGTCGCGGCGGGTTTTTCGCACCAGCTCCGTTGAATTGATTCGTGCGCTCAAGGCGCAAATGCCAGAATTGAAGATTTACGCTGGCATCGACCCCTACCGGTCCGGGATCAAAACCGAACTCGACTACGTTAAACGCAAGCTCGATGCCGGAGCAGACGGCTTTTTCACCCAGCCCTTCTTTGATCTGAGATTGATGGAGATC
Source organism: Desulfuromonadales bacterium (assembly GCA_030145195.1). Lineage (GTDB taxonomy): Bacteria > Desulfobacterota > Desulfuromonadia > Desulfuromonadales > BM103 > JAQYVY01. Next base: position 10,917 of record JAQYVY010000054.1, on the reverse strand, counting down.
TATTACGACTTGTTGCCGGGAATCGATGTTTTCTGGGGGATCAGTCCGGTCCTGAGCGTGCGCAGCAAAGATTACTGGGACAACCACAACAACGCCATCTTCCCACCAGACTTTGAACCAACACTGGAGTGGAATCGGCGCTTCGCCAAGCAGGCCCTGGAGTTCGCCGAGCAAACCGACTCGAGCCTCTACTTCATGCCGATCCGGGTTGATCTGGTCGAATACCTGGGTGGACTGTTGTAACAGTTGATTGTGGAAACCGCTTAGATCTTCAGGGCAAACCCAGGTCAAAAGCTTTGCCGCAGATCAAGGCGGAAACTGCGGATAAACATTTTAAGCTTTAAGCTTTAAGCTTTATGTTTCATCCGTTTTGATCAGATCTTATCTGTGGCTAAAAAAGCTTTTGCTCTCAACGCGCTGACGCCCACTCTCACCCCGATCAATCGACGGGATCGAAAGAATCCCGATCGGCATAACACAAGGGGCAAAAGGGGAAGCTCTCTCTTGAGCGATGTTTTCAGCTCAGAGTTTAAGCTTTAATGGATAAAACGACAAAAGATCACGTTTTCTTTTGAGCAATCGCGCAGGAGAGGCAAACGGCGGCGGTTTCGTACAGACCGTTATTGGGATTGTAAAGAGAGGCAGGACGCAAGTGTAGGGAGCAGGTGACTCGATAACAGAGGTCACAGGTTTGGCTCTCCTCTTCGTCTGACTTGTAATTGCAGACGTGACAGATCCAGGGCGACCTGGTCAGGTTATTATCAGCACCCATCAGTAAAACCTTTTCTGCTGTGACTACGGATTGGAATCAGGCTACAGCTGTCATTATGCCCTCTCCCTTTCGCCAAGGCAACAACCACCGCTTCAATATTGACAGACCCCGCCCGCATGCGCCAAAATCCTTAGCCCCGGCCGCAAATTACCTGCAACCCAAATCTATGAGGAACCGGCATGCACCTCGACCAGCTCTGCTGTATCGATCTTGACCAACCAAGCCTAAAGGGCTTTCGCAAATTCATCAGCGCCTGGCTCTATCGCGGCAACGATTTCACCCTGTTGGTTGACCCTGGTCCCTTATCCAGCATTCCGCATCTGATCAGCGAACTGCGCCGTCACCACATCACGCAGCTCGACTATATATTGTTGACGCACATCCATATCGATCATGCCGGCGGCACCGGCGAGCTGTTGAAGGCTTATCCCGAAGCCCGGGTGATCTGCCATCCCGATGGCGTGCCTCATCTGATCGCGCCAGAGAAACTGTGGCAGGGTTCGCTAAAGGTGCTCGGTGCCACGGCCGAGGCTTACGGTGAGATCAAAGCGGTCCCGGCAGACAAAATTGGTTTTGCCGAAGAGCTCGGCACCACCGGCATCCGCGCTTTTCTCACCCCCGGCCACGCCCAGCATCACGTCTGTTACCTGCTCGACGACCTGCTCTTTGGCGGCGAAGTCGCAGGGGTGCGTTGCGACGTGCCAAAGGGCATTTATATGCGCCCAGCCACTCCACCCCGGTTCATCCAGAGCGTCGCCCTCGACTCGATTGACCGCATGCTCGCCCTCAACCCACGGCGGATGGTGTTTGCCCACTACGGTCTGGTTGAAAATGCGGTTGAACATCTGCAGATCGGTCGCCAGCAATTACTGTTATGGGTGCAAGGGGTCGAAGCCACGGCTGGGGTTGGCGCATCGAAACGGCATGAAGCGCTCTATCACTGGTTGTTGGAGCACGATAAGGTTTACCGCAACATCAAGCAACTGGAGCCGGATATTTTTCAGCGCGAACGGGTCTTTCTCAGCAACTCCCTGCGCGGCATGATTGACTATGTTGATCGATTGTCGAACCAGCGATGATCGTCCATTGGCCAGACCTCAATTGACCTGATAATCAAAAAAACCTTACGCACGGGACGTCTGATATAAGCGGACCTTGAGCTTTGTGCACAAACCCTCCAGAAGCGTCTGGCCCGGAGTTTGGCTTGACCAAGATTTTTAAACCTTTGAAGTCAACTTGCTGGCATGTACGCAAACCGCTGATAAGATATAGACAGAACGTCTTTAGCGTTGATTAAGGAGCAACACCCGACAGAAACAGGGGGGAGTGCTTTTCACTAAGCCCGAAGGAGGTCGTCATCATGATCAACCAAGCCAAGGTTTGTTTCACACTGGAAGCAGCTCTCGAAAAAGCCCTCGAGGTCGAGAACGGCCTCTTCAGTGATTTTCTCGGAGCGATTCAAACCGTCGAGAGCGAGGCCGCCAAGGCCATTCTCAAGGACGCCGCATACCGCAAGCTAGCCCAGAAAAACCAGCTCGAAAAGGCGCTGATCGAGGGCACGATCGATGGGGTGGCGTTGCACGCCAGCGTGCCAACCATGCAGCTTGACACCCGCTACGGCAAACGAGAACTGCATACCGACGCCGACGCGCGCGAAGCCTTGGCCTATGCCATCCACGTGGTGAACTATGGCGTCGATTTTTACCAGGATATGGGCAAGGCCTGCTCGGGCGCACCGATGAGCAAGGTGTTCCAACGGCTCAGCTCTGATCAGACGGTGCTGCTGCAAGAGCTGGAAGACAGTTATGATGAGCATTTCTTGACGGAGAATTAAGCTGTAGGCTCTATAAATAATTTCGGCGCCTGGCCTTGTCGTCTGGCCCTTGCGCTCTCTTTATGGGTTTTCTTGAGATACCACCTGCAAGCGCCCCACCTGTGGGCTCGGCTTGGTAGCGTCGGTTGGCTTTCGTTCCTTTAGATAGGGAACAAAATACGTCCTTTTATTACCAACATAAAGAGAAAAACCACTTGTCTGCGTCTTGTCCTGGCATCAGCAATACGCGAACCACCAAGGTATGACCCGGTCCGCTTGAGTGATTGGAGATACGCTCCCTAGATTACACCTTTGAAGCACGCGTAGTTTTGTGCCGATGTCGGTGCTTCTATTTCCTCTTCCAGCACGACCAGGCACTCTGCATGCTTGAACCCGGCACGGTTTAAAAGTTCAAGATGTTTGGCTATCTCAAATCGGCCCGGCTCATATTCGTAGATCGCTTGGTCCGGCTTGATGAAGTCACCGTTCAGGAATAAGCCGTCGTCTTTAAGTGCCTGCGCACAGCTTTTACAGACGATTTCCACGTTCTCTTGACTGCCAAGGTCATGCAGCGCCCAAGTCGAAATTATGGCGCTAATCGGTGCAGAAATTCCTGTCCACCAAGCTTCTTTAACGAGATCAGCCTGCACAAAGTTGAGTCGTGTTGAGTGTGGTTTCAGCCTTTGCCTGGCAATTTCAATCATGGGACTGGAAAAATCTATTCCATAATAATGTATCCCGGGCATTGCATTCAAAAGGTGTTCAGCCAAATACCCCGGCCCGATGCCAAGCTCAACGACGCTGCCATCTTTGGGAATACCTGATCTCAGTTCCGAAAGAATCAGATTGAACAACTTCAGGCGCTCGGGTGTGGGCACGAAGCGATCAGCCCACCCTGCGACGAATTCTTCGTCATGGAATTCGTGATGGGCACCAATAACTGGAGTCATTTTTATCCATCCTTTCTGCGTATACCGTTTTCGATAACCTGCCACCAAAGGCGAAAGGTTAAAGCTTAATTTTGTGAGAACGTGATGCGTGCCGCATAATTTGGCGATAGCGCCAAGGTTTTGCGGTTAGCGTTGATGGGCTTGTTGGGTGATCTCTATTTCTTTCGGAGAAAACCTATGGCAAAGAGCAATACAACGGCACCCGAGGTTGCTGTCACAAGTGGCCCCAGCCACTTTCCCCCAACGGAGATACCAAGTTCGCCGAAGAGCCACCCCCCCAAGACAGAACCGATGACACCGGCGACGATGTTTCCGATAATGCCTAAGCCACCACCCTTTATGATTAGGCCAGCAAGCCATCCAGCAACGCCTCCAATCAGCATAAATACGACGAGTTGCTCTATGTTCATTTGTTACTCCTTACTTTTTATTCGTCCAAAGCTGGAACTCACCGGGCGGGTTAGCGATCTGTCGAATTGATGTGTTCGGCGGTGTGGTTACTGATTTCAGGTCCGTTTCACAGGCCGTTTTGGGAAACGCCAAGGGATGAGCATCGGCACGTTGTTTTGGTAATCCCGATATGATGCGCCAAAGGCGCAAGCGAGATCCCGTTCCTCAAATATTGTACCCACGAACACCCAAATCGTCCAGGTTGTGTTGAACAGAAGACGGTCAGCAGAATAATCGGCATAACTCCAGATTATCAGAAGCGAGGAGGTGTAAAGAGGATGGCGCACCCATTTGTATGGCCCACGAATGGTCATCCGTGGTTCTCGAAGATTCTTCTCCTGTAGAAACGAGCTAATGGGTTGAATTCCGAAAGCGTCAAAGGACATCAGGGCTCGCGCACCCCATACGAAACCAAGGATTCCGGCGCAGAAAAAACCACGTAAAAGCCAGCGAAGAGAACCTTCGGCGCTCATCAGGATTGGTTCGGTGGGTTGCCACAAGAGAAGCAACGCAAGCAGCACGGCACCGGAGGCAATGGCGTAGATTGCTCGATGGAAGTAAACCGGGATCCATCTTCCGAGCCAGGTTTGAAACGATTTTCTGACCATCCCACTGTGCTGGACAAAGAACAGCAGGCAAAGGATCGCATCGATTCCCAGGGCTATTGGCTTTGAAACGTCGAAAATAATTAAACGGAAAGGCCCCCTTAAGAGGAACACGGTGAAGAGCAAGAGCGATGTGCCGCCGAAACAGAGGGCTGCACCGATTGTGACTTTTGCGATTAATGTTGAGTGTTTTGGTATTTTTGATTCGTACATTCGCCTAACCGACCGAGCCAAGCGGACTGGAGCAGGCCCTTTTCAAGGGTGTAGAAACCTTTACGCGAACCATTGACGACTCACCCCATCTGCTTGAGTGTTTGGTTAGCCCCTATTCGTAGTGCGTCCACATGCGTAGGACCTTCACCGTACGAAGATCTTCGAGAACCTGATAGACAAGCCGATGTTTGATGTTGATGCGACGCGAGTAAGCACCAGCCAGGTCGCCAACGAGCTTTTCGTATGGTGGTGGCTTTTGAAAGGGATTCTCTGCAAGGATGTCGAGCAATTGTTGCGCTTTCGGTTTCAACCCAGAAGCGGCAAGTTTCTTTGCATCTTTCTGGGCATTCTTGGTGTAGACCAGCTTCCAACTCACCAGTCCAATTCCTCATCGCACTCTTCAACAGGCGTTTTCATGCCGTCAATGATCGACTCCCTCATGCCCGGAACAGAATGCAGATAGAGTGTCTCTTGTACAGCACGCCAATCATCCTCGGCGATCAGGAACGCGCTGTTGCGCTTGCCGGTGATCTGGATGGGCTCGTGCGATTCGGATACGTCGTCGAGGAGTTTATAGAGAAGCTTTCTGGCTTCGGTTGCTGTGATGGTGGTCATTGGCGCCTCCCTTACGTACGTAAAATCGTACGCTAGTTGCGAGGCATTGTCAACCAGGTCTGTTGTGTGGGCCAACGGGTGAAGATAACCGGCGGCGACGCGAAGGTTCGGCCACTACCGCAATTTTAGATTTTGCTTTTCAATTTTGCACAGACGTATTTTCCGTCCGCGTTGATTGCATTGTACGGTTTTTTACGCAGGTCAATTTCATTGACTATTGATCTAATGCAACCTATCCCCACCGCCAAAGCGCAATAATAAATAAAATAAGGAAAACAATTCCAAGGTTCATATAAGCTACAAAATAGAAAGCTTTGGAGGAGGCACTGCCTTCACCACTTTCTTTCGCAAGATAATCGCCAACAACTGGCAAGCGTTCCATTACGGCATTATTATGTGGCGCCAACGGCAGATCGTCCGTCAGGTCCCTGCCCGAACTATGCCGGCGCATATGCTCCCCAGTCGGCCACAATCTACTGTTGCTGGCATCATAAACCTTTCCATTATAAGCAAAATAACTGGGTTTTTCCTCTTTACCGTTGAAGCGTCGCAGTGTTTGTTCGTTGAACGGTTGGCCAGGAATGTGTTCTTTTGAATCGCTCCGCGTCAGTCGTGGGCCAATGACCTTAATGACTATGATCGCCGAGACAAGCATGGTTAAGTAGAGCGCAACCTTGATCGTCAACAACGTTCCAAAACGGGTATCAAGTAGCACCTGCCAAGATTCAATCCGATAGTTCGCAAGGATCAAGCCAGTGATACCAACCACCCAGAAGGAGAGAATCCCGACAAACTTTTCACCCCGAGGCAGCCCCTTTTCGGCGTAAGCAGGCTTCAGGACTATGTGTACATAAAGGATGGTGCCGAACCAAAGTACGGCAAAAACAAGATGTAGATAACCAATAATAAAGCGAAAGATTTTACTCCCTGCCGAAAGGGTTTTGAGCTCCCCCGCGGCTAAAGACTCCGCCAGGTAAGTTTGCCCCGCAACAGTAAGCTCCCCGCCGCCGTTGGGATCGAGATGGCAGTAGCCACAGTCGTGACCAGTAGTGATCGCAATATCTTCAGTTGCGAATCCAAACTGGGCGGTGAGGATAAGAAACAGCAATAGAAAAGCTAAGAATGCTAATCGTTTCATTGGTTTCTCCAGGAAATCTCTTTTGGCAACCTAACGGTTTGGATCTGAGACACGCAGTCGCTACCTCCCAGCGTGTAGTCTGTTTACGTGAACAGCCCCTGTTTCACGCGTCGCTCTCGGGCGATTGGTTAGGGCTCGTTTTAGTTATGAGCGGCTTCAGCATGCAGTTTCAGACCCAGAGCCGAAACTACTTTTAGAATCGTGTCGAAACCTGGAGTGCGTTCACCAGAGAGAGCCTTATAAAGACTCTCGCGGGAGAGACCAGCATCGCGAGCTACTTGTGTCATCCCCTTGGCGCGTGCGATGTCGCCTAGTGACTTGGCGATAAATGCCGCGTCGCCGTCTGCTTCTTCCATGCAAGCTTCAAGATAAGCGGCCATTTCCTCAGGGGTGCGGAGATGCTCGGCAACATCGTAACGGCTTGTCGTTGTCTTTTTCATCATGTTCTCCTAAAGGTTCCTGGCGAGACGCAGTGCTGCTTTTATGTCCTTGGCTTGAGTGCTTTTATCGCCACCTGCCAGAAGAATAACCAGCTCTCGCCCGCGTTTTTTGAAGTACACCCGGTACCCCGGCCCATAATCGATCCGCAATTCAGAGATGCCCTCGGAAACCGGCTTGACATCTCCGGGGTTCCCGGCGGCCAGCCTTTCGATTCTAACTAGAACGCGAGCTCTTGCGCGGATGTCCCGCAAACTGTCGAGCCATTCAACGAAAACCTCTGTTTTGCGGATTTCGAGCATGATGAAAGTGTATCCCCCCGGCTACAGATTGTCAATAAATAGTGTAAATACGAGAGGAGAGCCCTAACGGTTTGGAGCTGAGACGCGCAGTAGCTACCTCCCAGCCTGTAGAATTTTTACGCGAACCACCCCTGATTCACGCGTCGATTCCGGCGATTGGTTAGGCAACGACCTACGCAGAGTCTCTCTTGATTTCCAGAAGGAAATATAAGAAACCACCCAATAGAATAAATGATAAATAAATTATTCGGTTTTCTCCGAGAAAATAAAAATAATCTAGAACACCTTCTGATCTGAAATGTTCAAACAAGCCAATGCCATAAAAGCATAAAACGATGCAGACATATCTCTGAACAATTTTCAGAACTTTATTTACATTTATTGCTTTTGCCATGTTGCCTAACGGTTTTTGTCTGAGCTGCCAGCAGTGCAGTTGCAAGACTGTAGAATGTTCTCCGCGAACCACCAATTTTTAAAATGTCAGCTCGTGGAATTGGTTATCTGTTTACCCCTTGCCAACTTCAAGGAAAACATAAGCCCACATTAGTATGTTGACCGCAATGGTCGCGGCAGTGGCGTATCCACCAAAAACTCCAATACTTCGCGGAAATAGCAACTGAGTTTCAGAAACCGAAGACGGCTCCCCCTGAGACAAACTTTTTTCCGTATGCACGATTATAGATTGTGTGTACCTACCCAGGAGTATTGCTGTTACAAGCCCAAGAATATTGAAAAAAATCCAAGCTCCGCTGAGTACTCGGATTCTTGCTGCATGTATTTCCCATATCTCAGGTTTCGTATAAACCCACCCGAGAACAAATAGGTTGGCCCCGAAGAACCATGTGTACCACTGCATGTAAACCTTCCAAGTATCGAAGAACGAACCACGAAGTGAGTCGGTGCCCTTGATGTCATTCACATTGGAATCCTCAATTTTTGGCTGCGATACAGATAACGGGTCATGATAACCGGCGGCGACGCGCCGCTTGCGTGACCATCCACAATTTGGTTTTGCTTTTCAGTGAAGCACAGACGTATTTTCCGTCCGCGTTGATTTAGTGGTTAGAGCGATCTATTTTAAATTAGCTGCATTGGCCAATAGCAAAATAGTGCTTGCTGTCAGATGTAGAGTGTAGGACGCAAAATACTCGGGCATTTGCCTTGGTGTGGGGCCTTGACCATGACCTGCTAATTTGTTTCGCACTGTCGGTACACCAGATTCAAGTAGTGTTTGCATAACGTTTAGTTGATTTTGCATGAATGTTGGCAATAAACCATTTTGTAAGCAGACGCCTATTAGTCTCTTTGCCGTGTCTTTTGAGTCATACGTCCAGTTTTTTGCTGAGCAAATTGTTTTCAGTAGGCTCTCAAGCGCTTTTAAACATTCAGTTGTACTTTCCTCGTATCGTTTATGACGGTAGTGCTCATGCGCAGACAAAAATTCCTCGTTGACCGATTTGTATATTTTATTTCTCAGGATGGATAAAGTAGGCTTGACTGCCTCTGAGTGAATATATTGTGAATCTACACGAATAATTTCACCAGATTCGAACTGATAGCCTAGACCTGCTTCTTTGAATCTATGGTTCAACTCACTAATAAGGTCATCAACATTCAGGTTTCTGTTGTAATGATAAAGGTGATCTCTTACATGGTTATTGATAAATCTGAAGGTAAGTTCAATTACATCGAGAACTTTTTCATAATCATCGGTTCTTAGTATAAAGTTGCCGATTGATTCAAATTCATCATCATATTCGCCTGCAAGTCTAAAAGTACCGTACTCTTTGCATAGAAGTTTATTTATACGGCCTAATGCCTTCTTTCCATTTTCACCCCAATACTCGCCCTGCTCAGCAAAAGCATCTTTAATCATATGAACAACTTGAACTCGGAATGTTTGAGGGATTTCATCATACGAGTAAACATCCGAATACTCTCCACGCTCACGTTTTTTTCTTTTTGAAAATAGATCTAAAACGGCCATATTAATTTTCTCGCTCTAACGGTTCTGAATTGAGCGGCGAGCTATCGCAGAGCAGGCGTGTAGTCAGTCTACGCGAACCACCCCTGCTTCACTCGTCACTGCTCGGATGATTGGTTAGAAGGCCTTCGTTGCGGCCAGATGCTCTGATTTTCCGAAGAAAGTCAGACAAGCCTTTTGCTCCCAAAAACAAGTAAGTCCCAATCAGTAACCTGACTATTACAGAGGCAGTTTCGGAGTAAAAAGAAACTTTTGCTGAATAGTTGAGGTCCATCTGGGTATTCATTATGAGGGCGATGCCCCAGTTTAAAGCGAGGGGGATTGTAAATGATAAAACAAGTAAACCAACCAGAGTGAACCCTAATGATTGGGCGCTTTCAAAAGACCAATCTGTTTCGACGGTTGATGTATCTTTTGAGTTGATGAATGTTGAGATTTCAGGTGCAAACAACCAAACCAACACAGAACAGACTAAAGGCAAAGCCGAGAGGTAAACATAACCGGAAGTATTGCCAAGGGCGCCTATAGTTGAAAACCTCAAGGTGGTGACAAAAGAATCTATGAAGTAAACAAAAAGGACAACAGAGATTAAGCGTAAGGATAATGTTGCGATATCATTTTTGTTCATTTTGGCTCCTGGCCTTCTAACGGATAAAGCTAAGGGGCGCGCTGCTCAAGTCGGCCTAGTAGAGACCTATTCGGACACGCCCGCCGTTTCACCGTCCCTCTTAAGCGGATGGTTAGGCCACTTCTTCTTATATAGACGAATGACAAAACAAATAACTATGAATGAAACGAAAGCTAAGAGTATTTGTGACCCGAACGATAACAAACTAACTGCCTGTGTTACAGGGTCAGAAGTAAGATAATGCCAACCATTTAACACAAAGCAATACAATGTAATTCTGACAATTTCAGCAAAAATGATGACACCAGCAAGAAATAACAATTGCTTTTGCCACGTATCATCTTGGAGCCAAAACACTACTGAAAAAGCCAGCAGTAGTGGAGTAATAAGGAGCATTGTTATATGAAAAGACGAACCAAGGTTCCAAGACAACCCGGCCATGACTGCTGCAAAGATAAATATACTGATTCGTAATTTCATGTGGCCTAACGGTTTAGACCTGAGCTGCCAGCAGTGCAGATACAGGCCTGTTGAATATCTTCCGCGAACCACCTCTGCTTAAAATGTCAGCTCGTGGGATTGGTTATAAGTGACGTAACAGTTCATTGCCGTTTAGAAGAAGCAATTCTGTATGTAATACAAAATTGCATTATGAAAAAAAGTGGAAACATGACTAGAGAAACTATAACCATTCCACTCGCATCGAACAGGTCGCCAAACATTAATCTTCCAACAAATAAACCACCAGCTAAGCCAGCAAGAATAAATATTGGGTTTATGCAGAAGGATAAAAGGAAAAATCTTTTCCGATACTCAGTGGGTATTTTGTCGAATAGCATTGTGCTCTCGCAATTGGTGAAACTTATAACGGAATAAGCTGAGCGGCGGAGTAGCTACCAAGCAGCGTGTTGTCTGTCTACGCAAACCACCTCTGTTTCACCCGTCGCGCTCCAGAGTATGGTTAGCTGGCATTCTCTGTAGAATGTTTTTTAAATGCTTCTTTGCCTTC
>JAQYVY010000053.1 GCA_030145195.1 Desulfuromonadales bacterium | reverse complement strand
ATCCTGCCACGATGATGCTTGGTAGTGCCGGAGCAAAAAGCTCAGGTTCTCACCGAGCACCTTGCGCAGGTCGGTCGGCATAACCAGCGAGGAGATGGAACCAAGGGCCAGACCCTCTTTGGGGTTCATCAACTCTTTCTCGTAACGCAGGTTGAGCTCAGCCTCCTGAAGCTTCAGCCACTCACCAACTTCGGCCTCGGCGTCCTTCTTGGCATCGACACCGTCCATGCCCGCCTTGATCCGCTCCTGGGTTCCAGCAGCAACCTTCGACTTGATAGCGCCGCGAAGCTTACGCAGTTCACCTTTGTAGACAAACTCCTTGCCAGCCGGACCCATTACGGCCAGTCGGGTTGTTGGCAAGGCCAACACCAGGTCAGCACCGGTCGGATAGTTATTGTACGAGGCATAAGCGCCACCATAAGCATTACGCAGAATCAACAGGATCCGCGGGGTCCGCACATCGACGATTGAGTCGAGCATGGAACGACCAGCCTGGACGATACCGCGAGCTTCCTGCTCACGACCCGGCAAGAAGCCGGTCGTATCTTCCATGAAAATCAATGGAATGTTGTAGATGTTGCAGAACCGCACGAAACGGGCGATTTTGACTGCCGAATCACAATCGATCTGACCGGAAGAGACCGCACTGTTGTTGGCGACGAAACCGACCACGTTGCCACCGAGGCGACCGAAAGCGGTAATCGCCTCACGGGAACGATCCGGTTGCAGTTCAAAGTAATCACCGTGGTCACAAATCTGCTGGATAATGATCGACACGTCGAACGGAGTATTGAAACCGGTTGGCGAGTTGAAGGCCTTTTTCAGCAGAGTGTTGATCTCCCAGGTCTTACGATCAAGCGGATCGCTGGTTTCCTGGAAGGGCGCCAGGCTGTGATTGTTATCGGGAACGTAACTGATCAGCCGCATAGCGGTACGCAGAGCCGCCGTCTCGTCAGCCACGGTCAGGTCGGTAACGCCGGAAGCACAATGGACTTTGGGTCCGCCGAGTTCTTCAGGGGTAATATCTTCACCAAGAACTGACTTGACGACACCTGGACCGGTCAGACCGAAGAAGGTGTCGTTGGGCTGAATGAGGAAGCTGCCTTGGCGCGGCAGGTAGGAACCACCACCGGCATTGAAACCGAACATGCACATAACGGTCGGCACCACACCGCTGATCTTACGCAGGGCGGTAAAAGCTTCGGCATAGCCATCGAGGCCACCGACACCAGCTGGGACGAAAGCGCCGGCTGAGTCATTCATACCGATCAGCGGCAGCCCTTTCTCGCCACACATCTTGAACATACGGGCCAATTTCTGGCCGTTGGTAGCATCGATCGAACCGGCACGGACGGTGAAGTCATGGCCATAAACGCCAACATCGCGGCCGTTGATATTAAGAATCCCGGTCACCAACGAGGCACCGTCAAGGTTCTTGCCCCAGTTCTGATACAGAATGTTCGGCTCGGCACTGGTCAAAACCTTGATCCGCTCCCAAACAGTCATGCGTTTCTTGAAGTGCTGCTTCTCGATCTGACCGACTGCAACAGACTTGATCGGACGCTGAATAAGGTCGTAACCTTCCTGCATCACATCTTCGTAACCACCTCTCTTGCCAGCAACTTCGCCGGGGATAGTAAATTCGACTTTTTCCGGTGGTGAAAACGGGTTCCTTAATGATGGTATAATCGCTTTTTTGGACATCTGCATATCCCTCTGCTGGTTAGAGTTTTTTCGGTTGAGGCGCCCTTGCAGAGCAGACTACCGAAATTGGCCAACTATTATATATCGAACATGATGATTACGGTGAGCTTAAAAAATAGCCGAAGACGACCATCGAGTTACTATAGAATAGGGTTTTATCCCCCGCATGGATATAGCGTAAGTTACCCTTCATGTCAACGGAAATTTACTATAGATAAAATGAGTTTACTTATATTAAATGCCCGTTTAACAAGGCTTAAAGACCCGCAAAAGGGCCATTACCTTTATTTCCTTCGGCTTTCATACGCGATTTGATAGTTTGACTTTGGCCTCATGATATCAAATCCGGACGGTGTAATTTTTCGTCCCTGTCTACACATAAATGTTTCAGAAATCTAAGGGGCGCTTGAACACTCAGGCAACAGGTGCGCCTGCATTATTATACTCGGTCGAAAACCTCGGGGAGCTATTACGCACCATTTTTCCCAACCATCTTTGCCGAAGAGTTGACTTCATAAAGACGATTGCCGCATCATGTAGTGACGAATAATATGTACCTATCAAAGCACAAAAGAGGTTTCCCTTGCCCCACATTTTTCCAGACTTTCCTGTAGGACTGCAACTCTGGCCCCAAGCACGCCGCCACCGCGGCTTGCAAGAAGGTTACACCTTCTCCTTGTTGGAGAATGCCAGCGACACTTACCACTTTTCCATTCTTACCGGGGTCGCCCGTGTGCGCCAGGCGTTTACCGAGTTTATCGCCACTATGCCCGAAGAAGCTTTCTTCATTCTTGAATTCTACACCACAGAACCAATAGCACCAGACCAAGAACCACCGCTACCGACCATACACTACTCACCGTATATGCCAACCACGGAGATCCTTTCACACCTCGCCCCGTACTGGGACCGCTTATTGCACGACGGTTTTGTTGGTTTCGGTCTGGCGAACAACCGCTCCAGCCAGGAAATGTTCTACTCAGAAGAGAAGGTTATGACCTTCTTTACCGACAATCATATCCGCCTGATGGATCAGTTAGGAAAAACTGGCATCCCGCATCGACCAGAGCTGCTGCTACATACAGATCTCGGTCATGATCATCTTTCCCTGCTCTGCCTTGAGCGGGAGACTCTTCCCGACTGCCTGCAGAGCTACACTGATCGCGAACTCGATTATGCCTGCTTCTGCCGTGAATTGATCGACACCATGGAGATGTACCCGGTGGAAGAGAGCCTCTCCTTTTTCTTTTCCCGCAAGGAACAAAAGTTGATTGAAGAACTTCTGGCACAGCACCAAAGTTACGAAGAATTCGCCGAGGACGATTTTGGCGCAATACTATTGGACTGGAATGATTTCGTGGAGGAATGCTGCACCAACTTTGAGGGTGATCTATGGGAATATCGGATGGGGCTCCAGCTAAGAGACATGATCCAACACGTCATCTCGACCTGTGGCGAACCGCTGGGAAACCGCATCACCGAGGTCCTTAAAGAGCCAGACGAGCGCTTTCGTCAAAATCTGAGCGACAACCGTAAGCGTCTCGATGATCCGGGCCTCACCACAACAGCGGAACACTTCTGGTACAACGGTGTAATCCGTAATGCCGGAGTCGACCTCCGTCGCGACCTGATTCGTCAGGGCTGGTATAAACCTTGACTCTGAACGGAAAGGACGACCAAAGGCCTTCGGCCTTATAACCCAAACCAAGGGGGTTCTGGCCACCAAGGCACGAAGTCACCAAGCAGGATGGATAAAACGTCACAAACCCGAACTCCCGAACGACTCTGGAAAAAAACCAAGACTTACTTCGTGCCCTGGCGTCTTGGTGGCTAACTTTTTTATGTAGAGCACTGAGAACCTTTAGCTCTTTCGTCTTTTGCCACAGGATTCACGACCACCTATTCATCTCCGCCTGAGGAACCCTGACTGATGATAGCCCTACTTGCCGCCGTAAAAGAAGAGACCCGTCTGATCAGGGCGGAGTTATCCAATCTCGAAAAAACCCGAGAAGGGGGTATCTCCGTTTGGACTGGCCAATACCGTGGCACCACTATCAAGCTGGCTCACACAGGGATTGGCAAAGCTGCGGCCGCCGCCGCAACCGTCGCGCTACTTAACAACTGTAAACCCAAAGCCCTTTGGCTGGTTGGATGCGGCGGCGCGTACCCCGGATCAGGACTGAAGATTGGAGATCTGGCCTTGGCAGAGCAAGAGATCTTTGGCGACGAGGGGGTGGAGACGGAAAGCGGCTTTCAGTCGTTGGAGGAAATCAATTTGCCAATGCGTCAGAAAACCGACCGGCCGCGCTACAACAACTGGCCGCTCGACCAAGAGTTGTTACGCTGGGCCCAGCCGCTGCTGGATAAACACGCCTCAGCCCGGAAGTGTCGTCTAGGCTGCGGCCCCTTTGTCACGGTCTCTACCTGTACCGGACTCAGCAGACACGCCGAGCAACTGGTTGCGCGAACCGGCGGCCTTTGTGAAAACATGGAAGGGGCTGCGGTCGCTTTGGCCTGCGAACAACTCGACACCCCGCTGCTGGAACTGCGCGGCATCTCCAATCAAGTTGAAGATCGCGATCCCAACCAGTGGGACTTGGCCGCAGGCATGGCAACCGCCCAGAAAGCAGTGCTTGCCCTTCTTCAAGCATGGTCGGGTCAAAAAAGATGATACGCAACCTGACCCTCGGCTATTCACCCTGCCCGAACGACACCTATATTTTTTATGCTCTGACCCACCAGCGAATCCCTCTAACCGGGCTACGTATCCAGGAACGTTTGGAAGACGTAGAGACCTTGAATCAACTGGCACTCGACGGCTTGCTTGATCTGACCAAAATATCCTACCATGCCCTCGGCCACTTGCGTGATCAGTACGCCCTGCTACGCAGTGGGAGCGCGCTCGGTCGTGGTTGCGGGCCACTGGTCATCTCACGCCAAGAAACCGATATGCAGCAACTGCACGGCAAACGTATCGTCGTTCCAGGTCGACTGACCACCGCCAACCTGCTGCTACAACTCTACGGCTCCGGTTACGAAGAAATCCTTATTGTGCCTTTCGATCAGGTCATGCCAAGCCTGCAACGTGGCGACGCCGATGCTGGAGTCATCATCCACGAATCGCGTTTCACCTTTCAGGATGCGGGCTTTTGCGAAGTCCTCGATCTGGGGGCCTGGTGGGAAGAGGAAACCGGGCTACCCATCCCTTTGGGCGGGATCCTGGCCCGGCGCGATCTCGGCGGCGAGACCATTGCCACGATAGACCAGGCAATCCGCAATAGCCTCGAATATGCCCACAACCACCCAAAAGAACCGCGCAACTACATCAAGGCCCATGCTCAGGAGCTTGAAGACAAGGTTATCGACGCGCACATCGGCCTCTACGTCAATGACTTTTCCCTCAACCTCGGCGATGAGGGTGTGGCTGCCATCGAAGAGCTCTACAGCCGTGCCGAAGCCCGGAGTTTGATCCCAAAATGCTCAGCGCCTTTGTTTCTTTCCTAAATAGTTCAATAACCACAAAAAATTAGCCACCAAGACGCTAGGACACGAAGAAAACCTTGGTCTCTTCCCCAGGACTTCAGAAGACCAAGGCTGGGATGCTTGGTTTTCCCTTAAGCGGCCTTCTTGGTGGATTCGTGTCTTAGTGGCTGACACCATCTTGGTTTAAGTGATAAGCCCACAAAAGCGGGGGATCGTGTCGCCACGATCCCCCGGTTACAATTTTAGACATTTCGTCTACCGCATGCCTAGGACAGCTGCACCGCCTGAACGTAGTTGGCACCGATGGCCTCGCTCAACCGGGTTACGGTTTCCTGATCAACCGGCGAGTCAACCGAGAAGACCACTATGGCCTCGCCACCTTTGGCCCTACGGCCAAGATTCATGGCCCCGATGTTGACCTCCGCCTCGCCAAGGATGGTTCCGATCTTGCCAATCAAGCCAGGGCGATCCTCGTAAGTCATCACCAGCATATGTTCTTCGGGTGTGAAGTCGATGGTGAAATCGCGCATTTTAACAATCTTCGGCGTCCCTTCGAAAAGAGTGCCAGCAATCGTCCGACTTCCCTTTGGCGTCTCCAGAGTCAAAGTAATCAGGTTGGAGAAAAACTCCGACTCGGTCGACCGGCTCTGCTCGACGATCAGACCTTGACGTTCCGCAATCAAGGTGGCGTTCACCATATTGACTTCCTGGTCGGAGCTGCGATTGAGCAGCGCAGCCAGGCCAGCCACCGTGATCGGCATACAATCATGGGCGGCAATTTTGCCATTATAGCGAAAAGAAACCTTACCGGGATTTTCCGGAGCCAGCTGGGAAATAAAATTACCCAGCACCGCAACCAGATCCATGAACGGCCGCATCTGGGTCATAAGGTCTGGGTCGAAACGAGCGATATTCACCGCATTCTCCACCGGCTTGCCGTCGAGCAGATTGAGGATTTCCCGACTGACATCAATGGCCACATTCGTCTGAGCTTCGAAAGTATTGGCACCGAGATGGGGGGTCACCACCATGCGTGGATGGGCGATAAGTTTCTTAAGAATTTCACTACTCGGCGGCTCTTCACTCCAGACATCGAAGGCCGAACCAGCGACCTTGCCATCCTCAAGGGCTGCCAGCATGGCCGCTTCTTCGATGATCCCGCCCCGCGCACAGTTGACAATCAATACACCCTCTTTCATCTGGTCGAAATGTTCGGAAGCAATCAAACCACGGGTCTGCTCGTTCAGAGGCGTATGCACTGAAATAACATCAGACCGACGGATCAGTTCCTCCAATTCAACCAACTCGGTGCCGAAATCCTTGGCGCGGTTTTCGCTGATATAGGGGTCGTAGACCAACACCTCCATCTCAAAAGCGCGAGCGCGCAGAGCGACCCGGCCGCCGACCTTGCCAAGGCCGATGATGCCCAGGGTCTTGTGCTTGAGTTCTTGACCGGTGAACGGTGCTCGCTGCCATTGGCCGCTCTTCAGGCTGGCATTGGCATCCGCCACATTACGACACATGGCGAGCAGAATCGCCATGGTATGTTCCGCAGCCGAGTTGGTGTTGCCAAAGGGCGCATTCACCACGATAATACCGCGCTCACTGGCGGCGAGAACATCGACATTATCGATACCAACTCCGGCCCGAGCCACCATCTTCAGGTTGGTGGCATGGCTGAGCAGTTCGGCGTCAACCTGGGTTCCGGAACGGGTAATAATGGCGTCGTAGTCACCAATCTGGCGGTACAGCTCTGCCTTGCTCAAGCCCAGACGCACATCAAGCTGAATGCGCTCATCCTGTTGCAGCAGCACAAGGCCCTTTTCGGAAATTTCGTCCGTAACAATAACTTTCATTTTTTTCATTCCTTCCAGCATGATTTTGGGAAAACCTTAGAGAAGGTGATTCTAAGCCCAAGATTTGAACCTGTCAACGCCCGTACAGTGTATACATTAAGACTTTCCAGATGAAGCCAACTGTTCCTTAGTCAACGTGATGCAGAGGCACTCTCCGGTCGCATAGACACTCCCGTCGAGGCTACAGATTTCACCATGGACCAGAACCTTGCGTCCCAGGGCTGAGACCAGTTTGGTGTTGACCTGAACCACAGTTTGAATCGGTAAGAGTTGACGAAAGCTGACATTAAGATTACCAACCACAATCGAATGCCCCGCCGCCCAGGCTGCCAAGCCAAGGACCTCGTCAAGGACCGCCGCCATACTGCCGCCATGAGCATGCCCAGGAGGACCTTCGGTCACCGGACCGAACCAGATTCGCGCGACCAGACCCTGTCCCGCATCGCGGAAATAATTCACGCGAAAGCGGTTGCCGGTCTTGTCTCCTGAAACAAAACGCAGGGTTTCACCGACCAACCCAGCAGCATCAAAAGCCTCCCACTCCGGCTCACCTTCAAGCTGTTTTAGATTTTTCTCAGCATCGACCATGATTTCCTTCTCAAAGAATTACAGTTTCACCCAAAAAGCTAAGACCCTTTAAACAATCCATTAACGCAAAGGCGCTAAGGCGCAAAGATTATTGGGTCGAGGTAAATCATTAACCGATGGATTGGCCGCCTTGCTCTCTGCGCTCTTTGCGTCTCTGCGTTAAACTTTGTTTCGGCGTATAAAGCCAAAACATTGAGGGGACACTTCAACCAAATTGAAGTGTCCCCGGTAATTTGAAAGCGCCCCCCACTAAAGCGAAGGTGCGGCCCATTTAAATCAACCGTTCTTGCTTTCGAATTCCTTCATGAAGCCAGCCAGCTTTTCAACCCCGGCCAACGGCATGGCGTTATAGATTGAGGCACGGATACCACCAACACTGCGGTGGCCTTTGAGTGCGTAGAGACCAACCTCGCCCGCTTCCTTGAGGAATTTCGCCTCAAGCTCTTCACTGGGCAGGTTGAAGCTGACGTTCATGGTTCCGCGGAACTCAGGCAGGATCACGCCACGGAAATAGTCTGTGCCATCAATCAGGTCATAGAGGATTTTGGCTTTCTGCTCGTTGATCTTTTCGATAGCGGCCACCCCACCCTGCTGCTGCAGCCACTCGAGGACCAGACCGGTGACGTAGATGGCGAAGGTGTTGGCCGTGTTGGTCAGCGAGTTATCCCCTGCGCAGACCTTGTAGTTGAGCAGGGCAGGTGTCTGCGGCGAAGCATACTCGAGCAGATCTTCGCGGATCACCACTAGGGCGGTGCCAGCTGGGCCAAGGTTCTTCTGCAGCCCCGCATAAACACAACCGAACTTACTGTAGTCGAGTACCCGTGAGAGCATCTCCGAAGTCTGGTCGACGATCAGCGGCACCGCGCCGGTCTCCGGGAAAGTCTGCCAGCGCGAACCGTACAAGGTGTTGTTGCCGGTGACGTGGAGGTAGGCGGCATCCTGATCAATCATTGAAGGATCAACAGCCGGAATGCGGTCATAGTTGGTGTCGGCACTGCTGGCAATCACCTGAATATCGCCAAACGCCTTGGCATCCTTATTGGCGAGCTTGGCAAAGTTGCCGCTCTCGACATAGAGACATTTCTTGCTGGCCGAGCGGCCGGCCAAGTTGAGCGGCAGCGCTGAAAACTGCATGCGCGCGCCGCCGTGGACAAAGAGAATCTTGTAGTTGTCGGGCAGGTTGGTGAGCTGGCGAAAACGCTCCTGAGCATCGAGCAAAACTTTTTCGAACTGCTTGGCACGATGGCTGATCTCGATGATTGAGACCCCCATTCCCTGGAAATTAAGAAACTCGTCGCGAACCTGCTCCATCACGGGAACCGGTAGCATCGCCGGACCTGCGCCAAAATTATAAACTTGCTGAGACATGAAATCCTCCTGTCATTTATTATCTGAGTCCGTGGGCAAACGGTGGCCAAAGCGTGCAACGGTTCCTGGGCACCAGCTCCTCACGAAGCCAGAAATCATTTAAAGTGTCCGGACCTTAATTACCCCGTCGATATCCTCAAGCGCCTGGACCAGTTCAGGCGTCGGCTTCTGCTCAACATCGATGATGTTATAAGCCACTTCATCGCGGCTCCTGTTGATCATATCAATCACATTAATGTCGCCATCAGCCAGAACCGACAAAACCTGTTGCAGCATTTTTGGCACATTGCGATTGGAGAAGGCAATACGATACCCACCGTTGCGCTCCAAAGCAATATTAGGGAAGTTGACAGCGTTCTTGATGTTGCCATTTTCGAGGAAGTCGATCAGTTGATCCGCCACCATGATGGCACAATTTTCTTCCGCCTCTTCGGTGCTGGCACCAAGATGCGGAATCGGTACAACATTATCCACCCCCATCAGTTCCGCCATCGGGAAATCGGTCAGGTACTTACCGATCCGGCCTTCCTTGAGGCCGCGCAGGATCGCCCCAGTCTCAACCACCTTTTCGCGGGACAGGTTGATCAGGGTCGCCCCAGCCTTGAAGCTATCGATCAAATCGTTATTAATCAGGTTGCGAGTCGCTTCCAGAACCGGCAGGTGCAAGGTAACGATATCCGACTTGGCAAGCAGCGACTGCATATTCTCCATCTTCTGCACATCGCGCGACAGTCGCCAGGCCGCTGCAACCGAAAGTGCCGGGTCGTAGCCAAGAACTTTCATGCCGAGCATCAGGCCCGTTTCGGCAACCAGCGAACCGATGGCACCCAGGCCGACTACACCGAGAGTCTTACCTTTGAGTTCGGTCCCACCGTAGGTCTTTTTGCCACCCTCGACCAGCTTGTGCAACTCCTCGGCCGTCTTCCCTGGACCCTGCTCGCGAATAAACTCAATCGCACCAACGATATCCCGGGTAGAAAGCAGCATGGCCGCGACAGCCAGTTCCTTGACAGCATTGGCATTGGCACCCGGAGCATTGAACACCACGATGCCGCGCTCAGTACAATTTTCAACAGGGATATTATTGACCCCGGCACCAGCCCGCCCAATCGCCTTGACCGAAGTATCAATATCCTCCGGTTGCAGGACCTGGCTACGCAGCATAACTGCATCGGGGGTCGTAATTTCACTGGCAATTTCATACTTGTCGAGAGAAAATTTCTCCAGACCCTTGACTGAAATCTTATTGTAAGTGCGGACTTTATTCATAACTTGCTCCTGATTAAACGGAAGGGCCAAAAACGCAGACAAAAAAACAATAAAACCATATCGACCACAGAGGCTTTCGTGGTCGACAACTTGAGAGATCAATTATCCGGTAAAACCAGTCGGAAGCCCGGTTTTACACCTTTTCCAACAGGTTGTCAATGCGCTCAGCGAGTAATGCGCCGGGCCTCCAGATAATAGCGTTTTTCATCGGCCTCACCCATGGAAAAAGTCTTGCGCGGCAAGGCGCCATCACGAACAATAGTTCGGAACAGATCGTGTTTGGAGATAGCCGGCAAATAAAAACCAACATTACCAGCTTGCGCCCCCAAGCGACTCACAGCCTCTTCACCGTGGATGTAGTCGATCCGAGCTCCGGCATGTCCCTTGAGATAGGAATCCAGAAAATTCTGCAACGTTGCGACTTCCAGAGTCAGTGTGGGCTGATCAATCCGAAGCACCCCGTAGCGACCGGCGACAACGAAGGGGATGGCGTGCCCGGTACTTGCCTTGGCCGCAGCGTCTGCTGCCGCCAGATCAGCACACCAGTCAATGGCACACGGGGTACCAGCCTGAGCGTAGAACTCGCGTGCCTGAGCCAACAAATCGTCACCATCTACATCGAACAGCACCCGGTGGATCGCTTCAAACTCAAGCCCCGGATCGTGAACATTGACCAGTTCGACCAAGGCGTAGCGAGCCGGGTGATCCATGACTTCGGCCGGATCGGCGGCGTCAGCTTTGAGCTGTTCCCAGATCGCCTTGGCAGTGGCGAAGCTGTGATTGCCATCACCCATGGCGTATAGCATCACTTCATCGTCAGCAACTCCGTAACGCTGCTGAAAACGTTCTTTCTCGGCCAACCGTTCTAAGGCGGCACCGATCTGATCAATGAGCCTTTGATCCGCGACTTTCCAGCCACGCAGGTGTCCACCGCCCTGCATCAGTTCAAAATCATACACCGACGGCAGTTCCTCGTTGAACAGCGGCTCTATCACCGTTTGTTCTGGATCATCGATTAACACCATAATATGCGGCAGTTCAATAACGGCTTTTTCCCGGACCCTAATCCGCGGCGGCAGGCGATCGACGATCGTCCCTTCGGTGGCCCGGATCAGAGTCTTGGTCCCAGGACGATAATCATACGCCTCCAAATCGAGGGCAACCATCAAACCTTTACGCGACGGCACATGGCCAGTCTTCCGATCAAGCAAGATAAAGCCTGGGGGCTGGGCACTGAGAGCGCCCTGTTCCAGGTACTGATCCATGTGCCGGTTAATCTCAGCGATCCGGTCTTCCGCATCGTCATCTTCAAGATAAACTTCCGGGAAAGTCACCCGCAAAGTCGATGGCTGGTCAGCGACCAAGCGATCGACTTCTTGCCAATATTCCGGCTCGGAGGTGTACTGGTCACAGGCGATCACGGCCCAACGCGTCAGATCAACACCCGTTTTTGGCAAAAATATTGTCGGTACACTCAGAGCAAGTTTTTCGAGTTTCATGGGTCAATCATCCTCTCTCCGATGGCATAAACATGAAAAGCGACCATCGGCTTCTCGTCAGAAATTATTTTACTATCCGCAGATGCGATCCAGGGCCACCGGTAGCTGGACCCTCCGGCGGCTCCTTCTCTAGCTCGTCTTTGAGGAAGTCCATACTCGGCAAGCTGTTGGTAGCAACCATCTGCTGTATACCGTCAGCCACCGCGAGGCATTGCTTGGTGCAAATCTTACGCACCGGGCACATACTGCAGTCAGCTTCACCAGCAGCAGCACGGAGAGCATGAATAACCAAGTCAACACTTTCGATCTGATTCAATGGAATCAAAAACATTACAGCTCCTTACAAGCGGGAACACTTCGGGGACAAGCCAACATCACTACCATCAAGTTGATCTCTAAAAATTACAGCGTCTTTCCAACCACGGCAGCAAATTCTGCCAGCTTTGCCATCATTTCAGTAAAGACTTCTGGCCGTAGCGATTGAGGGCCATCACTTGCTGCCACTTCTGGATGAGGATGAACTTCGACAATCAGCCCGTCGCAGCCGGCAGCTACGGAAGCATAGCACATGCTTGGCACCAAAGAAGCGTGGCCTGTGGCGTGTGAGGGATCGATAATAATTGGCAGATGGGTTTGTTCGCGCAGAACCGGAATAGCTGAAATATCAAGCGTGTTGCGTGTGGCCGTTTCAAAGGTGCGGATTCCCCGCTCGCAGAGCATGACCCGTTGATTGCCCTCAGACAGGATATATTCGGCGCTCATCAGAAACTCCTGAATGGTCGTCGCCATGCCGCGCTTGAGCAAGACCGGCTTGTCAATTTTACCAAGCATCTTGAGCAGAGCGAAGTTCTGCACATTGCGCGCCCCGACCTGCATCACATCAGCATATTTTGCAACCAGGTCAACATCGCGAGGATTGACGACTTCGGTCACAATCGGCAGCCCGGTCTCTTCACGAGCCAGTGCCAGCAACTTGAGGCCCTCTTCTTCCATCCCCTGGAACGAATAGGGACTGGAACGAGGCTTGAACGCGCCACCGCGCAGAACCGTCGCGCCGGCAGCCTTGACGGCATGGGCGGTTTCAATGATCTGCTCCTGACTCTCCACCGAGCAGGGACCGGCCATGACGATCAGCTGGTCACCACCGACGACGACACCGGGAGCAATCTCAACAGAGGTCCGCTGCAGCTTAACTTCCTTGCTTGCCAATTTATAGGGCTTAAGGATCGGCACCACACTCTCGACCCCCGGCAGCGACTCAAGCGCCTGCAGAACCGATTTGCCGCGTTCATCACCAATTGCACCGATAACATTGCGCGTCTCACCGTGAATGACGTGCGGCTTGTAGCCATATTCACGAATCCGGTTTTTGACTTCAGCCAGTGCTTCTTTGCCTGCGCCATGGCGCATAACAATAATCATGCTTTGACTCCTTTTTGGGAAAGTGGTTGAGTAAAACTTACAGAAGGCCGACAGGGGAACCCAGCGGCCTTCATCGTTTACTTCCCCAAAACGAAAAAAACCACAGGCGACCCGACTGAGCCCGCCCGTGGTTTAAGTAATGCTAACGACAGTTGATCGTCAACAGACTTCACCCCGGCCAGGCAAGCTAAAAAAGCTACCGAACCAAAAGTAAACATCTGCAATCGACCAATCTTGATAATTCATTGCGTCATCACTTTACAAGAATTTTAATTACGTTGTTCTTGGTACCAAAAAGCCTCTAGTAAAGCAAGCAAAGAATCAAACTCTGCTTTTCCCTTGACTTAAGCCTGACTTTTCGTTAAAAACGTTCTCCTTGCCCAGATAGCTCAGTCGGTAGAGCAGAGGACTGAAAATCCTCGTGTCGGCAGTTCGATTCTGTCTCTGGGCACCATAAAGATGTAAGGCCTCGCAATCTACCGACTGCGAGGCCTTTTTCTTTAGCTACTGTCAATCCTGCTGTCACCACCAGCCCCGACCCCCTGCCCCGCAAAAAAGGCTCTCTGCTTTGACTCCCCACATTCATAGCGATCAACCCACAACCACCCTTCTCAACGAAACAGCTATCGCTCTAAAATGGTTTCACTATCGCCATAATTTCAGGTGGCTGAACCCTCACTCCAGCCATACCCCACACCTTCGTTTTGGCGGAATCATTCCGCCTTTACTGCCACCAAGCTTGCATCCAGAGAGACATTTCATTTATCCGACAAAACATACAAAGCGATCCCTTCCAAGGAGGGAACGCGCTTTGATTCCTTTCCGTTTTCAATACCCCCCCCTCACTTGATAAAATCTAAAAACGGGTTAAAATTACAATAAAATTCGTGGATGCTACTTCACTGAAATCAGGACAGACTAAGGAGACGAACATTGAAAAAGCTACTGGTTTTTCTGGCGACAATCGCTCTGGCTCTCTCATTAACCGCTTGCGCTTCGACTATGGGCGGCGACAGTACAACGGTTAAATGCCCTGCCTGCGGTCATGCATTCGACTATCAACCTTAACTGATTTTTCAGGATATCAATATTTTGATACAAGAAGAGGCTCGGCGGTTGCCGAGCCTCTTCTTGTATAATGCACGTAAAAATTTGCGGTCAGGTGTGAGTGAATTCCACCTTGACGTCCTGACGATGTTCAGGATCAATCTGCCAAAGAGTGCGCGCAGCAAAATTGAAGGTCCGGGCAATAATCACATCGGGAAACTGTTCCAGACGAATATTGTAGATATTGACCGATTCGTTGAGGAATTCGCGCCGATCGGCAATTTGGTCCTCCAACTCAGTGATGCGATAACCAAGCTGCTGGAATGACTTATCAGCCTTTAAGTCAGGATATTTCTCCACCACCATAAAAAGCGATTTCAGGGTATCGGTCAGCATGTTTTGGGCCTGCATTTTTTGCTTGTCAGTTCCAGCCTGACTGGCCATGGAACGGGCCTTGATCACCGCTTCCAGCGTCTTCTGCTCGTGCTGCATGTAACCTTCACAAACCTTGATCAACTTGGGCAGCTCATCGTAGCGTTGCTTAAGCAATACATCGATATTGCTCCAGTTGCGCTCGATATTGTTCTTTAAGGCGACAAGTCCGTTGTAGATGGTGATCACATAGATCAGAATGGCTGCGAGGATAAAAACCAGAACTCCGAGAATGATCCAGCCCGTCATATCAAAACCTCCTGAAGAAATTTAGGCGCCAAGAAACTCGAGTAACTTAAAGAGAGCAAAGCCGGCTGTCGCCAGTCCGGTGATCAACAACGAAACACTGAACAACCCATAATTTCGGGCCAGGCGCGCCTCGGAAGCGGCTTCAGCAATCACAAACGGCATGCTGCGCTGAGAAGAGCGGGCGATAACAGCATGTTCTTCCTGCCGCTTACGGCCAATCCCGTCAGAAAGGTGCGCCTTGAGTGCATCCTGTTCGGCGTCACTGCGCGCCATTTGCCACTCGTCCTCACTGATCTGGCCATCACCGTCTGTATCGTAACGGTGCAACGCCTGGCGGTCAAGTTTCAGATCACGCAACTTCTCTACTGTGCGCTCACGTAAACTTTTGCGCTTCTCCCGCAACGGCTGGGCAAAACCGAGGACATAGAGCATCGCTCCTTCGTAGATGACATCCTCGACCCACTTCTCATCCTGATCCTCTGCACTGACACCCTGAAAGGCCAGAGTCGCCTCTCCCGGAAACCCAGTTCGACTGATTTTGGGCCGCACAATTGCTCCCAAAGGATCAACAGTGACCTGTCCGGTGTTGTCCTCAACCATAAAAGGGACATGACCACTGTGCCGATCACTTTTCAAGGTCCAGTGATTATTGCTGTCTTTTTTATACTTACGCAAACGATAGTAAATACAGGGAGACTGACTCACCGGCGAAACCAGGGCATATTTACGGGTCGCCCGGCCATGGACCTCAACCAGCCCCATTGCCATTGAACGAATTCGACTGGTGGGGGTGTTTTCTATCTTGCGTTTGAGCCGAATAAAGTAAAAACCCGCCCAGCAAAAACCGAGCGAAAGCAACCCCGGGATGAGCCCTGCCTTCATACTATATTTGGCCACCGATCGGAGCAACGGGGTGTTGTCCTGGCTTAAAAGCATAAATACGGCTACGGCAAAAAAAGTACCTAGAGCTGACAACAGCATGCGCCCCGAAATTTTTGACTCTGGTCGTTCCGGCGGCAAAGGTAACCATTGTTCAGATTCCTCCTCTTCGCCCTTTTCGTCGTTCGCCGTGTCATCGTGAATCGCGGCCTGAAGCTCTCTGACCACTTCGTTCAGCCCAGGAACCGCCTCAACATTTCCCGAAGCAACGGCAGCAACCAAGGCGGGCTGCCCCAAAGCAACTGCCACCGCGGCAAGAGCCGGATCAACCACCCCCGGAGGGGCCTCTGGGCGATCTTGCTCCAGATCACACATCAACCAGCCAAAGCGGGTCAGGCTTTCGAGAATCTCTTGGCTCTCTAGATAAACCCCATCCAGCGTCTTGATTTGGCAACCTGGGAGGGAGCCGAGGCCAAAGTCGGCATGGAGCACAAACCGACCGGCACATTCTCGAACCAACCGAAGGATGATTTGAAGATTACGTAAGGCGCTCGGAGTCATCCGGTCGCCAAGGCCCTGCGCATTAAAACGGCCGGGGAAGATTCGAACTGCCGCCTGGGGCTGGCCCTTGGGGTCAAGAAGATATAAATCGACTAGCGGCTTGCCCTTAAGCACCGACCGAACCATCTCCTCCTGGTCCATAGACGTCATGTGCATGGCTTTTCGATAGTTCCGTTGCGTCATATGCCGCCTTATGCAACGTTCCTTGATCTGGCCGGAGACATCAGCCAAAACCGCAACCACCGTACTCCCCCGAGACACCACAAAACTCTTTTCACGACAGATGAGCTCAATACTGTCAGATGAAACTGCCAGTTCACGCAGGCGAAGCGGCGAGAATAGCACCTGTGTTTGCTGAATTTCCCAACAATTGTAACCATGGTTACGCAACAGCGCTGCAAGCTGGTCGGTCTTTTCTTTGGAACCTGTTCCGAACAAAGCCTTGCCCGATCCGGTCAGGCGATATTTCGCCGTATAAGCATCCAGGCCATGCTCATCCTGTAGAACTTGCACCAGGCTGTCCAGTTCGGGGCTGGCCAAAGGTTTCTGCTGAACAATCAGTTGGATTTTTTTTGTCCCATCAGACATAGAAGACCAAATTCACGGCAAGGCAAAAACTCAAAAAATATGCGGTCATTATACACCAAGAGCTCATTGAGCCAAAGATAACTAGCCACCGGAACCACCCCTCAAAGCTTCTGGGGAAAGAGAGCATAAGCCTTGAGCTGAGAACCATGCAGCGGCAAGCTTGCCAGCTCCGCATCATCGCACCAACGCATATCATTTTCCGCTACCAGTGACCCAGACTCCGGCGACACGACAAAGACTGTCAGCTCCAACTTGAAATGGCTGTAGGCATGGTGAATGACTCCCAGTAGACTCAAGGCACCAGAGAAGCCGAAGTCACGCAACTGTCGGCTAGCTATCATTGCGGGGTCTTGGTTATGAGCCAGATCAACCAGAGGGAATTCCCACAACCCGCCGAGTAGCCCTTCAGGTGGCCGCTGTCGCAGCAACAAGCGCCCGTCACGACAAATCAACAGCGCGGCCTGGTGTCGGGTCGGCACTGGCTTGGCGATGCGCTTGACCGGCAGTTGGCCGGCCAAGCCCTCAGCGGCGGCCCGGCATAGCTTAAGAAGCGGGCAGTCATCACAGAGCGGTGTGCGCGGAAGACAGACCGTGGCGCCGAGATCCATAATTGCCTGGGCATAATCATGCGGGTGATGTTTTGAGGTCAAAGCCTCGGCCCAGGCCCAGAGCTGTTTTTCTGCACGACTGCTGCGAGGATCTTGATCCCAGGCAAACAGCCGCACCAGAACGCGGCGGACATTGCCATCGAGAATGGGGGCCGGGGTATCAAAAGCAATGGAGAGGATCGCTCCAGCCGTGGATCGGCCGATGCCGGGCAACGCTGTGAGGCCCTCCAAACTGTCTGGAAACGCGCCCTCAAAATCAGCGACAACCTGTCGCGCCGCTCGATGCAGATTGCGCGCTCGCGAATAGTAGCCAAGTCCGGCCCAAAGAGTGATCACATCATCAAGGGACGCTAAGGCGAGCGCTTCGACGGTCGGGAACCGTTCCAGAAAGCGCTCATAATAGGGGATGACCGCCGCCACGGTGGTCTGCTGCAGCATGATTTCGGAGAGCCAGATGCGGTAGGGGTCGTGAGTGCGCCGCCAGGGGAGATCGCGGCCTACCCGGCCATACCAAACCAGCAGACGGCGGGAAACTTCGAGGGGCTCAAAGGGGAAATTGTCAGGCATAAATATTGTCAGTGAGGTACAGAGAGGAGCCTTTCATGGGCAACAAATTCAAGGCCTCTGGCCTGTGCCCAAGCTCTACCCAATCAGGCTCAAAGCCTGCAGCGCTTGTTCCATCTCTTCTCGACTGCCAATCGAGATACGCAAGCCATGAGCAAGAACCGGGTCGCTGAAGTGGCGCACCAGAATCTTGCGCTCGAAAAGCGCATCGTAGACCCGTTGGCCATTGCGGTCGGGCGGGGAAACAAAGACGTAGTTGCCGCTTGAAGGCAGCACCGTGTAGCCGAGTTTGCCCAACTGACAACGAAACCACTCGCGCGTTTCGCAAATACGGGCGACACTCGCCCGGAGATAGTCCTGATCCTTCAGAGCAGCAGCGACTGCCGTCTGCGCCAGGCGATCGAGGTTGTAGTGATCACGAATTTTGTCGAGCGCAGCAATAATCTCCGGCCGCGCGATTGCCAGGCCGAGACGCATCCCGGCAAGGGAATAGCTCTTGGACAAGGTGCGGGTGACCACGACGTTGGCTTTTTTCTGAACCAGTTCGAGGCAGTTGCCCGCAGCAAAATCGGCATAGGCTTCATCGACCACCAGCAGTCCGGAACAACGATCAGCCAAGGTCGCGACTTGATCGATACTCCAGCTCAATCCAAGCGGAGCATTGGGATTTGTCAAAAAAAGCAGTTTTCCGTCATAGCGCTCAGGGAAGCCCTTGATCTCGCCATCTTCTGCCAACTCAAAAGTTTTTACCCTCGCCCCCTGAA
>JAQYVY010000099.1 GCA_030145195.1 Desulfuromonadales bacterium | reverse complement strand
GAGTAAGGTGGTAAAGGTCAGCGCAGAGGCTCTCAACATGCAACCGTCGGCAAAGAAGCCACGAACCACCAAAGCCAGAATCTGCCCCTGATTGAGCAGGAAACGTCGCCACCAGCGTTGATCAGCAGCGTCCATCTCCCAGAGACCGTGCTCGAAAAAACGGCGACTGTTATCTATAAGGGTGCGGAGTGAACTCAAAACAGCTCCTTTAAATACTTACGGCGACTCATCCAAAACGACTTCACGAACCGGCAGGTTAAAACCCTCAAGACTCTTCAAGAAATCTCCAGAGTTCCCGACCAGAACCATCTGCTGGTTGTCGAAATTGATGAATTTAGCCGCCACGCGCTGCACATCCTCGACCGTTACAGCGGCAAGGTTGTCTCGGTAAGCGGACAAATAGTCATCGGGATAATCATAAAAGTCGAGGCGCATCTGTTGCCCGACGACAGAGTGAGTGTTCTCAAAACCGAAAACGAAAGAGTTGATTTTACTCTCCTTCGCCAGTTGCAATTCGGCTTCAGTGACCGGGATATCCCGCAAATCGGCCATAATTTCGCGGGTCAACTCAATGACTGGGACCACCGAACTGTTCTTGGTTTCCGTGCCGGCGATAAACGGCCCAGGGAACCTCCGACCGGTTTGAAAATAGGAATAGGCAGAATAGGCCAGCCCGCGGTTGGAGCGGATTTCACGCATCATTCGAGAGTTAAAGCCACCACCCCCAAGGATGTAGTTCATAATCTGGACAGCGTATTGGTCAGGATCGTCCTTGGTCAAACCGAGGTCACCGATCACAATCGTCGTTTGTGGCAGATCCTTCTCTACCACCTGGATGGCACCAGACGTAGCCCGCACAATCGGTGGCAGGACCTGTTCGGTCACATCAGATTCCGCCCAGTCCCCAAACTGTGTCTCCAACTGCGCAAGCAAGTCCTGGCGATCGAAATCACCAGAAATCGCCAACCAGAGATTGTTCGGCGCAAAGTAAGTCTGATGAAAACGGACCAGATCCTCACGACTTACCGCAGCCAAGGTTTCCAAAGTCGGTGAGAAGCCGAGGTAATGGTCGGGATAAAGCGCCGCCATCAGCAACCGTCTGGAAATGGCGCCCGGATTGTCATTCTGCCTCCGCACCGACTCCTGCGCCTGAAGCCGAGCGTGATCCAGCTTATCCTGAGCAAAAGCCGGTCGACGCAGCAGAGCGCTCAGAATCTCCAGCCCTTGATCAAGATCCACCGATCGAAGGGAAAGGTCCATCTGGGTCACATACGGCCCCATACTGGCACTCAGGTTGGCAGCCAAAAGATCAAGCTGCTCATCGAGCGCTTCTGGTGTCCAGCCGTCGGCACCCCCAGTGCGCAAGGTGGAGCCGAAGAGAGAGTTAAACCCGGTCTTTTCTTGCGGAGTCGTCATCGCTCCGGCGCCAATCATCGCCGTTAGCTGTATCAGTGGAAGTTCTTTATCCTCCTTAAGATAGAGACGCACCCCGTTGGACAGCACCAGTTTTTCCACATCGGGCGGCTGGAAATGGAGTTCGGCATATTGCAATTGGTCTGGATGCTGCGGCATCGGTGAAGTACAAGCGCCGATGGCGAGCAGAGTCAACAGCAGCAACAACAGGGTATAGATCAAACGTAATGGCCTCATAAAGCCGAACCCTCTCTTTGCAGCATGACAACGGTGCGATTCGATGGTGTAAAATAGGTCGCGGCGACTGTCTTGATATCCTCTGCGCCCAGTTGTTCAATATGCTCGGCATAAGTGGTCAGGTAGCGCCAGTCACCGCTCAACGACTGATAGCTGGTCAGCATACGCGCCAGACCGGAATTACTCTTCAGATGTCGAAGTTGATCGGTGACGAGTCGGTTGCGAGCCTTGACCAGTTCGTCTTGACTGACCAGCTCATTCCTGAGCTTCTCCAGTTCAGCATAGATGGCCGTTTCAACTTCTGCGGAAGTATGCGGATGCCGTGGGATCGCCTCAATGACAAAGAGGTTATCGTAGCGCGAACCGGGCGCGCCATAAACCGAAACCGAACTGGCCAGTTGCTGCTCCTCCACCAGAGAACGATGGAGACGCGAAGACCGCCCGTTGCCGAGCACCTGATCGATCAAATCAAACACATAGTCGTCTTGGTGCGGCATCGTCGGTTTGTGAAAGGCAATGGCCAGGCGCGGCTCGGCATCAAAGATATCAACAATGCGCTTCTCACCTTTCTGCGTCGGTTCAACAGCTGCAACATTAGGGACCGGCGTTCCTGGCGCCATATCGCCGAAATAATGCTCAACTAGAGCAATTGCCTCTTCAGCTTTGACGTCGCCGACCAGGGCGATCACCGTGTTAACTGGAGCATAATACTTTTTCAGAAAATCACGCGTCTTTTCCAGGTTCAAGTTCGCGATGTCAGAATGCCAGCCGATAATCGGGTTGCGATACGGGTGAACAGTGAACGCGTTGGACACCAGAGTTTCGTAGTGTCGCCGATTCGGGCTGGTATCGTAGGAGCGACGGCGTTCCTCATGAATAACTTCGCGTTCAGTATAAAACTCACGCAGCACCGCATGCTTCATCCGATCAGATTCGAGTAGAGCCCAGAGCTCGAGCTTGTTCGACGGCAGGTTGATCAGGTAGGTGGTCAGATCCTTGCTGGTAAATGCGTTATAGCCGACCCCACCGTTTTCAGCATAAAGATTTGAAAAGATGTCCTTGACCACATACTGTTTATGCTCATTTTGCAGTTCATCCAAACGCTTTTCGAGGGCCGCGACCTGTTCCGGATCGGGCTTCGACTCAAGGCGCAGGCGATCCAGTTGGCTGCCGACCTGCTCAATCTTTTCAAGCAACGGCCGCTCTTTGGTGTAATCGGTGGTACCGAGCGTTTCGGTGCCCTTAAACAGCATATGTTCCAGCAGGTGCGCGACCCCTCTGGTTTCGCTCGTTTCATGCACGGAGCCCACGCCAAGAGTAATGTAGGCTGAAACAATCGGCGTATCGTGCCTTTCAACCACCAGCAGTTGCAACCCGTTGGCAAACCGGTGTTCAACCACATTGTCTTCAAGAGAACTGCCATGAACCGGCCCCGCCAACAAACAGGCACAGAGCATCGGAACCAGCAGCGATAGTTTAAAAACTTTTTTCATTAGGTATGTTTTCCTTTTCCACAATCCGCGAATGCGGATCAGACCTTATATTAAGAATTCAGGAACTTAACAATCTCATTATAACCGCGTTCAGATCTCCGGTCGAGGCCGATAGATAGATTTTTCACAATATATATAGATATCTAAAAAAACCGGCAACTTAAAAGCTTCACGGATCTATGGGTACGCTTTGACAAAGTGTACTCAGCTGTTTTACTTACTAGCAGCCTGTC
>JAQYVY010000098.1 GCA_030145195.1 Desulfuromonadales bacterium | reverse complement strand
CGAGGTCAAGAAAAACTATCGCCGGGTAGCCTTGACCGGACAATCTTGGGTGACCGAGCAGGTCGAATATCATGACGATCAGATTGATGGTGCCTTTGAAATCTATGTTTTTCAGACGTCTGAAAAGAATATTGCCAGTATGTTCAGGGATATCACCTTAAGGAAACAGGCTGAAGAAGCGTTGCGAGAAAGTGAAGAGAGGGTGAGGTTGCTGCTGGAGTCTTCGGGAGAGGCGATCTATGGGGTTGATGTGATGGGTTGTTGCACTTTCTGCAATCCGTCTTGCCTGTCGGTGCTTGGTTATGATTCCGAGGCCGATCTTCTCGGTAAAAATATGCATGAACTGATTCATTCCAAGCGTCAGGATCATACCCTCTATCCGCACGAAGAGTGTTGTATCTATAACGCGTTCATTGCTGACAAGGACGTCCATGCTGACAATGAAGTCTTCTGGCGCGCCGATGGGACCTGTTTTCCAATAGAATATTGGGCGTTTCCAATTCGTAAGGAAGGCGAAGTTGTCGGTTCAGTTATAAACTTCACAGATATCAGCGAACGTAAGCATGCCGAAGAGGCGCTTCGTTCTGCTTTGGTTGAAGCCGAGCAGTCGCGTGAGCAGGTGCGAGCTATTTTGCGTTCTGCGGCCGACGGGCTGATCGTTATTGATCTGCAAGGCCGGGTTATGATGGTCAACGATGCTGTTGAGCCGCTTCTTGGTTGTGATGTGGAAAGCCTCAGAGGGAAAGAGATCAATGAGGTCGTGACTGACTTGGGTTTTCTCGAACGGGTGGAGCAAGCTTTGGCCGGGGCTGAAGAGACCTTGCCGCTCGATATCTCTCCGGTGCAAGGCAACGATGGCTTACAACGGACATTACAGGCACGCGTCGCATCAATTTATGGCGCCGAACATGTGCAGTTGTATGGCGCGGTAGCGCTTCTGCGGGATGTGACGAGGGAGCGCGAACTTGATCATCTCAAAGATGATTTTATCTCCAGCGCGGCACACGAACTCCGCACCCCCATGACCTCAATTCTCGGCTACTCTGAGTTGATTCTTGATCAGGTAGATTCTCTTGAGCGTGAACAGTTACGCGAATTCACAAAAATCATCAATGATCGTTCTAAAGCTCTCGTCAAAATTGTCGGAGATATGCTTGACCTCAGTCGAGTGCAATCTGGGCGTTTGATCGACATCAAGGTGGTGCCAGGCAACATTGCTGCGCTCCTGGAGCAGGCGATGGCACATCATCGTCTGGTCCAGGGGGGCATTTCTTTCGACTCTAAAGTGCAGGATAATCTGCCTCTGGTCCTGATTGACCCCGACAAAATCGCGCAGGTCATTGACAATCTTTTCAGCAATGCGGTCAAATATTCCCCCGAAGGGGGATGTATCTCCCTCAGGGTCGTAGCGGCCGATGGGCTGGTCATTGTCAAAATTGCCGATTGTGGCATCGGAGTCGGTCCGGAACAGTTGAAGCGGGTTTTTGACAAGTTCTATCGTGTCGATACAACCAACACCTCCTCCAGCGGGCTGGGGTTGGGGATGAGCCTGGTTAAGGCCATTGTTGAGGCCCATGGCGGAGACATCTGGATAGAAAGTAAACTTGGGGTCGGCACGACGGTTTGTTTTACTATCCCGATCTATGACGAAAGTGAGATTTGAACAGTATGGCTGTCATTTTGATTGTTGAAGACCAGAAAGATGTGCAGAAACTGCTTGGAATGGTCCTCAAGCGCGATGATAGAAAAATCCTGCACGCGTTTAATGCCGATGATGGCCTGGTAATGGCACAAACCGAGCAGCCGGATCTGATTCTGCTTGATATTATGATGCCCGGCGAGATGGATGGCATGGACCTTTTGCACCATATTCGCAAAGATGATGCCATGCTGGCGGTCAAGGTTCTTATCGTCTCTGCTCGGACCCAAAAGAAAGATTTTGATGAAGCGAAGGCTGCGGGGGCGAACGACTACCTGACCAAACCTTTCCAATTGGAGGAGCTAAAGGTGCGGATCGATAAACTCCTGAGTGCATAACATCGCTGCATTTTAGATCCCGAGGGTTGCCGCCAAAGCAAGCAGGTTGTCATCGATCGGGCGTCGCCCGGAGCTGACCGCCTTGTCAAGATCAGTCAATATGATTGATCCGCAGGACAGGCCCAACATCCCCCCCGATTCTTTCGCCAGTAATGATTCCACCGCGCTCACACCGAAACGTGCCGCCAGCAGGCGATCGAAGCACGATGGCGATCCGCCTCGCTGATAATGGCCCAAAACCATGATCCGAGTTTCAAAGCCGATGCGATCCTTGATCTGGTCGGCTATGTTCTGGGCGGTAGCGACACCTTCGGCGACCATGATGATCGAGTTGTCACGGCCTTCCTGATAGCGGCGACGCAGATGATTGCATATCTTATCAATGTCGTAGGCCGATTCAGGAATCAGCGCATACTCAGCACCGCAGGCAATGCCGGAGACCAGCGCGAGGTAGCCGCAGTTCCGGCCCATTGTTTCAACGACAAAGGTTCGATCATGAGATGATGCGGTGTCCTTAAGACAGTCGACGGCGTGCAGAATATTGTTCAGCGCTGTATCGACGCCGAGTGACATATCGGTGAATTTGATGTCGTTGTCGATAGAGGCCGGAATGGCAATGACCGAAATCCCTCGTTGCGACAGAACTGCGGCGCCACGGTGCGAGCCGTCGCCACCGATGACGATCAGCCCCTCGACGCCCATCCCTTTGAGGTTCTCTGCCGCCAGACGTTGGCCCGGTTCCTCCATCATCTCGAGACAGCGGGCACTCTGGAGAAAGGTTCCACCTCGTTGCAACTTGCCGCTTACAGATTTTGTGGTCATCAGCTCATACTGTCGATCAATCAGACCTTGAAAGCCTTTTTGGATGCCGACGACCTCAAGACCGTTAGTCAAACCAGCACGGACGACTGCTCGAATTGCTGCATTCATTCCTGAACAGTCGCCACCACTTGTTAATACGGCGATGCGTTTCATGTTGGTCTCCTTGCAATGGTGCTATCAAATTCAATTTCACCAGCCAGCCGCCTGTCGGACGAGCAATGGACCGGCTGCTAGCAGTCTGTCGGACAATCAATAAACTGGCTGCAAATTCGTCTGTTTGGCCTACATTTCAGCTCCTTTTCGACCAATAGCTACGGCTATTACTCTCAAATGAGCCAAAATCTAGTCTCAAACGTCCAAATTTTCGCTTCAGCCCTGATAGTCCGACAGGCTGCTAGTAAGTAAAACAGCTGAGTACACTTTGTCAAAGCGTACCCATAGATCCGTGAAGCTTTTAAGTTGCCGGTTTTTTTAGATATCTATATATATTGTGAAAAATCTATCTATCGGCCTCGACCGGAGATCTGAA
>JAQYVY010000005.1 GCA_030145195.1 Desulfuromonadales bacterium | reverse complement strand
TTGCAAACACTTGTCGGTTGAAGAGGCCCATAATATCACCGATTATATCGAAAAAAAGATTGCAGGCCAAATCCGTGGCACCGACGTCACCATTCATGTCGAACCATGTCGCCGACATGACTGCCCCGGACGTACTGAATGCCCAACTCAGTCGATCAGGCCAACCGATGATCAAGACCAGCCATGGTGGAAAAAACCGAATCCCCCGACAACTTAAGATCTGAGAAGTGGTCTTCAATCCTTCAGGCTTATATATATTCCGCTAAACGAGTGAGGTGAACACCTATTAGCGGTGTTCGCCTCACTCGTTTACCGGCAAAAAACTGAATGGGATTGGCTCTATGTCATCACAATAATTGTCGTTAACGAGGGCATGAAGGAATCATTCAACTCGGAGCACAGCACAGCCATGGGTAAAAGGGATAAGGGTCAGTTTCCCAGCAACATCAAGTGAGCGTCGTCTTCTGCTTAAGCCGCCGCAAATCCTCTATGACCCGCAGACTACCCTCTCGACGTTCGTCCATTTCATCGAAAATTCGATGGGCCATATCGCTGACCCGATCCACCGAAGAATCAATTAAGCGGGTGTTTTCCGCCTGTTTTGCTGTTGAAGTCACCATATCATCAGCCATCGAACGAACGGCCTCCACTGCGGCAACAATACTCTTGGCGCCGTTAGCCTCTTCACGCGAAGCATTGCTGACCTGTGACGACATCTCACCCAGTTCTTCAATTGAACGACTCACGCCGGACACCGACTGGGAAATTTCTTGAGTTGACTTTTGAATATCGTTGGCCATTTCCATCGCCTGACGGGAGCTGCCAAGAATCTGTGACAACACATCCGCCATTTCCTCGCCCTGCCCCATCCCTTCGTTAATCAACCTATGAGTCCGTTTGATGTGGTTAACGGTATCAAGCGTAAAGGCCTGCATTTCTACAATAATCTGGTTGATCTGATCCGTCGAAATAGCCGCCTCCTGGGCCAAATTTCTGACCTCATCGGCAACGACAGCAAAAGAGCGCCCATGCTCACCAGCCTGAGCAGCAATAATCGCGGCATTCAACGCCAACAGGCTGGTCTTCTGAGTCAAACTGGTAACGACAGAGGTTATGGTTCCGACCTCCTCACCCTTTGCAGAGAGTTTGCTGATAACCTCCTCGGCCTGTTCAACCGCAGAAACGGTATCGCGCATACCTGTCAACACTCGGCCCACTGTCTCAACCCCGTGTTCGGCGCGGTCCTTAACCGTCTCAGACATGGAGAGGGAACGGACAGTATTTTCTTCCACGGCCCCAACCGTATACTGGATTTCGGTCATTGAGGCGATGGAGTTTTCCATGAACTCGGTGAGCGATTTCAAATTATTCGATACTTGATCAATGGAAATCGAGATTTGAGTCACCGCAGAACTCGTTGAGTTAACAGATTCCTGAATGACTCCAGCCCCGCCGGAGATATCTGTAGTAGCATTTGTGGTCGATGCAGCAGCAGAGCGCAAAGACTTTATAAGTTGGTCATGTTCGTCTCGATATTTGAGAAATTCATTGAAGGTATGTTCAAGCTGAACAGTCAAGGTTTCGACCGCATCAAGCAGGTTAATTCGCATCACCGATGAAGAGATCTGGTCAGCAAAAAGTTTGACTGTATCCACATCTGTATCTTCGAGTTTACGCCGTTTGTATTTGTTATCGACTGCCAGCAGGCCAATGGCTTTATCACGCACAATGATCGGACAAAGGATAAAATTGCGCGAACGCAACTGCGGAATGACATCACAAGGCGGCTGGAGATAATATTCTTCCGGCATCTTGGTGATGTCGTCAATCAACATGACCTGTCGGTCATTGATCGACTTATAGATACAACCGGCTCGTTCATCAAGGGGCAGAGTGGCATTTGCTTCGATATCATCAAGGTTGGCGCCGCGACAAACCGCAAAGCTAAGGAGCTGTTCAGTCTCATCGACCATCAGAATATTCACCCGATCAAAGCCGATAACTTCATGCAAACCATCGACCGTTAACCGTAACACCTCCTGCTGGCTGACACTTTTTTGCATGTCGGTATTGATCGAATGAAAGTTTTTGATACTACGATCCAGGTCGGCGAACCGCCGCTCGGAAGTCGCCTTTTGTTCTGCAACTTCATGGTTCAAGAGATCAAGTTTAACCGCCCTGTCATGAATTTGTTGCGAGGCGCGGCCAATAAAAAAACCGAAAGAACCGAGCACCATCATGGTGCCGACGCACATATATAGATACATGTACTGGTTTTGTTCCGTACTGATGATATCCCCGACAATCTGGTCCATGAACGACTGGCCATCATCCCAGAAAAGAATCAGGCGCACAATAATCCAGCCGAGGGGGGCCATCACACCGAGGAACATGCCACCAGCAGCATAGGCAATATCACGTTTGCCACTGCTGCCATTTAAGATTTCATTCACCGTCACTGAGACTTCCTCCTTTATCAACGACCAACCATGATTCCGAGAGCTTCGGCAGCCTTGATAAGATTACCGTCTGGATCGACTCGATTAAGTGAATCAACAGCATCGACAATATCAACATCACAGACCGAGCGCCCCCGCAGAGAGACCATTCGGCCATAATTCCCTTCTTCAATCAACTCAACCGCCCTTACCCCAAAACGAGAACCGAGAATGCGATCAAAAGGAGAAGGAGTCCCACCTCGCTGGACATGACCGAGCACAACGACTCTGGTTTCAATGCCCATATGCTGAGAAATCTCGTTGGCAACAAAGGCACCAATACCACCGAGGCGTTCGACGCCTAAATTCTTATCGCTGGCAACTTTTACGCTTTTCTGCCCATCAAAGGGGAAAGCCCCTTCGGCTGCGACAACAATTGAGAAACGGCTGCCACGAGCCCTACGCTGCCGAATCGCCTCACACACAGCGTCAAATTTAAAAGGAATTTCAGGAACCAGTATGATATCAGCAGATCCGGCGATGCCCGATTCCAGCGCAATCCAACCAGCATCGCGCCCCATGACCTCGACCACCATCACCCGATGATGGCTTTCAGCGGTGCTGTGCAGACGATCCAGGGCTTCAGTCACAATACCGACCGCGGTGTTGTAACCAAAAGTAACATCGGTTCCACGCAGGTCGTTATCAATTGTTTTCGGCACCCCGACCATAGGGAGGCCCTTTTCTTGAAGCGCTCGGGCAATTTTAAGAGTTCCGTCGCCACCTACGGCAATCAGCGCATCCACTCCAAGTTCACGGACGTTCGCAACAACCTGATCAGAGACATCAACGAGTTCAATACCATTATTTGTCTCTACCGGGTAAGCCAGAGGATTGCCACGATTACTCGTACCAAGGATCGTGCCGCCACGCGGCAAGATGCCTCGTACAGCATCAAGGGTCAGCTCACGCCAACGCGGTTCTCCCAACAGACCATCGAAACCGTCTTCAATACCAATAACTCGCCAACCACGCTGGAGCACGGCGCTACGAACGACACCGCGAATCACAGCGTTCAAACCGGGGCAGTCTCCACCACCGGTCAATATCGCAATAGTACGACTCATTAAAAAACCTTATCGCCTGAAGTTGACATTCTAATCATCACTCAACACAATGATTTTAAACAGCTATTTTTTCTGTTCTGTCGCGATGGCAAGATTCAAGTACCCAGCGTCTCTTGCCAGATCCATAAGGGTGACAACTTTGCCGTGGAGAGCTTCCTGATCAGCCAGCAACATGAACGTCGTCTGTTCGGCCTTCGACTGGTGATCGGCCAGAACATCTTTAAAGTCAGTCATGGATATCTGTTTGTTTTTATAGTAGATATCCCCCTCCTTAGAGAGGTAAATCTTGATTTCTTTTGGTTCACGGTCGACCGTCTGGGCCGAAGATTCGGGGAGCTTGATTGAGATCCCGGGACTCTCGACAAAAGTTGTGGAGATCATGAAGAAAATCAGTAAGAGAAAAACCACATCGACCATCGGTGTCAGGTCGATACGCGGTTCTTCTTTCGGTTTGGGCAGGAAAGACATTTATTCCCCCAGCAAATCGACCAGACGTAAAGAGTATTCTTCCATCTCAATGATTAATTGGTCAAGACGGCCGGTCAGGTAGCGATGGGCAAGGATGACCGGGATGGCGACGGTCATACCTGCAGCCGTCGTGACCAACGCTTCCGAGATCCCCCCTCCCAGAGTCGCAGGCGTACCCATCCCCTGAGTTGCAATTACATTGAACGCGCGGATCATACCGATAACCGTTCCAAGCAAACCCAGCAACGGGGAAATGGTGGCAATCGTTCCGAGCAGACCGAGGAAGCGCTGCAGGGGTGCAGCCTCGCGACGTCCCGTTTCTTCAACAACAGCTTTGATCCGATCACGACTGCGACCGGCGGAACGGAGTGCAGAAAGGAATATCTCTGATAATGGGGAGTCTGAATTGTGACAGGTCGCAATGGCTTCGTCGAGTCGTTCCTTCGCAACCAGAGGTTCAACCCGATGAGCCAGTTCCCGGGCTTCACGCCGGACTTTAATATAGGTCCAAAGACGTTCGAGGAAAATCCCCAA
This sequence comes from Desulfuromonadales bacterium, assembly GCA_030145195.1. Lineage (GTDB taxonomy): Bacteria > Desulfobacterota > Desulfuromonadia > Desulfuromonadales > BM103 > JAQYVY01. Next base: position 94,313 of record JAQYVY010000005.1, on the reverse strand, counting down.
AGCAAAGATAGAGCAGAGCGCAATCGGATACATCAGGTATCCGCCCTTTTGAACGATTTGCCACATACTTGATAAACTCCCTAAAAATGGCACTTCAATAAGATAAACAAGAAAAACACACAGTGGTAAATAATCAATGTAATTTTAGAGGGTTTAGGTCAAGATTACAATGAAAACCAGCTCACGATTCGAGACTACTAGTGCGAAAAAATTCGGCAAGTTGCCCATAGGTCGCTTCAAGATGCTGAGGGACGACCCGCACATCTGCAAGAACCGGCATAAAGTTGGTATCGCCGGGCCAGCGCGGCACAATATGCAGGTGGATATGGTCGGCAACTCCGGCTCCTGAAGCAACCCCTATATTCCAGCCGACATTAAACCCTTGAGCAAAACAAATATTCTCAAGGGACTCCTGACACAAGAGCATACACTGATGGATCTCCCAGACCTCTTCCTGAGTCAGTTCGTTATGATTGTGCAGATGACGAAAGGGCAAAACCAGAAGATGGCCATTGGAGTACGGGAAACGATTCATCATAACAAAACAGTGCTCCGCGCGAAAAAGCACCAACCGCTCCTCATCTTCGTCTGGAAGATCACGAACACAGAAGATGCATTCGTCCTCACGCGGCCCTTGTATATATTCCATGCGCCAGGGTGCCCATAATTTCTTCATCACACCTCGCCTTGCAAAAGCTTCAGAATCCGTGCGTTCAGGTCGCCATTAACGTTCAATCGATTCGGACGATTTGACCGTTAATTTCCACATCAATTTCCAATACACCGACACTATGATAAGCCATGGAACGCCGATCAGTTGGACTTCCCGGATTGAAAAGCAGGATGCCGTTGCGCCTTACACAAACAGGCTTATGGCTGTGACCAAAAACCAGGCAATCGATCCGGTCGTGTGAAAATTCTTCGAGAAGACGTTTTTCCAACCCTTTGGGCGGACCCCAACCGTGCATAATTCCAATCCGAAAGCCGCCAACACCAACAATCTTTCTCATTGGAATTCCGGGGACAGCAGGGTCCATGTTCCCTCGTACGGCATGCACCGACAGATTGCCGAAGACATTCAAAACTGCTGGCGCAACAACGTCACCAGCATGTATAACCATATCAACATCGGAGAAATGGTCGTCAGCCAAAGCCGCAAGGAAATCCAGCGCTTCAGGGCTATCCAACAGATGTGTGTCGGAAAGAACACCAATTTTAATCATAAGCAAAAGCTCTAACTAGCTGTTTTTATTTCAACCAAACATCTGTTCGATGGGTGAATATTTGAGGCGGTTTAAAGCTCAATTTGGTTGATATTGGCCGCATTATGAAAGAAAAAGATACTGGAGATTTGCTCAATTACAACTTGACGATATCACAAACAGGGTTATGTTATACACTTAGAAGTTAACATCAACACTGGCATGCCTTTTGCTGATATCACTATCAAATTACACTCAATAACATGGTTTTATCTTGACAATAATTGTCAAAAGCACTATCTAAATAATTTAATATCACTAAAAAGTTTTACCGAGACAATAAACCGATCAAATTCATACGACTCAAATCTATTGAGTGAATGATTCGGCAAACGACTAAATTGGCCAAACAACAGTGGCCAGGGAGGTTTAACAGACATGTCAAAACGACAAGAGGCCCTCGACTATCACAGTCAGGGACGCAAAGGTAAGATCGAAGTTATCACCACCAAACCATGCGCAACCAGCCGAGATCTCGCACTCGCCTATAGTCCTGGTGTCGCTGAGCCATGCCTGGAAATTGAAAAGAATCCTGATGACGCTTACAAATATACCGCAAAGGGTAATCTGGTTGCCGTAGTCTCCAACGGTACCGCCGTCCTCGGCCTCGGTGATATCGGCGCACTGGCTGGTAAGCCAGTGATGGAAGGAAAAGGCGTCCTATTTAAGAGTTTTGCTGATATTGACGTGTTTGATATTGAGCTGGACACCAAGGACTCAGACGAAATCATTCGCACCGTCAAATTGCTGGAACCAACTTTTGGTGGCATCAACCTTGAGGACATCAAGGGGCCAGAATGTTTTTATATTGAAGAAGAGTTGAAAAAGATCATGACCATTCCGGTCTTCCACGATGATCAGCACGGTACTGCTATCATCTCTGCTGCTGGAATGCTCAATGCTGTAGAGATCGTAGGCAAACAAATCGAAAAATGTAAAATAGTAGTCAACGGTGCGGGTGCAGCCGGGATCGCCTGTGCCAATCTTGCTATCACCATGGGTATTGACAAAAACAATGTCATACTCTGCGATACTAAAGGTGTTATCTACAAAGGACGCACTGAGGGCATGAACGCATATAAGGAGCGTCTGGCCGCTGAGACAGAGGCCCGCACCCTCGAAGACGCCATGATTGATGCTGACATCTTCTTCGGTGTCTCCGCAAAAGGTGCCCTAACTTCTGAAATGCTTAAAACCATGGCCAAAGACCCGATCGTCTTTGCCATGGCCAACCCCGATCCGGAGATTACTCCGCCGGAAGCCAAGGCCGTTCGCGACGATGTGATCATCGGCACTGGCCGTTCCGATTATAACAACCAGGTCAACAACGTGCTCTGCTTCCCCTTCCTGTTTCGTGGCGCTCTCGATACTCACGCCAGTGCAATCAATGATGAGATGAAACTGGCGGCTGTCAAGGCTCTGGCTGAGCTCGCTAAGGAGGATGTCCCAGACTCGGTTCGTAAAGCTTATGCTGGAGAAGAGATCAAGTTCGGCCGCGAGTACATCATCCCAAAACCTTTTGATCCACGCGTCCTGCTGCATGTCGCCCCCGCTGTCGCACAGGCCGCCATGGACTCCGGAGTTGCGCGTCGCCCCATCGAAGACATGGATGAGTATGTAGAACGACTGGAAGCGATGCAGGGCCGCTCCAAACAGATTATGCGAACCCTGATCAACAAGGCCAAGGCTTGTCCAAAACGGATTGTCTTCCCCGAAGGTGAGGAAGAAAAAATCTTGCGAGCGGCCCAGATTCTGGTCGATGAGGGTATTGCCAAGCCGATCCTGCTTGGTGATGAGACCGAAATCAAAACCATCGCAGCCAATCAAAACATCGATTTGACCGGAATCACCATCATCGACCCGATCAACAGCGACATGGTAAAAAGTTATACCGAAGAATTCTACACCATGCGCCAGCGCAAGGGTGTCACTTTGGCAGAAGCCCGTCGAACCATCCGTAAAAGCCGCAACCATTTTGGTTCAATGATGGTCCTTATGGGCGATGCCGACACCCTGCTCTCAGGGATCAATCATCACTACCCCGAAACCATCCGGCCAGCCCTTGAAGTCATCGGTAAACGTGAAGGACTGTCCAAGGTTCATGGCATGTACATGATGGTCACCAAGAAGGAAGCGACCTTCTTTGCCGATACCACTGTGGCCATCGAGCCAACAGCCGAAGAGCTCGCCGAAACCGCCCTGCTCACAGCGCAAAAGGCCCGTCAGTTTGATTTCGAACCGAAAGTGGCCATGCTGTCATTCTCCAACTTCGGTAGCGCTGCGCATCCACTGACCACCAAGGTCAAGCGCGCTACCGCACTGGTCAAGGCTCAGGCCCCCGACCTGATTATCGAAGGCGAGATGCAGGCCAACGTGGCCCTCGACCCGGAATTGGTCGAGAAACAATACCCCTTCTCCAAGCTTAAAGGGGACGCCAATGTCTTTATCTTCCCCGACCTCCAGTCGGGCAACATCGCCTACAAACTGCTACACAAGCTAGGCGGCGCCGAGCAGATCGGCCCAATCCTCATGGGTATGAAGAAACCAGTTCATATTCTGCAACGGGGTGATGCCGTTGCCGACATTATCAACATGGCGGCGGTTGCGGTTGTTGATGCTCAGGAATATTCTCTAAACAATAAAGAGCAGAAAGAGTAACGAGTAATACGGAACGCGACAAACTTAGAGGGTAACCCACCATGGGTTACCCTCTTTAATTTTGCTTAATCAAGATTTTTTTCTTTCCCGTCCCAATCTCCGCGTTACTCTTCCCCGTTTCCCCTTTTCTGAAGGGGTAACTCCTGTTAAAATGCAGCCCACACATACGATCAGAAGGATGAGACAAAATGAAATATCAAAGCACCCGAGGACAAGTTAAGGGAATTCCCTTTAAACAAGCCGTTATGATGGGCCTGGCCGAAGATGGAGGACTGTTGCTCCCGGAGAGTATCCCGCACCTGACTCCAGGCGATCTCGACGCTTTGGCTAAATACAACTACCCGGAACTCGCCTTTCAGGTGATGAGCTATTTCATCGAAGACATTCCGGCCGCTGATCTGAAAAACATGATCGACCGGGCCTATGCCAGCTTCACGCATCCGGACATCACTCCGGTCGTGCACCGCGATGGCCTCTACCTCTTGGAACTGTTTCATGGTCCCACCCTCGCCTTTAAGGATGTTGCCCTGCAGTTCCTTGGCAACCTGTTCGAATACCTGCTGGCGGAATCCGGCGAGCACATGAACATTCTCGGAGCCACCTCCGGTGACACGGGCAGTGCGGCGATCTACGGGGTGCGGGGCAAAAAGAACATCAATATCTTCATCCTGCATCCACACGGCAAAGTTTCACCGGTTCAAGCGCTGCAAATGACAACCGTCACTGATGCAAATGTCTTCAACCTCGCCATTGAAGGGACTTTCGACGACGGCCAACAGATTGTCAAAGAAACCTTCGGCGATCTTGATTTCAAGAAAAAGTACGCTCTGGGTGCCGTCAACTCGATCAACTGGGCTCGCGTCCTCGCCCAGGTGGTCTACTACTTCTACGCCTGGGGTCAAGTGCGCAAACAAACGGGAGCGAACAAAGTCTACTTCTCGGTCCCAACTGGTAATTTTGGCGATATTTTTGCTGGTTACATTGCCAAACGAATGGGTTTGCCAATTGAAAAGCTGGTGCTTGCCACCAATGCCAATAATATTCTCACACGCTTTGTTAATGACGGCGACTACTCGGCAAGTGAAGTCCATCCGACCTTTTCACCATCAATGGACATCCAGAATGCAAGCAACCTGGAGCGTTATCTCTTCTACCTCCTTGAGGAAGATTCAGGGCGGCTAAGTGCAGCCATGCAGCAGTTTTCCGATACAGGCCAGCTGGCCTTTACCAAAGAACAAGTCGCATCCATCAACGAAGTCTTTTTATCGACTTCCGTAGATAATGATCAGACGCTGGCAACTATTCGCGATTTTCACGCGGCCACCGGTTACATCCTTGACCCACACACAGCCACCGGCGTCAAGGCTGGCAAAGACCTCGCAGGGGGGGAATACCCCGTCATCTGCTTGGCAACGGCCCACCCGGCCAAGTTCCCCGATGCTGTCAACCAGGCAACCGGCAAAAACCCCGAGCGACCGATCAGCCTCAATGGTCTTGAGGAACGTGAGCGCCGTTGTGCAACCATCGAAGCCAATACGGAGACGATTAAGGCATACCTGTCTGAGAACGCACTATAACGATTCGCTGAGCGCCATCAACAAACAGGACAAGACAAAACACGGAGCGCGTCAATTCGCCTCCGTGTTTTTTTGTGGCTGTCGAAGATCCCATCTAAAGTTCATATTATCGTGTAATTAACATGTGATATCAGACCTTTACACTTTCATTCAAATGATTGATGACGGATACGTCCCGTCTGCGGTATTTTTTAAGGCGAAGCATTATGCGTTAGCTCACAGTTAAATATTTGGCATCGGCAATTGCCCCCAGGCATTGTTTCCCGACACCTCACTGACAAAAAGAATTTCACCGGTCTCGGCATCAATATCAACCACCAGCGCTGGCAGGCGTCGCACTCCGATTTGTAACAAGTCATCTCCGCTGGCTGCACGCCCGTCAATGGTCAAGGTTTCGACGAATACCAACCGCTCATAATCATAAACCCGCCGGGTCGACCCAATCGTCTGAAAAAACTTATATCCGAGACGGAAGAACTTAGCCAGATCACCGTTGTGACGGTCTTTTGAGGGGGTTCGTAAATGTGGATATCGCTTCAGAAGCTGTTCAGAATAACGTGGCCCTTCCTGCAGGATCAGTCCAGTCAGGAAAAAATCACCGGGCATGACATAGATCAGCCGCGTGCCGTGATTAGCCATATAGTCCTGGACCTGTGGCGAGGTCATGGCCGTGGCATAAAGGCTCTGTAGCTTTTCAGCGGGACGAGGATAAACGGAAATCAGTTGAACACCGTCGATTTTGGTCTGCGACAGCTTTTCCAGGGCGTAGCCACGCAAGCCTAAGGCTGTGGTTACCGACAGCGCCATCACCACCAGATAACAGACCGCGAGCGCGGCCCCCTTCGGCCGGATCCAGCCAAACAGTAAAGCAAACACCTTGCCACCTGGCTCACCGGGCAGGAACATCCAAGTCTTAGCCATATACTCTTCGTAGAGGCCAGGTTGCTCACGCTTCATTCGCCATTCCTCGTTGCGTGCCAGCAGATAATAGACAAACAGCATGGTCACAAAAAAAACCAGCACAATGAAACGAGGCCAATAGAGCAACAAACCAAAGCCGGAAATGGCCAGGGCAAGATACTGAGGATGACGCAGACGCGCGTAGGGTCCAAAGGAGACCACCCCCCGCCCGGTCAGACGTCCAAAATAAAGTGGCGTTGCGGCCAAAAAAAACAGCAGCATACCAAGGACGAACAGAGACTGCAGATAAGAGAGAAAATTAAGTAAAGGGTCATCAACAAAAACCATATGAGGCAGAAAGAATTCAACTGTCCAGGCGGTTAGGCGATTTGATGACAACCATTCGAGAATCGGCCCGTAAACCCCGTAGAAGTAGAGCGCAAAGGGAGTTATCATAAACAGAACTTCCAAGGCAATCAGTCCATATGCAATGGTTGTCGCCCAAAGTAATAATCGCTCGCCCTTTTCTTTAGCCATAGCACCTCGCAACTATAGATGGATTTCCCCTTTCTCTGATTTTACCTGCTATGAGATTTTTTTCAGCGTGTTAAGGATTTAAGGCTATTTATTGGTACGTCTGGTATACGGTTGCTGACTTTGCGACGATGATTGTTGTGAGCGAGGGGGATTGGAAGTTATCGGATATATATCGAAAAACTTTAATTAAAACAAGAAGTTGAGACTAAAAAAAAGGGGCAGCTCGTAAGCTGCCCCTTTTTCGGTTGTCATGTTCAAAAATTTAGCAATCAAAGTAAAGCGCAAACTCTTCAGGGCAAGGACGCATACGCACGGCATCGACTTCGGCTTCCCGCTTGTAAGAGATCCACATGTCGATAACGTCCTTAGTGAAGACATCACCCTTGAGCAAGAAGTCGTAATCAACTTCCAGGCAGTCGAGAGCTTCGTTCAGGGTGCCAGCAACACACGGGATATCTTTGAGCTCTTCGGGAGACAAGCCGTAGATGTCTTTGTCCAGAGGCTCACCCGGATCAATTTTGTTCTCAATACCGTCAAGACCGGCCATCAACTGGGCAGCGAAAGCCAGGTAGCCATTACAGCTAGGATCAGGGGTACGATACTCGACGCGCTTCGATTTAGGGTTGTCAGTAACCGGGATGCGCAAGGACGCAGAACGGTTGCGGTTCGAGTAAGCCAGATTAACAGGAGCTTCGTAACCAGGCACCAGACGCTTGTAAGAGTTGGTCGTCGGGTTAGTGAAAGCGCAGAGAGCCTTGGCGTGTTTCATGATGCCGCCGATATAGTACATGGCCATCTTGGAGAGGCCGCCGTAGCCGTCACCAGCAAAGAGGTTCTCGCCGTCTTTCCAGAGCGACTGGTGGCAGTGCATGCCGGAACCGTTGTCACCGAAGACCGGCTTCGGCATGAAGGTTACGGTCTTGCCGTTTTGAACAGCTACGTTTTTAATGATGTACTTGAACCACTGCAAAGTATCACCCATGCTAAGCAGAGAATCAAAGCGCATATCAATTTCTGTCTGACCACCGGACGCAACTTCGTGGTGAACCGCTTCGATCGTCATGCCAACGCTCTGCAAAACTTCAACCATCTCGTTGCGAAGATCAACCATGGAGTCAGTCGGAGCACAGGGAAAGTAGCCTTCCTTGTGACGAGGTTTGTATCCAAGGTTAGGGAACTCTTCACGCCCCGTATTCCAGATACCCTCGACCGAATCAACAGAGTAAAAAGATTCATTGGCAGAGGAAGCATAACGAACATCGTCAAAGATAAAGAATTCTGGCTCTGGCCCGAAATAAGCCGTGTCAGCGAGGCCGGTCTGCTTAAGGTAGGCTTCAGCTTTCTGGGCGATAAAACGGGGATCGCGAGTGTAGCCTTCCTTGGTGATCGGATCGATGATATTGCAGATCAGGCTCAGGGTTGGCACCGAGACAAACGGATCGACCTTGGCAGTCTTGGGATCGGGCATGATCAACATGTCAGAATTGTGGATTGGCTGCCAACCGCGGATCGAGGAACCGTCAAAGCCGATACCCTCTTCAAAAGTATCTTCACTGAATTCGCCGATCGGAGTGGAAAAATGCTGCCAGATACCGACGAAATCAAGAAACTTGTAGTCGACCATCTTACAATTGTTTTCTTGTGCAAACTTGACAACTTCTTGTGGGGACATGAGTGTTCTCCTTCATTTTTAGTGTTTAGTAAAACGTTAAAACCTCAAAACAATATTAATTTACGCAGATAAAGCCGGAAGTCACCTAAAGCGCGTCCTCACCGGTTTCTCCTGTGCGGATACGAACAACTTCGTCAACCTGGGTAACAAAAATCTTGCCATCACCGATGCGCCCGGTCTTGGCACTCTCACCAATGACTTCTACAACTTTAGGCGCGACCTCATCGCTGACAATGATCTCCATCTTGATCTTGGGGATAAAATCGACCACGTATTCTGCGCCACGATAAAGCTCAGTGTGACCTTTCTGACGACCGAAACCCTTAACCTCGCTGACGGTGATCCCTTGAATGCCGATCTCGTTCAGAGCTTCTTTGACTTCATCCAGTTTGAATGGTTTGATGATGGCTTCAACTTTTCTCATGATGCACTCCTTATAAAGATATTAAGTCTGCCAAGCATTAAGGTGCTGCTTTAATCAGACTGTTCAAAAAAATCAGTAGTGACGCGCATGGATATAAGCAATTCTCTTGCCCAAACAAGCCCACTCCCAAAAAAATTCTTAACCACCTGAAAACATGATGTAATTATAACGGGAGCAGCTGTCATTGGCAGACCTTGCCAACTCGCCCAAGAAGAGAGAGTGCAATCATTAATCAGATCCGCATACAGTTGCCCACTTTTTATACATGATGACCACCAACACTCGTATCCCACCTGCCCGGCTGAATAGCCTTGGTCATCGAGCGTTTCTGCAACAACAACTCACCTTGGTCATTAACGAGATGAACATGCACAGAACGATGAATCAACTCAGGATTACCGTGACATTCACTGCGTCTGGATCGACCGATGACAATGTCATCATTATTAACGACATCAAGCCATTCACTTGATTCACTCATAAGTCTATATTGAGTCCTGCAAACTTGCAAAGTTAACCTCTGTCAAAAAACGGATTTTTCCCTGTTGCAGAGAGCGGAATGCCATAGGCAATTTCAACCTTGTCGCCAAGCAGCCCAAGTTCAATAGCCGCTTTTCCAGCTGTGTACATGATACGGTTATCTATACGCAAATCTGCTGCCATAGCAGCTGCAGAGCCAACAGCGATACCGAGATCGCCGCTATTGAAGGAACAAACTCCACCAGCATCAATCAGAGCATCACAATCCTTGAAACCACAGTATCCACAGAAAGGAATACGCAAGGGCTGCTTGCGCGTACCAATCAGGACCACAACCGGTGCGTTATCAAGGTTGTCCGCATCTCGCAGAAAAAAAGCCACACCATCCCTGGTCCCAATTTCACGCATCCGTGATTGTAGTTGCTTCTTTTCATCACCGCTGACAATAGCTGTCACCAGCAGGTCCTGGCCCTTCCCTTTCGGTGCCGTCCGAGCCGCAACACACAAATTTTCAGCCGCGCGCTCCAAAGCTGCCGTTTCAGCCTGTTCATTCAATATCAGCATCGGTTTCTCCATATGACAAAAGCAAGATTTAATGACGAAAACCCGCTTCTCTAAAGTCAGGTTCACAGGTGCATAATAGTCAAGGATACACAGAATTGTAACAGGTTTAAGCTTTTATAAAATCAGGCATTCACAGACTATAGCATTTGATCAAATTTGTAGCCTCAAGAAGTAGCACCAGTTGTTTGGACAGCTTGGCGGCAGAAATAAGGTGGAAAGCCATAAGGAGTTATGCCGCCAGAGAGTAGTAAAGATTTCATCAATCACAAATATTTCTGAGTCAAAATAGAAACTTAGAATACTATAACCTTAGATAGATAAACGTATACAATCCGTTACAAATTGCCCCCAATATCAACTATAAAGCAATAGGACCACTTGACTTATTACCACTATTTTGTAATGTGTATACACGTTCACAATACGAGCTAGGGGTATGTTAACAATCAAATACTAGGAGGAGACACAGATGAAGATCAAAAACTTTCTAAAACGTTTTATCCAGGATGAAGAAGGTGCTACCGCAGTTGAATACGCCGTCATGATCGTGCTGATCATTGTTGCTTGTCTGGCAACAATTTATACACTTGGAACCCAGATCGACAGTGCATTCCAACAAGTATCAAATTCTTTAGCAAATCCCTCTGGTGGCTAAAAAGTTCAAGTTTGACAAGTGACTCAGCAATCTATAAGGCGGCAGCATTGAAAAGAGGCGAAATTGGCATCAGGTTAAGCCACATCACTGGCTTGATTGCCGTGACAATTTCAATCTACTATCTGATTTCAGAGCGAGAAACTCTTTCCATTGTTGCCGCCTCGGTTTATTTTGTGCTGGCCTGCACCACCGACACCTTTAAATCAAAAATTCCCAATCTATTGAACGGCGGCCTCATCATCGCCGCATTTGCCTTAAGTACCGCCTCAATGGGTCTGCCCGGCTTCCTCTTAAGCCTCTCGGGCCTGGGCCTTGGGTTTGGCCTGTTGTTGCTGCCCTACCTGATGGGAGGCATGGGTGCAGGAGACGTCAAGGCCCTGGCCGCTCTCGGAGCGTTGATCGGGCCTTATGATTTACTTCATGTGTTTGTCTACACCGGCCTCTATGGCGGAGTGATCGCGCTGCTGCATTTCGGCTTTCAAACTGACATCAAAGAGCGACTCCGCAAGGGTTGGCTCGCCTTTCGACTCTTGATCATCACCAAGGATATTCATTCGCTGGGCGCTTCAAAAACGTCGCCGAAAACACCTTCTATACGCTTCCCTTACGCCACGGCGATCGCCTTTGGTTACTACAGCTTCATCCTCTGGGGGGGGGTATTATAAGCATCGGTCAACCTTTTGAGCTTACGTTTGTACTCTTAACCGATTGATTTTTTTTTGCAGGACATTTCCCTGCCGAATTGTTAGAGTAAACTTACACTTCAAGCATTATCCTTAATCAGGGGGGATTTCACACCAAACTTATCCGCGTCACAAAGCAGTTTGTTTAAAACCTGATATTATCTAATGAAATAGTTTAAGCAAAACTTGCACTGGCTCAGCACTTAAAAGCCTGAATGCTTTAATTCAGGTGATCGCCAGACCAATACTCAGCAACCATAGACCTTAAACACGTAAGCAATGGTCTTTATATACTAAGTCATCAAGCTAAGTTCAGTGTTTAATTTAAGGTTCATTCAAAGGAGGTCCACCATGAAACAATATGGCACTTTGATCGCTTTTGCCATAGCTGTTGTTTTTGGAATTGTTGCCGTTCTGCTTGCCAACAATTGGATGAGTTCTCGAGTCTCGGAAGATAAACAGGTCGTCGTCCAAAAACAAATTCCCATCACCAAAATTATTGTCGCAGCCAGGGATCTTGACATTGGCTCCCAATTAAACGAACAGACGCTGCTGTTAGTCGACTGGCCCAAGGCCAACGCCCCCAAAGGTTCCTTTACCGATATTGAGCAGCTCAAAGATCGCGTGATAGTGACCAAGGTCGTTGCCGGGGTACCGATCGTTGCCGCAGAGCTCGCGGCCCCTGGCTCAGGGGTCGGTCTGGTGGCCAGTATCAAGCCCGGGATGCGAGCCATGGCGATTAAGGTGAATGAAGTCGTCGGTGTGGCCGGGTTCGTTTTACCCAACACCTTTGTCGACATCATTTCCGTCCAGAACAAAATCGCGAACACGGTGCTGAAGCGTGTTGAGGTCTTAGCGATTGCACAACAAACCTTTGTCGAAGAAGGCAAAGCAAAGATTGTCAGCACCGTCACCCTTGAGCTCACCCCCAAACAAGTCTTGAAGATTGCCGAGACCGCGCACAAAGGTCCCTTAACTTTAGCTTTGTTGAATCCCGCCGAAGACATGGCAGAGCCGCCCAAGCCAAAACCGGTGAAAGGCACGGCGAAGAAGCGCAGCTACAAACGAAAGGCTGTGGTGCCCACCTACGATATCGTTGTGATCAAGGGCACCCAATCGGTTGAGACGGTCAAACTGAAAAACCAAAATTAAATGACTAGACAAGGGAGGCGGAAATGACACCCACACCCAATAAAATCATTCGACGGCTGCTGCTGGCTCTCGCTTTCACCATCGCGGCATGCAGCCTGGCTGGCGCCCAGTCATGGCAAGACAGCATAGAACTCTCTTCAGGTGACACACTGAATTATGTTTCCCAAAATCACCCGCTGAAAAGAATTATTGTTGGTGCCCCCAACATGGTTCATGTCGACGTGATCTCCAAAGACGAAATCGTGCTGGTTGGCAGAACGATGGGGCAATCAAAGATTCTGTTGCGCGACAACATGAACAACACTACGACTCTGAACGTCTTTGTCTCTCCTGATGTCAGCCTGTTAAAAAGACGACTGCACCAACTCTTCCCCAATCAGGATGTCAAAATTTATTCCAACGCCAACGGGGTCATTCTTGGCGGAACAGTCACCGGCGCGGAAATTATTGAACAGGTACTGCGGGTGACCAACCAGATTTTAGCCGCGCCTACAGGAGGCAGTCCCAAACCGATCAGAGTTGGTGACAAGGTCAAAAGTACCGCCACCAAAGAAGAGCTCGCAACGGTCATCGCCCAGAACCAGACCATCTCGGCCAAAGCCGGCGATGGCAGCGAAGGCGGCAGCAGTAGCACCGGCACCTCCACCAGCCCCCAGATCATCAACCTGATGAAAATCGGTGGGCCACAGCAGGTCATGCTGGAAGTCAAATTCGCTGAAGTCAACCGAACCTCGGGAAGAGACCTCCAGGCTGCTTTCAGCCTGGGCAAACTCGGTAACGATTTCGGCGGCACGGTTGGAGTCAACCCGTTGAGCAACGTTAATGTCGAATCAGAGAGAACCACCCTGCCCTCGCTGTTGACAGATCTTTTTGTCAATTTTTCGGGTCTCAATGAGACGGCAAACGTTTTGTTCAACATTGACAACTTCTCTCTGGCGATGCAATTCCTTGAGTCGGAGAGCCTGGCCAGGCTGCTGGCTGAACCACGCCTGATCACCCAAAGCGGCCAGGAGGCAAGTTTTCTGGCCGGGGGCGAATTCCCTTATCAAACCGTTAGCGACAATGACGTAGCAATCAACTTCAAGGAATTCGGGGTCGGCCTCAAGTTCACCCCGATCATCGGCAGTGACGGCATGGTGACCTTGCGGGTCAGCCCGAGCGTCAGTGAAATTACCGAGTTGATAGACACCTCAACCGGGCCGCAACCTGTGTTGTCAACCCGTAAACTTAATACCACCGTCAGACTTCGAGATGGTCAGACTCTGGTCCTGGCCGGCTTGCTGCAAGACAACCTCCGTGAAATCATATCCAAGGTGCCGTTACTCGGGGACATCCCGGTGCTGGGCACGTTGTTCCGCAGCAGCAGCTATCAGCAAAGAAAAACCGACCTGTTGATAGCCGTCACTCCGCATATTGTCAAACCGGTCCGCGAGGGCGACATCAGCTATCCGGGAGAATTCCTGAAGGCACCAAATCGGCTGGAGTTTTACCTGGAGGGGCGCCTTGAGGGGCGCCGCACCGCCGAGGACCCATCACTTTTGTCCCAGCATAGTTTTGTCACAGAATCCGCCACTGATGGCGGCGGGATGGAAGGCAATTTCGGGCACACTGAAGCAGCCCAATAATCAAGAGAGGATAACTATCATGAAATATTTATCGTTATTTTTTATTGTCGCTATCCTACTGACTGGCTGTGCCCGAGAAGCGGTCTATGCTGACCGTGAGTACGGAGTTGCTTCCATGGATACTTACGACCAACTGATCGTATATAAAGATTACCGTTACGCCGACAAGACCAACGACGACATGGACGGCCTTCATGCCGAACCGATTATGGAAACATATCAGAGCTCGTTCGGGGAAGGCTTTACCCAGGAGACCATCGAAGTCGCGTCACCAGGTTCAAATTAAGCTCTTTGACGGGTGAAACAGTCTGCTGATTTTACCGAGAGGGGAGATTTCATCTGAGAGGAGAAACCTCCCCCAACGGAATAGAGACACGAACTGCCATCAGCCAGTTGATTGATAGTTTGACAGGCTGTTTGGTCGTGATTTCCAGCTGAGGCCGGCTCAAGAGCACTGCAGCCAAAGCCTCCAGCAACGGATCAGCCCGACGTGCCAGAAGCAGATTGTGCGGGTGAATTGATCGTCGGCACAGCGCCAATACAGCGCATAATGTGGTATAATTTAAGGCGAAACCAAAACAAATTCGGCTAATTACCCATTAATAAAGGTCAATTCCAACGTTGGCACAATGAATACCAGTATGGATTGATATTCTTAGTTACTCATGATTTGAAAATCCTCAGAGGGTGGTTGTAAATGTCAAAAGAACTTCTTCTTGCCATGCAGATTTCCAGTCTTGAGCGGGCCAAAGCCCTCAGGGCATTAACCAAGCCGATCAAAGGTGTCAATGTCATACAATGGTCAGGGAGTCTTGCTGAGAAAGGGTCTGACTCAGACAAACTTACACCTGACATAATCCTGATTGACGACAACCCTGAAAGCGACGATGTCTTCACCAGGGTCAAAATGATCAAGGCCCATTTTCCCCAGGCGACGCTCTTCTTTGTCTCCGACAACAAAGATCCGCATCAAATCATCAAGGCCATGAAAGCCGGAGCCTCGGAATATCTGGTAGAACCCCTCAGCGAAGAGATTCTCAACAACGCCATTGATGAAGTCAGGGCAAAACTGGCCAATTCCGGACGCCTTTCCCAGGGCCGCGTCTACAGCTTTATCAGCGCGAAAGGAGGTGTCGGTTCAACCGTCCTTGCAGTCAATACGGCGGTCGCACTGGCCATGAACAAAAAAGCCACTGTCGCCCTGCTCGATATGTCATTCCAGTCTGGAGACACTTCGGTGCTGCTCGATATTTTACCCCAGAACACCATTGCCGATATCAGTGCAAACATACACCGACTCGATGTTTCTTTTCTGCATGGGGTCATGTCACATCATTCATCTGGCATCGACTTCCTGCCAGCGCCGCCCAATCCAGAGGATAGCGATGAGATCCACAGCGAACATATAACCAACATCCTCAACCTTTCACGAAAACTTTATGACCATGTCATTCTCGACTGCGCTTCCATGCATGTGAACAATTGCAGCATCGAGTCCTTCAAACAATCGGACAAAGTTTTTGTTGTCACCGACATGTCGATGCCGTCGATTCGGAATACGGTCCGATTATGCAAGATGATCAGGAAATTCGGCATCAGCCTGGATAAAATCGAAATTGTCATCAATCGTTACATTAAAGGCGGTGCCCTCTCACTGGCTGAAATCGAGAAAAACTTCGACAAACCATCCTACTGGCTCATCCCCAATGATTTCGGAGAAATCGTTTCGTCGATCAACCGGGGAGTCCCGCTGGTAAAACTGTCACCAGGAGCCCCCTTCTCCAAAAATGTTGTTGAATTCATCAAGAAGTTCCAGGGTCTTCTAGACAATCAGGACTTTAGAGGCATAAAGGGGACTTTCGGTAAAAGTATTTAGCCACTTAATGACTTTGATTCTTCAGGAGAGCATATGTCCATCAAAAGCATGCTCGGCAAAAGAGAAAATAGAGAAGAAGCAACTTATCAGCCCAAAACGGAATATTCAGACTTTTACCATGAAGTTAAACGTAAGATTCATGGCCGTTTGGTTGAAGAGGCCAACCTGGCCGCTCTGGATGCTCTCGACCCAGGAGAGATTCGGACTGAGATAGAAAATGTTGTTGAATACTACCTGCGAGATGAACAAGCCCTCTTAAACGAGGAAGAACGCAGACTCTTGATTGATGACGTCATTGACGAATTAACCGGGCTCGGCCCGCTGGAACCTTTTTTCAAAGACCCTACCGTCAGCGATGTCCTGGTGAACACCTACAAAGACATTTACGTTGAACGCTTTGGCCTGCTCGAAAAAACCAAGTCGCGCTTTATTGATGAAACTCACTTGCGCAACATTATCGACAGAATCATCTCTCGTGTCGGTCGTCGCATCGATGAGTCAACGCCGATGGTTGATGCCCGCCTGCCTGATGGGTCTCGCGTCAATGTCATCATCCCTCCCCTCGCCATTGATGGAGCTATGCTCTCGATCCGCCGCTTTGCCGTGGTCCCGCTCAAAATGGAGGATCTGGTCAACTTCAAGACGCTCACGCCGGAGATTGCCCAACTTTTATCCGGTTGCGTTAAGGCCAAACTGAATATCATGATTTCGGGAGGGACCGGCGCAGGCAAAACCACCCTGCTGAATATTCTCTCAGCAAACATACCGGTCAACGAAAGGATCATAACGATCGAGGATTCAGCCGAACTGCAACTGCAGCAACCGCATGTCATTCGCTTGGAGACGCGGCCGCCAAGTATAGAAGAAACCGGACAAGTGACCCAGCGCGATTTGGTGCGAAACAGTTTGCGTATGCGTCCGGACAGAATCGTTGTCGGCGAGGTGCGTGGTGCCGAGGCTTTCGATATGCTGCAGGCCATGAATACGGGTCACGATGGCTCGTTAACAACCATCCACTCCAACAGCCCACGCGATTCACTGACTCGCCTCGAATCGATGATCCTGATGACAGGAGTGAACCTGCCTGAAAGCGCCATGAAATTCATGGTTTCCTCGGCGCTGGATCTCGTTATCCAATCTTCGCGCATGACTGACGGCAGCCGTAAAATCACCTCGGTTGCAGAGGTGGTCGGTATGGAAAGTGATGTCATCACGCTTCAGGAGATTTTCGTCTTCGAACGTCGAGGGATTGACGCGGATGGCAAAGTCATTGGTCAGCATCGTTCCACCGGAATCAGGCCAAAGTTCTCCGAACGCCTGGAAATGGCTGGCATTGAAGTTCCGGAAACCCTGTTTAACTGCTAGCGAACTGACTGCGGAGAGTTCATCGCCATGATTATAACCGCCCTTTACATCACAATCTTCATTTTCACTGTAGCCATCATTCAGGTTATTTATCTGGCTTGGTCTGAAAGCCGCTTCATTGAAAAACGCAAGGTCAAAAAACGTCTGCTGTACATCTCGGCGGGCGGCAAGCATGGTCAGGAGAAACTCGCCAGGTACCGCAAGGGGATTCTCAAAGATGTCGGCGCTTTTGAACGCTTCATCTTGAACATTCCACGACTCAGCAATCTGGACAAATTGCTGCTCAAGAGCAACATCGCGATCAATGCCACCCTGTTCATCATATTCAGTGCGGTTTTTGGAGTGATCGGCTTTGCTTTTGGATATTTTTACTTTCCACAAATCTTACCGGCGATCGCTGTCGGGATTGTCTGTCTGTTGGCTCCCTACCTTTATTTAAAGATGGCAGAAAAGCATTATTACCAGAAATTCAACAACCAGCTGCCGGAAGGCCTCGATTTACTGGCTCGAGCCGTCCGTTCAGGCAACGCCCTGACTTCGGGGCTCAGCATGATTGCCGAGCAGATTGATGATCCGATCAGTGCCGAGTTTAGTGCAACCGTGGATGAAATCAACCTTGGCCTGACCTTGAATGAAGCAATGGATAACCTCTGTGAACGGGTGCCGATAGCGGACCTCAGGTTTTTTTCCATCGCCATCCTGGTCCAGAAAGAAACCGGCGGCAACATTGGCGAGATTCTCGACAACATCAGCCGTCTTATCAGACAGCGGATCCAGTTTAAAGATCATGTTGCGGCCTTAACTGCAGAAGGCCGCTTGTCTGCGGTGGTCCTGATCGGATTACCAATTTTAATGTTCATCTACATGTACCTGACGAATTACACGTACCTGTCGTTGCTGTGGACCGAAAAAGTTGGCCATTATATGATCTTTGGTGCGATCATCTTGCAGATCATCGGTACATATGTCATCAAGCGTATTATAGACATCGATATCTAAGGCATCCCATGCAAACTATTAAAAATATCTACTATTTTCTTCTTGAGAACGCGGCCTATTACGGCATCTTGGCTCTTACGTTCCTGGCGATCGTCACCCTGACCCTTGCCATAGTCTTCATTGTTAAAGGACGTCAGGGCAACACCAGAGAGCGTCTTGGCAAACTGGTTGATAAAGAGGCCCCATCCAAAGCGACCAATGGGAGCCAAAGGCTCCTAAACCAGGACCAAGGCAGCCTGGCCGCGAGAATATCCAAGCCCATACATAAACTTTCTGCGATCAGCGATCGAAGCGTTAGACAAAAGATGCGACTGAAGTTGGTCAAAGCCGGGTACCGATCAGATCAAGCCATCTACAACTACCTGGCAGCAAAAATCTTGACCCCACTCCTCTTTGTCGGCTTTTACATTTTTACCCAAATGTTCTACAAGTTCGCGACGGAAACCATTATGTCCGTTCTTTTCCTGCTGGTTCTGGGCTTTTTCATGCCCAGCATCTGGGTCTATTTGATGACCAAAACCCGCCAGGAGAAAATTGTCAAAGGCTTGCCCGACGCCTTGGATCTCATGGTTGTTTGCGTTGAATCAGGGCTGGGAATTGACATGACCTTAAAACGTGTCGGCGACGAGATTCGCCCGCTCTGTAAAGAATTGAGTGACGAGATGATTTTGACGACCCTGGAAGTTAGAGCGGGCGTCTCTCGTGACGACGCTTTTAAAAACATGAGTACGCGCACAGGGGTCTCTGAGGTTAACAGCCTCACGGCGGTGTTGTCCCAAACCAGCCGATTCGGCACCAGCCTGGCAAAAGCGCTTCGCGTACACGCCGATGCCATGCGGATTAAGCGACGTCAGATGGCCGAGGCGATGGCGGCGAAATCCGCAGTTAAAATGGTTTTTCCGCTGGTGCTCTTCATTTTCCCGGCTATTTTCGTTGTGCTGATCGGTCCTGGGGCGCTCAAGATCATCAAAGTCCTTTTACCTGTGCTCGGCGGTGGCGGTTAACAACGCCCCACCTACAAGCTTCTGGAGATTTGACATGCAATGCGCTTTTAATTGGCCCCGCCCCTCAAAGAAGTTTGCCCTGGTCTTGATATGCCTGATTTTGGCCACGGCCCTTAGCGGCTGTAGCGAATCAGTTCGGAAAGTAAATTATTTCGCTGATGAATCGGCAGCGTTAAACGCAATGTCAGCCGAAGAGGACATTCAACCACTACAAAACAAATCAGCTCCAGAGCTGGTCACAGCAGGCTTCATTTATCTGGCGAACAAGAACCTGAAAATTGCAGAGTTACATTTTGTCAGGGCCATCAACAAAGATCCGAAAATGGTGAATGCCTATATTGGACTGGCCCAAACGGAACTGCTGAAAGGCAACTATAACAGCGCACTCTCTACTTTTTCAAAAGCACGTGAGCTGAAGCCTGATTCCGTACCGGCCTTAATTGGTGAAGCCCGATCATTCCGTTCTGCGGGGAAACTGAACGCGGCCATCCAAAAGACCAACGCCGCAATGATGATAGGCCCTGAAGACATAAACGTACTCAAGGAACTGGCCATGATTTACGATCTCATGGGCAAAGAGAACCTCGCCGCTCCGATCTATCTTGAGATTATCCAAAAAGCTCCTGACCAGGCTGAAAATCACAACAACCTGGGACTGAACTATATGGTTCGCGCAAAATATCCAGAGTCAATTCTCTCCTTTTCACAGGCGCTTGAGCTCGACAGGACCAACACCCGGATCAAAAACAATCTTGCATCGGCATATCTATTAAATGGTGACAAAAGAAACGCCATAAACCTGTTCAAGGGAACCGTAGGTGAAGCGGCGGCCTACAACAATATCGGCTATCTGTACATGACCCAGCAACGTTTTGATGAGGCGGAACAAGCCCTCAACAAGGCCTTACAACTCAATCCAAGGCATTACGTGCGAGCGCAGCAGAACCTCGAAAATCTCAAGGAAATGCGTCATGCAGCACACGCTTCTCGGCCCTAGATCTTCACGAGAAAATGGCAAACAAAATGCGTGAGCGATTCGTTGTCCCAATTCTATTAATCCTCGGACTAGCCCTCTACTTCCCGGTTACGCAGGCTGGATTATTTGTTATTGATGATGGCAATGTTCTTGCTCAGGCCAGGAGTCTCAGTGACAGATCTTTTCAGGAGTTATTTATCCGAGGGGGCGGGCATACATATTATCGTCCCGTGTTAATGCTCAGCTACCTGATCGACATAAGCTTCTGGGGTGAAAATCCTGGCTTCATGCACCTCTTTAACATCCTGCTTCACATCGTTAATGCCTGCCTGGTCTATCTGAATGTGAGCCTTTTCTACCCGCTCAAAAAAGACGTCATCCGCACAATGCCCCTGGTTGCAGCCATATTGTTTTTAGTCCATCCCGTTAACACAGAATCAATCAACTGGATATCGGGGCGGACCGATCCTCTGGCAGCCTGTTTCACGTTGAGCGCAACCTATCTGGTGTTGCTATCGACACAGGATTTGAAAAGATCCCGACTATGGATCGCGGCCCTTTTGTTGTTTTTGGGTAGCCTCTGCAAAGAAGTCGCCTTTTTTACTTTCCCGGCAATGGCCCTGTTTCTTTTACTCTACAGGGTGAAACGGCCCTTTCTCACTCCTGGTTCCGGTCTGTCATGGCGTTTAACAGCCATTGCGCCAATGCTCCTTGGGGGCACAAGCTATTTGATTATGCGAACGGCCTCATTCCAGCACGTCGACAAGGGGATTGCCACAGTAACGAACACCAAGACTTACCAACAACCTTTCAGCGTGGCGCAGCAACTCATCACCGACTTTGGTTTTTACTGTAAAAAACTGATCATTCCGCAACCACTCAGCCTGGCAATCGATCAGGTACACGCCAATTATTTGTGGCTCGGCATTGTTGCAATCATTTTATTTCTGGGCCTGATGATCACACGAAATCACCTGATGGGGATGGCGCTGCTCATAGCACTGACAATTTTTCCGGCGCTGTTAAACGCGCTACTACATATTGCCTGGACACCTTATGCTGAGCGATATCTGTATCTACCTGCAGCAGTTCTATCCATTGCCCTCGCGCTACCCTGGACAGCAAACAAAGATAAAACTCAAAAATATCAAAAAGTACTCTTAATCATCCTCATCTGTTTTTTTCTGCCTACGACGATCAGTCGAAATTGGCTTTGGGCCAAACCACTTGAACTGACCCGCCTTACCCACCAACAGAATCCAGGCAACCCAACGGTATGGAGTCAGTATGCCATAATGCTCGCCAATCAGGAGTTTTACGATCAGTCAAGGAGTGAATTCAAACAAGCTCTGAAACAACACCCGGAGCATCTTTTTACTTACGAAAGCCTTGCCAGTATGGAGATGTACATTAATGAACCGGAAGCGGCACGGGCCGTTTTGGAGAGATTTTTCAACAAGGAGTTAAAAGCTGACTCCATGATTCTGCAGATCATGCTTGAAATCAACCAGCAGCGCCTTCAAGCAGAGCAACCGGCGGATAAGTACCCGAAAATTCGCAACGAGCTCATGGATACCCACCGGTTATTATATAATGCAGACAGGCAAACTGAACATCTTCTGGTCATCGCAGAATTGGCTCTGAATAATAACGATTATGAAACCACACGAGCCTATCTCAAAAAACTGATTCAAAACAAGCACAGACCAACGGAGAGCGACAACAGGGTATCTGCCCTCAACGCAGAATTAAGACGAAAAGAGCGATTACCCTGATTTTTTCTATCAGCCGGAAGTGATAACGCAGCAGGCTACAGTTAAGACATCCCAGAATTATATGGAATCAAGATATCATCAGGATAGTTTGAGTTTGACTTCACTTAAGGTATAATAAATTTGTGTAAACAAGCTTGCTTCTTTTTTTTCTTATGAGAGCCAAACCATTGCAACCTAAAGACCAATCAAAAAAGACACCCCCCAAAAGAGGCGAAAAAGGAGCTTCTGCGGTAGAGTTTGCAATAGTGCTCCCACTGTTACTCGTTTTGGTGTTTGGTATTGTTGAGCTTAGTTTATTACTTTACAACAAGGCAGTCATTACCAATGCGAGCCGTGAGGGCGCACGTCAGGGCATTCTGATTCCTAGTGCCACCGTTGCGGATCCTACAATATTCACCAGGACAACGGATATTGAAATCACTCAAGCAGTTTCAAACTACTGCGATGACAGGCTGATTTCATTCGGCGCAGGAGATGCTCCCACTGTGGACATTAATCCAATGAGACCAGATTGTTCGACTCCAATAGCAGGCACCGATGTCGCTAAATTTGGTGATTGTCTGATTGTTGATGTTACCTATAGATATGATTTTCTGTTTTTGTCGGGGCTTATCCCTGCTCTGGATGACTGGAAAAACTTGAATGCTGAAACAACCATGATTTACGAATAAGTTTAGGTGCATCCATGAAGTTACACCCTAGATTTAATGAAACAAAAACCTCTCAAAAGGGCGCTACGCTGGTACTTATCGCCTTTATGCTGCTTGGTTTTATTAGCTTTGCGGCCTTGGCAATTGACATGGGGTATTTATATGTTGGTCGCAACGAGCTACAGAACTCAGCAGATGCAGCCGCCCTGGCTGGCACTCGCGTGCTTGGAAAAATTTATCAAGGAGACGAGACCTTAACTCCTCCAGTGCCGCCAATGTCTTATGCTGACCAACAAAACTATAAATGTTCAGAGCAGTTGACGTTCCCCTCAGGAGCCTATGGCATCAACGGCGCGACCAATGATTGTGAATTTATCATTGAGCAGGTTAAGCGAACAGCGTACCAGAACAGCGCTGCAGGCAGCGATGTTACAATCAGAACGGAAGATATTTTCATTGGCACATGGAATGGAAGATCCAGGCATGATAACGACAATTGTTACGAATTCGAAGATAAGACGACTAATTATCATTCTGACTATTACCCTTCACTGAATAATGAATGCGTGAATAATGCCGGTAAGTTTGCCGTTAAGAACCTTGATGAGCTTGACCCACCTGACCCACCTGACGCGGTCAGTGTTATGGCCCGCCGGGATAGCTTAACAATCCCTATCGCAACCTTTCTTGCCGGTACTTTTGGTATAGAAAACAGAAATGTATCAGCCCTAGCAACGGCAGCCTTATCTGGAGTTGGCAATGCCGGCCCTGGTGAACTTGAACTGCCCGTAGGAATCCCTGACACTGTTTTTAGCGGTGCGACTGACACTTGGTGTCAGACGGATATTAAATTTTCTCCACCCACAGACCCTGATACATGTGGTGGATATACCGATTTTGAAACGGATTCCTCTGTAACACCTAATGGTCTTATTGATCTGGTTGATGGCACAACTCCCTCACCAGGAATGACTGCAGGCGTTAGTTCAGCAACATTTAATAACGGTGTCTTTAACGTTCAATTGTATGACGCATTGCTCGAAGCGTATGAGACCAAGGGCTATGATGTAGATGTGGATGGTAATCCGAGAGTAGATGCCGATGGCAACCCCGTTGCCCCAGGTGTTAGTCTACATGCATATGGCATAGGCGATGCTGTACCACTTACTGAACAAACACCCTACTATGACTTAAATGATGGCGAGACTCGAGCTGATGTTGTGGATGATCCTGACGATCCTGACTTCAACCCGCAAATAAATTACACCCCTTGCCCAGGCGGGAGTGGCAATTGCACCGGAGCGCCTCGGTACAAACATGTTTGGGAAACAGGTGTCGTTGTTTATAGTACCGAGGGAATGAGTGATCCATGCATTCCGAATTCTACATATAAAATAGTTGGTTTTGCGGAACTGCGAATGAAAGATGTCCTTACGGCGCCAGACAAATATATTGTGGGTGAACTTTTGTGCGAATACGTCAGCGACGCTGACAACCGGGGCAGCGGCGGCGCTTTCGGGAAAAAAGGCCCTATTCCAGGTCTGGTGCAATAGGAATTGAGCTTCAACGCACAATGAAGTCTGTGGTCGATGAAGCAACCGATTAGGTAAACCTAAAAGAGCAAGAGCCCTTCAATTAATATTCAAAAGCAGAAAGGACAGCATTCAATCGTTCATCAAGCCTTTTGATTGTTTCTGCTGCTATCCTTTGTGGGACCTCTCCATAATAAGCCTCGGCAATCCCCCCTGCCATACAAGCCAAAGTATCACTGTCTCCGCCCAGAGAAACAGCATTGCGCACTGCATCCTCAAAATCAGTCGATTCAAGAAACGAAATGATGGCCTGTGGAACCGAGGCTTGGCAGGAGACTTCAAAACCGTAATCTTGCCTGATTATATTGATATTTGATGAGAGATCGTAGCCAAATTGGTCCTCAACATAGGACTTGATTTCGCCCTTACCAGACCCTTTTCGCGCCAGATAAATCGCTGCCGCAACCGCTTGCGCGCCACGAATGCCTTCAGGGTGATTATGCGTCATCTCTGCACTGTGTAGAGCCTCTTCCATAACCTCTTCAAGCTTTTCGTAGTACCACGCAACAGGGCTAACACGCATAGCAGAACCATTACCAAAGCTCCCATAGGGTCTGGGTTGAGGCGATCTGGCCCAGCGTCGGAATCTACTGCCATAACCCGCATTCGGATAGTAATGAAAATATTCGTGCAACTTTTTCTGATAGGGAATTTTGTTCAGGAGGCTATCAGCAATGGCAATGGTGTGAACGGTGTCATCGGTGAAAACACTCTGACGATTGAAAAGTTCAAAATCTTTAGTCTTTATCCGCGCATGCTCAAATCGTGAACCGATGATGTCGCCTGCAATAGCGCCAAGCATACCTTCTCCCCCTCTGATAGCTGTAAATGACAAACCAATTCATTATACTTATCCAAGGAAACAACTCAAGAACAAATTAATTGATGCCAATCAGGACAATATCCTTTTGACTTATTACAACTCCACCTTTAAAGAGTTTATCGAGCTTAACGAATAATTGGACAATCGATTTCGCTATGAATTCTGGCTAGGTCAATAAGCGACCAAGAGATATTTCACCGTAAAAGCTTGCTTTCAAAATCAAGCAACCACTCTTTTGTTTTCGCGCCGTTTGCAGCAGAGTAAAAGCCGATCCCGCCCCTTGCATTAACAACTCGATGACACGGTACGAGAATAGGAAACGGATTCGTGGCCATGGCCCGCCCTGTGGCTCTGGAAGAAGCAGGAGAGCCTGCCATTGCGGCGAGGTGCCCATAAGTGACAATGGATCCATATGGAATCCTGATTAGGGTCTGATAAATTTTTTGCGCAAAGGGCGAGAGGTTGGAGTTATTCAATGGCACATCGAAAATCTGACGTATTCCTGAAAAATATTCAATCAACTGCTGCATGGTATTTTCTAGCAACGCGGTCGAAGTGCGCCGCACACCAGAATAACGGGAACAAATTGCCGCATCCACTTCATCGGCAGATTTATCAAAACAGACTCTAATGATTGATTCGTTGTGGGAAACAATTCCTAAAGATCCACACTCAACGGAAATCATGTCCCAGGCTTTAATTGCCATCGCCCTTACCACGACTGTGACGAGAAGAGAGCTTTGCAGCAAAAAGGCTCCAAGCTTGCCGCATTTCTTTAACTCCACATAACCAGAGACTTACCAAGTAAACCACCCCACCGCAAACAACCGCAGCTGCAAGCAATATCAGTCTTGGCAGGAATTCTCCCGGAACAAGCCAATCAGCACGAGAGAGGAACAACCTGACGACCACAACCATAACCAGTAATCCCGGGATCATGCGCAAAAGGACTGTTGGTATGACAGACAAATTGATTGATCCCAGCCGTTTAGACATCAGCGACAGCAACACCACCGCGTTAAAAATTGACGCTAGGGTTAGAGCAAGAGCAAGCCCAGCATGACCCATATATTGCATCAGGACCAGACCAAACCCGGCATTGACCAACAGGGTCCAGAAGGAGACCAACACGGGTGTACGTGTATCTTTCATGGCGTAGAAAGAAGGCACCACGACCCGGCTGATACCAACAAAGAGAAGTCCGGGTGCGTACCAGGCCAACGCCAACGATGCCTGAGTAACATCAAACGAGGTGAAATTACCACGCATAAAGAAAAGACTGTAAACAGCCTGGTTGCAGAGGATAAGCCCAAGTGTTGCCGGGATAGTGACCAGCAGGATCAATGTCAGAGCAAAGTGCAGGGAATCACGGAACCCCTCTTTGTCCTTTGCGGCAGCCTGACGACTCATTGCCGGTAGAACCGCCTGGGCAAGGGAAACGACAAAAACCCCTTGCGGGAATTCAAAGAGTCGTTGCCCATAATAGAGCCAAGAAACACTCCCCTCTTGGAGAAAAGAAGCCATCAGTCGAGACACGACAACATTGACTTGGTAAATCGCGACCCCGAAGATCCCAGGAATCATCAATCCAGCAATTCTGGCAACAGCGGAATGTTTGAAGTTGAAATTAAGTCGAAGATCATAGCCGTGGCGATAGAGCACTGGAACTTGCATCAACAACTGAATGATACCACCTATGACCACACCATAAGCAAGCGCAAGAATCGGCTTGTCCAAATGAGGTGCGACAACCAGCGCACAGCCGATCATCGACAGATTAAGCATGACCGGTGAGAGAGCTGGTAACAGGAAATGCCCGGAGACATTCAAAATTCCAGCAAATAGCGCGACCAGGCTGACAAAGAAGATGTAAGGGAACATCAGCCGGTTCAGCAAATCAGTTAAAGCGAGCTTTCCTTCCGTACCGGTAAACCCGTAGCCAATGACCTTGACCACCCAGGGCGAAGAGAGGATACCGAGCAGGGTGACTCCAGCCATTATTAACAAAAGCAGAGTCCAACAGATGCGTGCGACTTGGCGTGCTTCTTCAACCCCTTCCCTCTTTAAAACATCGGTAAAGGTCGGGACGAAAGCAGCGGTCAATGAACCTTCAGCAAAAAACCTGCGCAGCAGATTGGGGATAGTGAAAGCGACGAAAAAAGCATCAGTAATCAGACCGGCCCCGAAAACAGAGGCGACGACCATGTCTCTGACCAGGCCAGCAACCCGACTGGCCAAAGTAGCCATTGTCAGGACACC
Source organism: Desulfuromonadales bacterium (assembly GCA_030145195.1). Classification (GTDB taxonomy): domain Bacteria; phylum Desulfobacterota; class Desulfuromonadia; order Desulfuromonadales; family BM103; genus JAQYVY01. Next base: position 66,805 of record JAQYVY010000005.1, on the reverse strand, counting down.
GGTGGCCCGAGAGATCTGTTTTTTTTCTTTATTATTTTGCCGATCAATCAGCATGTTTCACCAAAAGAGGGATTATTTTTTATTAATCCCCTCGTCTTAGCCCATAACTTGCTAAAATTACAAACTATTTTTTTCAAAATTGGAAACATTTTATCTTGACTGTGCCAATCATGAATGGTATAAATCTGAGCCTTAGAACAACAATCAGAGCAATAAAAGATTCGGAGGAAAATAACGTGGCAAATCACAAGTCGGCGGAAAAACGCCATCGTCAAAGTAAAATTCGCAACGCTCGCAATACCCACATTCGATCCACCATGCGTAGCCTCGTCAAGAAAGTTCGCACTTCAGTTGTAGAAGGCGACTTTGAAACCGCCCAAGCTACCTTGGTAAAGGCTATTCCCTATATCGACAAGGCCGCGACCAAAGGTGTCATTCACAAAGCAACGGCCAGCCGTAAGATCAGCCGCTTGACTAAACTGGTTATCAATCCAGCCGCTGGCGAATAAAAAGACATCTCATCTATTTATGAATAACTAGTAAGTGTTTTGCATGCAAACCACTTACTAGTTATTTTGTCCCATTGCGGCAAGACTAAGCGCCAGACATTCTATCTGCGCCTCTGGGTCAGCGCCGCTTGATTTCAATGCCATGTCGGTAGCTAAAAACTGTTTGAATATCTCACGATACTCTCTTTTCCCGTATCTTTTTGCCTGCTTAACCAATCCATTCAAAAAATAAGGGCTGACGCCGACTTTGCGTGGCAACTCTCCTTGCGAAACGTTCTGCGATAAAAGTTCTTGAATTTTCCATATTTGCCGATAATGACGGGTGATCATTGCCAGAATCATCAACGGAGCCTGTCCTTCTGCCAACAATCGATGCAAAAGAAGTAACGCCGAGGAGCAATCACCGCGACCCAGCGCATCGGTCAGATCAAAGATACTCTCAATTCTGGTATCAGAAATTATTGCGGCAACATCCTGCTCATCGGCAAGGTCACGTTCCCCCAGATAGCTCTGGAGTTTTTTTATTTCGCCCTGGACTTCAACCAGATTGGTGCCAACTCGCTTACAAAAGAGCTTCAGCGCCCCAGAAGTCAGCTCGATTCCACACGATTTAGCAAGGTCACGAGCAAAAGACGGTAACTGATTATCAAATATTTTTTTAAACTCAAATATTTTGCCATTTTTTTTCAGAACTTGAAAAAACTTGCGCCGCGCATCTATCTTTTCCGCAGTCAGCAACAAGATGCTTTCTGGTACTGGATCTGCAATATATGAAAGTAATCCGTCCAGTTGACCAGCGGAGGCTTCATGTAGATTCTTGATCACCACCAAGCGGCGTGCGGCGAAAACCGGAAAAGTAAGAGCTTGCTCTACAACTTCAGCCGCCTTGAAATCTTTCCCTTGATACTGCGTAAGGTTGAAATCACGATCCTCTGGTGAAACCAGCGCATCACGTAGCAACCGAACCCCTTCATCGACAAAATAGGATTCTTGGCCATAAAGCAGAATCAGACCGGGAAAATTACCGGTCTGAAGGAGATTTTGCAATTCTCTCAAAGAGGACATATGGGGGAGGCTATCAAAAGTTATTTAAAAGGCCAGCATACAGGTCTTCGGCAAGTCGTTTCGCGACGCGTTTGGCAGCAAACGCTTCACCGTCCAGCTGCAAGTTTTTATCGACCGTGGCTAGATAGTGTTCTCTGCGACTCAGGTTGTCCTGCCAAAGGACCTGATTGTCACCGACAGAAACCAAACGGGCTGAGACTTTCATGGTAGCTCGATAATCAGAGATCCTATCTGCATCTCGATAAGCACTGGCATTACTCGAAAACTTCGTAACCGATCCGACCAAGCGAACGTTGGCCTTATCCTGATCTTCCGTAAGTTCAACCAATCGTGACTTGGCCAGCTCAAAAAGAAGGGCATCAGTTAGATAATTTTCCAGATACGGCTCAGCCGTTTGATTTTCAAACAGTTCCACATAAAGAACACGAGACTCACCACCGGCCCAGTCATCAACTGCCCCAGGAGTATGATAACCGCAAGCAGCCAAAAGAAGTAGCATCAACAGACTAATTATACGCATCGGTCTCATCCTATAACCACATTAACAAGTCGCCCAGGTACAACAATCACTTTGCGAACGGTTTTACCTTCAATGAAACGTGCAACATTATGATCATTTATTGCCGCCTGTTCGACGGCCTGCTTGTCAGCATCAGCAGCGACCATGACTTTACCACGCACCTTCCCGTTGACCTGAACAACAATCAACAGCGTGTCCTCAACCAAAGCTTCTTCGTCCCACAACGGCCATCCATGGGATTCAAGGGAATCCTCATAACCAAGATTTGACCACAACTCTTCACACACATGGGGCACAAAAGGGGAAAGTAGCCTGACGACTGTCTCAAGAGATTCCCTGACAACCTCCGGTGAAGACCCTTTTTCAGGGAAGGCTGAAATTGCATTTACCAGTTCCATAACGGCAGCAATAGCGGTGTTAAAATGAAAGCTGCCATCAATATCGGCAGTCACCTTCTTAATTGTGCGATGCACCTGGCGTCGCAATTCTTTAGCCAGGCCCTCGACCTTGTCAGACGAAACCGCACCAGCGTCTCGAGCGATATCTATATTTTCATAGATTAATCGCCAGACCCGGTTTAGGAAACGATAACAACCTTCGACCCCCTGCTCGTTCCACTCAAGATCTTTTTCCGGAGGCGCAGCAAAGAGAGTGAACAACCGGGCCGTATCGGCACCGAAACGGTTGGTCAAGCCGTCTGGGTCGATCACGTTCTTCTTCGACTTACTCATCTTTTCGTTACGCCCGGTCTTCACCAGGCTATGACATTTGACGCAACCATCATCTTCGATCTCTTCAGGATACAACCAACCATGCTCAGGGCAAGACCGTGTCTCCATACAGACCATGCCTTGAGTCAGCAAGTTTTCAAACGGCTCATCCAGGGTGATCATATCGAGGTCACGCATCACCTTGGTCCAGAATCGGGAATAGAGCAAATGCATTACTGCATGCTCAACACCACCGATATACTGGTCGACTGGCAGCCAGTGTTCCACAGCCTCACGATCAACAGGGGCCTGATCGAAATGTGCACAGGTATAACGCAAAAAATACCAGGAACTTTCAACAAACGTATCGAATGTATCTGTTTCCCGGCGTGCTGGCGCACTACATTTCGGACATGTTGTGTTGACAAAAGAATCAAGCTTCGCCAACGGGCTACCACCCTCGCCGGTAAAAACGATATCTGTCGGCAATTTGACCGGGAGTTCATTATCGGGAACCGCAACGACGCCACATTCGTCGCAATAAACGACCGGAATGGGGGTTCCCCAATAGCGCTGGCGTGACACCAACCAGTCCCGAAGTCTGTAATTGACCGTTTTTTCACCGAGCTGCTGCGACTCCAGATAATCAGCTATTTGCAGTTTACCAGACTCGTTATCAAGGCCGTTAAACTGGTCGGAATTGACCATAACGCCCGGCTCTACCCAGGCTTCCGTCATGGTCACCGGGTCAAGAGTCGATCCTTCTGGCTGAATAACAACCTGCATCGGAAGCTCATATTTGCGGGCGAATTCAAAATCCCTCTGATCATGAGTCGGTACAGCCATGACGGCACCAGTGCCATAATCCATCAAAACAAAATTGGCAAGAAAAACCGGCATCTTCTTACCAGTCACCGGGTTGACACAGTAGCGTCCGGTAAAAACCCCTTCCTTTTCATAGTCATCGCTAAGGCGTTGAATACGATCGACCGATTTCACTTTGAGGATAAACGCATCGACCGCGTCTCGCTGGTCGACGGTGGCGAGTTTGATTGCCAACGGATGCTCTGGTGCCAAACTCATAAAAGTTGCACCGAAAAGCGTATCAGGACGAGTCGTAAAGACACGGACCTTCTCATCCATATCATCAACTGCAAAATCAATTTCGCAACCGACACTTTTGCCGATCCAATTACGCTGCATGGTCAATACAGATTCGGGCCAACCAGAAAGCTTATCCGTCCAAGCAAGTAACTCTTCGGCATATTTCGTTGTGCGAAAGAACCATTGATCCAGCTCCTTCTGCACGACCTTGCTATCACAGCGCCAGCAGCAGTCATCTTCAACCTGCTCATTTGCCAGAACAGTTTCACAATCGGGACACCAGTTAACAGCAGCACTTTTTTTATAAGCCAGACCTTTTTCGAGCATTCGCAGGAAGATCAACTGCTCCCACCGATAGTAATCTACATCGCAAGTCGCCAGCTCACGATCCCAATCGTAAGAAAACCCCATCCGCTTGAGCTGCGATCGCATATTTGCGATATTCTCCGTGGTCCAGAGCGCTGGATGAGTTCCGTGCTGTATCGCAGCGTTTTCAGCTGGCATGCCGAAAGCATCCCACCCCATGGGATGCAAAACATTATAACCCTGCAAACGCTTGAAACGAGCAACGACATCACCGATTGAATAATTGCGAACATGGCCCATATGGATGCGACCCGAAGGATATGGGAACATTTCCAGCAGGTAATACTTCGGTTTAGTCGGGTCTTCTGTCGCCTTGAAAGTCTTTTGCGCAGACCAGTACTCCTGCCAGCGCTTCTCTATATCAAGGGGGATGTAGCGTTCCTGCATGCAACCTCCACAAATCAATCAAATGCCTGAAATATGAAAACCGGCCGAAGCCGGTTGTTTATAAGCACAGCATCAAAGGCTGATCATTCTCAGCGACCGTGCTCCTCAAAACATCAGTTATTTGGCACGATAGGTAATACGACCGCGGGTAAGGTCATAAGGCGAGAGCTCAACCGTTACGCGATCTCCAGGGAGGATACGGATATAATACTTGCGCATTTTTCCTGAAATGTGGGCAAGAACAACATGACCATTGTCAAGCTCGACCTTAAACATTGCATTCGGCAAAGGTTCAATCACACTTCCTTCGACTTCTATTGCTTCTTCTTTTGACAAGCGCGCCTCCTAGATGTTCATTAATTTTTTAACTGTTTCAAGAATCTTCATAGTTTGAATAGGTTTTGTGATGTATTCGTTTGCGCCCAGCGCCAGAGCCCGTTCACGATCCTCAGTTGCACCTTCCGTGGTAATAACAACAATCGGCGTTTCCTTGTAGTGCGGATCGTTACGAACCATGCTTACCAATTTCAAGCCATCCATAATTGGCATATTAATATCCGTCAAGATCAAATCAAACTTCTCACTACTGAGTTTTTTCAGGCCATCAACCCCATCATTGGCTTCGACGATCTGGAAGCCACGGATACGTTTCAGGGCAAAAACTATGAGTTGCCGCATCGTGGGTGAGTCTTCAACAACAAGAACTTTATAATCGGTCATTTAAGCACTCTCCCTACTTAGTCAGCAAATCGATGAAACCCTGAATGGTCGAAAGTTTCCGCTCGGAATCGGAATACATCCGCGACGAAAAAACAGCCGTCGCCGCATGACCTGCCAGCAGGGTAAAAAGTTCATAGTCTACACTTGTAAACTCATTTTTTTGAGTCAACAACTTATAAATTGAGATAACCCCGATCACATGCTCCTTGATTTTGAGTGGAATACACACAATCGGTTTTTCAAAATCACGGACATATCCTTCCATGGAATCAATAAAGTAATTCTCTCCTGTCTTTACTGATTCTCCAATGATCCCTTTGCCAACAGCCACTGAAGGCAACTCGGAGGTTTCGACCCCTTCACTTGCCACCGGCTCAAGCTGATTAGTTTTTTCATCAAGCAAAAGGACGCCAAACTCCTCAGAACCAATCAAGTTGATGACAATCTCAAGAATAATCTGCAGCACTTCTTTAAAATCAAGCGTGGAGTGTAGCTGATAAGACGCGATATAGAGATTGGCAAGCATATTGTTCTCTTCTTCAATCTCAACGTAACGGTTGGCAAAACCCTGATTTTCTTCCTCAACCAGTTTAATCCGGCTGAGGATTTCTTCTTTCTCTTGCTCTAATTCTTCAATTTTCAGCCTTAATACGCGAGAGGCACCACCATCATCAGTACACCCGAGATCATGCTCCTTCAAAGCTTCTTCAAGCTTGACCGTACGAAAACGAAGTCGCTCGTTCTCCTTCAGAAGGTCCTGGGTGAATTCCGCGCCTTTTTTAAAGACCTGAAGAAATTCGTCTGCGCGGCTGACATTGTTATCATCATCACTATGATTCATCGACTACTCCTACAACCTTCCACCTGAGAACATCCACATCAACAAGAATTCCAGACGAGCAACATCTAGCTTTTCCCGTCAATAAACCTTGAAATAATAACAACCTTGGCAAAAAATATCCAGCGTTAATAACGTTCCCGATCAACCGGTTAATCGGCAATGGCGCAGGATTTCATGACAGACCCTCGGCAACGGCACGATACGATCGACATCTCCGGTTGCAATCGCCTCTTTTGGCATACCGAACACAACGCAGCTTTCCTCCGCTTCGGCAATGACAAAACCACCATGACTCTTAACCGACTTAACCCCTCTGGTACCGTCATTCCCCATACCAGTCAAGACAACGCCCAAAAGTCTGGGGCCAAACACAACCGCAGCCGTAGAGAACATAGCGTCCACCGAGGGAAGATATCGTTGATGATCTTTCGGCTCAGACACCTTAGCAATAACATCGTTGCCTTTCGGAAAAAACTCGAGATTGGAACCACCCGGAGCGACCAGCACCTCACCGGGCTTAACGATATCGCCACTTTCCGCCTCACGAATCCTGAGTGCAGAGAACCGGTTAAGTCGCTCAGCAAAGGCTTTGGTAAAGGCGGGCGGCATATGCTGGGCAACGGCGAAAGAAATCGGCAAGGGCTCCTGAATAGCCGAAAAAACTTGTTGTAGTGCGGGAGGACCACCGGTCGATGAGCCGATGACGACCATGCGAAAATCAGGCGTGACAATCCTGGGGGGTATTGCACCAAGAGTCTCCCGTTTTGGTGCCTCAACAATGGGTGTTGCGGTACGGGCCATCACATTCCGAAGATTTGCACTGGTTACCTCACGAACTTTTTGTAGCAGAACGTCCCGAATATCCATCAATGAGGGAGAGACTCTGGATGATGGTTTCGGTACAAATTCAACAGCACCGAGTTCCAAGGCCTTAAACACATCCTCATCATCAGAACGGGAGGAAACGACAATGATCGGAGTCGGCTGCTTCTGCATAACTATCCGCAGAAAAGTAAAGCCGTCCATACGCGGCATTTCAAGATCGAGAGTAATCAGATCCGGTCGCAAGTCAATAACTTTGCGCAAGCCCTCCTCACCGTCACAGGCATAGCCGACAACGTCTACATTAGGCAATGACTCAAGCATTTTTACGATAGTTCGACGATTAAACGCTGAATCATCAATAACCAGAACGCGAACAGGAGTCATCGTTTCTCTCCACCGGTCAGCGTTGCAACACCAGCTTTCTGGTAAACCATATCATGAGTAAAATGACGCAATTGAAAGGAGGTGCTCAGGTTAATCAAAGATTCAGAATGTCCCAAAAGCAAAAAGCCTTCGGGCACCAACCGCTGGAAGAAACTATCAATAACGTTCTTCTTGCCTGCATGATCAAAATATATAATTACATTTCGACAGAAGATGGCATCCATACGCCCCAGCAATCCAATTCGGGAGCTGTCAAACAAGTTCAAATGACTAATTGTGACGAGGTTTCGGACTTCATCATTAACACGACATTTCCCATCTAGATCAGTAAAAAAACGCCGCTTTTGCGCTGGGTCAGTGCTACGGAACGCCGCGTCACCATAAACCCCCTCTCTGGCCAGATGTAATACTCTTTGACTAATATCGGTACCAATTATTTCGACTTGCCACGACCTCAACCAGGGCTGATCAAGAAGCAACATGGCGAGAGTGTAGGGTTCTTCACCGGACGAACAACCAGCACTCCATATACGCAGGGTCTTCTTGCCTTCTTTTTCCTTGCGTTTACGAATTTCCGGCAGAATATCATCAACAAAGGTTCGAAGCTGAAAATCTTCACGGAAAAAATACGTTTCATTTGTCGTCAGTTGATCGACAACATCGGACAGTTCTTGCTCCTTGTTCGGATTGTAACGAAGAAAATAGTAATAATCTTTAAAGGTCTTGAGGTTGTGTTGCTGAAGACGTTTACCGAGGCGTTTTTCCAACAGATATTTCGAATCCATCGTGAAATTCAGGCCGCAGTGTTGATAAACGAAATCCCGCAGCAGGCGAAATTCATCAGAGTCCATCTTTATTTCAGGAGAGAGAAAGAGCATATCTGCAATTATCAGTTTTCTGGCAGTTCATCGAGCAACGCAGTTAATTGTTGACGTACCAGCTCTGTCTCTTCTATCCCAAGGCGCTCCACCAGAAGTGGACGAGCCGACACACCGAGAATCTCAGCGGCGAGTCGGGCAATATGCGCGCGTACGACCCAGAAAGGGTGGATCATCAGAGCTTTGACATTAGCTTTCAACCAATCGCTGGAGCCATAACGTGACAACAGGTTCATGGCGGCCGTCACCACCTCTTCATCTGGGTGATTCAGCGCGGCGACCATCGCCTCGCAGGCCTCATCGCCGAACAGGTCACCAAGAGTTTCCAGAGCGGCAATACTGACCAGCCCTACAGGATCGGCAAGAGCCTGCTCGATAAGCGATTTACTTCGATTGCCACCGATGCATCCGATACCACGCACCGCAGCCGACCTCACCCAAATATCTTCATCCTGCAAAGCCAGCTGCAAACCATCCAGGGCCTGTTCATCTTTGCAGTTGCCAAGTATATCAACCGCTGCACGCCTGACTTCAGCATCTTCGTCGGTCAAAGACAAAAGAAGCGTTCCAATATGATCGGTGAGGTCACAACCTTCATAAACTCTTATCGCAGCACGCCGAACTTCCGCAGCGGGGTCCTTGATCGATCTACTCAGCACATCCAACACCTTTGAGTTGTCGATTTCGCGGAGGACCATAACCGCAAACATCCGTTGCTTAGACTCACTATGGGCAAGCAATGGCTGCAATGCAGAAAAAGTTTCGTCTGGAAATTTTCTACCTAGAGTGATTAAAGCCTGGGTCGTCGCTTCCTGAACATCACTCGAACTGCTCTGCAGACAACGAACCAGATCAAGGAGTATGCTGGCCTCCCCCAATTGCCCTAAAGCATAGGCTGACATCCGCTGCAACTGTTGATCAGAATCAACGAGGCCCTGCTGCAGGCATGTCAAGCCGCCGACACATCCGGCTTCACCGAGAATGTAAGCGAGATAGGCACGGCGATTACCATCAACCAAGCCCCAGGCATTCAACAGCGCATCAGGATTTGCAACACCAATATCGACCAGAGCCAACATCGCTTCCTTCTGTAGCGATTCATAGTCAAGCATTTGGAGCAACGCCATGACAGAATCTTCGGCACCAAGCCAACCAAGAACACGAATGGCCGCAAGTTTCAAAGTGTCATTGTATTCTTCATTAAGGTAACCAGAGACGACAGCAGAAGAGGGTCCGATATCACATAATGATAATTGCAGTTTGACTTCTTCGGGATAGCGCCGAGAGATTTCAACCAGAGCCAGCAGCGCAGCCTCACGCACATTTCGCATATCATCGACCAGACTTGCAACCAGTTCGGCGACGGCAGAGGCATCGCCAGCTTTACCCAGGCAATCGATCAAAGCCTTACGCAGCAACTTTTCATCTTTGTAGGGCAACAACTTGTTAAAAGTCACTGGAGCAGAGATCCGGCTCAAGGTATCAAGAATGGTAAACTGGAGCAGGAGATCGGGATGTCTCATGGCCGCGAGCAAAGCAGGGACAGCAGCCTCAGCCTTCAGCTTGCCAAGGTTTTCGGCGGCCGCGGCCCGTACATTACTATCAGTATCCTCCAAGCCACAAATCATGACCGGGATCGCAGCAGGGGTAGCAATATCACCAAGAATATCGAGGATAAATTTTCGGACATCATGATCTGGACAATTCGCCTGATCAAGTAACATAGGTACCGCATCCCGCCCCATACGACTAAGGATTTCGACTGCGGCATTACGTAAGCCTGCATTATCCTCGGCATGGAGCAGTTTAATAACCTCACCGATCAAATCTTTACAAACCGGCAAAGACATAAAGATATCAATAGCTTCTTTGCGCAACCGCCAACTGGAATCGCCCAAGGCCTGAAACACAAGGTCCAGACGCTGGGTTGAATCCAGCTCGGCAAGGGAACGCAGTCCTTGCAGTCTTATCTCCTCGTCCGGCGAGTTTAAAGCCGTTACAATCCGCTCTTTATTATCCAAAGCTACATCCTGTCTGGCACCATAATGACTGTGCGTTTGGGAATCAGGAAAAGTGCAAACATCTGACGCCCCCCTTCCCGTCTGCACTCACGTATTCGGGTGCCGTTTATTCGTCCAGTTCATGGCGTCTCTTTTCCAACAGATCAAGAAAAGCAGCCTCAAGAATTTTACTTTGCTGGATGTCCTGACTCGGGAACCGTTCCCTAAACAGTTCGCGTGCTTCCTTGATCTCATTGGCCAGAAGTTCTGACCAGTTACCGTTGAGTATGCCCTCGTCAATTTTGTCCTGATAATAGAGTGAAACGTCAGACACGATAATTCGGGCCAAGCGGGCTGCCCTTTCTCGCTCAGGAATGTCTTTACCTGAGACCTCATGGTTTTCGGCCGATTGAATTTTTTCGTTGACTGAAAGAATAAGATTAAGGTTCTGTCCGGCTTTATCTTGTTGTGAAAGCTGTTTCCCAGGGGCCTCTACTTCACCCCGTTCGGCCGGTTCCACCGTAGGCGTTGCACCGACAAGCAAACGATTAATTTTCATCACCAGATCATCTGGAATATGATGCTTCTCAATATAATCGTCGGCACCATAGAGAGAACTCGGAGAACGCTTATATGCTACCTTGTTATAAACTGATGACAATAGAATGATTTTAACATTTGCCAACCCAGGCCGTCGTCGCACCTTTTCGACGACTTCAAAGGCATACAACCCCTGGAGAGCAACATCCACCACCGCGACTTGGGGTGGGTTAGCATCCATCTGAGTCAGAACATCGCCGCCGTTGTGTCCAAGCACACAGTACATTCCAGCCTCTTCAATAATAGATTGAATGGTGCTACAGAGGTCATGATCACTGTGGGCAACCATTACTCGTGTTCTTTTCACAGCAAGTCGGCTATCGGTTCTGGGCAGTTCCACTTTAAACGGAACGCGACAACGGGCACAGCGCAAGGTAACCCGTTTTCCACCTAATTTTTCACGATCTAAGCGGAAACGAGCAGCACAAGAAGGGCATTTTACTATCATTCACAAACCTTTATACAACCAGCAAAGAAATTTTTAAAAGCGCTTATACTTGGCGGGTTACAATATTTTTATTATCTAAAGTCTGAAGCTCGATCCGTTCATCAGTCGACAGGACTTTTTCCAGATCTACCAACATGACAAGGTCATCATCACGATGTGCAACGCCAAGGAAATAATCTGCCTGTGCCCCCTTGATGTACTGGGGCGCTGGAGAGATTTCCTTGCGACTGTAACGTCTAACTTCTGTCACTTCATCAACCAGAAGTCCAATAATTTTCCCAACAAGAGAACAAACCACAATTCGATTCTTCCGGGTCTCTTTCGTGACCGGTTGACCAAATCGCTTGCGCATATCCGCAACCGGAATAACAGCACCGCGCAGATTGATAACACCTTCGATAAAGGATGGAGCCTTGGGAATGGGGGTCAGTTTCTGTGGGCGGATGATCTCCTTGATCTTCATAATGTCCAGAGCATAAAGCTCCGGTCCGATCTTGAAACAGGCGAGTTGAATTTCCTGACGGGTCTCTCCGCCGGAAGCATCCATTGATTGCATATCAGATTTTACAGGCATAAGAGTTAAGCAATAAACCTTTGAATGGTTTCAATCACCATGGCTGACTTGAAGGGCTTGGTAATATACCAGTCCGCACCAACTTGCTCGCCACGCGCCATATCTTCACGACTTTTTTTTGCTGTAAGCATAATCACCGGGATATGCTGGGTTGCATCATCCTCCTTGATTCTGCGACAGACCTCAAAACCGTCTATCTCCGGCAACATAATATCCAACAGCACTAGATCAGGTTTCATCATTGCAACCGCTTCAAGTGCCGCCTTGCCATCGGCAACCCCCTGAACATCATAGCCTTTGGATGTCAGAAGAATACTTTCAAGTTTGAGCAAACTCTCTTCGTCCTCGACAATCAGAATTTTCTTCTTAATCACAACGATCTCCTTTTCAACAGTCAGCCTGGAACAAGTGAATCCAGAACGGAACGGATCATATCAGGTTCATGATACATATGTCTCAAGATTTAATCCAACGTAACAGCCAATACACTTTGCACGTTTAGAAGAATCAGCATTCGCCCCTGATATCGTCCGACCCCAGAAACCAGATCGCGATCAAGCCCGGAGAGAACCGCTGGGGGAGGTTCTATACTATCATCCGCCAGCTTGACAACCTGATTAATACTGTCAACTAACAGCCCAACAGTAACATCCTCGTATCGACAAACAACTATTCGCGACGTCGCCAGTATCTCTGAGGTACCAAGATTAAATCGACTACGCAAATCAAAAACAGGCACCACAACCCCACGCAGTGAGATAATGCCAAGCAGATATTCAGGAGCTCTGGGGATATCAGTAAACTCCCTGACTTTGATTATCTCGCTAATTCGAGTGATGTCCAGAGCATATTCCTCGCTGCCAAGACAAAAAGCAAGATACTGACGTATCACCCGATCATTTTCACCTGATTGCGACTCCAGAAAATCATGATAAGACTCCTCTGTCGCCAGACTTAATTCATTAGACACCGCAAAGATGCGATCAATAACGTCCCCGGAATCAACCAACATTGACTCAGCAGACTTATCAACAGGAACCAACTCTTCAACAGGCAGAGCTTCGACAGGCGAGTCGGCCAAAGAGCTTTCATCAGCGCAAGCCATTGACGTTTTGGGCGCAGAATCCTGCTCTGCAATAACATCCTTTTTAATGTTATTGCCCTGTGCTTTCGCTTTTTTTCGAATCTCAGCTATATCCATAATCAAGTCCGAATAATTAATTCAGGGGGCTATTCTCAAGCTCGAGTATCACAGCATCAATAACCGGGCCATCAACCTTTCTCACTCCACAACCATAAGCCTCGAGCAAAGCCAGAGAGGCCGCGTGATTGATCATACGCGGCGTCCCATTCGAATAAGCAAAAATGGCCTCGACCGCAACCGGCGAGAACAGCCCAGGGCTCCCACCTGCTATTGTTACTCTAAAATCAAGATAATCAGTTGTTTCGTCTGGACCAAGCGGTTGCAAATCATACTGCATCCCGATGCGCTGTCGCAACGGCTCATAGGCCCGATGCTTGAGTCGACGCTTCAGTTCTGGCTGTCCCATCAACACCAAGCTGATCAGATTCTGATCATCAAGTTGAAAATTTGTCAGTAGCCGAATTTCGTCAAAAGTCTCCCGATGAGGCACCAGTTGTGCTTCATCGATAACCACCACCGGAGTAATCCCCTGTTCATAATATTCGAACAGCGTCTTGCCTATCTGCTCTAAAAGATCAACTTTATAACGAGCAGGCTCCTCAACCCCGAGGCGCCGAGCCAGACTGTTCAAAAATTCTAAAGGCGTCAAGCGCGGATTGATCAGACAGACAACCTTAAAACTGTCATCAAGGGCATCCATCAATGCCCGAGACAGAGTCGTCTTGCCGCAACCGATTTCACCAATCAGCAGGACCAGATCCCGTTCCTCTACGGCATACTGCATCCGAGCCAGAGCTTCCCGGTGACCACGACTCAAATAAAGAAACCTGGGGTCCGGCGTTTTACTGAAGGGGCGCTCTTTCAGCCCAAAAAAATCTTCATACATTGAGAGCCGTATCACCGCGCAAAGTTTCATTCATCAAACCAGCAACATCCAGGACCAGAATCGTCTTCTGATTCCCCAATTCAGCAGCGCCAGCAATACCTTTGACAAAAGCGAGAGCTTTACCAAGCGACTTGATGACCACATCCTGCTGACCGAGAAGTTCATCTACAATAAAACCCATTCGTTTTTCAGCCAGGCCAACAATGGCAACAAACAACTTTCGATCTTCCTCTTTGTCGTTATCTTCGAAACCAAAAGCCCGGCCAAGTCTCATTAATGGAACCGTTGTCTCCCGCAGCTCAATAACTTCACGACGTTCGATGGTCTGAATCACATCACGTTCGACCATTAAAGTCTCAAGCACCGAATTGATCGGGATAGCATAGGTCTTATCAGCGACCTGAACAATCAAGGCCTTAATGATCGCTAGAGTAATGGGCAAGGTGATAATCATGCTGCTACCCTGACCAAATTCGCTTCTCACCTCAATCATTCCAGACAAGGCGGAGATGTTGTTTTTCACCACGTCCATACCGACGCCGCGGCCAGAAAGATCACTCACCTCGTCACGAGTCGAGAAGCCCGGTTCAAAAAGAAGATCGTAAACCTCTTCGTCGGTCATCACATGGTTTTCACTGACCAGACCTTTCTGGACTGCTTTTCTGCGGACTTTATCCGAGTCAATGCCGCGACCATCGTCATGAACCTCAATGACAACATGATTGCCCTTTTGTGACGCCCACAGTTGAACCTGGCCCTTCTCCGGCTTACCCGCAGCAAGACGCTCCTGGGGGGTCTCAAGACCGTGGTCAATCGCGTTACGGACAATATGCATTAGTGGATCTGAGACATCCTCAATGATCAATTTGTCCAATTCGGTATCTGCTCCACGAATATCAAGAGAAACCTTTTTACCTTGTTCATTGGAGACCCGACGAACAATTCGCATCATTTTCTCAAAGAGTTGTCCGACTGGAACCATCCTGACATCCATTACACCTTTTTGCAGTTCGTGCAAACGGCGTTCCAGGATACGCGTCGTCTTGCCAAGATCAGTCGCCAGTTCTTTTTCGCTGGTCAATTTCAGACGATCACTGAGATTCGTAATAGCACTTTTGGAAAGAACCAGTTCGCCAACGATATTCATCAGCAGGTCAAGCTTGTCGATATCAACCCTAACAGTGCGACTGATCGAGCGCAGAGAACTGGCACCGTCAACCGCTTCCGGCGAAACAAGAGGATTCGTTGCCGGTAGGACTTGTTCTGCGGCTACAGGTTCTTCAAGGAGAAAGCCCTCGTCTTCCGGTTCATTCGCAGTCTCACCACAAGTGCGAATATCAAGGTTTTCAAGGTTAAGTAATCTCTCTATGTCGGGCTTGGTCAACTCACTGCCGTAGAGAATCTGAAAAGCAATCCTCTCGCCGATATCTCCCGCCGAGGGCAAGGTGCTGATGACCTCTCCCTGCAGTTTCAATAGCTGCGTAATTTCGGCTAGATCCTGATCAAAACTCGACAATTCGAAAGTCAGCTTGATCAACTGAATGGTACGCCCTTTACGGACATTTTCCAGCAGGCGATGTTCCTCATACTCAGTCAGAACGTTCAGGATAGAGGCTTCAATATCAAGGCCCGCAAAAGGATCATCCAAAACCTGGGCAGAACCATTAGCGGCCTGGCTTATTTGTTGGAGAGTCGGTTGAAGATCAAGGGTAAAAGCTTCATCGGCGCTCTTGCCGTCAATCAACTTGATGAGAATGTCCAGAGACGCAAAAAGAGTGTCAATCAAGTGTTGGGTAAAAGCAACTTTGCCGAGACGCAGGCCATCAAGAAGTCCTTCCATTGAATGAGCCAACTGAGAGAGGTCTTCAAAGCCAAACATTCCGGCCAGACCTTTGATCGAATGGGCTCCGCGAAAGATCCCATTGAGGACATCAGGATCGCAGTCGCCACTGTCAACCGAATCGGCCAATTTGACCAAATCGAGGTTCAAAGATCCGACGATTTCTTCAGTTTCACTGATGAAATCTTTGAGGGCTTGGGAAGAACCTTTGTCGGACAAATCCGCCTCCAGGTCAGCTAAGGTACTCACGGATCAACTCTTGTAGTTGATCCGGGGCAAAAGGTTTGACCAAATATGCGTTGGCACCAAGGGCCAGGCCTTTTTCACGATCACGCTCGCTTCCCTCGGTACTTATTATGAAGAGAGGCGTGGTCTTGTAATTTTCGTTGTTACGGATAAAGCTCACAAGCTCAAGACCATTGATGTCCGGCATATTAATGTCTGTGATAATAAGATCGACCTTCTCACGCGGCAGAATTCTCAAAGCTTCAAAGCCATTGGCAGCTTCAACGGTTTCATAACCGCCCATGGCTGCAATCGTTGAAACGATCAGCGAGCGCATGGTCGGAGAATCTTCTGCAATCATGATTTTTTTACTCACGTCACCCGCCCTCGGCACTGACCCTGTTTAGACTGCACTTTGATTGCCCATCATACGACGTTCCAGAAGTGCCTTTTCCATGGCAAGTCCGGCCTGAGAGAGAAATATTTCCAGCGATTCCGTATCGCCGATTCCTTTATTGTCCGGCAGATTGTCACCGTAAAGAACAGCAACGACCCGCCCCTCGCTGATCAGTGGACCGACAAAAACTTCTGTGGGCCGTTGGCCGCCGAGTTGCTCAAAAAGATATTGATTCCACGGACCCGTTTTAGGCTTTCTTTTGTATGGAGCCAAAGACTGCAAGGCTTCGGCAAAAAGATTCTCTTCGCCGATCGGCAGTTTCGTATTCCGCACCCTATCATCCGCTGACTTACCTTTCAGTTCGATGCCGAACTGGCCCAACCCAACGATTTCCTTGTCTTTAACCAATAGAATAACTGCCCGATTCATCAACTCGCTGGCAAAACGCAGGATCAGCAGAATAATCCCGCCGCCAAGAGAAGGATTGTTCAGTTCTTGCAGCATACCACGTAACAGATGCAGGCCAGGTGACTGTTGTGGCACATCCAACGAAACACCCGTGGTCGGCTCACCCATTTCCCGGAGAAGCTCCGCACAAACATTATAACCACCACTTTCAGCCACAGGCTCTTCGCTGGTCGCAAGACCCAGGGAGAGAATAGCATCGGCCAGAGCAACTAATTTATCACGACCGCGCTGTTCTCTAACATCGGTTTTGGTCGGCTTCTGAATAAGCATGGACACACCGAAGCCACGAACACTTTGTTCCGCTTCCTGGTTCGGATGGTCAGACATAACCAGGATCTTAAAACCAGGGAAGTCGTTGCGGATATCTTCCAAAAGTTCCAGGCCACCGAGGACACCACTGCCATCCCGGCGTGGCATAATCAGGTCAATCACCAGCGTGGTAGTCTTCGGGTCGGCCTCACGTACTGCTTCCATGAATGATAAAGCATTGGTAAAAACATGAACCTGAGTCTGGCGTTCCTGCAACAAGGCAGCAATTTGCTCAGCAGTACCCGGGTCATCATCAACGACAATAAAACGGGACGATGCCGTCCGAATCTTTCGTTGAGAGTCAGCATCAACTGATTCATCCCCGGTTTTTTGCATAGGGCTGAGGGAGCTTTCGCCCTTCACTTCGGCCAGCAACTGATCAAAATCGATCAGAGACTCACCCTGTTCATCGACATCCTCGCCGCGATGACGTTTTTCATCAAGAAGACGACTCCCTTCCATTGCTAGCCATTGGGGATTTAGCCCTTGATCCAGCATAAATTGAAGCGGGTTGAAGTTAGTCGCGGCAAGTTCGTGGAGATTTCCTAACTCAAAAGAAAAAGACCCCTCGTCCCAGCTGAAAAAACTATAAACAATCTTTTCAACCTGCTCACGAACGGTCGTTTCGATGGCCTCGCGGTCAACCTTGAAATCGCTGACCAGAACATCTCCGATTCGACGTTCTCCAGAACCGTCCTGTTGTAAAACAAGCGCCTTCTTCAACGTTTCAAGATCCGCCAACCCTGTGCGCACAACAAGATCGCCGATATTTTCCGGGAAAGTCGTTGAAGTCGCACGGATAACCTGGCCATCGTGGAAAATAACACGACCCTCTCGGTCCCTGCTGCTCAATTGCAGGACACCGGATTTACGGCTCAGGCTAACTATCTGGAGAATTTCTCCCAGACCGAGATCTTCTAAATTACCAACTAGGCTCATAGCGTAATTACAATATTTAGGGTCATGATAGCAGTTAAGACAGCGTAACAATTCGAGATTAAACGAGAATAAACATATCTCATGAGGTACTTCAAGTCAAAGCATGATTTGCCGATCAGCTAATGCTCTCGATCAGTAAATCGCAATCGAATCGGACAACCAGCAAACCCGAAAGTTTGCCGCAGACAATTGGTAAGATATCGTTGATAGGAAAAATGGATTCCCTCTGATTTATTCGCAAAGATCAAGAAGGTCGGCGGTCTCACAGCAGTCTGTGTGGCATAGAAGAACTTCACACGCTTACCATGAAACATCGGTGGAGGATGATTAATTTCCGCATCCTTCAACACCTTGTTAAGAGCAGCGGTTGTCACCTTCTTGTTAAACTCATCACTAACCATTTCGACATCAGCCATGATCTTGCTAATGCGTTGTCCCGTGAGAGCCGAAACAAAATGAATCGGGCTGTCCGGTAGAAACTTGAAGGAACCACGAACTTCTTTGATATAATCGCCCATGGTCGCATTATCCTTCTTTACCAGATCCCATTTATTAACAATCAGGATAACGGCCCGACCGCGTTCATGGGCATAACCGGCAATCGTCAAATCCTGATCGGTAATCCCCTCTTCCGCGTCGATGATCACCATCGCGACATGAGTTCGATCCAGAGCTTTCAAAGCCTGAATAATCGAATACTTTTCGAGTTTCTGCGACACTCGACCCTTACGCCGAATTCCAGCAGTATCGATCAACACATATTTTTTCTGGTTATACATAAAAGGCGTGTCGACGCTGTCGCGCGTGGTCCCAGCAGTCGGGTTAGCCACCACTCGCTCGAAACCAAGCAAACGGTTTACCAGAGAGGACTTACCGACGTTAGGTCGACCAATGATCGACAGGCGCGTCTCTTGAAGAGTCTCATCGATTACCTCCGGTTCAGGCAAAAGGTCTTGGAGCTCATCAATTAGACCGCGAATTCCGAGAGCATGCTCCGCGGAAACCGGGTAAATCTCATCAATTCCCAAGGCATAAAACTCACCGAGAGAGGCTTCCTGACCAGGACCATCAACTTTGTTGACGATATAGAAAACCGGTTTAGAAACCTGGCGCAGCATATGCGTTACTTCCTCATCGGCTGGATTCAGGCCTTCACGGCCGTCCATGACAAAGAAAATGATATCGGCTTCCTCAATCGCCAGTTGCGACTGTTCGCGCATCTGCGCCAGCAATCTCTCGTTACTGGCTGGTTCGAAACCGCCGGTATCGATCAAGGTAAACGGCTTGTCAAAGCGACTCACGTCGGCATAATTCCGATCACGCGTCACCCCGGGAGAATCTTCGACAATCGCCATGCGTCTACCGAGAATTCGATTAAACAGGGTCGACTTTCCGACATTGGGACGACCGACTATAGCAACAACCTTACCCATTATTTATCCCTGACAACATGTTTGCTGTCTAAAAATCAAAAGATCTGTTTATTCGTAACCAAACTCTTTCATCATACGACCGGATTCGGTCCAATTCTTCTGTACTTTAACAAAAAGCCCCAGGTGCACCTTGATCCCGAGCATACGCTCAATATCTTTACGCGCGGCCTGACCAATTTGGCGAATCATGACACCGCGTTTGCCGAGCATAATTCCCTTATGGGTATCGCGTTCGACAATAATCACCGCATCGATGCCAATCATATTGCGCACAGTATTTTCCTGAAAGCGCTCAACCTGAACGGCAACGCCATAAGGAACTTCGTCTTTGGTTCGCAAGAGAATCTGCTCGCGAATCATCTCGGCAACAATAAAACGTTCCGGCACATCGGTCAGTTGATCCTCGGGATAATAGCGAGGCCCCTTTGGCAAAAGCTGCGGCACTTCATTAACTAATCGCTCAACCCCGTCCCCTTTCAGTGCAGAGATCGGCACAACTGACGTGAATTCACGAATTTTGCCGTAAGCTTCAATCAAAGGCAATAACTGTTCCCGGGGAATCCTGTCGATCTTATTGATCACCAGAATAACCGGTCGCTTGCCCTTCTCCAGCAAGCGTGGAATCATCGGATCCTTGTCAACAGAACGATCAGCTTCCACCAGCCAAAGCACCACATCAACATCCAGGCAGGCAGAACTGGCCTGATCGACCATATAGCGGTTCATAGGCGACCGGGCCGCATGAATACCAGGAGTATCGACAAAAAGCATTTGCGTGTCATCAGTGGTAATAATGCCGAGGATACGATTACGCGTTGTCTGCGGTTTCGGTGAGGTGATGGCAATCTTCTGCCCGACAATTCGATTCAGCAGAGTCGATTTGCCAACGTTCGGCCGTCCGACAATCGCCACGAACCCAGAGCGAAATTCCTGTTTCTGATTCATAACGGTCCTCCAGGGACACAAGCCTCAACTAACGGCACAAAGTTATCAGCGACCCGCAACCAACCACGGGCGACCTGAGTATCAGTACGGAGTGAGAGCTGTCGTTGCTGCTGTACGAGCCATTGACGGTTTTCGCCGCGATGACCAACGGCATCACTCAAATCATTCGGATTGACAGACATTTCTCCACCCACAGAAACACGGGAAAGGGCACGACGCCACAAACGGGAACGCACCAATTGGCCAAAGGCTGCATGATAAGGTCCAGCCAGGAGATGCCGCTCCAACTCCGGTTCCTGCTGCAAGCCAAGACGAATCACCGGAACATTGGAAGCTCGGCACAACTGCAGCATATCGGCACAGATATTCACGGCTTCATCAAGGCTCCAGGGCAAGTATCGACCCGACGCCCAAAGCTCGGCTAAACCGGTACCGGCAATGACCACCGCCGGATAAATCCGTAAAAAGTCAGGTTCAAGTTCTAAAGCACAACGTAACGACAATAACGCTTCGCCAGCGCCAGCCTCCGGCAAACCGGGCAACAATTGTAATCCGACATCCAGTTTGGCAGACCGACAACAGTGTAGAGCCTGGACAATATCAGCAGCCGAATGACCACGATTAGAGGCCGACAGGACTTGATCATCGAAACTCTGAGCACCGATCTCAACTGTGGTCACCCCAAACTGACGCAACCTGCTTGTGCAAGTGTTATCAAGAGCGTCCGGCCGGGTCGAAATACGAATACCAGCTATGCGCCCGGCGGCAACATAGCTTTGCGCGATCGACAGATAACGCTCTTGCAAAGGGTTCGGCAAAAGAGTAAAAGTCCCGCCGTAAAAAGCGACCTCGCCGTCACCAGCCGCTGGCAAAACCTCGTTTAACCAGAGGGCCACATCTTCAGGTTGGGGTGCGGCCGATTGTCCCGTGGTTCGGTCTTGAGAACAGAACAGACAACGATGCGGGCATCCAGAATGAGGAATAAAGACCGGGTATATTCTCATGAGGACAACTCCGGATCTAACTCCATCAACGCCGCCAAAGCTGCCGACTGTTCGGCACTTTTCTTGGTCCGACCCTCACCACGGCCGCACGCTTGAGCATCAACATAAACGTCAACCAGATAAACTTTCTCATGATCAGGACCACTCGCAGCAACCAGTTGATACCTCGGCAAGATCCGGTATCGACCCTGCACCAACTCCTGCAGTCGACTTTTGTAATCGAGACCGGACTGTTTCTCTGCCTGACGTAATAATGGGATAAAAAGGGGTTGGATTACAGTGATTGCAGCATCTAAGCCACCATCCTTAAAGACAGCGCCCAACAAGGCCTCAAAAGCGTCTGCAAGCAAACTCGACTTGCTCCGACCGCCGCTGAGTTCCTCACCACGACCAAGCAACAAAGCGTTGCCGATATCGAGGTCACGGGCAAGAGTCGCCAGACATGGTTCCGCAACCACTTCTGAACGAATTCGAGTCATTTCGCCCTCATCACAGGAGGGAAAATCTTCATGCAAAATATTACCGACCACCAGATCAAGCACGGCGTCACCAAGAAACTCCAGACGCTCGTTATCAGGCAGCAAGCTGTCAGAAGATTGCTCGTTGGCAAACGAACGATGCGTCAAAGCCTCGCACAGCAGGTGACGATCTTGGAACCGATAATTCAAGTTCTCTTCAAGCAAAGTCCATTCACTCATTCTGTCATCAATTGCTGAAGTCATACTCTCCACATTCTCTACCCAATATTATATCCACCGGCCCTCCGCAAGCAGAGAGCACCCGAATACCTTCAGAAATCAAATAGTCGGACATCCTACACCACCTTCCTCCATATATCAATTGCACCGATGGATTAAGTCATTATATCATCATTGTTTAGTGATAGCTTCAGGAACGCCCACGGTCAAACTACAAGGGCAAAGGCTAAAATGCCGATAACATGCGCATTTTAACGTTTATCGAGGCAGCAATTTACGCATTATAACTCAGACGGCTTACGAGATAAGCACCTTATTTTTCAGAAAACAGCAGAATGAGTCGACTTCAAGCTGGAGAAAATCATGACTTTTGACAAGATCCTCGGCCATGACCGACAAAAAGACATATTACGCCGGGCTCTCGCCAACGGCCGCCTGGCCCACGCCTACCTGTTTGCTGGCCCTGACGGCATAGGCAAGCGCATGCTGGCCATAGAACTGGCCCGCGCGATTGTCTGTCACGAGCAGCGCGGTTGTGGCAACTGCCCGGCCTGCCGCAAAATTGACAACCAAAACCACCCGGACCTGCATACACTCGAACCTGACGGCACCAGCATAAAGATTGAGAAAGTGCGTGCTTTCCAACGGGAACTAAACCTCAAGCCTCTTGAGGCACCACGCAAAATCTGTCTGATCGATCACGCTGAGATGATGACCACAGGGGCGTCCAATGCCCTCCTGAAAACCCTTGAAGAACCACGTGGCGACACGCTTTTGATCTTGCTCACAGACCAGCCAAATCGATTACTCGACACCATCCGTTCGCGTTGCCAGATACTACCTTTCACGCGTCATCCCAACAGCAGGATTCAAGCTGAGCTGGAAAAACGGCTAGAGCTCAATCCAACCGAAGCACACGTATTAGCAGCTCTTTCTGACGGCAGTTTCAAGAAAGCCTTTGGCAAAGACCGAGAACTCTACCTGGAGCAGCGGAAAACTCTGCTAAAAACCTTGACGGGCTTATCCACAGGAAGTATCTTGCAAATGCTGGAATTTGCCGAACAAATTTCAGCGGATAAAGCCATCCTTCCAGACATACTGGAGATCTTTCAGGCCTTCTATCGAGACGTTCTGACCACCCTGCACGGTCGGGATACTGACGAACTCGTCAACCTCGATCTGAAGGAAAAAATTTTCCGGGTTGCAAGCAAGGAAAGCATCCCTGGAATTCTCACCAAGCTGGAAGCTTTGATGACAGCACAGCGACAGCTTGATCGTAACGTCAACCGTCAACTGGCCATGGAAGTCATGCTTCTTGATCTGACTGCCTGAGATGACATCTCTTAAATATCTCAACGAACCCTTAACGTTAGAGAGCTTATGATACGCATAGTCCCCTTGAAATTTCAGCACGCTGGTCGCCATTACGACTTCAACGCCCTCTCCTTTGAACTTAAGAAAGGCGACAAGGTTATTGTCGAAACTGATCGTGGTCGGGCCATGGCAACAGTTGTCGTTCCACCACGTGAAGTTTCAGACGATGAAGCCCCCAATGGTCTTAAAGGCATTCAACGTCTGGCCACGGAGGAGGATCTTGCCCTCGCCGCAACCAATTCAGCGAGAGAAAAAACCGCCTATCGTTACGGCATTGAATGCATCCACTCACGCAAGATGGAAATGAAACTGGTGCGTGCCGAATATGCATTTGACGGCTCCAAGGTCATCTTCTACTTCACAGCAGACGGCCGCATCGACTTCCGTGAACTGGTCAAGGATTTGGCCCACCATTTTCATACCCGGATAGAAATGCGTCAGATTGGTGTGCGCGATGAAGCCAAGCTGGTTGGCGGCCTTGGCATCTGCGGTCGTGAACTCTGCTGTAGCAGTTTCCTCACCGAATTCAGCCCGGTCTCGGTCAAAATGGCCAAAGAACAGGGACTGGCGCTCAACCCCTCTAAAATATCTGGTCAGTGTGGTCGCCTGCTCTGTTGCCTCGGTTATGAGTATGAGACTTATTGTGAAATGAAAAAAGGGATGCCTAAGTGTGGTAAAAAAGTCGCTTGGCAAAACCAAGAATGCGAAGTGACCTCTCAGAACATCCTCCGCCAAGAAGTGACTCTGCGAGCCCCGGATGGCACCTATAGTTCCGTGAACATGGATGAGCTCAAGTCAGGGAAATTTGCAGAAACGCCACAGGGAGAGCCCAAGGAGGGCGAAACACACACCAAACGGCTGAACAAGAGCCAACCTCAGGGCAAGCCAAACCGCCGTCCTCCCGGCAAGGGGCAAGGCCAGGAAAAATCGGACCAGAGTGGAAAGTCAGGTCAGCAAAACAAGCCAGGTCAAAGCAGTCGCCCAGGTCAAAGCAGTCGCCCAGGTCAAAGCAGTCGCCCAGGTCAAAGCAGTCGTCCAGGCCAAAGCAGTCGTCCAGGCCAAAGCAGTCGTCCAGGTCAAAGAAACAAACCAGGGCAAGGCGGTCGGCCCGACCAACAGAGTGGTCGGCCAGGGCAGCAAAACAAGCCTGCGGCAGAGCAGCAAAAACCGAACCAGCCGAACCAGCCGAACCAGCCGAACCAGCCGAACAAAGTTCAGGGCGAACCAACAGAAGGCGCCGCTAAGAACAAACGGCGGCGGCGCGGCAGACGGCGTCCACGCAGTGGGCCCAAGCCAGAGCAGAACAATCAGGGAGAATAAGTCATGACGAATGATAAACGTTTCTACCTCTCGACACCGATCTATTACGTCAATGACGTTCCCCATATCGGGCATGCCTATACAACTCTGGCCTGCGATGTTCTGGCACGCTACAAACGTGCGCGCGGCTACGATGTTTATTTTTTGACCGGCACCGACGAACATGGCCAGAAAGTTGAGAAAGCCGCCCAGGCTAAGGGCGAGACTCCCCTGGAACTGGCCGACCGCGTTGTTAAACGCTTTCAATCCCTGTGGGAAAAACTCAATATTTCCAACACGGATTTTATTCGCACCACTCAGGAACGCCACAAGCTTGCCGTGCATGAGCTGTTCCGTCGCATTGAAGCCGACGGCGACATTTATCTCGGAGAATATGAAGACTGGTACTGTACCCCTTGCGAAACCTTCTGGACGGAAAAACAACTACTCGACGGCAACTGTCCTGATTGTGGTCGCCCGACCGATAAGCTGAAGGAAGAATCTTATTTCTTTCGCATGAGCAAATATCAAGACCGGATCCTTGAACATATTGAGTCCAACCCCGACTTCATCCAGCCGAAAAGCCGGCGTAATGAAATCTTGAGTTTTGTCCGCGAAGGCTTGCGAGACCTTTCAATTTCGCGGACCAGCTTTTCCTGGGGCATCCCGGTTCCAGGCAACGAAAAGCACGTTATCTACGTCTGGTTTGATGCTCTGACCAACTATATCAGCGCCCTCGGTTTCCCCAACGACGAAAATGGCAACTGCGCCAATTACTGGCCTTGCGATGTCCACGTGATCGGCAAAGACATCCTGCGTTTTCACACCGTTTACTGGCCAACCTTCCTGATGGCCGCCGGGCTCCCCCTACCAAAGACGATCTTTGCTCACGGCTGGTGGACAGTTGAAGGCCAAAAAATGAGTAAGAGCTTGGCCAACGTTGTTGAGCCGAACATGCTGATCGACAAGTACGGCGTCGATGCCATACGTTATTTCCTGCTGCGTGAAGTTCCTTTCGGCCTCGACGGCGACTTCTCGCACAGCGCTCTGGTACATCGCATCAACTCCGATTTGGCCAACGACCTCGGCAACCTGATCAGTCGTTCCACCGCCATGCTTAACAAATATTTCGACGGCATCCTGACGCCTCCAGGCGAGACAGAAGCAATCGACCAGGCCCTGCAAGATAAATTCATGGGCCAGCTCGAAGTTATCGATACTCAAATGGGCGCGCTTGCTTTCAGTAAAGCTTTACAATCGATCTGGGAATTGGTGAGTGCGGCCAATAAATATATTGACGATTCGGCTCCCTGGGCGCTGGCCAAAGACGAAGCTCAAAAAGAGCGTCTCGGGTCTGTCATGTACAACCTGCTTGAAGCCGTGCGTTTGATTGGGCTGCTGGTGACGCCGTTCATGCCTGAAACCGGTGCCAACATCTGCACCATTCTCGGCACAGATCCGAACAATCAGCAACTGGACGAGCATGACCAATGGGGGCTGTTGGTGCCCGGCACCGTCGTCGCCAAGACCAAGCCACTTTTCCCAAGGATCGAGAACTAACCCCGCTCTTCACCTGATTCTGGTTACAGCCAAAGGGGACAGAAGTTATTTCTGTCCCCGCCTTGTAAAATCAACGGTGTTTTCCCCATGAAAAAATTACCAGCGACCCTCGTCGATTCCCATGCCCACATCGATTCAAAGACTTTCAACAACGAGCTTGATCAAGTCATCAAACGAGCCGCCGAAAAGGGTGTCACTCACATCCTCACTGTCGGCTGCGATCTGGAAAGCTCGCGCAGCAGTGTCGAGCTGGCGTTGCGTTATCCAAATGTCTACGCCAGTGTCGGAATTCATCCGCATGACGCCGACACAATTAACAAAGATGTCATCGAAGAACTGACGCGCATGATCGAAACAGTAGATAAGGTTGTTGCCATCGGTGAAACCGGCCTCGACTTCTATCGCGATCATTCCCCGCGTGACAAGCAACGCGAATCTTTTCGCCAGCACATTCAGCTCGCCAAAGCGACCGGCAAACCGTTGATCATTCATGATCGTGACGCGCATGATGAAGTCATCCAGATTATGCAGGAGGAAAATGCTGCCGCCGTTGGCGGGGTCTTGCACTGTTTCTCGGGTGATTTGACCATGGCCCGCGCTTGCATCGAAATGGGCTTTTATATCTCTTTCGCCGGGCCACTGACTTATCCGAAAAACGAACCACTGCGTGATATCGCCAGAGCCTTACCAATCGATGTCATGCTGGTTGAGACCGACTGCCCTTACCTCTCGCCGCAACAGTGGCGTGGCAAGCGCAACGAACCGGCGTATGTTCATGCGACGGCAGAAAAGCTGGCAGAGATCAAGGGCCTGACCCTTGAAGACGTCGCCAGGATCACAAGTCTCAATGCCTGGCGGCTGTTTGGCATCGGCGACATCGACCAGAGCACTCGCATCGCATACAGCATTCGCAACAGCCTGTATCTCAACATTACCAACCGCTGCACCAACCAGTGCAGCTTCTGTGCAAAGTTTAAAGATTTTACGGTCAAAGGCCATCAACTCTGCCTCGAACGGGAACCCAGCACAGACGATGTCATCAAGGCGATTGGCGATCCCTCCACCTATGATGAGGTGGTCTTCTGTGGCTATGGCGAACCGCTGCTGCGCCTTGAACTGGTCAAAGAGGTTGCCACCTACCTGAAGCAGAACAACATCAAGGTACGGATCAACACCGACGGACAAGCCAACCTTGTCCATCAACGCAACATCTTGCCCGAGCTGACCGGGCTGGTTGACTCCATCAGCGTCTCACTCAACGCTCCCGATGCAGCAAGCTACCAGAAGATCTGCCGTTCTGAATTCGGAGAACAGGGCTACCAGGCTCTGAAAGATTTCCTACAAATGGCCGGGCAGTATATCCCAGAGGTCACAGCCACCGCAGTCACCCTTCCTGGTGTTGATATCGAAGCCTGTCGTAAAGTTGCCAAAGAGTTGCAGGTGGAATTTCGGGAAAGGATTTACAACGAAGTGGGTTGAGGCTTTTGCTCAGGCTTAGCCAGACAAGCACGGTAAGAGGGGTGACGTATTGGAATCGAACCGCAAACTTAATTTCTCTCGTAAGCCATCACTACCGAGACGAAAACGGGCGTATTATTGAACGCTATCAATCGGACGCTCTTTAATCTGCCAAAAGGTCTGCTATGTCAGAAAGTATCGAAATAAAGATTGTCATTGATCCTTCACTCGTAAAGTACTTTGAGGAAGGGATGAACAAAAGCCACATCGACTGTAGCGCAACTGAAGAGCTGACCGAGTTCCTCGCCATGATCCTTAACGATTCGATGTATCCGATGGCTTCAAGGAAAGTCAGTCAACAGGAGATCCACCTCAGTTACCGGCCAAAAGCCTACGCCGATCCGATTTTCTAGCTCAGGTTTTCGGTAGCGAACCAGACAAGGTCTATCAGATCAAATCACAACATACGACACTTCAAGTGCCCCTCCCCGCTTAATTCTCAGAAATCAAACAATTTACCCTGCTGCCACAAAGGCTTCTTATCTGAGCCACGATCAACAATTTTACAAGCGGACAACCAGAGTTCACGGGTTAACTCGATATCATACTGGGAGTCGTGCAAGCGACTGTCGTCAACCTTGATACCACAATGTTTCGCTATTGTGGCCAATTTGAAGTTGGGCAACTCAGCCCGAATGGGCTGCAGGATTTGAGCCCAGACCAACATAACATCGAGGCACGGAAACCAGAACCAGCTACCGAAAAACCGGTCACCATTCTTCTCCCAGAACCGGCGCATAAACGGCATATCAAAACTGTGCGAGTTGTAGCCGACAAACTGGAACTTATCCGTCTTGTCGTACTTGCTGACATATTGGCTAAAAAGTGCCACCAGACGGTCATATATCACTTTAGGGTCTTCGAAATTCTGTCCTGGGACAGCCAGGAAATTTGGGTCGTCAGGCAATAAGAACTGCCGACGATCCATACCGGTCACCTCAAGGGCGGCTGTCTCAATCTCATCCTGCGGATAAGGCCGTACGAAGTAGTCAAAAGACTCCTTGACCTCGTCACCAATCTGCACACAACCAGAGATCTGGGTCAGGCCATTACGCTCCAGATTTACACCGGTCGTTTCAACGTCGATAAAAACAAATTTCTGCTCAGAAGTCTGCATAACAATCCTGACACCAGGGTGGATAGCTCCATAATTTCAGGCACATAATACATTCTTAGGAGGCATTTGTCTCTCAAATCTTAAAGCCATCCCGACACAGTCTAAAGCAAGGGCTCAGCCGAATAAGCGATGTTGGCATCTTCAGCTTTGTAAAGAGGTAGCTCCTTGCCTGCGCGCACATCCTCCACCCAGTTCGGGTTAAGAAGAATAGACTTACCGCTCAAGGCGATATCGGCGGATGCCAAGGCCTCCTCGACACTCTTGCGATCATAAATCTGGCCACAAATCATCAGCGGCAGAGGCGTCACCTCGCGCGTGAGTTGCGCCATAGTTTGATCAGTACCGAAGGCCTTATCTCGGAAGTTGTAGGTCGACAGGGAAATCGCATCGATCGGTGTTTGCACCAGCAAACCAACCATCTCCTGCCACTCTTCAGCATTTTCAAAGAGAGACACCTCCATGTCAGCTATGCCCCAATTCGAAATCCGAACAATCAGTAAACGATCTTCCGGCACCACCAGGGCAACAGAGTCAATCACCTCGCGGGCAAAGCGGAAGCGGTTTTCCATCGAGCCACCATAATCATCGTCGCGTTGATTGGAATAACGAGAGAGAAACTGATTGATCAGATAACCATGGGCACCATGAATTTCGATACCATCAAATCCGGCAACCACTGCCCCTTTCGCCGTCTCGACGAAACCATTGATCACATGATCAATATCAAACAGGCTCATCTCATCCGGCAACGGATAGGGCAGACCAGTAATTGGGTTAAGTTGTGCTGGCGCAAGCCGACTCGGCGCAATCGCACGACCGGCCGGATTGACTTCAGGCCAGGCCATGCGACCGCAATGAAACATCTGCATCATGGCAAGGCCACCGTGAGCATGGATCTTATCAACCAAATGACGCCACGCATCAATTTGCCGCTGCGTGGTCAACCTGGCCTGACCGGGATAGCCCTGACTGCTGGCATAATCGGTAACAATTGCCTCAGTGTAGATAAGCGCCGCCCGATTTTCCGCGCGACGTTCCAGAAAATCGAGCACATCCTGCCTTGGGATACCGTCCGCAACAGAAGACATGCGAGTCATGGGAGCAACCCCTAAACGGTTGCGCAGGGTGAAGTTTTTGATCTGAAATGGCGAAAAGATTATATCGTCTCTCATGTTATTCCCCTTCAATGGCTCACGCTATTTGCGTTGTTTGCTCATAGGCTCGGAATAAATTATAGCGGATTGATGGAGGGATGCTTGGTGGCCGGATAAAAAAATCAAGCATTAAGAACTTCAATAACGGGTCGTGTGAGCGCATACCCCGCCTACCCTGTCTCACAAATAACAAGAAAGCCCGGACACAATTCTATGTTGTGACCGGGCTTTGGATTTCATCAAAAGTTAGTTTAAGCGCGCTACGACTTCTTAGCCTTCTTATCCTTCTTGGCCCGAGCCTTCGCTAGGCCACCCGCCAGATCACGGTCAATTGCCATCTGACGTCTGCTTTCAGAATAATCCTTGGAAGCGAGTGTCGTCCCGGCCGGGATGCCGAATTGCTTACGATACTCTTTAGGCTTCATGTCGTGGGCCGCAGACAGGTGCCGTTTAAGTGTCGTAAAGCCTTTACCACAGATCATGCAAAAGATTTGTTTCTTACCAAAGGCTTTACGCTTGGTGATGGCTGGCGCAGCCTCTTGAGCTTCCTCTCCCTCGACCGCAACAGCCTCACCCTTATCCAGAGCCGTTAACGCAGCATGAACCTCTCTTAGCTCAGCAATAAGCTCGTCTTTGGTCATGGGGGTATTCGATGCATGTGAAAGGACGATTTCTGATGCGAGTTCTGTAATTGTGGCCATAGTATTTTTCTCCCTTTTTAAAATAAAAATATCCAGTTGCTGTTTTTGAATTAATTAATCATAAAACAACCAAAGATTATATGAGTTTAACACAAAGTTAAAAAAAGCAAGAGAGTGTTAGCAGAATAAAACAGCTATAAAGAGAGGAATTTCAGCAATTGTGTCTTGATTGGCTTAATTGGCATCAGCGCAATGGCTTTTTGTGTTGGCCGTTGTATTGATTTGAAACCTTGTCTTTTAATTACTAATAACAAATTCGACTATTACTCTGTAGAAGAAACCCGCCGCCGATCCAGCTTTGATTTTATCACCATTTTCGCCAGACCTTTATTGGTTAACTTGCCGCGAGACTTGCCAAGCCTCACCAGTGTTTCGGTGTAGCTTTTTGAGATAATTGGGGCTTCCGGCTTGAGTTTGAGAGCTAAGGCCTTCTGGGTACATTTCCGCACGCAAAGGCCACAGCCGATACAACGACTGGCATCAAGTGACAATTTTTCCGCTGTTGGCGCAAGCGCCTCCATCGGGCAAACCTCAACACAGAGCTGGCACCCAACGCAAGCATGCAGGTCGAGTGATGCGGCATAAGAACTGGCGGTATGTTCCGCTGGCACCGGGACGTTTTTAATCACCTTGAGGACCTGGCAGCAGCAACTGCAGCAGAGACAAATGGAGATTGGATTCTTACCATTGGTGGGTTGCACCACCAGCCCCTGGGCTTCGGCTTGATGTAAAATCTCCAGCGTCTCCTCACGGGTAATCACTCGACCAATGCCATTGCCCTCATAAAAATCAGCGGCGCCATCGAAAATCAGGCAGGCATCCGCCAGCTTGTTGCAGCCTTTGCCGACCATCTGATGTTCACGACGGCAGATGCACGGCGCCACCAGATACTTTCTTTTCCCGGCAATAATCTGCTCGGCCCGATCATAATCCATAACCTCATGTTGCGGCGTGAGGCTTTCACCGACCGGAATGGTCCGAATCTGCGGTGCAGTTTTCCAGTTCTCAGGAACCATGAGAGCGGGGATATATTCATTGAACAGAGCGATCAACTCTTCATCAAGCCGGTTAACCTGATACTCCCAGATTCCGACCACAAACTGCGCGGCCTGATACTTATAATCGCCGGACTTTTCGAGACGAATAATCAGACCACGTTTAGACATGTCCAGCAACTGATTAGCGGCTTCATCCGCTGGCAGACCAGCGCGGTAAGCAATCACAGCGGGAGACTCCGCCAAGAGCGTCAGCTGTATCGCGACATGCGCATCCTCTGGAGTGAATAGCTTCTTTAAGATCCGGAGCTCAACCCCCGATTCAGTGGCCGGAAAACCGCCGGGAAGGTTATCAAGGTGCTGGGCCAGTTGTTGGTAAATTTGTTGTGACATAACAACTCCACGAGTAAGACGCTCAGCACCCAGTAATGACCTTAACACCCACAGCCACAATTATGGCAGACCACTTTGTTGCTGCCTTCCGGCTCAACCATCTCTGGTGCAAACGCCACCCGGCTGACCCCACGACGAATATCCTCATGCAGATCGCAGTTGGCGCTCTGGCCGATGATATGACCAAGACAAAGGTTACCGATATGATCACGCGGTGAACGAATGCGAACCGTGTTTAACAAGTCACCGTAGCCACGCACCTCAAGAACTTTGTCAAGCTCTTCAAGGTAAGTCACTGTAATACCGAGAGGCACAAGCGCTTGATGAAGACCGGCAACAAAAACTTTCAAACACTTAAGGTCAATCTTAGTCGACCATTCAGTGCCAACCAATTTATAACCGTAGAGTGCAACGGTAATCTCTTTTGCCACAACAACTATCCTTACTTGACCGCAGCCGGAGCCGCTTGTGCAGAGGGTGTCACCGTTAAATGGGGATCAAGAGCAGAGCGTTGCAGCACAACCTTGTGCGTCCCCGCGACTCCTGGGCGTAAATAGGAAAGTTTGACCGCACTTCCAATCGGTCCCCAGAGGTGTTCTGAAATAACCTTGCCAAAGTCACTGTCCTTTAACGGGAAATCGCCCACCTGATAGATCAGATCGCCTGGCAACAGACCCTGTTCCGCAGCCGGTGAGGATTTGACCACCTGCAGCACAACCAGCTCACCGGTAACGGTTGGCACGACATTCAGGCCGACCCCACCAAAAGGTCTCTCCTCCGCTGCCGCCGGAAGTCCGCTTGAGACCAGCAGAATCAAGACGACAGACAACCAAAGGATGAGGCCGCGATGGCTCATAATTGATCGATCCAGGAGGTGTCGCCACACCCCTGACGCAGGACTTCAATTTTGTCATCGATCAAACTGATCACTGTCGACGGGTCGCCATAGCGAATACCACCATCAATGACAATATTCAGCATGCGTCCCATCGCCAGATCGATCTCGGCTGGATCGTGCAGAGGGGATTCTCCTGATAGGTTTGCACTCGTTGTCACCAGCGGGTGACCAAGTTCTCGAACAATCGCCATGGCAATAGCATCATCAGGGATACGAATTCCGACAGTTTTCTGCCGGGTGGTCAGGCTGTCGGGAACGATCCGTGTAGCGTCGAGAACGAAGGTGTACGGCCCTGGCAGGTGGCGCTTCATGATCTTAAAAGCAAAGTTGCTGACCTGAGCGTAGTTGGCCGCATCAGAAAGATCAGCGCAGATAAAAGAGAAAGGCTTACGCGGGTCACGTTGTTTGATCTGGTAGATATTCTTGATGCCGCGCCGGTTGAAAATATCGCAACCGATCCCGTAGGTCGAGTCAGTCGGATAGGCGATCACGCCGCCCTGGGTCAGTGTTTGGACCACCTGAGAAATAAGCCGGCCCTGGGGGTTGTCCTGGTTGATATTCAGTAGCATGATCCTCTCCCGTTCCGTATCAAATTCTGAGTATATGGACTTAAAGTGTTAGAGCCATACAACCTTGTTCATAAGATATATTTCAAACCATCGACCAAACGCAAGCGCGCATAAATCTTATCAAGTTGCCTACGGTTCTGTAACGACACCAATACTGAAACACATTGGTACTTACCTCCAGAGCTGTTGCGTTGCCTCATCGCGTCTCTCGAGACCAGGACAACCGACGAAACAGCGCTCTGAACCGAATCAATGAAGCTAGCATCATTGCCAGGGCCGAAGACCTTGTACTCAAAATGACAGGGGAACTCAATGAGTTCAGGAGTCTGTCTTGAGGAACTCATATTTTAACCCCGGTATGACCGAAGCCCCCCGAACTGCGCACGGAATCTTCAAGTTCGTCGACTTCGCAAAAAGCGGCATGTGTTACAGGCGCAATGATCAATTGGGCAATCCGGTCACCAGAAACGAATTCCACCGGTTCGGAGCCGTGGTTGATGACAATAACCCCAATTTCACCACGGTAATCAGCATCAATCGTGCCGGGAGAATTCACCAGCGCAACACCCTGTTTCAGCGCTAGTCCAGACCGCGGCCGAATCTGGCCTTCATAGCCAGGAGGAATCTCCAGCGCCAGGCCAGTCGGTAGCAGCATGCGGGCACCAGGGCTAAGCGTCAACGGAGTTTCAATGACCGTATAGAGATCCATACCCGCGGCGTGCTCGGTCATATATCGCGGCAGCACGGCATCAGCATGAAGTTTTTTAACTTTAATTTCAATCATGAAACACTCACAGCCCCTACCCTATCTGCAAATCAACATCTGGAAAATCCGCTCGTTTGACCCGTCCGACGATCAAAACATTCAGAGTCTCATTAACAAACAACCGCTCCGCCAGAGACTGGATCAGCTCAGTCGTTACAGCATCAATCAGCCTGGCGCTTTCTTCCAGGCTGATGCCAATATCCCGCAGGAACAGCTCGTTTTTTGCGAGTCGAGTCATCCGGTTGTCTGTACTTTCCAGAGCCAGGATCATACTCCCTTTGAGACAGTCCTTGGCGCTCTGCAGCTCTTGCTCACTGACGGCCTCATGCCGCAATCGGGTCAGTTCCTGGAAAACCGTTCTGATCAGGAGCGGCGCATTCTCGGCCGAGGTCCCTGCGGAGACAACAAAAGAACCACAATCTGAGTGGTCATGGTGATAGCTGTAAATCGAATAGGCCAGCCCCAGATCCTCACGCACACGTTGGAACAACCGGGAACTCATATTGCCGCCAAGAATGGTATTCAGCAGATAGACGCCATAGCGTTCAGGATGGTTCTGTGCCAGTCCTTCGATACCGAGGCAGATGTGAGTCTGCTCCAATTCACGATAGACAACCTCAATCCGACGCTGGACAACCG
Source organism: Desulfuromonadales bacterium (assembly GCA_030145195.1). Lineage (GTDB taxonomy): Bacteria > Desulfobacterota > Desulfuromonadia > Desulfuromonadales > BM103 > JAQYVY01. The sequence continues at coordinate 31,603 of JAQYVY010000005.1, read as the reverse complement.
GCGGCTCATGGACTTCTTCTGGGCCAGAGGCCGGGATGGAGTCCAACGTCTCTTGCACAAGTTTTACCAGTTCCGGGTGCTCGACACAACCAGCCGCAACGACAGCCAGATTCTTGCCGACGTAACGACTCGACATAAAATCGAGCATCTGTTGACGAGTAAAGCTTCCGACTGATGTTTGCGTACCGACAACCGGCCTGCCAAGCGGATGCCCCGCCCAGAAGCCATCGAAGAATTGATCGTGGATTAATTCCTCGGGGGAGTCTTCGATCATAGCTATTTCCTGAAGAATGACCCGCCGCTCTTTTTCAATTTCATCGAAATCAAAACGCGAATGACAGATTAAATCACCAAGAAGATCCATCGCCAGGGGGAGTTTTTCAAAAAGGACTTTTACAAAATAACAACTGAATTCACGACTGGTAAAGCCGTTAAGAACACCACCGACCGAATCGATTTCACGAGCAATACGCTGCGCGGTACGCCGGTCGGTGCCCTTGAAGAGCATATGCTCGATGAAGTGAGAAATGCCGTTGAATTCGGCGGGTTCATGACGTGAGCCATTGTTCACCCAAATACCGAGTGAAACAGAATGGCATCCGGGCACTTTTTCAGAAAGCACCCGAATGCCATTATCTAGCGTCGTACGTTGAATCATGAAAGGTAGGGATCACTCACCCTCAGGCAGTTTCTGCCCCAGGGCTTCTTTACGGGACAACTTGATCTTGCCCTGACGATCAACGCCAATGCACTTGACCAGAACTTTATCCCCTTCGTTGAGGACATCGGTGACAGTGCGCACGCGCTCTTTGTCCAGCTCAGAGATATGAACCAGACCGTCAGTCCCAGGGAAGATTTCGACGAAGGCGCCGAACTCCATGATCTTGCGAACCGTACCTTCGTACAGTTTGCCGACTTCAGCTTCCTGGATCAGATCGCGGATCATCTTGATCGCCAGCTTGGCAGCTTCACCATCAGTGGAAGCGATATTAATCGTACCATCGTCCTGAATGTCGATAGCACAGCCAGTTGCCTCAATAACGCCACGGACGTTCTTACCACCGGAACCGATAACGGTACGCACCTGGTCAGACTTAACCTTGATGCTGGTGATACGTGGTGCATACTTAGACAGCTCAGCACGAGGCTTATCAATTGCTTTAGCCATCTCGCCGAGAATATGAATACGCCCTGCTTTGGCTTGTTCCAGCGCCTGGGTCATGATCTCTTTGGTAACACCGGAGATCTTGATATCCATCTGCAAAGCAGTGATGCCATTAGCGGAACCAGTGACCTTGAAGTCCATGTCGCCGAGATGATCTTCGTCACCAAGAATGTCAGAGAGGATGGCAACATCGTCGCCTTCCTTGATCAGGCCCATAGCGATACCAGCAATCGGTTCCTTAACAGGAACACCAGCATCCATCAGCGACAGTGAAGCACCGCAAACCGAAGCCATTGAAGATGAACCGTTTGATTCGAGAACGTCAGAGACGATCCGGACCGTGTAAGGGAAATCTTCATGCTTAGGCATGATCTGCGCTGCGCTGCGCTCAGCGAGCATGCCATGACCCACTTCACGACGGCCAGGGAAGAGGCGCATGCTGGTCTCACCAACACAGAATGGAGGGAAGTTGTAATGCAGCATAAACTTCTTGAATTCCATGCCCTGGACATTGTCCATGCGTTGCTCATCAGTCTTGGTGCCAAGAGTCGCAGCAACCAGAGCCTGGGTCTCACCACGAGTGAAAAGGGCGCTGCCGTGGGCACGAGGCAGAACACCGGTCTCACAGGTAATGGGGCGGATGGTGCTCATGTCGCGGCCATCGATACGAATGCGGTCTTTGGCAACCATCTGACGTACAACGCGTTTCTCGATTGAACCGAGGATGGCGTTAATCTCTTCTTCGCGACCTTCGAACTCTTCAGCCAGGGCTTCCTTGACTGCGGTGCGATTGTCGCCCATAGCAGCATAGCGTTCCTGCTTGGTGCGGATCTGGGCAGCGACCTTGATATTGGCTTCAGCCAACTCGGCAACCTTGGCTGCCAGTGCAGCATCAGTCTCAGCAACGATAAACTCACGTTTCTCAAGACCAACCAGTTTTGCCAGCTCGGTCTGAGCATCGATGAGAGGCTGAAGCGCCTCGTGACCAAAGAAAATCGCATCCAGCATCTCAGCTTCGGTAAAGAAGTCTGACTCACCTTCAACCATCATCACTGCATCTTTCGAACCGGAGACAACGATCTCAACGTCACTTTCTTCCTGCTGCTCAAGCGTCGGGTTGGCAATCAGCTTGCCATCGACCCGGCCAACACGAACTGCGGCGATCGGACCTTCGAAAGGGATATCAGAAATAGCAACTGCGGCTGAAGCAGCGACCATAGCGATGGTGTCTGGATCGTTGACCATGTCGGCAGAAATAACGGTCGGCATGATCTGGGTCTCAAACATGTAACCTTTGGGGAAGAGTGGACGCATCGGGCGGTCAATCAACCGGCAGATCAGCGTCTCACGCTCAGTGGTGCCACGCTCACGACGGAAGAAAGATCCGGGGATTTTACCACCAGCATAGAATTTTTCCTGGTAGTTAACGGTCAGGGGGAAGAAGTCCTGCCCTGCACGCATTTTTTTCGCAGAGACAACGGTACAAAGCACCTTGGTCTCGCCATAAGTAATGACAACAGCGCCGTGAGCTTGACGCGCCATCTTGCCTGTTTCCATGGTCAACGGCTGACCGTTGAACTCGATCTCGACTTTTTGATAAGCCATTTTTCTCCTCTTTCTGACCGGACATCCGGTCACCTATTATTTCGACTTCCTAAAATGGCAGAGGAGGATGGCCTGAGACAAGTTCTGAGGCAAGTCTGCTCAGAAACTCTCTCCGGACAACCTCCCGGCCATGACACTTAAAACAAAAGGCAGCAGGCCCTCAACAGAAAGGGTCTTGCTGCCTGATTTTAACGACGAATACCTAACGCTTTGATCACCGTACTGTAACGCTCGACGCTCTTGCTTTTGAGATAATCAAGCAGCCGACGACGCTGCCCAACAATCTTGAGCAAACCACGCCGGGAATGGTGATCCTTTTTGTGAGTACGAAAATGGTCCGTCAGATAAACGATTCGCTCCGAGAGCAGCGCTATCTGAACTTCTGGCGAACCTGTGTCACCCTCATGGGTCTTAAATTTTTCAATGATTTCTTGTTTACGTTCTGTGGCCAGCAAGGCGCCGCCTCCTTGATCTATGTCTGTGAGTTATTGTCATAATCGGCAGTTAGCTGCCTAAAGAATAGCATTATCTACCATAAAAGCAAGACAGAGTAAAGCATTTAACGACCATCTCCGCTTAGCGGAAAAACCTTTATAATTTCGAAGTCTCCGGGCCTTTTACCATGACCTCCAGGAGCGAAGCGAGCGACAGAGACCAGCGTTTCGTCAGCCAAGAAACGAATCAGGTCACCTGCGACAAGTCCGGAGACATCAAGATCTGCCATCCCCGGTGCAACGCCATCCTGCAAACGACAAAGAACCTCTCCTGCAATGGTCAGTGCCGGCCAGTCAGCCAGGGCTTCAGCAGGCGACAACAGTGGCAGAGGCCGACCTTGATCAATCAACTCCTGAAGTTCTTCAATTGTGTGACTTGCGGTGACATCGAATTGGCCACAGGACAAACGGCGCAAAGCGGTCATGTGCGCACCACAATTCAGTCTCTGCCCGATATCATGGCAAAGGGTTCGTACGTAGGTACCCTTGGTGCAACGCACGGTAAAGGTCACAAAAGGGAGAGCAGCCTCGTCGATGACCAGACTTTCAATGTGCATCGAACGTGTCTGGCGTTCGACCTCGATACCCTGTCGCGCCAGTTTATAGAGTGGTTTACCGTCTTTCTTGAGCGCCGAATACATCGGTGGCAGCTGCTCGATCGTGCCGACAAAATCAGCGATGACTTCGTCCAAAGCGGCCCGATCAACATGACGCCAGTCTTTCTCCTCAAGAATTTGTCCTTCTGAATCCTGAGTGTCTGTGGACGCACCCAGTTTCATGGTCGCCTGATAGGTCTTGTCACCAGCCATCATGTACTCAACCAAACGAGTTGCCCAACCGACAGCAACCGGCAAAACTCCAGTCGCCAAAGGATCAAGCGTTCCAGCATGCCCGACCCGGCGAACATTACACCAGCGGCGAACCTGACGAACAACCCCAAAAGAAGTCATCCCTTGAGATTTATCAATAACCAGAATCCCGTTCATCGATAATCAACAAGCAACTCTGAAACGCGAGTGTAGACCCATGCTTGGACTTTATCCAGAGAACCTTCAACCGTTGCGCCTGCCGCATTGTGGTGACCACCACCGTTCATAGCCCTGGCGAGAGCTCCAACATCGATATTGCCTTTGGAGCGAAACCCGACCTTAAAGTTGTTTTCTGTGAGTTGGCGAAAAAAGATGGCCACTTCAACGCCACGGATTGAGCGCGGATAATTAATAAAACGGTCGGTGTACTCTTCTATTGCGCCGGTAGCAGCATACATATCGAGGGTCACAGCAATGGACGCGTACAAACCACAATCAGAAACCCGCAAAGTCGGTAGCGCTAAAGACAGCAGGCGAAGGCGAACCTCATCCTGGCTTTCATAAAGAGCGGAGGCAATTGACCAGGGATCAACCCCGGCAGCAACCATCACACCAGAGACCAGAAAGGCTTCTGGATTGGCATTTGAATAACGAAAAGAACCGGTATCAGAAAGAATGGCGGTATAGATACAAGTAGCAACGTCACTTGAAACTTCATGTCCAGACGCGTGCAACAGGCGGTAAATCATGACGCCAGTTGAGCAGGCTTCGGTATCAAGGTAATAAATATCGCCAAAATCTTCGGAATAAGGATGATGATCGATATTAACCAAGGATTTACAGCGTTCTCGGATCCAGCTTCCAGCGCGACTTAAGGCACCAGCATCAAGAACAAAACCAACGTCAAAGGTTTGTGCTTCGTCCAGCTCAGTAACGAGCGTGTCATAACCCGGCAGAAATGAGTATTCCTGCGGGGCGCAGTCTTGATTATAGGCAACAACATCCTTGCCCATTTCCCGCAAGGCATTCGCCAGGGCCAACGTCGAACCAAGCGCATCACCATCAGGGTTTTCGTGTGAGGCGACCAAAAAAGACTGGTTTTGATTGATGAGTTGCAGTAACTGCTCAGTCATCTTGTTGTTCGTCGGCTTTGACTTCACTGAGGAGTCTCTCTATTTTCTGACCATAATCAAAGGAGGCATCATACTCAAAGCGGATTTCGGGGGTGTGACGCAAGCGCAACTGACGGCCAAGATGCTGACGAATGAAAGATGTGGAACTGTCAAGCCCGGCCTGAGTCTCTTTCCGACCGTCCTGACTGCCCATTAAGGTGTAATAGATACGTGCATAACGGAAGTCGGAAGTCACGTCAACCGAGGTAATCGTGACAAAACCAATGCGCGGATCCTTGAGACCCTTGATCAGGAGACCGGATATTTCTTTATGGATGGTCTCAGCCACCCTTTGTGCACGTTGTGAAGACACGTTTCAGAGTTCTCTGTATTAGTAGTGAATAAATTCAGTATTGGCGTTAATCAGGTCAAGCTCACCAGACGCCATTATTTCATCTTCGATTCGGGACAGGATAGGGGCAATCACCTGCTCCGAGGAGCTAACAACCGCAAAGCCAAGCAACGATCTTTGCCATAGATCCTGATGACCCACCTCAGAACAACTGGCAGGGAAGCGATTGCGGCAGCGAGCCAGTAGTTTCTGAATCACCCCGCGTTTCTGCTTGAGGTTTTGCGGCCCATGCAGGCGCAGATCCAATTGCAGCACACCGATTACCATCTGGAAGCGTCATCTTATCCACCCGAAGTTACCAGGTGGTCTTGAGTTAAAGACTGGTCTTGAATGACTTGATCTCGTACGCCTCAATAATATCACCAGGCTTAACATCGTTGTAATTTTCAAGACCGATACCGCACTCGTAATTATTACTGACCTCTTTGACATCGTCCTTAAAACGCCGCAGTGAGGTCAGCTTACCGGTCCAGATGACGACATCATCACGCAGCAGACGGGCATGAGCATTACGCAAGATTTTACCAGAGACGACATAGCAACCGGCGATGGTCCCGACTTTGGTCACATTGAACGCCTCGCGTACTTCGGCGCGGCCGAGGTCCTCTTCCTTAAGCGTCGGCTCAAGCAAACCTTCCATGGCGTCTTTGATATCATTAACCGCGTCATAGATAACATTGTAGTTGCGGATATCGACCCCTTCGAGTTCAGCAAGGGTCGAAGCCTTCGGTGCCGGGCGGACATTGAAGCCGAGCACAATAGCGTTGGAGGCAGAAGCCAGGCTAATATCAGTCTCGGTGATGCCGCCAACGCCGGAATGAATCACGATCAGACGACAAGCATCGGTTGAGAGCTTCGCCAGAGTACTGGAAACAGCCTCGGCAGAGCCCTGGACGTCAGCCTTGACAATGACCTTGAGTTCCTTGACGTCTCCTTCCTGGAGCCGCGCATAAAGCTCTTCGAGAGAGATCTTGCTGCTTTTGGCCAGTTCAGCTTCCCGCACCTTATGGTGACGATGCTGGGCAACATCCTTGGCCACCTTCTCATCCTCTACAGCATGGAATGAATCACCCGCTTCGGGAACACCTGTCAGACCAGTGACCTCAACCGGGAACGACGGGCCAGCCTCTTGAACGGCCTGACCTCTATCATTGGCCATTGACCTGACGCGGCCATAATGAAGACCGGCAACAATCGGGTCACCTATTTTCAGAGTTCCCTTCTGAACCAGTACGGTAGTGACAGGTCCACGGCCTTTATCGAGGCGGGCCTCAACAACTGCGCCCCGAGCCCGCTTGCTTGGGTCGGCTTTCAACTCCAAGACCTCTGCCTGAAGCAGGATCATCTCCAACAACTTATCAATGTTGGTCTTTTCCTTAGCAGAGACGTTGACGTAGATAGTTTCACCACCCCAACTTTCTGGCAAAAGCTCCAACTCCGAAAGTTCCTGCATGACCTTGTCCGGGTTGGCACCAGGCTTATCAATTTTATTAACGGCGACAATAATCGGCACCCCGGCGGCCTTGGAGTGATTGATCGCCTCCCTGGTTTGCGGCATGGCACCATCATCAGCAGCAACGACCAGAACCACAATGTCGGTCACTTCGGCACCACGGGCACGCATCGCCGTGAAAGCCTCATGGCCTGGAGTGTCGAGAAAAGTCATATTGCGGCCATCAAGTTTGACATCATAGGCACCGATATGCTGGGTAATTCCGCCAGCTTCACCATCGGTCACGTTCGCTTGGCGAATCGCATCAAGCAGACTGGTTTTACCGTGGTCGACGTGACCCATGATGGTAATAACCGGTGGACGTGGTACCTGATTCTCATCATCTTCGGATTCAATATCGAGATTTGAATGTTCGAGGAACGTATCCTCGTCGAAAGCCACGTTCTCGACTTCATAACCGAATTCAGAGGCCAGGATCGCTGCTGATTCAAAATCAAGAGGATGGTTGATCGTCACCATCTGGCCCTGACTCATCAACTCCTTAATCAGGTCGTTGGACTTAACACCCATTCGCTTGGCTAATTCGGCGATGGTTATAACATCAGTAATTCTGATCTTCCGTTTGATCGCCTTGGATTGGGTAATTTCCGTTTTCTTCGCAGGCCGAGACGACTTCCGGCCTTTACGGTAACGCTCATTGCGATCCGGCTCGTAAACTTCTCTACGAGTCTTGCGCCGTGGTCCGTCAGTCTGACTCGGAGCAACGTTATCACGACCCTTCTTCTTTTTCTTGACAGAACGACCCTCCTTCTCAGAAGGAACTTGAACTGGAACCACCGGCACACTTGGCGTTGGGCGCCCCGAACGATCTGGGCGGGCTGGACGATCAGGACGGGCTCTACCGTCTGGGGTCGCTGCTCTGGCGGGCCTTGCACCTGCAGCCGGACGGCGAGGTCTCGCGGGAGGTGGTGTTGGCAGCTCAACACGTCCAAGAATCTTGGCACGCGTCATCGTCTCTTTTTTCTCTTTCTTTTTCGGCGGGGCAGCTTTAGCTTCAGCAGCTGAAGCTTCTGCAACGACAGGCTCCGAGCTCTCAGCAGGAGTTTCTTCAGACGCGGTGACTATTTCTTCAACAGCGGCCACGGGCTCAGCGGCCACGGGCTCAGAGGCCACGGGCTCAGAGGCCACGGGCTCAGAGGCCACGGGCTCAGCGGCTACGGGCTCAGCGGCCACGGCCGCATCTGACTTCACATCCTCAGACGCTGTCACAAGTTCTGGTTCCGCTTCAGGCTCCGAAACAACCTCAGGCACAGGCACAGGCACAGGCACAGGCTCAGGCTCAACAACAGCTTTGCGTCGACGAATCAATCCGGAACTGATGCGCTCCTCCTTGACATTCGCCTCTGAAGGCTCTGCGGCAGCAGGCTCTTTGGCCCGATCCGTTTCAAACTTGAGTGAGACCTCTTCTTCGATCGAACTCATGTGATTTTTTGCTTCAATGCCGACCTTGTTAAGCTGGGCAACCATTTCTTTGTTGCTCAAGCCCAACTTCTCAGCCAGTTCGTAGACACGCACTTTAGCCATCAATTTTCCCCTGATATATCCCGATACCTGGTCAGATCCGCAATAAACGCCTCTGCCAGTTGTCCAACGGGCAAGCCAACAACACTTCGAACCGCACGCCCGAGAATGCGACCTAGTTCATTTTTTTCAAACAATGAGACGGTTTCGACACCGACTCTGTCTGCTTTCGATTTGATCTTGGCACCAATCTTTGCAGAAATATCTGTTGAGATAACAATAATCTTCAACGGACTCTTACCAAGCGTAGCAAGAACTGCATTTGTGCCAGCAACAGATTGCGCCGATTTACGAGCCATGCCCAGCAAACCGCCAAGATGTACCAGCAATTCGTTACTTATATCAGCAGTCATCTGCTCCGCCGTAATCGGCAGACAGTGACTTTTAAAGGTACGGTCAAACTGCTTTTTCTGTGCAGCAACTTCGATACAGTCACGACTCCAGCAGAGGTAAGCTCCGCGGCCGGGAAGTTTACTCCGAAGATCAGCCAGGATTTGCCCGTCTGGTGAACGAACAAACCTTATCAGCTGCCCCTGGTCTTTTACCTGGCGACAGCCGAGGCAGGTACGCTGAGGTTGCCTGCGAACCTGGGCCACGATTATTCTGAGCTCTCGGAACCTGTCAACTCTGCCAGCTTAACTTCGTATGCACGTTGCACCGTCACCCGAGAATCACCTTCGGCCAACTTTTCGATGTCGTCGACCGATTCGGTCGACTTGATCAGGGCAATGGCATCCTTCGCTGTCATATCGGCACAACGTGTGACCGCTTCATCAACCTCTGCACCCTCTTCGGCCTTATCTTCCGTGCGGTTACCACCGGTCAACTCTTCAAGCTCGGCTTCGGCCGCACGCGTTTCACTCATGATATCGATCTTCCAGCCAGTCAGCTTCGCCGCAAGGCGCACATTCTGGCCTTTTTTGCCAATCGCCAGTGAAAGCTGGTCGTCCGGAACGATGACCTCAAGAGCTTCCATTTCACTGTCGACATAGACTCTCGTCACTTCAGCCGGAGAAAGCGCGGAGCAGGCAAAACGCGCAATATCAGGTGTCCAGTTGATTATATCAATTTTTTCACCGCGCAACTCAGAAACGACATTTTGCACCCGAGCACCACGCATGCCGACGCAAGCGCCGATCGGATCGACATCAGGATCGTTGGAAGCCACAGCAATCTTGGCCCGGCTACCAGGCTCACGGGCAACAGCCTTGATTTCGACAATGCCCTCGGCGACTTCGGGGACTTCCATACTGAACAGTTCAATCAGCAGGCCAGGATGTGTCCGCGAGAGAATGATCTGCGGCCCTTTCGTGGCCATACGCACATCAGAAATATACGCTCGAACCCGGTCACCCTGGCGGTAGTTTTCACGGGGAACCTGCTCACGATGAGGCAACAACGCTTCAGTGCGGCCCAAGTCAACGACCAAGTCGCCACGCTCGTAACGACGCACAATACCGTTAACCAATTCACCGACGCGATCTTTAAATTCGTTGAAAACACCCTCACGCTCGGCCTCACGCACCTTCTGAATGATGACTTGTTTGGCGGTCTGTGCGGCTATCCGGCTAAAATTGCTGGCGTCCATCTTCATACCAAGCGAATCGCCAATTTCAACATCAGGATCAATCTCACGAGCCTCATTCTGATCGATTTCCTGGTAAGAGTTCTCTACCTCTTCGACAACAGTGACAAACTCAAAGACTTCGACTTCTCCGATATCATTGTTGAAATGGGCTTCAAGGTCCCGGGTGTTCCGATATTTTTTGTTTGCCGCCGACAGAACAGCTGCCTCAAGGGCTTCGACCAGTACATCGCGAGCAATTCCCTTGTCTTTGACGACCTGGTCAATAATGTGATTGAGGTTTATATTCATGCCTTCCCCCTGGTTGGCTGCATCTTCTGCGGATGGCAGCTACCGTTGAAGTCTTTCTTAATTATTTTAAAAATCATCTTCCAAATTCGCTTTAGCTATCTCAACCAGGGGTATAGCAGCAATACCACCTTGCTTGTCATTGAGTTCAAGACGGACTAAATCGCCCTCCATACCAAGCAGGACACCAACAAAGGTCTTGCGGGTGTGTCCTCGCTGGTCAGGGTCGAGCAGCTCAAAGGTTTTGATCTTCGCCTTTTGTCCAGAAAAGCGCTCGAAATCGGTCGCTTTCTTAAGCGGACGATCGAGACCAGGCGACGAGACTTCCAGGCGATAAGCCGCCTTGATCGGATCTTCTATTTCGAGAACTGCCCCGACTTCACGACTGACTGAGACACAATCATCCAGGGTAATGCCACCTGGTTTATCGATAAAAAGCCGTAATGCTGAGCCCTTGTTTTCTCGCTTCAGCTCTAAATCAACAAGCTCAAAACCAAGGTCATCAAGAATCGGAGTCACGAGCCTATTTATTATTGTTAATTGGTCAGTTTGCATCAAAAGCTCTGTAAAATAAAAAAAGCGAGCCGCAAAGCTCACTTTTCAGTTGAAAAGTTAATAATGTTTTCTATCAAAACTTTACCTTCATTGCAAGGGGAAAGTTGTCTTCTGTGCCATAAGAGCGGAAGAAAGGTGGGGTTTCTCCTAACTTCGAAGCAACAGAGTCATGCTTTCAATATGCCATGTCTGTGGAAAAAGATCAAAAGTCTGGGCAGAAGCCACCTCATAACCGTTATTCACCAAGGGGTTAAGGTCACGAACCAGCGTAGCAGGATCACAAGAAACGTACAGAATCCGATTCGGTCCGATATCAAGCAGCTCTTTCGCGACCGAGTAGTTCCCGGTTCGTGGCGGGTCGAGAACGACCAGATCGAAACCGGAGACCTCGGCGCGGGCCATGGCCCCGGCAGCATCTTCGGCAAAAAAATCAAGGTTAGCGAGGTTGTTGCGTTCTGCGTTACCCAATGCATCGGCAATCGCCGGGGCATAGTCCTCCACGCCGACAACCTGTGCCGCCCGCCGAGCCAGGGGCAGACTGAAATTGCCCATGCCGCAGAAGAGATCAAGGGCCCGCTCGTGTCCTTGCAGGTTGAGGCGCTCCAACATGGTGCTGACCAGGTTACGGTTCTGCGATGAATTCACCTGAGCAAAACCACCGGGCCCATAGCAGAGTTCAAGTTGCGGCGAATCGACATGAACCGTCAGATAGCCATCGCCTGAGACAATCTCAAGAGACTCTTTATTCCCAGTCTGCAAGCAAGCATCGAATGAAAACTCCCGGGCCAAGTCTCTTAGCCATGAACGCAGTGCCGCAACAGCAACGGGCCGAGCATGCAACACAACCCTGACTTTGTCATCATCGCCACAGGCCACGTCAAGCTGGTGGATTGCCTCCGGATGAGGCGCGGTGGGCAGTTTATCACGCAACAGGGTCAATGCTCGTTGGATCGGAGGTACCACCAGACGACAGTGCTCAACATCGACAATCTGATGACTCCCGGTGCGATAGAAACCGATGACAACACCATGGTCAGACAGGTGGCACTTGAACTGCACCCGGTTACGATAAAGCCACTCATCAGGCGACGCAACGATCGGCAAAAGCCGGTCTTCGGTGGTAATCCCACCACGCGTCATTAAATCGGCAAAGATCCGTTGCTTCCAGCCAGTCTGCTGCTCGTAAGCGAGGTGCTGCCACTGACAGCCGCCACAGAGGCCGAAATAGGGGCACGGCGGCTGGCGTCTGTTTGTTGAAGGCGTGAGGACTTCAAGCAACTCCGCCTCGGCATAGCGTGATTTGGCCTTGACGATACGGCACCTCACCCGGTCGCCAGGAAGCGTCAGGGGGACAAAGACCGCTTTGCCCTCGTGACGGCCCAGCCCTCGGCCACCGTGGACCAGGGTCGTGATATCGATCTCCAGAGTGGTGTTAGGGCGCATAAGTACGACGGGGGCGACGCTTGCCCATCTCCGCCTCGGCAAGCGAGTGCAAGTAGTCGATTCGACCTAAATAAGGAGTAGTATGGCGCATAAAGTCATCGATCAAGGCCGATCTGACTTCATCAACTCTGGCGGAGGGAACACCCATGCGTTCGAATCGACGAGTGCTCTGCAACTTTTCTCCCAAAGTTGAACGAACCTGAGTCCAGAACGATTCGTCGACCGGCGTGTTGTCGACCAGACGCTGCAGGTCACAGGTCATAGTAGCAACCACGCAGACGCGGTGATAATCACCGAAATAGCGATTACTCTCATCGGTAAAGACGATGCGCAAACCGTTTGCGAGGATTTCTTCTCTAAGCAATGTCTTCAGTACTCCCGGCAGCCAGCAAACGCCGCTCTGCTTCAACCCGATCGATCTCACTAATTAAACCACGCACAATGCGCACATCGCGTTCATCAAGACCAGCCCGACCTAACAGCTGACGATATGAGCGCATGATATGTTCCGGATTCTGCGAGTTCAGGTAATTGATATCAAGGAACGTTTTACGCATGTGCGTAAAAAGTACTTCCAGTTGCTCAACTGTCGCCAGACGCTTGCCATCGTTGGTCTTGCCGCTAAGTTCACCATGTTTTTTTCCGACTTCGTAAAGACAGATGCCAACCGACTGCGCCAGATTCATCGACGGCAAGCTCTCAAAGGTCGGGATCGTTATCAACCTTTGGCACAGATCCAGCTCCTCGGTATGCAGTCCCCGGTCTTCGCGGCCGAAAACCATAGCGACCCGGCCATGATCAAGCAGCGGCAACAGCTCTTCCGCAGCCGTATCGGGATGATGGAAGTTGACGCGATACTTCCCAAAACGGCGGGTTGTGGCGTAAGAATAATGGCAATCGCTGAGAGCACTCACAAGGTCCGGGTAGACCACGGCCTGCTCAAGCAGGGTGGCAGCTTTGACCGCCATCTTGCGAGCTTCATCCTGCAGATGATCGGTTTTCGGTGCCACCAATCGCAGATTACTCACACCAAAATTTGCCATGGCCCGAGCGACTGAACCGATGTTGCGTTCTCCGCGAGGTTCCACCAGTACAACAGACAGATTATTGAGATTCATATAATTTCACGGCCTTGAAAGAGGCGATCTGTTGGCGAAAAGGCCTCTAGTTTACAGTCAGTTAAAAGGACAACCCCCTATGGAGTCAGTCCCGGGATCAACGCAGGTCGCCGAGATGGCCCTGCACCAGCGTCGCGGCCACAATAGCCGCCGTTGCAGTACTTAATATTCTCGGTCCAAGGCTGACCGGGAGAAACCCCAACGCCTGGGTCAGAGCAACCTCTTCCTCGGAAAAGCCGTCTGCGGGGCCGACCAGTATGGCAACACTCTGCGGGATCACACTCCCAAGCCCTTCTACCAACGACCAAGGGGCCTCGCTTCCGGAGAGCAAAAGTTTTAATTCAGCAGAGGCCGCCTGGGCAAGAGCAGCCTCAAAAGTTAAACCCGTGAAAAGTTCTGGCAACATGGCCCGGTGACACTGTTTGGCAGCCTTGAGGATGAGCTCCGACGAGCTTTGGGCCTCAAATTCAACAACGGCTGCGGAGAGAGCAGTCGTCATGGTCGAAATACAATTTACACCCAACTCTGTCAGCGTTTGCAGCGCCGACTCAAAGCTCTCCTGATCTGGAACAGCCTGGTAGAGTTCAAGGCGCACCAAACTCTCAACCGGGTGCGGAAGACGTTGCAACGGAAGACAAGTACAAGACGCGGCAGCCACTGTAGTGAGCCTAGCACGATAGGCCGATCCCTCTGGGTCCAACAAGGTCACAAGCTCATCAACTTTGGGCTGCCAGAGAGCAAGGGCGGCAACAGCCCCGGCCGAAAGTTGCACTTCTTCATTGAGTCGCGGCACCACATCAAGGCGCACCAGACTTGGCAAGCCGCCGTTATTGACGCAGGTAGGGACCAAAACCGTTCTCCTGATACTGTTTAAATCGTTGCCGCGACGCGTCACGACTTTGCTCTTCATGGACTTCGGCAAAGTCTACAACGTGTTCAAAATGCCTGGCAAACTCAAGCGAACAAGGTTTACCCAGCAAAAGAACCTGCGCACCGTTAGGATTCCTCTCATCAGCAACGATCACTACCGGTTCGTCCAGGCATTCCAATGTGCCATTATCATGGCCATGGGGAACAAACGCGTCCTTTTTCCAGACCCACATGAATTTATCCAGGGTCACGCCCTGGTTATCATCCTGAACCAACACCAGCACCCGCCTCCCCTGCTGATAAAACTCTTCCGCAAGGTCGCAGAGGATACGGGCTTTCTCAGGTCGTGGCAACTTAACAAATTCAACACGTATCAAAACTGTCTCCTGATTTCTAAATTAACGGCGGTTACGATGCGGCACTCTAGCAAATCAACATTTTCCAGGTCAACCATGGCGAGCATTGTGAGGATTTCGCCAGACGTTATTTTCTGTTAGAATCAAAGATCATAGTAACAACCCAGATGCACTGCCATCAGTCAAGCACGACAAGGTTCCAGGGAGGTTGATATGCACATCAAACCGTTAATAATAATCATCGTAACACTTCTTCTCTCCGCCTGCATGCACCCGATCTCCAGTGAAACACGAAAACAGGTCTCTCCAGACACCACGTTTGCCATGGTCAGCGAAAACCCGTCGGCGTTCCTTGATCAACATATTTTACTGGGTGGAGTGGTTATTTCGATCAACAATGCCGAAGAAGGCGCCGTTTTGGAGGTTATGGAGTGGAGTCTGAACCGGTGGGGCGAACCTTTATCTCTGCAAGAAGCCGGACGGCGTTTCCTGGTTAAAACCCCTGATCCGCTCGACCCGGAAATTTACGCACCAGGACGACTCGTGACCCTGGCGGGGAAGGTTTTGGGTAAAGAACCAAGGCTTCTCGGCGAGCAAGAGTACAACTACCCTGTTTTCAACCTGACTGAAATCTACCTCTGGGACAGCCCGTTCCGATACGGTCTTTCTCCGCATTATGACCCATCGTATCCGCGTTATGTCGGCCCGGAAGACCATGGGCGGAGTCACCCTTACGACCCGGGGTACTATTCCTATCCGTACACACCATTCTGGTATCGTTAAGGCGGATGCAATCAAAACAAACTAGCCAAAACTCCCCAGACTGGCTAACGACACCATTGTGCTCAAACCATCAGGTGCAGGAGCACCCTTTCTCATCAAGGATGTAGATCCAGCGCGGTCAAAACCGGCAGCAGCAATGAGTTGACGGATGGGGGATGAGGCACGGATGTCGACAACGATTTCGCCATCAGGATCAGCTGCCGACAAGATCCTTTGCAACAACTGCCGGTTGGCTCTTGGGAAGCACGACGGAGAATACCAAGGGCCGATGATCTGCACATCAATATCCCTTTGCAAAAACGCCACCGAGTCCTCGCAAGCGAAAGTCTGACCATGACTGGCAAGAGCCTCCAGCAAAGAGCTTCGTTCCTCCTCCCACGCACCTTGATCGGAGAGCCATAACTTTTCGGTCGGATCAGTTTTTGTCTCTACACCCGTCTCAGAGCCTTGCCTTTCTGGAGAAACCCAGCGTTCCACCTGATCGACAGAAACAAACCCGGCTTTTTGATAAATGGGCAGTCCTGACTCTGAGGCCGTGAGCCAACACGTCGAGAGCCCTTGACCAGACAGGCTATCAAGTGCCGCGCGAAAGAGTTGGACGCCATAGCCCTGCCCTCGCAGAGATTGAGGAACGAGCAAGTTTCCAATCCAACCACTCCGCTCATGCGGGACCGCCGTGACAAAACCACCAAACCTGCCGTCAATATTGAGAGCCCAGGCAAAATCGGACCAAGATCCAGCGAAAAGCAGGCGTTCAATTTTCGGTACTCTCCAACCTTCAGCCGTCGCCAGCAAATAAAATTGATCCCAGTCTGATTTTTGCGCCAAATTAATTGAGATCACGGTTACGCCACCTTCTGCCGAGCATGATAAAGTTCAACCAAATCCCGATCAGAGATAGGTCTTTTGTTGTTTTGGGCGACACACCTCACCTGGTCAAGAAACCTGTCGAGTTCTCTCCGTTCGAGCTTCAGACCCATCTGACCAAGACGCGCGTTCAGACCATGACTTCCAGAATGCTTACCGATCACCAGGTGCCGGGTCAGGCCGACCTCGGCTGGATCGTATCCTTCATAGTTGCCGGGATACTTGAGGACGCCGTCGGCATGCAGGCCGGACTCATGGGAGAAGACTTTCTCGCCAACGATAGCTTTCCATTCCGGGACCGGTCGACAGCTGGCTTTACCGACCAGTTTCGACAGTTCGACAAAGCGGCTGGTGTCGATCGGCAGCGCAATTCCGCAGGCATGTTTCAGTGCCATGACAACTTCTTCGAGTGCAGCATTGCCCGCCCGCTCGCCCAAGCCATTAACTGTCGTATTGACAAACTTCGCTCCGGCCCGGACTCCGGCAATCGCATTGGCCGTCGCCATACCGAGATCATTATGGGTATGAACCTCAAGGTCGAGGTCGACCCGGCTGGCCAGATAGCGAAGCTTGTCATAAGTCGTGAAGGGGTCAAGAATACCGAGGGTGTCGCAGAACCGGAAGCGATCAGCCCCAAAGCCTCTGGCGATCTCCATCAGCTCGACCAGAAAATCGAGATCGGCGCGGCTGGCATCCTCGCCGCCGACGGAGACATAGAGGTCATGCTCTTTGGCAAAACCGAGCGCCACCTTGAGTTGTTCCTTGACCCAGTCACGGCTCTTGCGCAGTTTGTGCTCGATATGGATATCAGAAACTGACAGGGAGATATCGACCGCACGTACACCGCTGTCGATGGAGGCCTGGATATCGGCTATCACCGCCCGGTTCCAGGTGATCAATCGGGCATCCAGATCCATATCAACCAGCGCCTTGATCGACGCCTTCTCCTCTTTGCCCATCGCCGGGATCCCGCACTCCAGTTCACCAACACCGACTTCGTCGAGCATCCTGGCGATCCGTTTCTTCTCATCGAGACTGAAGACGACACCAGCCGTCTGCTCACCGTCGCGCAAGGTGGTATCGTCGATGATAATCTCTGTGTTGCTGAATTCAGACATTGTGCACCTCGTTTCAAGTTTGTTTTTTGAACCTATCGCAAAAAAAGGTTAGCCATTAAGTCACGGAGTAAGCACTTTGTGTGTTTCCGTAAGCATCTAAATTGCGAACTCAGAATGATCGCTTTTACTCTGTTAAATGAGCTTTTCGTGTCTTAGTGGCTAACTCGATCTTTTTAAGGTTATAGAACCGTTTTTTTCAGGACAGTCCCCTAAATAAAAAAAGCCCAAAACCATTTTTATGGATTTGGGCTTCATTGCCGGAGTCCGGCGACTTTGCCGGAAATTGCTGTATCTCGTATTATAGCAAAGGGTGTGCCCGCTAAGGGGCAGTCCCAGCTTTTAAGCAGATGCCCCAGCATTTAAGGGGCTCCTCGCTTAGAAAAACGGTAACAGACACCTGCGGAGCCAGTTCCTTCATAGAGACTATATGCACAATAAAAGAGCAGACTGCCCGGTTTTTGCCCGTTGATGTTGAGATAAGAGAGGGCGTGACTGCCACAAAATGCCCATTTTGTGGTCATTCTCCATCATGGCAGGACTCTTGCTTTTACCAAGAGCAGCAGATCACCCTCCTTTCCCGCCAACGCCGCCGGAAAAGCCGGTTTCCCTCTCAAAGATGTGACGGGACTGATTTCTAACTGAAGTAAATCTTTCAGGGAGTCAGCCCAACATGGCCAATAAACCAAAAATCAAAGAACTGCTCGACGAAAGCTCCTGCGCCCATAATCAGACCCGCAAAGTTGCCTGCAACGCACCGACCCCCGGTGCGACTACGGGCGGTTGCGCTTTCGAAGGCGCCCAGATATCCCTCTTCCCTTATGCCGATGCCGCCCACCTGGTGCACGGTCCGATGACCTGCCTCGGTTCCTCATGGGAGACCCGCGCCACCGGCACCAGTTTTGCGGGACGCGACCTCACCCAAATGGGTTTCACCACCGACATCAACATCAACGACGTGGTCTTCAGCGGTGAAGAGAAAGTCGCTGCATCAATCGATTACATCATGGCGCATTACGCTCCTGAGGCAATCTTCGTTTACGCCACCTGCGTCACCGCTATGATCGGTGACGACCTTGACCTGCTCTGCAACCAGGCGGCCGAGCGCCATGGTGTGCCGATGGTGCCGGTGCACGCCCCCGGATTTGTCGGCAGCAAGAACCTCGGCAGCCGTCTGGGAGGAGAAGCCGCCCTAGCCCACCTGATCGGCACCAAAGAGCCCGAGACAACAACCGCTTTCGATATCAACCTGATCGGTGAATACAACGTCACCGGCGATATGTGGCAGTACACTCCACTACTGGAAGAACTCGGTATTCGCGTCCTCGCAACACTGAGCGGCGATGGTCGAGTCGCCCAAATCCGTACCGCCCACCGGGCCAGACTCAACGTCCTGGTCTGTGCCAAGTCGCTGGTCTCACTAACCCGCAAGCTGGAAGAGCGCTACGGCATCCCATCGATCGCCCTTTCTTTCTATGGCAAACGCGATACCAGCAAGGGTCTGCTCGCCATCGCCGAGGCTTTGGGTGATGCCGGGTTGATCGAACGCACCAGAGCGCTGATTACCAGAGAAGAGGCGAAGCTGAGTGAAAAGCTGAAACCGTATCAGGCGTTCTTCAAAAGCAAGAAAGCCGTGCTCAACACTGGCGGTAACAAGACCTGGTCGATCGCCGCGGCCTTGCAGGACCTCGGCATCGAGGTGGTCGGAACCGCAGTCAAAAAAGCTACCGAAGATGACCGGGCAAAAGCCAGAGAGACGCTCGGCGACAAGGGCGTGCTGATGATGAACCCTGGCGTCGAGCAAGCGAAGATAATTGACGAGACTGGCGCTGACCTGCTGCTGGCTGGCGGTCGCAGCCTCTACACCGCGATCAAAAAGGGCATTGCCTTCGCCGACGTCAATCAGGAGAAGAAGAAGAGTTACGGCGGCTACGCTGGACTGCTCAACCTGGCCGAAGATCTAAAAAACGCCTTGCAGAACCCGGTGTTTAAAAACGTCGCGCGGAGGGCTCCATGGGAAAAGTGATGCACAAAAGAAGCAAGCCGCTACAGGTCAACCCTTTCAAACTCAGTCAGCCGATGGGGGCCACGCTGGCCTTTCTGGGAGTCGACGGCTGTATGCCGCTGATGCACGGCGGCCAGGGCTGTACCAGCTTCACCAAGGTCTTTTTCACCCGCCACTTCTGTGAGCCAATCGCCATCCAGACCAGCGCGGTCACCGATGCCATCGCCGTGCTCGACGGTGGCGATTACAGCATTGTTGAGTCGGTCAAGAACATCACCAAAAAGGTGGCCCCAAGTTTGATCGGCCTGCACACCACCGGCCTGCCGGAAACCAAGGGTGATGACGTCCGCGGGGTCGCGGCACAAATCGAATATCCTCTGGTCTACGTCAACACACCCGACTACGAGGGCGGCTTCGAGAGCGGTTGGGCGCTGACCTGCACGGCCTTGATCGAACAGCTGACAGAACCAGCTGAGAGCATCGACGATAACAAGCTGGTGTTGCTGCCGCATGTCAGCTTGACGCCGATCGAAGTGGAAAAGATCAAGGAATTTATCGAAGGCTTCGGTTTCAACGTGCTGGCACTCCCTGATCTTTCGACCTCCCTTGACGGCCATCTCGGAGAAAAGCAGGCGGCGCTATCCAGCGGCGGCATTACGGTCGAAGAGATCCGGACCTTTGCTGATGCAGGCCTAGTCATCAGCGTTGGCGATTCGATGCAAAGCTGTGCCACCGCACTACAAAAGAAAAACCCCGAGATGCGCCACCAGCACTTTTCGCACCTGCAGGGACTTGAAGCGACCGATGCTCTGGCCGAACTACTTCTGACGGAAACCGGTTTCAGTGGCCCGCCCCTGACTGTTGCTCGTTGGCGCCAGCGTTTGCAGGACGCCATGCTTGACAGTCATTTCTCTCTCGGCCAAAGCCGTTTTCTGGTGGCTGCCGAGCCCGATCAGCTCGCCGGTCTCTGTCAGGCCCTCTATGACGCCGGGGGCAAGGTGACGGTCGCAATATCTACCGTTGATTCACCACAGTTAGAGAAAATCAAAGCCGATCAGGTACTGGTCGGCGATCTGGAAGACGCAGAACAGCTTGCAGATAACTATGACGTGATCGTCAGCAACTGTCACTGCGAGGCGCTGGCGCATCGACTGCACAAAGGGCTGGTGCTGCGCGGCTTTCCCAACTGGGAGCAGGTCGGGAATCCGTTGAAGAATGATCTGTTGTATGAGGGGGGAGCGTATTTTTTGTTTGAAAGTGCGAATGCAGCGACTGTAATGAGGGACGCGGGACGAGGGACGCGGACACCAGAAAACCATTGTTTCTGACTTTCGCGTTCCTCGTTCCTCGTTCCGCGTACCGCGTTCCAATCCATCTTTTAAGTTATCATCAAGGGAAACCGAGTATAAATCCATGAACGGCTACTCAGACACCATACGCCAATGGGCGACAGACACACGCCGTGCCGGCAGCTTAGCGGATGCCGACGGCACCGGAGAAGTCGGTCTGGACTCAAAAGAGCTCGGCAGTCGTCTAGCGGTACGCTTCACCCTCAAGGTTGAAGGTGGCCGGGTGTCCGACGTCCGCTACCAGGTCTTCGGCTGTGGTTATTCCATGGCTGCCTGCGCCGTGGCCGCGGAACTGACGGTTGGTCGTACGCTTGATGATATGCAGAGCATTGACGCGAAACGTCTCGATGTTGCCTTGCAGGGACTTCCTGCTGAACGCGACTACTGTGCGCAACTGGCTGCGCAAGCGCTTCAGGCCGCCGTCAAAAGTGCCCGCAACGGCAACTCTCCGGTTCAGGCGAGTCTACCGCAAGCCTCCGAACACGGACCGCGCGTGACGGCAAAAGATTCTATCTATGCCGAGCTTATAGGCACAGTGAAACCCGATCACGTCACAGAGGAAGATCGCCATCTGTTTGCCTGCCTGATTGCAGTTGCCGCAAAAGAACCCTACGATACGGCTGCCGCTCTCGGGCTGGATGATGGCAATCTGAGTTACCTTATGATGGCCTACTTCCCAGGTCTCGATCGCGCATTTCTCACTCAATACGCGCAGTCGAATGAAGAACTTCCCCCCGAACCCAGCCACGAGGTGCTGGCGATTCTGCTCTCACATGTCCCGGTTGAATCAGGCAACAAGAACCACCACAAGTCCGTACGACTGGCGCATATCCTCGCCACCCGCGCCGCCCACCCCGGCCATCTCTGGGTCGCCATGGGGCTGTTTGAACGGCCAGAACTGAGCGCCGCCATCCGCCGCCATCTTCCCTCGCTGGCAGAAGCCAACCATCAAAATATGCGCTGGAAGCGTTATCTCTACAAGCAGGTTTGTGAACTCAATGGCGGGGTGATGTGCAAATCACCGAATTGTGGGAAGTGCAGTGATTATGCGCTCTGTTTTGCAGACGATTAGTTGTCGCATGCAGGGGGTTGGGTGTCTCGAAACGGGTGATAGAACTGTAAATCAGTGGTTTTACTGTGTGTCAGGAGCGTGTCTTCTAGGAGACCCTGTAGATAACAACAGTCGTAGACACTAAAAATATCCAGAGCAGGTAATCAATCCTCTTTCTCTTTCTTCTGGGTATCCGAATATAATACAAGACGGCGAAAGGTGGACAACACAAAAACATAAGTGCATCAAAGCCTTTTGCTCGGGAATCATCCCTTGCCATGATCGCCATCCTGACATGGGTGATTATCATAACCACGCCAGCTATTAAAGTAGTTGGATCTTCAACCATTTGAAGGCACTCTGAATAAAATATTGATAATGGACGAAAACATTATAGTCCCAGGAAAGGGGACGTTGTTGATATTTTGACATTCACCCCAGTAAGTCCCGCAACACATCATCCCCATCAAAAAGAATCTTCCCTCGATCTGAAGCATGACTCACCGCTGACCGCGTATAGCCAAGTCTAGCCGCAACCTCACCACCAGGGATTCGGAAGCGCCGTGTCGACAAGTAACAGATAACAGCCTTTGCGTTTGCAATCAACCTGACTTTGCTTGGACAGTGCAGCTCTTCAATATCAACACCAAAATAGTTGGCAACTCTTTCCATAATGCTCTCAAGTGAGACATGAGACTCTATCAACTCAGCAGCTGCCAAGACTCGCTCAACAAAGCCGCCACCGCCAAGAATGCGGTCATCATAAAGGTCCTGATCGGTGAGTGATGAATCAAACGCTTGGCTGGCACGGCGTCCTCCACTCGAAATTTTTGAGAGATTACCATTGAGACCATCAGCAAGAAATTGCAGATATGATTCTATGGCGATTTTCTTACGGCGGGAAAACATCGACCAAACATCATCCGCAACAATCAACTGGTCGGTACCACGACCAAGCAACTGGCGATGTCCGCTCCAACGAAAATCCGCCAGCAGATTCAGAGAACTGACCACATTAGCGCGTAGTGGATTGAGGTGAATATAACGAATCAACTCCAGCAGATAGGCGTCGCGGTCACAAACAATTGATTTATAGCGGTTTTGGAAAAGATGGCCGGAGCGAAGGTGACGCCGATTAAAGTAGACAGCATAACCTGTCAGCAGTCTGCGCATAAAACGCGCAAGAGATTGTTCGGTCGGCATCAAGAGAAGGTGAAAGTGATTATCGAGCAATGCCCAGGCGTAGCAGACAGTGCGTGTTTCATCTAACAAACGGCCCATACGGGCAACGAAATCTTCGCGGTCATCATCATCCAGAAAGATGTTACTGCGTTCGATTCCTCTGACGATGACGTGCTGCAAAAGGCCGGGGATATCTATACGTGCATGGCGTGGCATTTGTGGATAATAGGAGAGAGGCTGGTTTTTGTCAATATTTCAACAACGTCCCCCACTAGGTGTTTAGTTTATGACACAGTCCTGCGATCGGCAAAGAGAGGATAATTATTGTTTTTTTCTAAGTCTCTCAGTTGATCTTTCCCAACAACAACCCAACCATTGGCCCGCTTGAAAGTAGAGACTCTGTCTAGCGCTAGAAAAATGTTAAAAGATTTCTTGGCCATCATGCAGACAGCGCCGTCTTTCAGCTCAACATTAACCTTTATCGCCATTACAATTCTCCGTTAAATCAAATGTTTTAATAAAACAACATCACTTGATACTTTAACAGTTTACATGATAAATCAAAAATGGCCACCCGTTTCCAGGTGGCCATGATCATGTGGATTAAAGTGGCGCTCAGATATCTCTATAATAAAACACCTGATTTCATCTCACCTCTAGCAGCCAGTTCATTGATAGTCCGAAAGGCTGCTAGCCTCCCCTGTTCAGAAACAGTCCGGCTATTTCTTGTCGCCGCGGATACCGATACAAACCGTTTCAAAAGGGATATCACGACCGCTATTCGCGAGGGCCTGCTTGGCCATCATGACCAGCCCATTACAGCAAGGGACTTCCATGTGGACCACGGTCAAGCTTTTGATATTGCTCTGGGTAATCATTGCGGTCAGTTTTTCGACATAAGGGGCTGTATCGTCAAGCTTGGGGCAGGCAATCGCAAGCGCCTTGCCTTTGAGCAGGTCTTCCTGAAAATCAGCATAGGCGAAAGGTGCACAGTCCGCAGCCAAAACCACATCAGCATTCTGGAAAAAAGGTGCTGTCGGCGGCACCAGATGCAGTTGCACTGGCCATTGAGCCAGACGCGAGGGCCGGGAGGTAAGGTCACCTGCAGTTTCTGCGGCAGGCTTATCGAAATGCATCGCTCGGGACGAAGGACAACCGCTGCCAGCTGGCGCCTTAAAGTTTTGCACGGCAGCGGAGGGACAGCCACCCGAAACCGGTGCGGGTGTATCATCACGATGGGGCAACGGCTCACGACCAATGTCTTTAAGATGATCATCCACTGCGACCTCATCGTACTCGTCGGCCTCACGTTCTTCTACAGTAATAGCCCCAAGTGGGCAGTCGCCGAGGCATGCGCCCAAACCATCACAGAGTTTATCGGCAACCAGTTTGGCTTTCCCATTTATAATTTGAATAGCACCTTCAGCACACGACGGCACGCATTCACCACAGCCGTTGCATTTATCTTCATCAATTTTGACCATTTTACGAATCATCGGGTTATCTCCTTCAAGGTTCGTCGTTGTAAATTTCGTTAGTGTGAGGTCAACTTTAACCGCTCAAACTCAATCCCGCCTTGACCAGGGTCAAGAGGCTAGAAAAAATAATGCCAGAGCAAATCAACCCTGCCGCGCTTGATCAGAAACTGACCTGAAAAACGCATAATCTCCCGCACCTGATCACGATGACCCGGCTTGTAACAGTGCACGGTGCAATGTTTGCAAACCGGTTTCTCCGCGAGCGGGCAACGCAGGCGTCGTTCAAAAGCATAAAGCAAAAACTCACGACACTCATTACAGACAGGATACTTGCTCAAGGGGAGACTCTGCAACTCGGACTCATCGATTGTGATTACTGACCTGAAAGCAGAATGTTTTTCTCCACAAAAAACCGCGGTAAATTGCAGCAAGATTTTGAGATCCTTGAGTTCTTTGCGGGTCAGGGGTTTTATTGAATTGTCAGAGGATATTTTCAACTTACTTAGAAACCATTATCAACGCAAAGGCGCAAAGACGCGAAGGGAAAACAGGCTATTGCAGCGAACCTTATAGAGTCTGATCCTCTTTGCGGACTTTGCGCCTTTGCGTTTTTTTTTAGATTAGTGGAAAGAAAAGCCTTGTGATTATGTGACAACGACATCGCGTTTCTTTATTCGACAGGCACGGACTTAAGCAAATCCTGTTTACTTCTACTATATTCATCGGCATCGATCGCACCACGATCTCGCTTATGTTTAAGAATCTGCAATTCTTTTTCTAAAGACTGAAAAACACTGCCCTCACCTGCTTTGGTCGGCACTTGACTGAGAGGGGCACCACTCTTCAGCAATCGTGCGGCTTCAGCTTTGATGTCAGCCAGAGTCATTTTCAGTTCAGCATTGCCGTACCAGTGAGTGTAGGCCGGATTCTGGTGAAAAGCCCCCTTGACCGTCTTGGCAAAGTCAAACTTTTTCATCTTAAAGAATAGCCGCTCAATGTGAGAGATATCCTCATACAGCATCTGCCCGTCGAGAACCAGTTCCCGGCCACGCAAAGGGTGCTCTGGGCGCTCTTGCAGTGACGGCACCAGCAGCTCACGATCAGCGAGGTCCCGGATCACCGCAGCCGCCTCCTGAATCATAGCCCGACTCTGCTCGAGGATGGCATCACCACTTTGCAGTTCACGCTCGGCAAAAGTTTTGGCATGACATTGGGTGCAGAGTTCAACCATTTCCTGGCGACGTTGTGCAAACAGTTCAGCGGGCTGAACCATCCCCGGCGTCATAGTGATGCCGAAAGAGACATCGTGGGAACCTTGCGGCATATGACAACGCTGGCAGGTCGGCCCGGCTGTTTCACCAAGCGCCTCAAACAACACGCCGTGACGCGAAGTCTGCCACATCTCCCATTGCGGATGATCTGGCCCCATATGACAAGTCGCGCAGCTTTCTGAACCGCGGACAGCGGCAAGATCGGTTATATGGTTGGTATGACAAGAGGCGCAGGAATTCTCTACCTGGTGACAACGGTTGCAGCCGAGCGCGCCCATCTCTGACGTCTGGGTCAGAAAGCGTGCACATTGCACAGAGGTTTTCGGCACAGTGCTGCCCTCTTCGTGACAGAAGCGACACTCGCGAGGGTCACGGCTGGCAAGATTGCGCGTGCACCCCCAACCGGAATGCAGGCCCATGCCGTGCTTACTGGCAACATGTTCGTGATAAGCTTTTTCGTGGCAGCGGCCACAGACCTTAGCATCAGCAGGAGCCTCCCCTTTGAGGATGGCCTCGTGATCGGTGCCGTGACAAGCAGAGCAAGCAACTTTAGCGGCATGGGAACTCGCCTGCCACTGTGCAACCGCAGCTGGAGTCTCCTTTTTGTGGCATTCGAGGCACTCTTCGGCGGTCGCCGTAGTTGTCATGAACAACAGGGTCAAACAGCACAAACCGAGCAGGCGCAACAGACAACTCATGGGTTTTCCTCTCGCAACAGCTTTTGATATTCTTCCGATGTAATCAGACCTTGAAAACGCCAACGACGCAAAGTCCACTGTTTCTCACTATAGGGTTCAGACAATTCAGGGCGTAGCCCATCACCAAGATAGAGAGCTTTCCGGGATGAAAGCAGAAACCGCCCGCCGGAAAGCCGTTGCAACTTAGCATCTTTCCCCCAATCTGCCAAAAGTTCTTCGCCAGCGTAGAGCCGTCCCGTGTCAAACCGGTAGACCTTGGTTGAAGGCAGAGATTCCGTTTCTTCCGCCGTGGGCCACAGGGCAAAAGTCAGGGCACCAACAGAAGATTGAACCGTCACCGACTGAGTTTTGCCCCAGTCAAGCGCCAGCTTCTGCAGTGGCAACTTCTGTAGCGAACGGCTCTTACCCACTTGCCAGCTATAATAAACCAGCTCCAGATAAGGCGGAAACTGCGGCGGATCGTGCAGATGGACAAAAACCAGTTCATCGCCAGTTTGGGAAAAAGCCACCGGTTGAACCTTTGCCATAATCGCTGCGGTCAGCTTTACCGTAGCAAGCTTCAGAGTCGTCCCGGAAAGGACCGTTTCGGTCACCTCAGCCCCATTCACCCGGTAAAGCAACTGCTGCAAATCACCACCAAACGAATACTTCTTGAGCACATAACCTGTCACCAACAAGTCGCCACGAGCACTCCAAACCAGCTGAGTGAGCGCAATCGGCAGGATGGTTTCATGCAACAATTGACCTTGAGAGGAATACTGTGTCAGGCGGGTTTCATTCTTTGCGGTCGGGAACGCTGCCGCCAGCACCGAACTATCCGGGCTGAAGGCCAAGGCGACCGGGCTGTCAGATGAAAGTTTCTGTTTCTCTTTAGAATTCAGATCAACCAGAGACAAGCCGCTCTGAACCAAAGCCAGAGTTCGAGCATCCCAATTAGCAGCGAACAGACCGGTCGCGTCAATAGCTGCAATCCGGGTTAGAGGCTTTTCGTTGATAGATTGCGGGATCGGACCGGTTGCACAACCCGACAAAAGAGCGAGCGCGGTCATCATCAAAAAGGAATTAAGTAATTTCATGTGCGAATAATAGCAGACAAGCCAGAGCGAGTCTTTGACAAAGGTCAAGTTGAGAGAAACCATTGTGGCTCATAGGAAGTGCCCTCAAGGGTCAAATCCAGATGATCGTTTTCCGTCATCCCAAACCAAGTCCAATAAGGGCTTCAATGGATTCTTTCAGCACATTCTTCTAGCCATTTTTTTATTTCAACGATCTTAAATGGCTTTCTGAAAAAATTACAACCAAGCTCCTTGACTGCTGCCTGCTGTTGGGCTGTCGATACGGCGCTCATCAAGGCCTTATTTTCATCATTGAGCCTGCAACCACGGCTCCTTTGAAGCTTAAAAAACTCGATGCCGTCCATATTCGGCATCATAATGTCCGTGATAATCGCATCGGCACACGGAGTATCCATGGGGCAATCACATTCAGGAGAGTTGTAAACAGCGCAGGCGGTAGGATCAGGAAAAGTCTGTACATCATGACCGAATTTCAACAACATCTTTCTAAACAATTTAGACATCGCTGGGTCGTCTTCAAAAACAATTACTTTAAGTTTTCTCTTAGTCTCCATATGCTCCCCCGACAAAAGACAGAACATCACTAGAACGACACATATGTGATATTTTACCACCCTGGAGCGGAGATAACAAATAAGGGGGGCGAGTGCATCAAGCCGCCGTTTGAGCTGAGGGCATTCAAACGTCGCTCTATTCTCAGGACGGTGTTCCGTCCCAGGTTGCGCTCAAACACCTCGCCATAGTTGCCGACCTGCTTGACAATGTTGTACGCCCAGCGATCATCCAGGTCGAGAGCCACACCAATGCCTGGCTCCTCGCCCAAAAACCGCCGGATGGCCGGGTCGCTGCTGTTGAGCATGGCATCGACATTATTCGAGGTTATCCCAAGTTCTTCCGCATAGATCATGGCACGCACCGCGCCATCGACAATATCATGGAACAGCTCATCCCCCTGCCGGACCGCCGGAGCCAGGATCTCCCGGGAGATGGTTTCCGGCAAGATCGTATAGTTGCTCGGATTCGGGGCGACAGCACGTGTACCTGCTAGCTGACTGGCGTCTGAGGTCAACACATCACAACGTCCGGCAAAGAAGGTTTTGGCATACTCTCTGTAGCTTTCGATGACGACCGGATTCCAAGGCATATTGTTAGTGCGAAAAAAATCGGCTGCACGCTTTTCAGTCGAGGTGCCGGCCAGGACACAGACGGTTGCGCCGCTCAACTCATAGGCGCTTTTGACGCCGAGCCTCTTTGCCACCATAAATCCCTGGCCATCGTAATAGTTGGGAGTCACGAACTTGATTTTGAGGGAGTCCTCACGACTTACCGTCTTAGCTACGTTGCGAATCAAAACATCGATTTTTCCGGATTGCAGCGCAGTGAAGCGGTGTTGTGCGGTCAGCGGAGTATACTTGATCCTGTCGGCATTTCCGAACAGGGCGGCGGCGACAGCGCGCGCCGTATCAACATCCAGGCCCTTCCAGACCCCTTTTGCATCGGGCATAGAAAAACCGAAGACACCGCCGTTGACCCCGACCTGAAGATAGCCCTTCGCCCTGACCGCTTTTATATCCTTACCCGCCGCAGGCGCTGGTTTTATTGAAACGCTGACTGCTGACGCAACCTCTTGTTCCGGCAGGTCAAAGCCGAGAATAAAGTCAGCATAAACGTAGGCCGGGAGCAGCAGACCAACCAGGCACAAAATCAAGTAGCGCATTTCAGGGAGACTCCAGGAAATTGGGTTAAAAGGAGACGGGTTTGCTTGATGGGTGAGCTCAAAACCGTGTCAGCGCCCGTCAACCTTCTTTACATTTTTCTGCAAGGCTCTCTAGTCGAGCGAAATCAAGAATCTCTACCTTCTTGCCCTGAACCACAATCAGGTCATCTTCTGAGAGCTTGCGCAAGGTTCGGGACAGGGTTTCACTGACCGTCCCAAGGTTAGAAGCGAGCTGACTTTTGGAAATGGGTAAATCGACGACCAATTTCTGGCCTTGAGAGAGCTCAAGCAGATAACGCGCCAGCCGTGAAGGCACATCCTTGAAAGTTAGTTCTTCGACCTGTTGGGCGAACTGCCGCAAAAACTTCGACAGGCCGGCGATCATATTGATCGAGATGCGGCTGTTGGTCTGCAACAAATTCAGGAAACCGTCTTTAGGCAGAAAGAACAGCTCCGATTGCTGCAAGGGCTCGGCATACGCGGGATAGAGCCCGTCACCAAAAATAGCCGCTTCGGCAAAGGTGCCTCCATGATGAATGATGTGCAGAATCCGCTCTTTGCCCTCAGCGGAGAGTTTGTAGACCTTCACCTTGCCAGTCACGACCACGAAGAAGCCTTCGGCATCTTCACCCTCGGAAAAGAGCAGCTCCCCACGAGGATGCGTACGCACTCGTCCGATTTGCTGTAAAAGATCAAGATCAGCAGCATCAAGACCGGCGAAAAGGGGGATCTGTTTCAAGAGTTCTCGGTGATTCATAGCATTCCTTCATTCTTTCACAACGTAGTTGGAGATCACGCCCATAAACCAGTTGTACTTCACAGTATAATGAGCCTGCCCTTGCATTTAACTTTTGATGATAACCGCAAAGAGTACCAAGAACCAAGGACATTCTCATGAAAAAAATCAGCTATTTAGCGATCAAATCCGGGACAAAACCTTAAATTTGCAGATGGGTTATAATGTGGGAAAGAATGCGTTGAAAGGGAGCCACAATGAAAGAAGCCTATCCCCTTACTATTTTTTACGATGGCGCCTGCGGGCTCTGTTCTACTGAGATGAGCTACTACCGGACTCTGGCAGACCAGCGGGTGGAGTTTGTTGATATTGCCGCCGCGGACTTTGTCGCTGAAGATTTCGACAAAACTCTCGATGATTTTCAGGCGCAACTACATGTGCGTAATGCAAAAGGGCAATACTTTGTCGGCGTCGAAGCTTTTCGCCAACTCTGGCAAGCGTTGCCCTCCCCCTTCTACCCATTGCTCTCCGGTGTTGTTGGTCTTCCGGGGATCAATCTCGCGGCCCGGGCAAGTTACGCAATCTTCGCTCGATTCAGGCACTTGCTCCCAGGGAAACATGAAACAAGCTGCCCAATAAGGTAGCAAAGGGGACCCAATAGCTGCGCTATTGGGTCCCCATGCCTATCGATAACGCCCCGACGCCTTAATCCTCTTCAGAATAAAACTCAAAGCCATTTTCACCTTTTTTGAAAAAATAAATCAGGGAATTAACTTCCCCGGTTCTTGTAACACGGATTTTGGGACTATCAACCCCCTCGTTAATAATCGCATCCTTGATAATCGGATGCTTGTGAATCATGATTGCTGCGATTTTTTCAGCGGCAGGCATATCCTTGGCAATAACAAAGCGGGAGGCATGGAAACCAAACTTTTTATGCTCGCCATTAATATTGAGCATAAAGTTTTTACCGTGAAGCGTTACTTCATATTTCTTCATAAATTATTTTCGCTGACCTTCAACTCAAGAGTTTGCATCGGGGAGATTCCGGTATCAGGCTTTGAGAGTCAGAACTTTCTTAACTGCCAGCCAGTTGATCCAGAGAACAAGCGCCAGAACAAGTATACCAACAATTTCCAGAGCGCTCTCAACACCACCTTTCACGGTGTCCATGGTAAAGGCGCCAAGAAAACAAAACGCCATGATCATATTCACATCAGCAGCCCACTTTATGCCACTTCGCCAAGCCCAGCTCAAAACATAAAGATTGCCCACGCCGTAACCGGCGGCCACATAAGCAAAGAGCGACATCCACGGGGGAACCTCTTCGGCAAGAGTGATGCTCAGGCCATAAAAAGTGAACGAAAAAGAAGTGATCAGGCTCAGAAGTACCAGCCCCGCCAGAAAGATTTTATCCTGTCGATTCATG